>NZ_JBDZYD010000003.1:0-194161 GCF_040064235.1 Amycolatopsis melonis
CCCGAGCGCCCCAATGGGGTTGTTTCATCGTGGTTTGTGCTGGTGAGGGGTGTTGGGTGGGTGGTGGTTTGCCTGTGGTGGCAAGGAGGGGTGTTGGGACCGGTGTGGGTGGTGCTGGGGATGGGTGAAGCCCTCGGCAAGATCGAGATGTGAGTCAACAACCCGCCGAGGGCTTCGAGGCCCTTTCCTACCAGGTGGTTCTTCCGCTCTCGCGGTCGACCCTGCGGATGCTGGCCGAGCTGATCGGTGCCCACCGCCGCCGGTTGCGGTCCCGCTGGCGTAAGGCCACTCCCGCCGGGCAGGCACTGGTCGTGCTGGCTGTGCTGCGCCACGACCCGCGCCTGGCCCACCTCGGAGCCGGTATGGGAGTCTCCGCCGCCACGGTGCGCCGCTGGGTGCTGGAAGCGATCGCCCTGCTCGCCGCCCGCGCCACCCACCTGCACCGGGTCCTGCGCCGCCACGCCCGCGCGGGCGGGCAGGTGGTGCTGGTGGATGGCACCCTGATCCGGACCCGTCGCCGCACCGGCACGCACAACCGGGCCCACTACAACGGCAAACACAAACACCACGGCCTGGTTGTGCTCGCCCTGACCGACGAACACGGCCGGCTGTTATGGATCTCCCCGGCCCTGCCGGGCCGCACCGCCGACATCACCGCCGCCCGCCGGCTACGCATCCGCGAACGGCTCCACGTCCACGGCCTGACCCCGGCCGCAGACAAAGGGTTCCACGGCTGGCACAAAGACATCCGCACCACCCGTGACTGCCGCCGCTGCGGCGGAGCGTGTGAGCAGGTTGTGCTCACGCCTTACAAGGCCGAAGCCCGCCGGCCGCTGACGAAAGCGCAGAAGCAGGCCAACGCGGTGTTCTCGGCGATGCGGTGCGCGGTTGAGGGCGGCTTCGCTGCCCTCAAACACTGGCACATCCTCGACACTCTCCGCCTGCACCCCCGCCACGCCACCACCCTGCTGCGCGCCCTGCTCGTGCTCACCCAGCACGAACAACACGCCCGCGACACTGCCCAACCAAGCCCGGCCTGACCACTACCACACCCAGCCAACACAGCCTGACCAGCACAAACCAAGATGAAACAACCCCAATGTGGCCTTCGGTGCGTTCAACGCACCCAATGTGGCCTTGGGGCGCTTGGGGTACCGGGCCGCGGATTCAGTCCTCGGCGCGACGGCGGCGGCGCGGGGTCGATGCCGTTCCGCCGTTGGCCGCCAGCAGCTCGCTCACCGAACGTCCGGCCGCGTGGGAGCCGCTGCCTGGGGCGGGTTCCGCCGCGCGGCGGCCGTTGCGGGTGCCGTTCTGCTCGATGTCCGCCGGGTCGACCGGGGCCATGCCGCGACGGGACATCGATGCCCGCTCGGCGACCATGCCCTCCCAGGCCGGGGGCTCGCCGTCCGGACGACGGCGGCGGCCGCCGCCGGCAGGCTCCGGCGTCGACGGGACTGCCGGCAGCTGCTGCGAGTCGTCCGGCTTGCGGCGGCGGCCGCCGGACCGGCCCTGGAAGTTGCGGACCGACTCCGGCAGCGTCGGGTTCGCCAGCGGCGCCTCGGCCTCGGCGGCCTCCTTGGGCGCACGGTGCGAACCGCCGTGCCGGGACGACGGCTCGTCCAGGATCGGCGACATGTCGGCCCGCGAGAACTGCTCCAGCCGCGACGGACGGCGGCCGTCGGCGGCCGGGACCGGGGTGGTCGGCGGGACCACGGCAGGCAGGTCGGTGCGCGACGGCTGCCGCGGCGCCGGGCTCTTGCCCGGCACCGGCGTCGTCGGCGGGACGACCGGGATGTCGGTGCGCGAAGCCGCGGCGTCCCGCGGCATCGGCGGCTGGACCGGCTTCGGCTCCGGCGGCTTCGGGCGGTTCGGGCGCTGGCGCTCGGCGAAGTCGTCGCGGTTCTGGAAGGCCGCGCTGAGGTCCTTGACCGGCCGGATGTCCGACCGCGAGACCTCCGACGGCTTCGGCGGCGGAACACTGGCCGCCGGACGGCCGGGCACCGGCCGCGGCGGCTCGGGCGCCTTCCGCGGCACGCCGTTCGGCTGGCCGCCGACGCGCGGAATGTCCGGACGCGACATCTCGACGCGGGGGATGTCCGGCCGCGACATCTCGACCCGAGGAATGTCGGGCCGGGACATCTCGACACGCGGAATGTCGGGCCTCGACATTTCCACCCGGGGAATGTCCGGCCGGGACATCTCCACCCGCGGAATATCCGGGCGCGACATCTCCACGCGCGGGATCCCTGGACGCGACACCCCCGGAACATCCGCCCGCGGAACCTCCACGCGCGGGATGTCGGGACGCGACATCTCGACCCGCGGAATGTCCGGCCGCGACACCTCGACGGGCGGGATCGCGGGCCGCGACATCTCCGCGCGGCGCGCGGGCGGCGGCTCGGGACGGCGGATCTCCGTCTTCGGCTCCACCGGCGCGGGGCGGCGGATCTCGGTCTTGGGTTCGACGCGCGGCACGTCCCGGCGCGTCGGCTCCGCGGCGGCCTCCGGACGACGCTCAGGCTGCTTCGCGGCTTCTTCGGGCTTCGGCAGCCGCATCGGCTGGGACTCGGCCTGGCGGCGGGCCGCCTCGGCGCGCAGTTCGGCGGCCTTCAGCTCGCGCTGCGCGGCGTTCAGCGCCGGGTCGACCGGCGGGACCGGCGGACGGCGTTCGCTCAGCGGCTTCGGCCGGGCGATCTGCTGGGTGCTCTGCGCGGCGACGTTCGCCGGGGCCTTCGGGCCGGGCTTGCCGCCGCCGAAGCTCTTGCCCTTGCCGAGGCCCTTGCCGTTCGCGGGCTTGCCGTTCGACGCCTTGCGGCGGCGCTCGTCGAGGACCCGGTCGATCAGCTCGGTCGGGCGCTCGCCCGGCTCGGCGGGCTTCTTCCCGGCCATCAGCTGGGCCGGCTTCTTCTTCGGCGCGCCGTCGGTGACCAGGCGGTTCTCGTCGGAGAGCTTCCGCATCCGGGTCGCCTGCGCGGTCAGCGCGACGCGTTCGAGCAGCACCTCGCCGCCGAACAGCGACTGGAGGCTGTCGCGCAGCGCGGAGACCTCGGCGCGCAGCGCCTCCAGCTCCTCGCGGCCCTTGGAGTCGGCGACGGAACTCTTCTCCGCCTCCATCTCCAGCTCGTACTCACGCCGGGCCGCGATCTCGCGTTCCAGCTCCAGCTCGTACACAGCCTGCGCCTCGGCGACCGCGTCCTCGCTCTGTGCCGCGTGCTTGCGGTACTTCACGGCGAGAAAAGCGCCGATCAGGGCAGCCCAGAGGGCGGCGACGATCCCGAGCCGGAGATAGCGGAGATCGTCGCTGAGCACCAGTGCGAGGGTGGCTCCGATGGCGAGGACAAAGCCGACGACAAGCCACGGCCTGCCCAAGAGGCGGCCGCGCGAGTCGTCACCCACGCCGGTCATGACTGACACCGTACCTGCTCGTAACCCGAACGAGACCTGCTCGGTCCCGCGAGCGGTGGGATTCCAGCGCTAACCGGTCGTCCCGCGGGTGTGCTCCCGATCCTGGTCCCGCGGGGTCCGGCAGCAGTGTTCGAGCCACAAAGCCGCAGCTACCAGCGTTGCGGCGGACGCCACGCCGACGATCGCGGACCGCGTGTCGAGCACCGCGGCGACGAGTTCGTCACGTCGGGGAAAAAGATAGGCGAGCGCCGCCAGCCAGGCACCGGCCATGAAGGCGCCGGCGAGTGACGACGCCTTGGCCAGCGCCACCGACCGGGCGATCCCGATCGCGGCGACGACGCGGCCGTTCCGGATCCGCGAGCGGATGGAGAAGGCGAGGACGACCTCGATCACGGCCAGCACGGCGAACGTGACGCCGGCGAGCAGGGGCAGCGGCGGCAGCGAGCCGTAGGCCGCCTGGAAGAGCAGGTAGCCGAGGCCGAGGCCGAGCAGACCGGCCACGACCAGGTCACGGGGCCGGGTGAAGTGCATGCTTCAACCGTACCGTGCTTAGCTTGACTCTCCACTGACTGGAGAGTTCATCATGCGTCTTGCAGGCACCACCGCGACCTTCACCATCGGCGAGCTGGCCCGGCGGACCGGTCTGCCGGTCAAGACCATCCGGTTCTACTCGGACGAGGGCCTGCTGCCCCCGACCGAGCGGACGGACGCCGGCTACCGCCTCTACGACGCCCGCGCGATGGCCCGGCTGGAGCTGGTCCGCACGCTGCGCGAGCTGGGCCTCGGCCTGGCCGACGTCTCGGCGGTGCTGTCGCGCTCGTCGACGGTCGGCGAGCTGGCGAACCGGCACGTCGAGGCGCTCGACGAGCAGATCCGGCGCCTGCGGCTGCGCCGGGCGGTGCTGCGCGCGGTGGCCAAACGCGATTCCGAACCGGAGGAAGTGAAGCTGATGAACCGTCTCGCGTCGATGTCCGACGAGGAGCGCAAGCGGCTGGTCGACGAGTTCTGGGACGAGATGGTCGCCGGGCTCGAGGTGGACGAGGAGTTCTACCGCCGGATGCGCGCAGGGAAGCCGGACCTGCCCGACGACCCGACGCCGGAGCAGCTCGAGGCCTGGATCGAGTTCGCCGAGATGGTCCAGGACCCGGACTTCCGCGCGCTGATCCGCCGGATGAGCGAAACCCAGTCCCAGCAGATCAAGGACGGCACGTTCCAGCAGCCGGCGGACGCCTGGCAGCAGAACTGGCCGGGGTGGATCGCCCGGGCGCAGGAGGCGGTGGAGGCCGGGCAATCGCCGACGTCGGAGGCAGGGCAAACGCTTGCGGCAGAGATCGCGGCAGCGACGGCCCGCCCGGACCAGGACCCGGCTTCGCCGGAGTTCCGCACGGAGATGGCGGACCGGTTCGCGATGAGCGGCGACCCCCGCGCGGAGCGCTACTGGCAGCTGCTGGCGACCATCAACGGCTGGCCTCCGGTCCCGACGGCCCAGCCGGCGGTGCAGTTCATGATCGCGGCACTGCGCGGCTGACGTCCGGCCGGAAACGGCTGGCCGCCGGTCCGACCACGCAGCCCACCGTCAGCTTCATGACCGCAGCACTGCGCGCCTGACGTCCCCGCCGGAAACGGCCCGCCCCGGTCCCCGAAAGCCCAGCCCGCGGTGCAATTCATGATCGCGGCTGCGCGGCTGATGTCTTGAATGACTCATTCAGGTCCTCGGAGGTCCTGAATGAGTCATTCAAGGCACCCCGGGGCGGCTCCTGTCGGCGACCGAGCCGGACAACTCGGCGATTCGCGGGCTTGCGGGGGTTGACTTGTCCGGCCGGATGCGGCAGCAGCTCACCGGAACTTCACCGCGCGGCGCGTCAGGCCAGGACGAGATCCGTCCGGCGGACCGTGGCCACCTCGTCCGCCGGGCGGGCCGCCAGCAGCGTCGCGATCGGGCCGTGGCCCGGCAGCACCGCGTCCGGCTCGATCTCCACCCACGGCACCAGCACGCTCGCCCGGTCCGGCGTTCCCGGGTGCGGCAGCAGCAGCTCCGGGTCATCCGACGTCACGCCGTCGACCGTCACGACGTCGACGTCCAGCGTCCGGGGGCCCCAGCGCAGCTCGCGGACCCGGCCTGCCGCCTGCTCGGCCGCCTGCCCGGTGCGCAGCCACGCCCAGTGGTCGCGCGCCGGGTCGTCGACGACGCAGACGGCGTTCAGGAAGTCCGGCTGGTCCTCCACGCCCCACGCCTTCGTCTCGTACACGCCCGACACCGCGACCAGCGCGGGGCGCACTGCGTCCAGGGCCAGCTTCAGGTACCCGAGCCGGTCTCCGAGGTTGGACCCGAGCGAGAGGACCGCCCGGCTCATCGGTCGCGCCGGACGGTGACCGCGACGTCGTCGAAGGTCAGCGGGATCGGCGCCGACGGCTTGTGCACCGTCACCTCGACCGCGCTCAGGCGCTCGTCGCGCAGCACCTCGTCGGCGATCCTGCCCGCGACGCTCTCGATGAGGTCGTACGGCTCGCCCGCGACGATGCCCGCCGCCAGCTCGGCCAGCTCCCCGTAGTGCAGGGTCTTCGTCAGGTCGTCCGACGCGGCGGCCGGCCCGAGGTCCAGCCACACGGTGATATCGACGACGAACTCCTGGCCGTCGCGCTTTTCGTGCTCGAACACGCCGTGGCGGCCGAACACGCGCAGGCCGGTCAGCGTGATCCGGTCAGACATTCTTGTTTCTCCAAGCGGCGGCCACCGTGACCGCGTCCAGTGAAGCCCCGACCTCGTGCACCCGCACGCCCCACGCGCCGGCCGCCGCGGCCAGTGCGGAAACCGCGGCCGTGGCGTCCTCCCGGCCGTCCGGTGGCCGCGGCGTACCGTCCTCATCGGACAGCAGGCGGCCGAGGAACCTCTTGCGTGACGCGCCGACGAGGACAGGGAAACCGAGTTCCAGCAAGGAATCCAGCCCGCGCAGCAACGCCCAGTCGTGCTCGGCGTTCTTGGCGAACCCGAGCCCGGGATCCAGCACGATCGCGCTCTCGGCGACACCCGCCGCGAGCGCTTCGTCCACTCTGGACAGCAACTCGGCCCGGACGTCGGCCACGACGTCCTGGTACTTCGCGAGCGCGTTCATGTCCTTGCTGTGCCCACGCCAGTGCATCAGCACCCACGGCACCCCGCTTTCGGCCGCGACCCGCGCCATGTCCGGATCGGCCAGCCCGCCGGAGACGTCGTTGATCACCTTCGCCCCGGCCTCGAGCGCGGCGGCGGCGACGGCCGCGCGGGTGGTGTCCACGGAAAGCTCGATGCCCTCGCCGGCAAGGGCGCGGACGACGGGCAGGACACGCGCCAGCTCGGTCTCGGCGTCCACTCTGGACGCTCCCGGCCGCGTCGACTCACCGCCGACGTCGATCAGGTCGGCGCCGCGCGCCCACATTTCGCGGGCGTGCTCCAGCGCCTGGTCGAGCCCGAGGTACCGGCCACCGTCCGAAAAGGAATCCGGCGTCACGTTCAGCACGCCCATCACGACACACCGCCCGGGCGCGGGCAGCCCAGCACTCACCGGCGTGCCTTGATGAGATCGAGCGCCTCGGCCCGCGACGACGGCGAGGTCTTCAGCAGCCCCCGCACGGCGGAAGTGGTGGTGCGGGCGCCCGGCTTGCGGATGCCGCGCATGGCCATGCAGAGATGCTCGGCCTCGATCACGACGATCACGCCCCGCGGTTCGAGCTTCCGGACCAGCGCGTCGGCGACCTGCGAGGTCAGCCGCTCCTGGACCTGCGGGCGCTTGGCGTAGAGGTCGACGAGCCGGGCCAGTTTGGACAGCCCGGTGACCTTGCCGGCGGCGTTCGGGATGTACCCGACGTGCGCGACGCCGTGGAAGGGGACGAGGTGGTGTTCACACTGGCTGAACATCGGGATGTCCGTGACCAGCACGAGTTCTTCGTGGGACTCGTCGAAGGTGCGGTCCAGGACCGTGTCCGGCTCGGTGTAGAGCCCCGCGAACATCTCTCGGTACGCGCGGGCGACCCGGGCGGGGGTCTCCTTGAGACCGTCCCGCTCCGGGTCTTCGCCGCAGGCCAGGAGAAGCTCGCGGATCGCCTTTTCCGCCCGGTCCTGGTCGAAGACCGGGCGGTCGGCGTCACTGAGGCTTGTCCGGTCCATCCACGTCACGTCGTTCTCCCTCGTTCTGCTGGTTGCCCGCCTGGTCGGCGAACCAGCCGTGCTCACGAGGGCGTTCTTCACCACCGGGCCGCCACGACTGGCCCGGCTGCCCGCCCGGCGAGGTCGCGGGCGTCCAGCCCGGAGGGGCACCGTAGTTCGGCGGGCCGCTCTGGCCTGCCGGGGCGCCCGGGTAGCTGCCCGGCTGCTGGCCGCCGTAGGCCTGCGGCCAGTGTGCCGTGCCGTTGGGGCCACCGTTCGGGCCGCCGTAGGGACGGCCGCCGTTCGGGTAGGCGCCCGGCTGGGGCGGTGCGTACGGGTTGGCGTTCGGGTCGACCGGGGACGGCGACGGGTACGGCGGGCCGCCCGGCAGGTCGCCCGCGCCCTGCGCCGTACCGACCGGGGTCGGCTCCGGCTTGAGGGCGGGCTTCTTCTCCTTCTCCGGCGGCGGCCACGGCTCGCCGCGCTCCATCGCCAGCTCGCCCGGGGTCTTGATCGGCGGCTTGTCCGACGGCGTGCGCTCGCCGAACTCGTTGAAGACGGTGATGTGCGGGCGCTTCTCGACGGTCGCGAAGATCCGCTCGAGGTCCTTGCGCTGCAGCGTCTCCTTCTCCAGCAGCTCGATGACCAGCTCGTCGAGGACGTCGCGGTAGGTGTTCAGCACGTGCCACGCCTCGGTGTGCGCCGTCTCGATGAGCTTGCGCACCTCCTCGTCGATCTCGTGCGCCACCTCGAGCGAGTAGTCCGCCTGCCGCCCGGCCGACCGGCCGAGGAACGGGTCACCCTGCTCCTGGCCGTACTTGACCGCGCCGAGACGGGCGCTCATGCCGTACTCCATGACCATCGCGCGGGCGATCTTCGTCGCCTGCTCGATGTCCGCGGACGCGCCGGTGGTGGGCTCGTGGAAGACGAGCTCCTCGGCCGTGCGGCCACCCATCGCGAAGACCAGCCGTCCGATCATCTCCGAGCGGGTCATCAACTCCTTGTCGTCCTCGGGGACGATCAAGGCGTGCCCGCCTGTGCGGCCGCGCGGGAGGATGGTCAGCTTGTAGACCGGTTCGATGTCCGGCATCGCCCACGCGGCGAGCGCGTGCCCGCCCTCGTGGTAGGCCGTGATCTTCTTCTCCTTCTCGGAGATGATCCGGCTCTTGCGGGCCGGGCCGCCGACGACGCGGTCGACCGACTCCTCCAGCGCCGCGTCGGTGATCACGTGCCCGTTCTGGCGGGCGGTGAGCAGCGCGGCCTCGTTCAGCACGTTCGCCAGGTCCGCGCCGGACATGCCGACGGTCCGCTTGGCCAGGCTGCCCAGGTCGGTGCCCTGCGCGATCGGCTTGCCCTTGGCGTGCACCTCGAGGATCGCCTTGCGGCCGCGCAGGTCGGGCGCGGACACCGGGATCTGCCGGTCGAACCGGCCGGGGCGCAGCAGCGCCGGGTCGAGGATGTCGGGCCGGTTGGTGGCCGCGATCAGGATGATGCCGCCGCGGGCGTCGAAGCCGTCCATCTCGACGAGCAGCTGGTTCAGGGTCTGCTCGCGCTCGTCGTGGCCGCCGCCGAGGCCGGCGCCGCGCTGGCGGCCGACCGCGTCGATCTCGTCGACGAAGATGATGCACGGCGCGTTCTGCTTGGCCTGTTCGAACAGGTCACGGACGCGGGAGGCACCGACACCGACGAACATCTCGACGAAGTCCGAGCCGGAGATCGTGTAGAACGGCACGCCCGCCTCGCCGGCGACGGCGCGCGCGAGCAGCGTCTTGCCGGTACCGGGCGGCCCGTAGAGCAGCACGCCCTTCGGGATCTTCGCGCCGAGCGCCTGGTAGCGCGCCGGGTTCTGCAGGAAGTCCTTGATCTCGTACAGCTCTTCGACGGCCTCGTCGGCACCCGCGACGTCCCCGAAGGTCGTCTTGGGCATGTCCTTGTTCAGCTGCTTGGCCTTGGACTTGCCGAAGTTGAGGACGCGGTTGCCGCCGCCCTGGGCGTTGTTCATCATCCACATCAGCAGGCCCAGGACCAGGGCCAGCGGGATGGCGAAGATGAGGATCTGCGTCAGCACGCCCTGCTGGGTCACCTTGGTGGTGAACTTGATCGGCTGGCCGCCGTTCTTCGCCGCGATCAACGAGTCGTAGATCGGGCGGGTGGCGTCCGCCGGGTACTGCGAAATGATCTGGGTGACCTGCTGCCCGTCGATGTCGACCGGCTTGTTCAGCAGCAGCTTGAGCTGCTGCTCCTTGTCCTCGAGGCTGGCTTCCTTGACGTTGTTCGCCGTGATCTGGGAGTTCGCCACCGAGATGGGTGCCTGGGTGTACCCACGATCACTGTCGAAGATCGTGTTGTACGCGAACAACGCCAGCAACCCCGCGACGATCCACAGCAGTGGGTTCCTGAGCACGCTCTTCCGGTTCATACGACTCGGCCCTGGTGGCCTCGACCCTCCCTGGTTGGGCGGCTCCTGTGATACCCGCCATCACGATCTTGACAACCCGTGGTGCCTGGACACCTGCCCATCAGGGTACCGTCCGCCGCCGCGTTCATCCCCTGTGAGCCTCTCGCAGGTCAACGGGCGATACCGCCCCCGGGTTCCCGGGCCGTGTGTGCAGCGGTAACGCTAGCGCGTGCCGTCCGACACACTGCTCACCATCTCCGCCAGCCGGGACCGCAGTGTCTTCTGGTCCGCGGGGGCCACGGTGACCCACTCGCGGCCGTCCGTACCTGCGCGGGAAAGGCTCAGGTAGCGGCCGGTCGCGGTGTCGAACCAGGCCAGGACCCGGGACCGCTGCTTGGTCCCGACCTGCGAACGGCTGTTCGCTGCCAGCTGACCGCCCCGCTGCCGGGGCTGCCCGCAGATGCGGCCGTACACCTCCCGCGGATCGGCCGTGACGCGCTCGCTGAGCGGGGTCCGGCGGGCCCGGCCCCGGCGTTTGTCTTCTTCCTCACGTGGGTCCGCAGGCAGTGACACCGGCACCCGGATCGGCGGTGTGCGGACGGCGTCGTCCAGCGGAAGTGTGACCGACGCCTCGGTGCCGCGCGGCCCGGTGGGTAGCACGCCGACGACCGCGGAGACCAGGCCGTCCGGCGGGACGTCCCGCAGCCAGATGCCGTCGGCGTCCTGGATCGCCAGGATGCCCTGGGTGTCGTCGGCCGCCGCGAGCACGCCGACGGTGGGCGCCTCGAACTGCGGGATGTGCAGCGCGTCGATGGTCACCGGGGCGAAGGCGAGCAGGTGCAGCGCATCCTCGATCGGCGGCGACAGCCTGCCCCGCGGATCGCGGATGCCACGGGCCTTCAGCTCGACGTCGACGCGGTGGCGCAGCGAAACGCGTTCATCCTCGGTGGCGCCGTGCGACCGCACGATCAGCGGGTACGGCAGCTCGCCCATCTGCGCCGACTCCCACAGGAAGTCGAACGCGAGTGGCGAGAAGAACTCTTGCATCATCACTCTCCCGGATCGGACTCTTGCTCAGCGTAGCCCGCACCACCGACAAAACCGGTGCGCCGATTTTCGCAGAACGCGGACGGGCCCGGCCGCGGCGGTGCGACGACATGAACGACTCGTTCATGACGTCCGGCGAACCCCGGCACCGGACCCCGGGTCGGAAACCGCGGGGTCAGACCGTCGCGGTCGAGTTGGCCGCGTTCGCGAGCATCTCGCCGAGGCGATGGCGCAGCGTTGCCGCGTCCGCCGGGGCGATCGTGATCCAGTCGCGGCCGTCGTGGCCGCGGCTGCCCTGGGTGAAGTAGCGGCCCGTCTCCGTGTCGAACCAGCTCAGGACCGGGGTGCGGGTGCGGCCGCCCATGCGGTTGCGGGCGTTCGCGCCGATCTGGCCGCCGCGCAGCCGGGGCTGGGCGTGCAGCCGGGCCAGTGCCTTGCGGTCCTCGTCGGCCGAGGCGCGCTCGTCGCCGTTGCCGCGGCGCTGCATGAAGTCGACGCCGTGCGCGCCGACCAGCTGCTCCAGCGGGACCGTGATCGACTTCTCGGTGCCGCGCGGGGCGCCCGGCAGCAGCGAGACGATCGCGCTCGCCAGCCCGTCCGGCGGGCACGGCTGCAGGTGCAGTCCGCGCAGGTCCTGGACCGCCAGCAGGCCCTGCCCGCCCAGCACGCCGGCGACCGCGAGCAGCGGCTCTGCTTCCGGGGCGATCAGCTGGACGGCGTCCAGGCTCAGCTCCGGCGAGGCCAGCACGCCGAAGTAGTCCTCGATGTGCGGCTCGGGACGGCCACGGCCGTCGGCGAGACCGCGCGCCGCCAGGCCTTCCAGCGTGCGGCGGCGCAGCAGCTCGCGCTCGTCGACGGTCGCGCCGTGCGAACGGATGCGGAACGGGTACGGCAGCTCGCCCAGCCCGGCGGACTCCCACAGGAAGTCCACCTCGACCGGGGTGAGCAGCTCAGCGGTCGGCATCGAGCCACCCCCAACGGAAGGCGAGCCGGGCGCGCGGTGCGCGCCCGGCCTGCGGATCAGCGGTCTTCGTCGTCCCCGGACCACGCGCCGATGACCGGCGGCGGGGTCGCCTGGTTCGCGCCGAAGGCCTCGTCCGGGTCCGCCTCGATGAGGAAGGACGCGTGCGTGTGCTCTTCGTCCTGCTCCGGCTGGGCGCCGTGCGGCGCCATGCCACCCATCCCGCCCATGCCGGGGGCCGGCGGCGGGGTCTGCCCGCCGATGGTGCCCGCCGACGAGACGAGACCCTGCTGCGGCGCCTGTGCCGAAGCGGCGCTCTGGCCCTGCCCGTCGGCCGCCGCCAGCGAGGTGTCGTTCTGCTCCTTGGCACCGGACTTGCTGCCCGAGCCCAGCGCCCGCGACGCCAGCGCGCCGAGGCCGCCTGCCACGCCGCCGAGGCCGAGCCCCATGCCGATCTTGCCGAGCGGGCTGCCGCCGCCGGTGTGCTGCGCGCTGCCCGGAACGGCCTGGCCGGTGCTCGTGCCGGTGCCCGTCGCCGTGCCCGGACCGCCGGGCGCGTCGCTGCCCAGCACCCCGTCGTGGCCGAGCGCGCCGTGCCCCGCACCGGCACCGGCGGCCGCGTGGTGGGCGTCGAACGCGCCGCCGAAGCCGCCGAAGCCCGCGCCGCTCGCGGCGAACACCCCGTCGGCACCGGACAGCCCCTGCACCGGGCCGGTGCTGCCGACGGCGTTGACCGCGCTGAACGAGACGGAGTTGTGCGTCGCGGTCGGCTTCATGCCGAGCGACTCCGGGCCGAAGCTCGGGGTCGAGTTGTCGACCTCCTTCATCGCCTGCGTGTAGGCGTTGAAGAACGCGACCTGCTGCGCCTTGACCTCGTTGGCCGCGTCGAACTGGGCCTTCTGGTCGTCGAGCAGCGCCTGCGGGCCGCCGGCCAGCGCGGCCGCCATGGCGCGCTTCGGGTCGTAGTCCTTGGGCGGCGGCATCTTCTTGACCTGCTCGGCCGCCGCGGCCTGCCGGGCGAGCCGGTCGGACATCGTGTGCGCGGCCTCGGACGCCTGCGAACCGGAGTTGGCGATGGCCACCAGCGCGCCCTGCGCACCCGCGGCACCCTTGCCGACCCACGCGTTGCCCAGCTCGGCGATCGCGTTGTACAGGTGGTCGGACGCCTGCTTCAGCTCGTTGCCGTGGTGCGCCCACGCCTGCCCGGTCGCGGTGGCCGTGCCGGGGTCGTTGTTCTGGACCGCGCCGTTGTACAGCGTCTGGCTGTCCTGCGAGTTCCAGTTCGGCGGGTTGGCGATCGCCCGGTCGCTGCCCATGTCGAAGCCGTCGGACCGGCCGCGGGCGTTGGCGACGATGTCGTGCGACGCCGAGTTGTCGCCCAGCGGGACGAGCGAGCCCGGGTCGCCGGTCGAGGGCTGGTCGCTGTGGTTCGGAGCCATGACTTCGAAATCCCCCTCTGGACTCAGGCGTTACGGAACGGGTCGGCCGCGGCCTGGTCGATTTCGTGGTAGCGGGCCATCGCCGTGACGATGCCCTCCTCGGCGGCGGAGTACTGGTCGAGCAGGTTCTGCAGCGCGGCGGAGTAGGAGTCGCCCCCGCCGTCCGCGCGCTGGACGAACTTCGCGGCCATCGCGTTGCCGACCGGGTTGTCGCCGAGCCGCGGCGGCTGGGCGAGGGTGCCCGCGCCCGCGAGCAGTGCCTCGACCGCGTCCTTGCCGGTGCGGATCTTGTTCAGCACGGCCTGCGCGGCGTCCGGATCGATCCCGACCTGACCCGCCGCGGCCGCGGCCTTGAAGGCGTTCGCGTCGGCAGCGCTGCTGTTCCCCATCTGCACTCTCTCCCGTTCCCCCGACCCGGTCACCGCGGGCACGATTGGTCTTCGCATAGGTTAACGCACGTGATCAGAGCCTATGACGCATTCCGCGAAGCCGGGGTTCCGCGAATCAGGTAGTTGCGGTGAACGGTCGGTGACCTACGCCGTGTAGACCTTCGGGTCGAGGGTCCCGATGTAGGGCAGGTCCCGGTAGCGCTCGGCGTAGTCGAGGCCGTAGCCGACGACGAACTCGTTGGGGATGTCGAAGCCGATGTACTTCACCGGCACGTCCACCTTCACCGCTTCCGGCTTGCGCAGCAGCGAAACGACCTCGAGCGACGCGGGGTTGCGGCTGGCGAGGTTCTTCAGCAGCCACGACAGCGTCAGGCCGGAGTCGACGATGTCCTCGACGATCAGCACGTCCCGGCCGGCGATGTCGCGGTCGAGGTCCTTGAGGATGCGCACGACGCCGGACGACGACGTCGCCGACCCGTACGAAGAGACGGCCATGAATTCCAGCTGCGTCGGCAGCGGCAGCGCGCGGGCGAAGTCGGTCATGAACATGACCGCGCCCTTCAGGACGCCCACCAGCAGGAGTTCGCCCTGCCCGTTGGCCGGATAGTCGGCGGCGATCTGCTCCGACAGTTCCGCGATCTTGTCCTTGATCTGCTGCTCGGTGACGAGCACGGAGGCGATTTCGCCCTCGTACACGGGTCATTCTCCTCGTGTGGTGGGTTGGGAGGTGAGGCAGAGCCTGCCATGTGCCCGGCGCGCCTCCAAGTTGCCCGGCAACCACACGCCGCCCTGACCACGCCACCGGGCGACCAGGTCGTCGACCGCACGCAGGTGCGCGTCGGTGAGTTCCCGCACGCCCGACGCCAGCAGCCACCTGCGGAGAACCCGCCGCCGGACCGCCGCGGGCTCGGCCGTGAGCGTGGCCACGTCCAGCCCTTCGGGGCCGCCCGCGCGGGTGAAGATCGAATTCGCCAGTGTGTCCAACGCCTCGCTGTCCTCACGAAGCTGCGCGGCCGTGCGGGCGAGTGCGGCGGCGACTCCGCCGTTGAGGACGTCTTCCAGGAGCGGCAAAACTTCCGTGCGCAGCCGGACGCGGGTGAAGCGCGGCTCGGCGTTGTGCGGGTCCTCCCACGGTTCGACGCCGAGTTCGGCGCACGCCGCCCGCGTGGTCGCGCGCGGGACGGCCAGCAGCGGCCGTCCCCACGGCGGGTCGTGCGGCCGCATCCCGGCGACGCTGCGCGGCCCGGAGCCGCGGCCGAGGCCGAGCAGGACCGTCTCGGCCTGGTCGTCGAGGGTGTGGCCGAGCAGGACGAGCGGGTGCCCGGCCAGCGCGCGATACCGCGCCTTGCGCGCGGCCGCTTCGGGACCGCCCGGGCCGGTCACGTCGGCGCGGCGCACCTCGGCTTCGTCGACGCCGAGCGCCTTCGCCGCGGCCGCCGCGTCCCGCGCGATCTTCGCCGAGCCCTCCTGCAGGCCGTGGTCGACGACCAGCGCGCGGACACGCAGCCCGCGGCGGTGCCCGGCGTACGCGGCGGCCTCGGCCAGCGCGAGCGAGTCCGCGCCGCCGGACACCGCGACGCACACCTCGGGCGGCGGCTCGACGGTGTCGAGGAAGGCGCGGACGGCCCGGCGGACGGCCGCGACCGCCTGCCCGGTCATCCGTGCAGGCGCCGGACCCACGCGGCCGGATCGGAGATCTCGGCGCGCGACGGCAGGGTGTTCGGCGACCGCCAGACGGCGTTGAAGCCGTCCATGCCGACGGCGTCGACGACGTGCCTGGTGAACTTCGCGCCTTCTTCGTACTGGCGGATCTTCGCGTCCACGCCGAGCAGCGCACGCAGCAGCCGGTCGAAGACGCCGCCGCCCTTGCGCCGCTGGGTGAAGCGCGCGCGGATCGTGTCGACGCTCGGCACGACCTGCGGGCCGACGGCGTCCATCACGTAGTCGGCGTGCCCCTCCAGCAGCGTCGAGAGCGCGAGCAGCCGGTCGAACACCGCGCGTTCCTTCGGCGACTGGATCAGCTCGGCGAGGTTGAGCTTCGGCCCCTGCTTGATCGCTTCGGGCAGCCTGCCGAACAGGTCGGCCAGGCTGTCGTTGCCGCCGATGCCGCCACTGGTGAGCCCGGCGACGAGGCGCTCGACCTCGTCGGCGAAGTAGTCGCGCAGCCACCGGACCGCGGTGAACTGCAGCCGGTGGGTGCACTCGTGCAGGCAGACCCACAGCCGGAAGTCGTGGCCGGGCACGTCCATCGCCTGCTCGGCGGCGACGACGTTCGGCGCGACCAGCAGCAGCTGCCCTTCCTTTTCCGGACCGCCGAAGGGGTCGTACTGGCCGAGCACGCGGCTGGCGAGGAAGGCGAGCACCAGCCCGGTCTGGACACCGGCGCCACCGGCGAGGATCGGCCCGAGCGGCCCGCCCTGCTGCGGCAGCGCCCGCCCGGTGAGCGCGTCGAGCCCGGCCGCGGCCGAGCGCACCCAGCCGGGACGGTCGACCACCTCGCCGGGCAGCAGCGGCAGGTCGAGCCCCAGGTTCGTCAGCCGCCGCACGTGCCCTTCGGCCTCGACGGTCAGTTCGCGCAGGTCGCTGACGGCCTCCTCGGCCTGTGCACGCGGAACCTGCGGACCACCGCGCACCAGCAGCGCGCCGGTCTGCGCGGCGATCGCCCAGTCGACCACGGAGCGGGTCTGCGTTTCCTGACTCACCCTTCCGACGCTACCCGGCCCCGGCGGGTTTCCGGCGACGATCTCCGCACGGTTCGGCATCCGCCGTTACGAGCAGCCGCATTTCCGGAGGCTCGTCGCGAGCGCGTCGATGGCGTCGCGGCCGGATTCGGTGTCCGAGCCGTTGGACATGAACGCGAACACGAGCACCCGCCCGTCCTGGTCGAGCACCAGGCCGGCGAGGGTGTTCACGCCGGTCAGCGTGCCGGTCTTCGCCCGCACCCAGCCGCGGCCCGCCTGGGACGCCGGGGTGTCGAACCGCTTGTCGGCGAGGGTGCCGGACGCCCCGGCGACCGGCAGGCCGGCCAGCACCGGACGCAGCTTCGCGGTGGCCGGGTTCTTGCCCTCCGGCGCCGCCGCAGCCGCCAGGAGCTGGGTCAGCAGCCGCGCCGGGATCCGGTTCAGCGACGAGATCCCGCTGCCGTCGGAAAGTGCGACACCGGTGACGTCGAAGCCGTGGTCCTTCAGGACCTTGATGGTCGCGCGGGCGCCGCCGGCGTAGCTGGCCTCTTCGCCGTTGGCGAGCGCGACCTGGCGGGCGACCGCCTCGGCGAGGACGTCGTCGGACAGCTCCATCAGGTCGGACACCAGCTCGGTCAGCGGAGCGGACTTGACCTCGCCGAGCACCTTCGCGTCCTTCGGCGCGGTCGCCTGGCCGCCCGCGGAGGCCCCCAGCTTCGAGGCGATCGACTGGGCCAGCGCGCTGCCCGCGTTCGCCGTGCGCTGCGAGTTGTTGTCCTTGGGGCTGAGCCGGCCACCGTCGGCCATGACGGGCGCCATCTGCGTCGCGTACGTCGACGGCGCGTCGCCCGCCTCCCAGCCCGGAGCGGTCGTCGGGCCCTTGAACAGGCTGAGGTCGACCTGCACCTTCTTGACGCCGGGCGCGGCCTTCTTGACCTGCGCGACGAGGTCGTCGACGTGCGCGGCGCCCGGGTACAGCGGCGAGTCGGTGCCCAGCGGCAGGTTGGTGAGCGTCGTGTCGCCGCCGCCGACCAGGATCACCGTGCCGGGATCGGCGCCCTGCACGATCTTGGTGGACAGGCGCAGGTTGTGGTCCAGCGAGAGCAGGGCGGCGGCGCTGGTCAGCACCTTCGTCGTCGACGCGGGCGTCACCGGCGACGCGGAGTTGTGGTCCCACAAGAGGGTTCCGGTCACCGGGTCGACGACGCTGCCGGTGAGCTGCCCGAGAGCGCCGTTCCCGGCCGCGGCGGCGAGGGTGGCCTTGACGCCGTCGGCGGTCGGCGCCTGGCCTGCGGTGTTGGGCCCCTGCAGCTGCCGCGTGGCGGCGGCGGGCTCGGGCATGTCGCCCTTCGGCGCGTTCGGCGCCCACGGCAGGCCCAGGCGGTTGGAGACCTTCGGCGTCGCGGCGGCAGCACCGGCTCCGGCCAGCAGGAGCAGCACTACGGCGACGAGCGCGATCACCTTGCCCTTGCGCCGCTTCTTCGGCTTTTCCGGTTCCTCCGGCGCTGCGGCGGCAGGGGGTGGTTGTTCGGTGCGGGGCTGGGGCTGCTGCTGGAAGGCCCCGGGGAACTGGGTGGGCCGTTCGATCCCGACGGTCGCCTCGGCATCGAACCGCTGCCCATCCGGCTCGATCCGCTGCGGCCGCGCCAGCGACCCGGCGGAAGCGGAGGGGACAACGCCCCGCGGCGGCTCCGGCAACGCGGGACGGCGGTCGTTCGGGTCGTTCGGGTCGGCTGGGCGGTCGCCGGAACGGTTTTCGCGCAGCTCGATGTGCTGGGTCCAGGGAGCCTGCTGGGGTTCCTGGGGCCGGTGGGGTTCTTGGGGTTGGTGGGGGTCTTGGGGTCGCTGGGGTTCCGCGGGACGCTGCTGGACCTCTTGGGGTTCCGCGGCGGGACGCTGCGGAGCCTCCCAGCGCTGAGTTTCCTCGCGGCGCGGAGGTTCCTGCTGGCCCTGCTGAGACTCCTGGGACCGCTGAGGTTCCTGCGGCCGCTGCTGCGGATCCCCGCCGCGTTGGGCCTGCTCGGCGCGCTGCGCTTCCCCGCCCTGCTGCGGCCCCGCCAACCAAGCGGTCTGCTCGGCTTCCGGCCGCCCGCCCTGCGGCTTCAGCTGCTCCTCGCGACGCTGCTGCTCCTCCCGCCACAGCCGCAGCTCCTCACGCCACGGCTGCTCCTGCTCCTCCCGCTCACCCGGCCACCCGGCGCCCACGTCCGCCGCGGGCTGCTTCTCGACCTTGATGTACTGGGTGCCCTCTTCCGCCTGCTTCGGCTCGCGGCTGCCGAGCCGGTCGGCGAGGTCCTGCTTTGCCGGGGTTGGCGGTGGGGGCGGCTCCTCCGCCGGCGCGTTGAGGCCCGGGATCGGCTCGGGCGGGACGTTCGGCGCGAACCAGGACCCCTTGGGGGCCTCACTGCCTGTGACCTTCGGCACGCCTGGTCGCCCGGAAGTGTCCTTCGCCGGTTCCGGCAGCGACATCGGAGTGGTCTTCCGCGCCCCGGACGACGAGCCGTCTTCGTCCGACGAAGGCCACATCGGCTGGTCGTTTTCCGGCACCCACCACTCCTTCTCACCTGCCCCGGAAGGGGCCAAGCTCACATGCCGCGTGGCCGACATCGATGCGGCCCCCCGGCAGGGCGTAGTCCACACTAGGAGACGTCAAGACAGTCATGAAGGTTGCCGCCCTCGATGTGCGGCGTGCCGGCACCTAACGAAGAAGCAGCGAGGACGGCGTGGAGTTCGACGTCACGATCGAAATCCCCAAAGGGGAGCGCAACAAGTACGAGGTCGACCACAAGACCGGCCGCATCAAGCTGGACCGGACCCTGTTCACGGCCACGCAGTACCCGGCCGACTACGGGTTCATCGACGACACCCTCGGCCAGGACGGCGACCCGCTCGACGTGCTCGTCCTCGTCCAGGAGCCGACGTTCCCGGGCTGCCTGATCCGCTGCCGCGCGATCGGCATGTTCCGGATGACCGACGAGAAGGGCCCGGACGACAAGGTCCTCGCGGTCCCGACGAACGACCCGCGCCTGGAGCACCTGCGCGACATCCATCACCTGAACGAGTTCCACAAGCTGGAGATCCAGCACTTCTTCGAGGTCTACAAGGACCTCGAGCCCGGCAAGAGCGTCGAAGGCTCGACCTGGGTCGGCCGCGCCGAGGCCGAGGCCGAGATCGCCCGCTCGCTGGAGCGCGAGGTCGACCGCCTTGCCAAGGAAGAGGCCAACGGCGGCCACTGAGCCCCATACCTCCGAAGGCCACCATCACGCCCTGATGGTGGCCTTCAGAGGTTTTCAGCGGGTCAGTGCGCCAAGGCGAGGGCGGGAGCCTCTTCGGCCTCCGCGCGCTGCTCCATCGCCGACTTGTCCGACAGCGGCTTCTCCTTGAGGAACCACACCAGCGCGAAGCCGACGGTCAGCACGAGCCCGCCGACCAGGAACACCGTGCTCATCGACTCGGCGAAGCCCTGCAGGATCGGCCGGGCCAGCGTCGGGTCGAGCGTCGACAGGAACGACGTGTCGTTGACGTCCAGCCCGCCCTGCAGCTGCTTGGCGAACTCCGGGTGCTGCGCCAGCGCCGCCGTGTAGGCCGGCGTGGTCATCGCCGAGCGGATGGCGTTCGCGATCCGGTCGCCGACCGTGCCGAACAGGATCGACAGGAACACCGCGGTGCCCGCCGTGCCGCCGATCTGGCGGAAGAACGTCGCCGCCGAGGTGGCGACGCCGATGTCCTGCGGGCGGACGTCGTTGGTCGCGGCCAGCACCAGCGTCTGCATCGACGCGCCGAGGCCGAGGCCGATCACGAACGCGATCACCATGACCAGGGCCAGTGAGGTGTCGACGGTGATCGTCGACAGGGCGAACAGCGCCGCGGCCATCAGGCCGAGCCCGGCCACCGCGAACATCTTGTACCGGCCGGTCCGCGAGATCACCGCGCCGCTGCCCATGCTGGCGGCCATGATGCCCAGCGTCAGCGGGAGCATCTGCAGGCCCGCCTGGGTCGGCGTCGCGCCCTTGACGATCTGCAGGTACAGCGGCAGCGACATCATCGCGCCGAACATCCCGGCGCCCTGCACGACCGTGACCAGCGTCGACATCCGGAACACCGGGCGGCGGAACAGCCGCAGCGGCAGCAGGGCGGCGTCGCCCATCCGGCGTTCGATCGCCACGAAGGCGGCCACGCCCAGCCCGCCGACGACGTACATCGCGACCGACGCGGCGGAGCCCCAGCCCCATTCGCGGCCCTGCTCGGCGACGATCAGCAGCGGCACCAGGCCGACGGCCAGCGCCACCGCACCCCAGTAGTCGACCTTCTGCTCGACGCGGCGGTGCGGCAGGTTCAGCACCTTCGTGACGACGACCAGCGCGGCCAGCGCGATCGGGACGTTGACCAGGAACACCCAGCGCCAGCCGGTGATGCCCGCGAAGGAGTCGATGCCCGCGAAGAAGCCGCCGACGACCGGGCCCGCGACGCTCGAGATGCCGAACACCGCCATGAAGTAGCCCTGGTACTTGCTGCGCTCACGCGGCGCGGTGATGTCGGTGATGATCGCCAGCGCGAGTGACATCAGGCCACCGGCACCGAGCCCCTGGAAGGCGCGGAACGCGGCCAGCTCGTACATCGACGTCGCCATGCCGCTGGCCAGCGAGCCGGCCAGGAACAGCGAAATCGCCGTCAGGTACATGGGCTTGCGGCCGTAGAGGTCGGACAGCTTGCCGTACAGCGGCGTCGAGAGCGTCGCAGTGATGAGGTACGCCGTGGTGGCCCAGGCCTGCAGGGACAGGCCGTGCAGCTCGTCGGCGATGGTGCGCATCGACGCCGACACGATGGTCTGGTCGAGCGCGGCCAGGAACATGCCGAGCATCAGCCCGGACAGGACGGTCAGGATCTGGCGGTGGGTCAGCTTGCCCTGCGTAGCGGCTGCTCCTTCCGCCGTGGTGGTTTCGCTCATGGTGATCTCCCTCAGGCTCCGCGTAGTTGCTTGTACCTCTCAACTACTTGCTTCAGCCAAGTATTCCCCGATGAGCTTGTATCGTGCAACCAAATTTTCCTGTGACCCCCGGCACGCCGAAGGGCGGCACTTTCACGGGAAAGTGCCGCCCTTCGAACGAGGGGTCAGGCGGAGTAGCCGGGGATGGGGAACGGCGCCAGGAACTCGCGGATCTCCGCGGCGATCGTGTCCAAAGAGGACTCGTCGGCCGCCGCGGCCGCGGTGACGGTCCGGTCGATCCACTCGGCCACCTGCGGCTGGTGTTCGGGACGCAGGCCGCGGGTGGTGATCGCGGCCGTGCCCAGCCGGATGCCGGAGGGGTCGAACGGCTTGCGCGGGTCGAACGGCACCGTGTTGTAGTTCAGCTCGATGCCCGCGCGGTCCAGCGCCTGCGCCGCCGGCTTGCCCGCGACCGCCTTGTTCGTCAGGTCGATCAGCAGCAGGTGGTTGTCCGTGCCGCCGGACACCAGGTCGTAGCCGCGGGCGAGCAGGGCGTCGGCCAGCGCGCGGGCGTTCGCGACGATCGTGTGCGCGTACTCGCCGAAGGACGGCTGCTGGGCCTCGTGCAGGGCAACGGCGATCGCCGCGGTCGTGTGGTTGTGCGGCCCGCCCTGCAGGCCGGGGAACACCGCCTTGTCGACGGCCTTGGCGTGCTCGGCGTCCGAAAGGATCATCGCGCCACGCGGACCGCGCAGGGTCTTGTGCGTCGTCGTCGTGATCACCTGCGCGTGCCCGACCGGCGACGGGTGCGCGCCACCCGCGACGAGCCCGGCGATGTGCGCGATGTCGGCGACGAGCACCGCGTCCACCTCGCGGGCGATCTCGGCGAACGCCGGGAAGTCGATCGTGCGCGGGATCGCCGTGCCACCGGCGAAGATCAGCTTCGGCCGGTGCTGGCGGGCCAGGTCGCGCACCTGGTCGAGGTCGACGCGGCCGGTCTCCTTCGCGACGCCGTAGCGCACCGGCGTGAACCACTTGCCGGTCGCCGACACGCTCCAGCCGTGGGTGAGGTGCCCGCCGTCCGGCAGCGCCATGCCCAGCACGGTGTCGCCGGGCTGGGCGAAGGCGAGGTAGACGGCCAGGTTCGCGGGCGACCCGGAGTACGGCTGGACGTTCGCGTGGTCGGCGCCGAACACGGCCTTCGCGCGCTCGATGGCCAGCTGCTCGACCTGGTCGATGAACTGCTGGCCCTCGTAGTACCGCTTGCCCGCGTAGCCCTCGGAGTACTTGTTGGTGAGCACGCTGCCGGTCGCTTCGAGCACGGCCTGCGAGACGTAGTTCTCCGAGGCGATCAGGCGGATCTTGTCGTGCTGGCGCTTCGCCTCGTCCTCGACCAGGCCGGCGATGGCCGGGTCGCCGGTGGCGAGCGCGTTCAGTTTCGGCTGGTGTGTCATGGCGTACTCCGGCTCTGGAGTGGCCTTCACCCAGGCGCGCGGTGCCGGCCTCGTCGTCGCTTCCCGGTGGTGCTCCACCTCGATGGCGCCAGTCGCTGGTGCGGGAACAAAGCCTAGTCCACAACGCTCAAGCCCCGGTGTACGCGCGTTTCAGGGCACGACCACGACGCCCATCGAGCGGGCCGTGCCCGCGATCGTGCGCATCGCCGCCTCGACGTCGGAGGTGTTCAGGTCCGGCAGCTTCCGCTCGGCGATCTCGCGCAGCTGCTCCTGGGTCAGCTTGCCCGCGACCTCGTGCCCCGGGCGCGCGGAACCCTTGTCCCCCAAGGCCTTCTTGATGAGGAACGACGTCGGGGGCGTCTTGAGCCGGAGCGCGAACGAGCGGTCCTCGAACACCGAGACGACCACCGGCACGATGTCGCCGCGCTGGGCCGCCGTCGCCGCGTCGTAGGCCTTCTTGACCTCGACGAGGTTGACCCCGGTCTGGCCCAGCATCTTGCCGAGGTCGACGACCGGGGCGTTGCCCGCGGTGAGTTCCAGGGTGACCTGGTGGGTTTGCTTCTTCGTCTTCGGAGCCATGCCCCGAAGCTAGAGTCTCCAGCTACTGGAGGGTCAAACCGGTTTGGTGCCCGCGCGGTGCCGTCGCGCCAGCTCCTGGTAGATCGCCGCGTTGTGCTCGACCCACATCCGCGCCGAGTCGGTCAGCGGGACGAACTTCTTGGCCGGGCTGCCCATCGCGATGACCTCCTCGGGCACCTCCGTCGCCGGCGTGACCGTCGCACCGGCCGCGACCAGCGCCCGCGCGCCGATCTTCGCCTTGTCGAGCACCGTCGAGCCGTTCCCGATCAGCGCCTGCTCCCCGATCGTGCAGTCGTGCACCAGGCACTGGTGGCCGACGGTGACGTTCTTGCCGACCTCGCAGACACCGTCGTTGACGTGGATCACCGAGTTGTCCTGGATGTTGGCGCCCTCGCGGATGACGATCCGGCCGAAGTCGGCCCGGATCACCGCGCCGAACCAGACCGAGGCGTCCTTCTCGACGACGACGTCGCCGATGAGGGTGGCGGTGGGCGCGATCCACGCGTCCGGGTGGACCTGCGGGCTGAGCCCTTCGAAGGAGAACAGAGGCATGCCCGCACCCTAGACCGCAGCGGCCCCCTTCCCCGGCCGGCGGGGAAGGGGGCCGTTCGCGAGCCGCGACGGCTGCCGGGGGTGTCAGCCCGTGATCGCGGCGTTGATCAGGATGTCGACGGCCTGGTCGTTTCGGGTCGTCTGCGGCACGATCTGCGTGTCACGGGGGTAGAAGCCGGGGCTGCTGCCCTTCGGGTACATCTCGAAGGTGAAGCTCCAGATCTTGTGCGTCGCCCACATCCAGTCGTTGACGCTGCCGTCGGTGATGTAGAGGTCGCTGGACTGCTCCGGCGTGTAGCCGTTGGTCGCGGCCATCTGCCTGCCCAGCGTCTGGAACTTCTGCGCCTCGGCCGCGGTCATGCCGGGCGCGGTGTCGGCGTAGGTGTAGCCGAACGGCCAGAGCACCAGCTCGGAGTAGGTGTGGAAGTCGATGTGCGTCCTGATCTGCTGGACACCGCCGATCACGCGCGAGTTCACCCAGTTCGAGACGGCGCGGGTCTCGGGCGCGGAGAACGCCGCCGTGCCGCGGTAGGTCTCGCTGGAGGGCGAGCTCGACGAACCGCCGCAGCAGCCCCACTTGTAGCCCCAGTTGCGGTTGGGGTCGGTGCCGCTGCCCTGGCGGTTCTTGCGCCAGCTGTGGAAGGTGCCGCCGGAGATGTCGTACTCGGAGCCGTCGGGGTTGACGCTGGGGATCACCCAGATCTCGGTGCTGTCGACGAGCCGCTTGATCGCGCTGTTGGTGGCGTATTCGCTGGTCAGCCGCTGCACGATGTGCAGGCACATCTCGGTGGTGAGGTGCTCGCGGGCGTGCTGGTTGCAGGTGAAGAGGACCTCGGGCTCGTTCTCGTCGGTCCCGGCGTTGTCGCTGATCTTGATCAGCGACAACGCGCGGCCTTCGTAGGAAGTGCCGGCACTGCCGAGCTTCGCGAGCGACGGATAGTTCGCGACGGTCTTCTGCAGTTCGGTCTGCGTCTCCGCGTAGGTGTGGTAGCCGGTGTAGCCGGCCGGGAAGTCCTCGACCGTCGCGGTGCCCTGGGGCCGGTCGACCTTGCCGAGCGCCTTGACGCCGAAGCCCTGCGCGCGCAGCTGGGCCGCTTCGCCGGGGTTGGCGATGACGGTGGTCGTCGCGCCCTCGGCGTCGAGGATGTCGGCGCCGGACCGGGCGATCGCCGTCCGCTGCTGGGCGGTGGCGGCGCCGGTCACCTCGTACACCTGCGGGCCGTCGGCGGGCTGGGCGGCGACGGCCTGACCGCCGGTGGTGAGCATCAAGAGGGCGGCCGCGGCTGCCGCCAGGCACGTTCGTGGGCGCATGACGTCTCCTGCTCTCGGGGGTGCTTCGACCTTGGCGGGAGCCGGACGTACCGCACAATCCGTATCAGTACGGATCTATTGGGTGGTTTCTAGCCGTAGTTGGCGAAACAGAGCGCCTCGATGTCGGCACGCAGCGTGGCGAACGGCCGCGGCCGCACCCGCTGCTGGACGACCGTGCCCAGCAGGTACGACAGCAGCGCCCTGGCCCGCGCCCGCGGGTCGTCGACGTCGAGCGGGGCGAGCAGCTCGGCGAGCAGTTCGGTGAGCGAGGTGAGCATGACGTCGATGGCCTGCGGGTGCTGTGCCCGCCCGGCGGCGATCCAGTACTCGAACCACAGGAACGCGGCGTTGGGGTTCGCGGCGAAGACCCGCAGGTACTCCTCGAGGACGGCGAAGAGCCGCTCACGGGGTTCGTCGTGCTTCGCGGCGACCTCGCGCAGGCCGGCGGCGAAGGCGGTGATGTGCGCGGCCATGGCCCGGTCGATGAGGACGTCGAGGTCGGCGAAGTAGTAGTGGATCGCGCTCTTGGTGAGCGGTCCGGCGTCGGCGATGGCCCGGACGGTGCAGCCGGCGAGCCCGTGGCGGGCGAGGACGGCGCGGGCGGCCTCGACGATCTGTTCCTGCTTGGCCAGCTGGTTGGGAGACAGCTGATCGCTGCGACCGGGGACTGCGCTCACGGTGATTCTCGTTACCTTCTTCCGGGACGGCAGCCCTGAATCCTAGGGTAGACGTCCGATGGACGGCCTTCGGGTGAAAAACCGGATTGGCCACCCCGGTCCAGGCAGCGGACAATGCCCGGCATGGTGATCTCAGGGGACAAGGGGCTCAGCCCGGCTGCGCGCAGCCAGCTGGAGAAGGAAATCGCGAACTTGCGCGCGCAGCGGGACGCCCTGGCGCCGAAGCCGGGCGAGCAGGAACGCACCGGTGACGCGGCGGACCAGGCGGACGTGATCGACCGGGCGGAGACGGCAGCCCGGCTGGACCGCCAGATCGCCGACCTGGCGGCCAAGATGGAACACGGCGGCTACGGCAACGCCCAGCTCCCGGACGGTACGGTGGTGTCACTCCGCTTCCCCGACGGAGACGAGGAGACCTTCCAGGTGGTGACGGTCCCCGGCGAGGACGCGGACGCGATCACCTCGGACAGCCCGCTGGGCCTGGCACTGGTCGGCGCGAAGGCGGGCGACGAGATCACGTACCGGACGCCCCGCGGCGACGCCAAGGCCACGGTGGTCAAGCTGACCCCGCCGAAGTAACCCGCGCCGCGCGAAGACGTCGAAAGGCCCCCCGCTCACAAGGCAGGGGGCCTTTTCGCGACCGGAAATTGACCCGGACGGGTGGAATCAGCGCCGAGCCACGGTGCGGGTCGCGAGCACCGCGCAGGCCACCGCCAGCGGCAGCTCGGCGAAAGCCGCCATCAGCACCGCCAGCCGGCAGTCCGGGCCCGGGGCGGCCGTCATGGTGTCGAACCAGGCGTCGACCAGCAGCAGGGCCGAGGTCGCGGCGGCGGTCAGGCAGGCCCGGCGGTCGTCGCGCCTCAGAAGCAGTCCAGTCGACAGCAGGCCGAGCGCCTCGAAGCCGTCCAGCCCCGTCCACGCCAAGGACCAGTGCGAGGCGACGGCGGTGGCAGGCAGCTCGGCGTGCAGGAAGACCAGCCAGGGAATCATCGCCAGCCCGAGCACGGTGAGGACCGTTGCTGCCCGGCGAAACGTCGAAGCGGCCGCGTGAACGCAGGTCGGCTGAGTCACCTGATCCCCCTCTCGTGCCCGCCCCTCGGGCACCACCTCAGCCTGTCGTCCACGCGCGCCCGAAGCAGTAGCGCTCCGATCCGAATCGATGGTGGTGGTGGGTACACCTTGCGCGTCAGGCGCCGGACGCTCCGAGGAACCGCAGCACGGCCAGGACGCGGCGGTGGTCCGCGTCGGCAACGGGCAGGTCGAGCTTGGTGAAGATGTTGTTGATGTGCTTCGCCACGGCGCTCTCGCCGACCACCAGCGCCTGCGCGATGCCGGCGTTGGAGCGTCCCTCGGCCATCAGGCCGAGGACCTCCCGTTCGCGGGGAGTCAGCCGCGCGAGCGGGTCGCTGTCGCGCCGCAGCAGCAGCTGGGCGACGACCTGCGGGTCCAGTGCCGTGCCGCCGTCCGCCACGCGCCGGACCGCCGCCACGAAGTCGGCGACGTCGGCAACCCGCTGCTTGAGCAGGTAGCCCACGCCGCTGGTGTTCGCGGACAGCAGGTCGGCCGCGTACCGCTCCTCCACGTACTGCGAAAGGAGCACCACCGGCGTCCCGGGCCAGCGACGGCGGATCTCCAGCGCCGCCCGCACTCCCTCGTCGGTGAAGCCGGGCGGCATCCGGACGTCGATCAAGGCGAGGTCCGGCCGGTGCTCGGCCACGGCCGCCAGCAGCCCCTCCGCGTCGCCGGCTTCCGCGGCGACCTGGAATCCGCCCATCTCCAGCACCCGGATCAGGCCGACCCGCAACAGCACCGAATCCTCGGCGATCACCGCACGCACGGCAGCTCCGCGGTGATGGTGGTGGGCCCGCCGGCGGGGCTGCTGACGTGGAAGGTCCCGTCGAGCGAGCCGACCCGCTTGGCCAGCCCGGTCAGTCCCGTGCCGCCGGCATCGGCACCGCCCAGCCCGTCGTCGGTGACGCGGACTCGCAGCACGTCACCGACCCGGCGGACGATCACCTCGGCCCGCAGCGCGTCGGCGTGCTTCGTGGCGTTGGTCAGCGCCTCGGAGATCACGAAGTAGGCGACCGACTCCACGTCGGGCGCCGCCCGCTCCGCCAGGTCGACCCGCAGCCGCACCGGCAGGGGCGTGCGGGCCGCCAGCCCGGACAACGCCGCGTCCAGGCCCCGGTCTTCGAGCACGGCCGGGTGCAGCCCCCGCACCAGGTCGTCGAGTTCGGCGATCGCCTCCTTCGCCTCCAGATGCGCTTTCGCGATCACCTCGCGGGCGTCGTCCGGCAGGTCCGGGCGGGTGGCCATGGCCAGCCCGAGGTTGACGGCGAGAGACACCAACCGCTGCTGGGTGCCGTCGTGCAGATCACGCTCGATCCGGCGACGTTCGGCGTCGACGGCCTCGATCAGGCCGGTCCGGCTCACGGCCAGCTGATCGACCCGCTCCTGAAGCCGCTGCGCCCGGCTGGGTCCGAGAAGGCCCAGCGCCAGCCGCGTCTCGGCCTGGGCTGCCGCCCGCGCGGTCCAGGGCAGAGCAAGCAGGAGAAGGAGTCCGGCCGCGGTGTAGACCGGCAGCTGGGTCAGGCACTCCTGGCGGATTCCGGTGGGCAGCGCCCATGACCAGGCGTAGCCGGTGACGCCCGCCAGGCCCGCCGCTGCGACCGCGAGCACCAGCAGTTCCAGCAGCGCGAGCGGCGGGCCCAGCAGGAGGTGGTAGCCGATCTTGCGCCACGGCCGCGTCGCCGCAAGCCACCGGACGGTCCCTCGTTCCGGCACGGCGGAGGCGAGCCGGGGGACGTCCATCCCGATGAGCACCCGGTACCGAACCCGCTGAACAGCCGTCAGCACCGGGGTGGCGGACAGGACCAGGACGGCCGACACGGAAACGGCGAGGAGCCAGTTCCCCGTCCTGTCGACGGTCGTGGCCGCCCAGGACCACACGGGCACCAGCGCCAGGTGCGGCAGCACCCCGGCGGCAAGAAAGCCGATGTCGCGCCGAACCCGCAGAACCGTGCGGCCCAGCCCGGCCGGAATCCTCATGGCACGACGCTAGGGCACCGCGGGAAAACGGTGCCAGGACACCTGTACCCGGTCTCATGGTGAACCTGGGTGCACCCTCGGTTGGGTCACCCACCAGACGAGTCAGGCCCCATCCGAGGTGTCTCGGATGGGGCCTGACTTGTGGAGCCGCCTGGGGGAATCGAACCCCCGACCTATTCATTACGAGTGAATCGCTCTGGCCGACTGAGCTAAGGCGGCGTGTCTCCGACTCGCGTCGACGACGGGTCCCAGTGTAGCGGACGCCGTCTGCGTCACTTTCCGGGGGGACCGTCGTTAGGGCCCTATGACGTCGGTCTCACTCCCCGGTCGACCTGTCTGGAGGCTCTGGCACATGCGGCGAAGACTGCCCCGTTCGGTGGCCCTGCCCGCGGCTGCGGCGTTGGTGCTGTTCAGCGCCGCGCCGGCGTACGGCGACCCCACCTACCCGACGACGCCGATTCCGCAGCCGGCGCATCCGGGGCAGGCGCCGATCTCCGCGCCGATCGGGCCGCAGCCGCTGGGGCAGGCCGTCGGGGATGCCGGGACCGCGCTCGGGATCATCCGGCTGCTGCCCAACGCCGTGCCGACGAACACGATCCTTCCCGGGTTCGGGCAGACGCTGCCGAAGCAGTCGGCGCTCGAAGCCGGGATGGGCCTGTCGAGCGCGTCGGCGAACTCGGATGCCTACCTGAGCTACGAGAAGGCGATCGCGCAGGCGTCGCCGTTCGGGCTGTCCATCGGCGGGAACGCGCCGCAGACACCGGGCAGCGTCGTCCAGACCGCCTTGCCCGACAACCCGCAGCCGATCAGCGGCGGGCTCAACGCGCCGCCGAATCCGCTGCTCAACATCGGTTTGCTCAACGGGAGCGCGCACGCGCGGTGGAGCCCGACGCTCGGTCCGTGCGTCGACACCATCGCCGACGCCAGTACTTCCGTCGCCAGCCTGTCGCTGCTGAACGTCGTCCCGTCGATGCCGAACCTCGGCTTGGACGCGCTGAAGCCGAAGCTGGACCCCAATTCGCTGGCCAGCGGCTTCGACCTGACCAAGGGCCTGCAGAGCCTCGGCGGCCTGCTGCAGGGCGGCGGGCAGACCGCGGCGAACGGCACCGGCTCGCTGCTGAGCCTGCCGAACACGCTGTCGTCGCGGTCGCAGGTGAAGCTGGTCGACATTCCCGGCTCGAAGAACAAGGCCGTGCAGTCGACCTCGACGCTGCAGGCCGCGGACATCGAGATCCTCAAGGGCACGCCGCTGGCGCTGAGCCTCAAGGTGGTCAGCCAGCCGACGCTCACGGTGACGTCCACCGGTGACGCCAAGACGTCCAAAGTGGACTACACCGCGCCCGTGGTGACCATCGCGGCGGGCGGGAAGACGCTGTACACGCTCGACGCCGCGCACCCGACGAAGGACATCCCGATCGGGCTGCCGCTGAAGGGGCTGAGCGACCAGTTCGGGCAGGTCGACGACATTCCCGTGGTCGGCGGGCTGGTCTCGACGCTCACCAAGGGCGTCCAGCAGGTCGGCAACACCGCGGGCACCGTGCTCGACCTCGGCGTGCTGCGGCTGAGCATCGCCGGGCTGGACCAGAAGTCCGCGAACATGACCACGCCGTTCAAGGGCTACCAGCTGGGTGCCTCGGCGCGGATGTTCGACCTGCAGCTGCTGCCGACGACCAAGCTCAAGAGCCTGCTGCCGGACGACCAGGCGAAGAACCTGCCGTCGTCGCTGGCCCAGCTGTCGCTCGGCGAGCAGATCGCGCGGGCGTACGCGCCGACCGGCGGCGTGATCTGCGGGACCGCGTCGACGCCGCCGCCCGCGGGCGGCCAGGCGCCGAAGGGGCCGGTGAAGAACCTCGCCTACACCAGCGGCGCGTACGACACCGTGCCGATGTTCTGGACCGGGACCGCGATGCTGCTGCTCGGCGTGGTCATGGTCGCGGCGATCCCGGGACGGCGGCGCCCGCTGGCCGTCGCCGTCGAGGAGAAGCCGTTCAAGCCGTCACCCCGTCCGCGTGAGTGAAGCGCCCCGGGGGCGGTGAAGGAACCCGCCGGGAGCTTGCGGCTCCCGGCGGGTTTCCCGCGTTCAGCCCTGGCGAAGTGTCGTGACCATCGCTTCGACGGCGATGCGCGGCTTGACGTTCAGGTCGATCGCCTCGCGGCACTCCAGGACCGCTTCGAGGCGGCGCAGCGTCGATTCCGGCGTCCACGCCGAGGCCGCTTCGCGGATCTGGTCGGCATGGTCGGGGTGGTTGAGCGTCGCGCCGGACCGCGTCGCCGTCACCAGGACGTCGCGGTAGAACCCGGCGAGGTCGACCAGCGCCAGGTCGAGCGTGTCGCGCTGGGTCCGGGTCGCGCGGGACTTCTGCTTCTTCTCCAGCTGCTTGACCGCGGCTTCGGCGGCCCTCTTGGCGCCCGCGACGCCCTTGCCGGTGCCGTCCCCGCCCATCGCGGTCCGCAGCTCGTTGCGCTCGTCCTCGTCGCGGGCCTTGCTCGCCTCGCCCGCGTCCGCCTCGGCGGCGCTGATCAGCTGGTCGGCGCAGGTGAAGACGTCACTCGCCCGGCGCAGGCCGAGCGGAATCCGCAGCACGGTGGCACGGCGCTGCCGCGCGGCCTCGTCGGTGGCCAGCCGGCGCGCGCGCCCGACGTGGCCGCCGCACACCGAAGCGGCCCACTGGGCACGTTCCGGGTCGACGTGGTCGCGGCGCACGAGCACGTCCGCGATCGCCTCCGGCGGCGGCGTCCGCAGCGCCACCAGACGGCAGCGCGAGCGGATCGTCACGGAGACGTCCTCGGGGTGGTCCGAGGGCGCGCAGAGCAGGAAGACCGTGCGGTCCGGCGGCTCCTCGACGGCCTTCAGCAGCGCGTTCGACGCGCCTTCGGTGAGCCGGTCGGCGTCCTCGATGATCACGATCCGCCAGTGGCCGGTGGTCGGGCGGCGCGCGGCCGCCTGGACCAGCGCCCGCATCTCGGCGACCGAGATCGACAGGCCTTCCGGCACCACCAGCCGGACGTCGGCGTGGGTGCCCGCCATCGTCGTGTGGCAGCCCGGGCAGGCGTCGCAGCCGGTGCCGGTGCTGCACTGCAGGGCCGCGGCGAACGTCCGCGCGGCCACCGAGCGACCCGACCCTGGCGGCCCGGTGAGCAGCCAGGCGTGCGTCATCGCCCCGGCCGGGGCGGGCTCGCCGGCAACGATCTTCGCGGCGGCCGACGCGGCCGCGCTCAGCGTTTCGACCGCGGCGTCCTGGCCGACCAGCTGGTTCCAGACACCGATGCGTTCGGTCGTCGTCACTTCGCCTCCACGCGAGGCTCCTCCGGGGCGCCGGCGGTTTCCACGGGCAGGGTTTCGTCGAGGTCGACGTCCAGCGGCAGCGTGACCGGCTTCTCCGTCGACGGCGCCAGGCCGGCCAGCCGTCCGACGAACACGGCGCGCAACGCGGTGCGGATGCGCTCGGCGACCTCGGCGTCGGTACCGTCGGCGTCGACCACGACGTACCGGTCCGGGTCCGCCTCGGCCATCTCGGTGAGCAGGTGCTGGACCCGCCACTGGTCGTTCATCGCGGCCGACCTGTCCCGCGGTGCCCCGTTCGGCGCGGCGTCCAGCAGGACGGTCAGGTCGGGCCGCAGCCGCCCGGTCGCCCAGTCGGCGAGGCCTTCCAGCTCGTCGCTGTCGAGCCCGGCGACAGCGGACAGGTGCGCGAGCGGCGAGTCGACAAAGCGTTCCATCACCACGATCGAACCGGCGTCGAGCGCCGGCTGGACGTGCCGCTCCACGATGTCGGCCCGCACCGCGGCGGCGGCCAGCGCCTGGGCACGCGCGCCGGTCAGCGAGGCACCGGAGACCAGCGCGGTCAGCCGCTGGTCGTCGAGCGCGGGATCGGCGGCGACGACGACCGGCCGGGTGCCGCCACGCAGCCAGTCGGCCAGGTTGACGGCCTGGATCGCGGTGTTGATCGCGGTGGTGCCCTCGACGGCGATGAGGAAGCCGTTGACCCGCCGCGGGCTGCGACGCAGCGCGTTGCGCAGGTCGGACAGGATCGGCTCGGTGCGCTTGTCGTCCATCTGCCGGTAGGCGAACAGGCCCGCGACCAGCGCGATCGCGGCGCCGCCGAGCATCACCGGGCGCGTGCCGTCGATGGTGAGCGGGTTGCCCCAGACGGTGATCGTGTGCCGTTGCACCGCGCCGACGATCAGCGGCACGGTGACCGTGGTGCCGAACAGCACCAGCTTCATCATCAGCTGGTAGATCGCGTTGATCCGGCCGCGGATGGCGTCTTCGACCCGCGAGCCGATGATCGTGACGCCGGTGAGGAACGCCGTGCCTGCCCAGATGCCGACGAAGAACACGGCGACCAGCGAGATCGACAGGTGCGGTGACAGCGCCACCACCAGCAGCGAGACCGCGGCCGCGACGATCGAGAGGCCGAACAGCCGGTCGTGCGGCAGCCGCCGGGCGAGCTTGGGCGCGAACACCATGCCGGTGGCCAGGCCGACGAAGACGGCCAGGACGAGCAGGCTGAACGCCGAGTCACCGGCCAGCAGGCTCGAGGAGTACGGCTTGGCCGAGCCGATCACGGCGCCGCCCGCGGCGAACGCGCCGAACGCGCCGACCAGCAGGCCGCGCACGAGCGGCGTGCTGCGGATGAACCGGAAGCCGTCGGCGATCATCGCGCCGACGCCGAGCTTCTCCTCGACGGCCTGCTTGACCTTCTGCTCCGGCAGCGCGTGGACGTTGCGCAGGGACAGCTCGGGAATCCGGGTGGCGATGAGGATGGCGCTGGCCAGGTAGAGCAGGCCGGTGATGACGACGACCAGCTTGGCGATGCTGAGGCTCGCGTCGTCGTTGGGGAAGAAGTGGAAGGTCGTGTTGACGCCGGTGAGGATGGCGTTCGCACCGGCCGCGGTGACGACGGCGAGGCCGTAGGTCATCACCATGCCGAGCTGGTTGGCCGTCTCGACCTGGTCGGGGCGGCGGAGCAGGTTGGGGACCGCGGCCTCTTTCGAGGGGATCCACATGCTCGCGGCGCTGCCGACGAGGAAGTTGCCGACGAGCAGCCACCACGGCGCGCTGACGATCGCGATGGACAGCAGGAAGCCGCACCGCAGCAGGTCGGCGACGACCATCACCTTCCGGCGGTCGAACCGGTCGGCGAGCAGCCCGCCGACGGGCGCGAACAGCAGGCCCGGCGCGAGGCCGGTCAGGACGACGCCGACGAAGGCGAAGTTCTGCGCGAAGTAGTTGTCGGTGAGCTTCGTGGCCAGGCCGGTGAGGGCGAGGATGTTCAGCCAGTCGGCGACGCTGCACAGGTAGGTGACGCCCCAGAGCCGCCGGAACGGTTTGATCGCCAGCACCCGCCGGACCCGGTTGATCGTGGACGCCTCGGCGCCCGACGACGTACCCGGGCCGGTCCCGGGTACCGAACGCACGCCCTCGCTGATACGCCCACCCCACTAGTCACCGCGGTGCCGGGACGCCCTCGTGGGAGAGCCCGACCGTCAAGCCAGGGTAGCCCGATCGGCCCCTGGCGCGCGGCACGGCCCCGTGCTGCGGGGTGGGCGCCGAACAGCGGAGGGACGCTAGTCGAACAGTCCGGTGACGCTGCTGACCAGGCTCGACACCATCTCGATGGCCACAAAACCGAACACGACGAGCAGTGCCACGGCCAGCATGACCCCGGCCATGCTCGACGACGGCCGGTTGAAGGCAGGCATCGAGACTGACGGAAGCTTCGGCAGCCGCCGCCGTTTGACGGGCACGACATCGAGGTCGTCGACATCGTCCGCCAGTTCCTGTCGCACGGGCCGCAGCGGCCAGGTGCGCTGCCGGTTGCGCTGCCGAGGAAGAAGCCCGAGCGGCGGCGCCTCACCGGTGGTACCGGCGGGCGGAATCGCTTCGGGGGTCTTGGCCTCCTCCTCCCGGAGGGTTTCCTCGACCATCCGCCGCACGACTTCGGGATCGGGCTGCACGGGCCCAGCCACCGGAATCGCCGGCGGCTCCTGGCCGACGGGAATCGCGGTGCGTGGCTCGGGTGCCGCGGTGACCAGCCCGGAGACCGGGTCCGCGAACATCTCGCCTGGTGCTTCGGACAGAGTGCCGTCGCGCTGCGTGAGCTCGGAGGCATTGAAGAAGGGAGCCTCACCGTTCGCGCTCATGGTGACCACCTCACTACTGAATGTCCTCGCCTTTCCAGGGTAGCGACGATGGCGGATAACGCATCCGCCCAATGGCTCTGTCTCCAGTGGAGGGTCGGTCACGCAGCGCGAGCCCGTGCCCGAACCCCCTGCAGTGTCCAGTCTGCCGGTGGCCCGGTCGACCGCCGATGGTGACGGATCGTAGTGAGTCCGGTCACAGTGGCGGTGGGTGGGTTATGGCCAGCGCCTGGCCTGGGGGTGGCCAGTTTGGCGGGTGATGCTCGGGGTGTGGATGGGGCTGGGTGGAGGGTCTGGCTGCGTGTCGGTCTTGTGGGGGCTGACCGCAGGGCAGGTGGGCCGTGGGCGACCGACGGTGCGGTGTCGCCGCTTGCGGACAGGCGTCTGCGGCGGTGCAGCGGCGGCCGCGGATAGGCGTGCTGCCGGGCGGGGCGGCGCCCGCTGGCTGGGCTGCCGGTGGGTCGCCCCAGCGACTGACCGCCGCAGGGGCGCCTCACCGGACCCGCCGCACCAGCGACCGGCCCCCTGGGCAGACGCCCTGGCGGTTGATGCCGGGGCGGCAGCCTTGCGGGTCAGGTCTTCGGTGTCAGGGCGTCTCCTCCTGTCCCAGGTCGATCATCTTCCGGCACCAGTCGCGGAGCATGCCGCGGCTGAAGGGGCTCAGGACCAGCTGGCGGTGCCCGTTGCCGCGGTCGAGGGAGGCCAGCGCGAAGCGGCCCAGGTCCGTGTCGACCAGGACGAAGCCGTGGTCGGGGAACTCCGCGCACAGGCCGCCGAAGGCCAGCATGTCCAGGACCGCCGTTCCCGAACGGGGGCGGGCCAGCAGCTCGCGCATGGCTCCCACGTCGTCTTCCTGGCCGTCGCGGACGAGGCCGTCGTCGTCGACCGACAGCCAGATCGCCCGGGGCGAGGCGCCGAACGGGACCTCCGGCAGCTCGGCCACCAGCATCTCCGGCAGCTGTTCGAAGTCGGCGAGGTGGATCGCCGTGCGGCCGGGCAAGGAGCCCATCATGAACGCCCGCTCGCCGTCCGCGTAGCAGCGGATGTCCGCCGTGCGCGGGCCCTCGTCGAAGACGCCGCACAGTGCCGCCCGGACCGAGCCGCGCAGCATCAGCGACACCACCTCGAAGCCGATCTCGTTGAGCTCGCCTTCCTCGCCGAACGGCGTGCCCTCGATCCAGGCCGCCCACGCCATATGCCGCTCGACCTCGGCGACCAGGTCCGCCGGGTCGTCCGAGACCGGGCCGTGGACCAGGATGTCGTGGTCGCTGAGGTCCGGGTTGTACAGCCGGTCGACCGGCTCGCGGTCCGGCATCGCCGCCAGCACCGGGCCCGCCGCCAGCTCCAGCAACTCCCGGGCTGCCGTCCGCTCAGCCATCGCCTTGCACCTCCCCCGCTGTTCCGCTCCGGCCGGATGCCGAGCCGACATAGCCGACCGGCCCACGATCCGGCGCCCGCACCGAACCCTCCACCAAGCCGACCCGCTCGACCAGCACACGGCCCGGCATCACCGCCAGCACCCGCAACTCCCGCGCCGCTACCCACTCAGCCATCGCCCTGCACCTCCCCCACCGTTCCGCTCCGGCCAGACGCCGAGCCGACATGGCCGACCAGCCCACGATCCGGCGCCCGCACCGAACCCTCCACCAAGCCAACCCGCTCGACCAGCACACGGCCCGGCACCGCCGCCAACTCCAGCAACTCCCGCGCCGCTACCCACTCAGCCATCGCCCTGCACCTCCCCCACCGTTCCGCTCCGGCCAGACGCCGAGCCGACATGGCCGACCAGCCCACGATCCGGCGCCCGCACCGAACCCTCCACCAAGCCAACCCGCTCGACCAGCACACGGCCCGGCACCGCCGCCAACTCCAGCAACTCCCGCGCCGCTACCCACTCAGCCATCGCCCTGCACCTCCCCCACCGTTCCGCTCCGGCCAGACGCCGAGCCGACATGGCCGACCAGCCCACGATCCGGCGCCCGCACCGAACCCTCCACCAAGCCCACCCGCTCAACCAGCACGCAGCCCGGCACCGCCGCCAGCACCAACAACTCCCGCGCCGCTACCCGCTCAGCCATCGCCTTGTACCTCCCCCGCTGTTCCGCTCCGGCCCGACGCCGGGCTGACGTGGTCGGCCCGGCAGACCGGCTCGGCTTGACTGCCATCGGTTGCCCGCTGTGCGGGCACTCCGCTGTTCGACTCCGCTGCCTCGAGGATTGCTTCGCCCACCGTCAGGGCCATCGGTGCCGGTTCGGCCTCTTGGTCCTGGACCTGCCCGTGGCTTTCGCGCTCAGGCATGGCTCTGCACCGCCTCGACGATCCACTGCTCCGCCGTCCTTCGGGAGGCTGGGCCCCACGTCACCGTCCAGCGGCCCGTGCGGGCCACCGCCGCGCTGAACTGGTAGCGGCCCAGGTCGTTGTCCAGGAGGCCGAATGCTCCGTGCGGGTACTCCGCCAGGATTGCGTCGCGCACCGCCAGGTCCACCAGCACCGTGCCCAGCCGGGGGCGGGCCGCGCACTCGCGGATCTGCTCGACCGCCCACTCACAGCCGCTCGGGATGAGGCCGCGTTCGTCGGTCTCGATGCGCAGGTGGGTTCCCGGGCCCGGCGGGCGGTCGGGGAGGCCGTCGAACACCCAGCCCGGCAGCTCGCTGAGGAAGCCCGACCGCAGCCGTGCGCGGTTGCCCAGCTTGTGCAGCACCGTGGTGTAGTCCTCGTCGCCGAAGAACCGGACCTCCCACGGCTCGTCACGGGCCGGGAAGACCCCGGTCACCACGCCGCGGATGAACCCGCCGCGCAGTGCCCGGTACAGGCCGACGGCCTCGGCCGTGACCTCGCCGCCGGGCGCGAGGCCGATCGCGGCCATGCCGGCGACGAACCGGGTGTACTGCTCGACCTCGTCCGCCAGGGTCGACGGCGGGGACGACCGGCGGCCCGGCAGCGGCGAGGTGTCCGCCAGCACCGGCGGGATCTCGAACTCCGGGTCGTAGAACTCCATCACCGAGGGCCGCTCCGGCACCTCGGCGGACAGCGGGGCGATGACCTCGTCGATGACGTCGAAGACGGCGACTGAGTTGCTCACCCCTTGATTGAACACCCTGGCACCGACAATTTCTCGCACATGTGTTCGAGTGAGTGACATCGGTCGGCAAGCGGTCGGCGAACGCCTCAGACATGCTCCGGCACCCGCCCTTCGACGAAGTCCGCGAGCCGCTCCACACTGCCCGGCAGCCACCAGAACCGGCGCCCGCCGCCCCGGCGCCTGCCCAGTGCCGCCAGGTGACGGCCGCGCTCGTCGTCGACGAACGCCAGCATCTCCCACGGCCGCCGCTCGCCGTCGCGGGCGAAGTCGATCTGGACCGTGCCGAGCCGGGGTCTTCGCAGGTCCTCCATCAGATAGAGGAGGAGGCACTCCTGTTCGGGCTCGAACACCCCGCGTTCGTCGGCGTCGAGGTACATCCCCTCGCCGGGCACCGGCGGGAGCGGAGCAAGGCGTGGAAGCGCCGACCGGAGCAGCTCCACGACGGAGCCCGGGGACTCGCCGGACAGGCGCACGCCGTCCCCGGCGATGCCGAACCGCGTCCGGTCGTCGAAGAACGCCGACGTCCACGGCTCGTCGCCCATCGCGACGGCGACGCCGCAGACGCCGCCGCTGCCGAGGAAGCCGGGCAGCGACTCCATCAGGTCCATGGCGGTGGAACTGCCGGCGGCCGCCGCCCGGACCGGCTTCAGGATCTTGGTGGTCACCGTGTGCACGGTGCGTGGTGTTGTGGTCACGCGTTCATGAAACCCGGGACCACCGACAATTTCCCGAACATCCGTTCGAGGTGTCACCCGAAGGTGTTACGCCGAAGGCCTCCCCGCCGACGGACGGGGAGGCCTTCGAGCAGGACTTACTTCGCCTTCGTCGCCGTGGAGCTGGAGCGCTTGGCCGTTGTGGCCTTGGCTGCCGTGGCCTTCTTGCTCGTGCCCGCCTTGACGGTCTTCGCCGTCGTCGAAGCCGGCTTGCGCGCCGGGGCCTTGCGCTTCGGCGCCGGGCCCTTCGCCCGCTTCTCGGCCAGCAGTTCCGCTGCCCGTTCCGCGGTCAGCGTCTCGATGTCGTCGCCCTTCCGCAGGGTCGCGTTGTACTCGCCGTCGGTCACGTACGGGCCGAACCGGCCGTCCTTGACCACCATCGGCTTGCCCGACACCGGGTCGTCGCCGAGTTCCTTGAGCGGCGGCTTCGCCGTCGCGGACCGGCCGCGCTGCTTCGGCTCCGAGTAGATCTTCAGCGCCTCTTCGAGGGTGATCGAGAACAGCTGGTCCTCGGTCGAGAGCGACCGCGAGTCCGTGCCCTTCTTCAGGTACGGCCCGTAGCGCCCGTTCTGCGCCGTGATCTCGTCGCCGGACTCCGGGTCCTTGCCGACCACGCGCGGCAGCGAAAGCAGCTTCAGCGCGTCGTCCAGCGTGATCGTCTCGATGTCCATCGACTTGAACAGCGAGCCCGTACGCGGCTTCGGCGCCTTCGCCTTCAACGCCTTCTTCTGCGCGGCCGTGGCGTCCTCGGGGATCTCGATCTCCGGCAGCACCTCGGTGACGTACGGCCCGAAACGGCCTTCCTTCGCGACGATCTCGTGTCCGCTCACCGGGTCGGTGCCCAGCACGCGGCCCTCCTGCGGGGTCGCGAACAGCTTCTCCGCGATCTCCTGCGTCAGCTCGTCCGGCGGCAGGTCCTCGGGCAGGTTCGCGCGCTGCGAGTTCCCGTCGACCTCGCGCTCCAGGTACGGCCCGTAGCGCCCGACGCGGACGACGACGGTGTGCCCGTTCTCGTCGCTGAACAGCGGGATCGAGTTGATCTCGCGCGCGTCGATGTCCTCGACGCTGCCCTCGACCAGCTTCTTCAGCCCGCCCAGGCGGCCGATCGAGCCGTCGACGCCCATGTCGCCGCCGAAGTAGAACTTCGACAGCCACTGCGCACGCTGCTCGTCACCGGCCGCGATGCGGTCGAGCTCGTCCTCCATGCCGGCGGTGAAGTCGTAGTCGACCAGCCGCTCGAAGTGCCGTTCCATCAGGCCGATCACGGCGAACGCGACCCACGACGGAACCAGCGCGGAGCCCTTCTTCCAGACGTAGCCGCGGTCCTGGATGGTCTTGATGATCGACGCGTACGTCGACGGGCGGCCGATGCCCAGCTCTTCCAGCTTGCTGACCAGGCTCGGCTCGGAGTACCGGGCAGGCGGCGACGTGGTGTGGCCGTCCGGGTTCAGCTCGGACGCGGTCAGCGCCTGGTCCTTCTCCAGCACCGGCAGGCGGCTCTGCTTGTCGTCGGCCTCGCCACCGGTCTCGGTGTCGACCGCTTCGACGTACGCTTTCAGGAAGCCCGCGAAGGTGATCGTGCGGCCCGAAGCGGCGAAGGTGCACTCCTCGCCCGAAGTCGCGTTGCCGACGATGCGCACGGACATCGTGGTGCCCTTGGCGTCCGCCATCTGCGACGCGATCGTGCGCTGCCAGATCATCTCGTAGAGCCGGAACTCGTCGGTGTCCAGCTCGCCCGCGACCTGGCCGGGCGTGCGGAAGACCTCGCCCGACGGCCGGATCGCCTCGTGGGCCTCCTGCGCGTTCTTGACCTTGCGCGTGTACTGGCGCGGCGTCGGCGAGACGTACTCCTTGCCGTACAGCTGCGTGGCCTGGCTGCGCGCGGCCGCGATCGCCGACTCCGACAGCGTCGTGGAGTCGGTACGCATATAGGTGATGTAGCCGTTCTCGTACAGCTTCTGCGCGATCCGCATGGTGCGCTCGGAGGTGAACCGCATCTTGCGGCCCGCCTCCTGCTGCAGCGTCGAGGTCATGAACGGCGCGTACGGCTTGCGCGTGTACGGCTTCTCCTCGACGCTCGCGACCTTGAAGTCACGCTGCTTCAGCGCCTCGGCCAGCCGCCGCGCGTCGGCCTCGGCCAGCACGCGGACCTCGGTGTTCGACGCCTTGAGCTGCCCGTCCGAGCCGAAGTCGCGGCCGGTGGCCAGGCGCGCGCCGTCGACGGCGACCAGGCGCGCGGGGAAGTTCCGCGGCGAAGCCTCTTCCCCGGCGTCCATCGTCGCCGAGATGTCCCAGTACGAGGCCGATTTGAAGCGCATCCGCTCGCGCTCGCGCTCGACGACGATCCGGGTCGCCACCGACTGCACACGGCCGGCCGACAGCTTCGGCATGACCTTCTTCCACAGCACCGGCGAGACCTCGTAGCCGTAGAGGCGGTCGAGGATGCGGCGGGTTTCCTGGGCGTCGACGAGGTCGGCGTCGAGCTCGCGGGTCGAGTCGGCGGCCGCGCGGATGGCCTGCTCGGTGACCTCGTGGAAGACCATCCGGCGGACCGGGATCTTCGGCTTCAGCGTTTCGAGCAGGTGCCACGCGATGGCTTCGCCCTCGCGGTCGGGGTCCGTGGCGAGGTAGAGCTCGTCGACGTCCTTCAGCAGGCCCTTCAGCTCGGTGACCTTGGACTTCTTGTCCGGGGTGACCACGTAGAGGGCCTTGAAGCCGTTGTCGACGTCGACGCCGAGGCGGGCCCAGGCCTCGCCCTTGTACTGGGCGGGCACGTCGGCAGCGCCGCGCGGCAGGTCGCGGATGTGCCCGACGGAGGACTCGACGACGTATCCGCCGCCCAGGTAGGGGGCGATCTTCCGGGCCTTCGTCGGGGACTCGACGATCACCAGCCGCCGGTGCCCGGCGCCGTTGTCCGCCGCGGCTCCGTTCTTCTTGGTCCGTGCTCCTGCCACGCTGTCCTGCTCTCCGCTCATCTCGTCCCGCCGCCGCGGGACTGCACCACGTCCCCGCGAGGGGCCGTGTCTCGACCTGCCAGTGTGCACGCTCTCCCGGCCCGCACGGCGCGGAGGTCGCCCAACACGCCGCCGGTCCTGTGTCCAGCGCATCGCCGCTGACCTCGACGATGTTTCCTCAAGTTACCGGCCACGTGATTTCGGACACGTCCAGCGCAGCCTAGCGCGTGACCGTCCGGATACCCTCCGTTCGACGGTGGTGGGCGCGGGGACGTCACCGCTTCACTGGTTTCCCCGTCCAGCCGAAAGGAACCGCCATGACCCGACGCCTCCTCGGCGCCCTGCTCACCGCCGCGACCGCCACAGTATTACTGGGGACCACTCCGGCGAGCGCGGCCGCGGCGAACTTCGCCGGCACGGTGGCCCTCTCCAACTGCTCCGGCTCGGTGGTCAAGCCGGCCGCCACGCCCGACACCGCACCCGCGCTCGTCATGTCCAACGGCCACTGCCTCGAGACCGGCTTCCCCGCGCCGGGCCAGGTGATCACCAACCGGTCGTCCAGCCGGACGTTCACGCTGCTCAACGCGAGCGGCAGCAACGCGGGCACGCTGCGGGCCCGGAAGATCGTCTACGGGACGATGACCGACACCGACGTGTCGCTCTACCAGCTCACCACCACCTACGCGCAGATCAAGGCCAGCTACGGGATCTCGCCGCTGGAGCTGTCGAACGTGCACCCGACGGCAGGCGCGGCGATCGACGTCGTCTCCGGCTACTGGAAGCGCATCTACTCCTGCAACATCGACGGGTTCGTCTACCGGCTGAAGGAGGGCAGCTGGACCTGGAAGGACTCGATCCGGTACACCTCCGCCTGCCAGACCATCGGCGGGACGTCCGGTTCGCCGATCATCTCCGGCGGCAAGGTCGTCGGCGTGAACAACACCGGCAACGAGGACGGCGAGCGCTGCACGGACAACAACCCGTGCGAGGTCGACCAGGCCGGCAACGTCACCGTGCACTACAAGACGAACTACGGCCAGGAGACCTACGGCATTCCCGCCTGCCTGACCCCGGCCAACGAAATCGCGCTCACCCAGGCCGGCTGCACGCTGCCCCGGCCCTGACGCGGCACCCGCACCCGGTCAGGCCGTGCTCGTCGCGGCCTCCGGGTGCGGTTGCGGTTCCGCGCCCGGCCACGCCGCTTCGGCGCCGGGCGGCGGCTCCCCGATGAGTTCCAGCAGCGCCTCCAACCGGCGTTTCCCGGTGACCTTGACGGCCGGGACCTCGGCTTTCGGGCCGGTCAGCTTCGCCTGGACACCCAGCGGTGTCAGCGCTTCGACCAGCCGTTCGTGCATGCCGGGCGCGAGCGGGTCGACGCCAAGCAGGTAACCCTGCGTACCGGGACGGCCGCCGGCCAGCGCCCACATCCGCAGCATCGCGCCGCTCAGGCGGAAGCCCTCCGGCACCGCCTTGCCCGAGTCGTCCTCCGCCGGACCCGAACAGCCTTCCCGCAGCCACCGCAGCGCCAGCGGCAGCAGGTCGACGCGGAACGACGTGCGCACCTGGGGACGGCCGCAGTCGGCCTTCGACACCTGGGCGTCGGCGCCCCGGCAGCGGAATTCGCGTGCCAGGACGTGCGCCCGCCACGGCTCCTCGACGACCACCGACAGCCGGGCGGCGGTGCGCCCGAAACCGGTGATCTGGCCGTGGCAGCACAGCAGGCCGGCCAGGTCGCCCAGACCCGGCCCGCTGGCCTCGGCGGAGAAGAGCGAGATCGTCCGATCCACCGCGCCATACTAGAACACAAGTTCGATTCGCGGCAGGTCTCGCGGAGATCTTCAGCCAGGAGACTGATCGAGCTGACGGCAGGCGGGCGCCCGCTGCTCGGCCGCGGCCAGCGCGGGCACGTCCTTGAGGCCCTTGAGGTAGTCGACCGCGTCGAGCCGGTCGAGCGTGGCCTTCGCGTCGCCGAGGGCGTCCTTCGTCGCCGACGCGTCGCCGCGGACGGCGTCGATGCGCTCCCGCGCGTTCTGCGCCTGGCTGCGGATTTCGGTGAACTGACCGATGACGTCCTTGCGGCCGGCGTCGGCGGACGGGACCGGCGGCGCGCCGAGCGCGGTCAGCCCGGCCAGGCTCTGGTCGAGGCCGTCGACCACCGAGGAAAGCAGGTCACTGGAGGTCCGGGACGCCTGCTGCGGCGTGCTCGGGTCGACGACCGGGAGCGCCGCGAGCGCGCGCACCAGGTGCGTCACCGCGCCGCAGTAGCCGTCCGCCCACCTCGCCGCGGGATCGGCCTGGGGAACCACGGTCGTCACCGACAGGCCCTCGTCCCGCGCCGGGGACTGCGCCGCGGGCTGGCCGCACCCGGCGAGGCCGATGGCGATCGTCGTGGTCAGCGCGGCGAAGACGGTCGACCGCTGCCGCACCCGCATACCTCCTGCCCGACGACGTCCCGGCAGCCCCGACGGTACCGATTCGGTGCTGCTTCGCAAGTCGCCTGGCCTTTCTGGGATGGCCTCGCCGTCCACCGGCAAGGCCCAGGCCCGGCACGCGTCGCCGCGTACCGGGCCCGGGGTGCTGCCTGGAGCCGGGACTCAGGCCTTGATCTCGGCCGGGGTGTCGGAAATGACGGTCCCCCGCCGCTTCGACACCACGATCGCCGCCACGATCACCGCGACCGCGACCAGCGAGATGATGATGCGGACGGCCGTGTTCTGGCTGTCCCCGACCGTCAGCTGGACGACGGCGGGCGCGATCAGCACGGAGACCAGGTTCATCACCTTGATCAGCGGGTTGATCGCCGGGCCCGCGGTGTCCTTGAACGGGTCGCCGACGGTGTCGCCGATGACGGTCGCGGAGTGGGCGTCGGAGCCCTTGCCGCCGTGGTTGCCGTCCTCGACCAGCTTCTTCGCGTTGTCCCACGCGCCACCGGAGTTGGCGAGGAAGATCGCCATCAGGGTGCCGCAGGCGATCGCGCCGGCGAGGTAGCCCGCGAGCGCGCCGGTGCCCAGGCCGAAACCGACCGCGATCGGCGCGAAGACCGCCAGCAGACCCGGCGTCGCCAGCTCACGCAGCGAGTCACGCGTGACGATGTCGACGACCTTGCCGTACTCGGGACGGGTCGTGCCCTCCATGATCCCCGGGATGTCGCGGAACTGGCGGCGCACCTCGTACACCACCGCGCCGGCGGCACGGGAAACCGCGTTCACCGCGAGACCGGCGAAGAGGAACACCACGGCCGCGCCGACGACCACGCCGACCAGCGTGGCGGGGCTGACGATGTTGGCGATGAACTCGCCGGTGCCGCCGACGGCCTTGCGGATCGCGTCCGAGTAGGAGCCGAACAGCGCCGTCGCCGCGAGGACCGCCGTGGCGATCGCGATGCCCTTGGTGATCGCCTTGGTGGTGTTGCCGACCGCGTCGAGCTCGGTGAGGATCTGCGCGGCCTTCTCGTCGACGTCACCGGACATCTCGGCGATGCCCTGCGCGTTGTCCGAAACCGGGCCGAAGGTGTCCATCGCGACGATGACGCCGACGGTGGTCAGCAGGCCGGTGCCGGCCAGCGCCACGGCGAACAGCGCGACGCCGCCGCCCAGCAGGTAGGCACCGAACACCGCGGCGCCGATCACGAGAGCCGTGTACACCGCGGACTCGAAACCGACCGAGATGCCGGACAGGATGACCGTCGCCGGGCCCGTCTCCGACGTCTTGCCGACGTCCTTGACCGGCTTGTACTCGGTGCCGGTGTAGTACCCGGTCAGCTTCAGGATGACCGCCGCGAGCACGATGCCGATGATCACCGCGACGGTCGCGATGACCGCCGGGTTGCCGGTGTTGCCCGCGAAGTCGCCACCGAAGTCGGCGAAGCTGCTCGGCAGGTACACGAACGCCGCGATCGCCGACAGCACCGCGGAAATCACCGCGGAGATGTAGAAGGAGCGGTTGATCGTGACCAGGCCGCCCTCGTTCGCGCGGGCCTTGGTGATGTAGACGCCGATGACCGCGGTGATCACGCCGATGGCCGGCACGATCAGCGGGAAGAGCAGGCCGTGCACGCCGAAGGCGGTGCTGCCCAGGATCAGCGCGGCGACCAGCATGACGGCGTAGGACTCGAACAGGTCCGCGGCCATGCCGGCGCAGTCGCCGACGTTGTCACCGACGTTGTCGGCGATGGTCGCGGCGTTGCGCGGGTCGTCCTCCGGGATGCCCTGCTCGACCTTGCCGACCAGGTCCGCGCCGACGTCCGCGGCCTTGGTGAAGATGCCGCCGCCGACACGCATGAACATCGCGATCAGCGCGGCGCCGAAGCCGAAGCCCTCCAGCACCTTGGGCGCCTGGCCGGTGTAGGCCAGCACGACGACCGCGGCACCGAAGAGGCCGAGGCCGACGGTGATCATGCCGACCACGCCACCGGTGCGGAACGCGACGCGCATCGCCTTCTCGCGGCCGCCCTCCTCCCGCGACGCGGCCGCGACGCGCAGGTTCGCCTGCGTCGCCAGCCACATGCCGAGGTAGCCGATCGCGAACGAGAAACCCGCACCGACCAGGAAGAAGATCGAGCGGCCGATCTTCTCGTTCCAGTCGTCCGCGGGAAGGATGAAGAGCAGGAGGAACACGATCACGCCGAAGATGGCGAGGGTGTTCCGCTGCCGCTTGAGGTACGCGGCCGCACCTTCCTGCACCGCCTTGGCGATGTCCTGCATCTTGGCGGTGCCCTGGCCTGCGGCCAGCACCTCCTTGAGCAGGACGTAGCCGATGACGAGTGCGGCAAGCGCGACCACGGCGACTACACCGACAATCGTGTAGTCACCTCCGGAGAACGGAAGCTTTCCGCCCTCCGCGAGGAACTGCCGTGACATTCGTCCTCCAGGAGACGTCGCCGTGCGCCAGCGTCGACACCAAGCCGAGGGTTCGACACGGCCGGCGCTGGCATGGACCCTGTACCGAGCGACACGCTAGCCGGGCAGCAATGCACGTCTCACATGACGCTCACCACAGAGGGTGTGGATTGCGGGAGTGTATTGGTATCGCAACCTGCGTCTTCACGCCGTCCCGGTGACGGTACATTCCGTTACCTTGTGAGCCTCCTCACTTGATCGATCACCCTCTCGCCGATGCGTTGGCGCAGCTGGGATGCCGGAACTGTCGTACCCCTGTGCCAAGCTCGGCGGGTGGACGACTCACGTGGGCGGCGGCTGCTGGGGCGGGTGACCGCCGGCATCCCGTCGCGCGAGAACCCGGTCACGCACGTCGCGGACCTGCCGGGCCGAGCCGCGCGCTACGCAGAGTGGCCGTCGTGGGCGGATCCGGCGGTGGTCGCTGCGCTGCGTGACCGCGGCGTGGCGGCGCCCTGGGCTCATCAGGCCGAAGCGGCTTCGCACGCGTACGAAGGCCGTCACGTCGTGATCTCGACCGGCACGGCGTCGGGCAAGTCGCTGGCCTACCAGCTGCCGGTGCTGTCCCGGCTGGCCGCGAGCGGGAAGGCGAAAGCTTCAGGTCGGGGGGCCCGGGGCGAAGCCCCGGTTGTCACAGCGTTGTACCTGTCGCCGACGAAGGCGCTGGGGGCGGACCAGCTGCGTTCGGTGTCCTCTTTGGACATTCCGGGGGTGCGGGCGGCGGCGTTCGACGGGGACACGCCGATGGCCGAGCGCGACTGGGTGCGCGCGCACGCGAACTGGGTGTTCACGAACCCGGACATGCTGCACCGCGGGATCCTCTCGGCGCACGGCCGGTGGGCGACGTTCTTCCGGCGGCTCAGCTGCGTGGTGGTCGACGAGTGCCACAGCTATCGCGGCGTCTTCGGCTCGCACGTCGCGTTGCTGCTTCGCCGACTTCGGCGCGTCGCCGAGCACTACGGTGCTTCGCCGGTGTTCGTGCTCGCGTCGGCGACGACGGCTTCGCCTGCTTCGTTCGCTTCGCGGTTGACGGGGTTGCCATGTGTTGCCGTGACCGAAGATGCGTCGCCGCGCGGCGCGCGGACGGTCGCGTTGTGGGAGCCACCGCTGTTGGAGGAGCTGACCGGGGAGAACGGCGCGCCGGTCCGGCGCCCGGCGGGCACGGAGGCGTCGCGGATCCTGGCCGACCTGGTGCTGGAAGGTGCGCGGTCGCTGGCGTTCATCCGGTCGCGGCGGGGCGCGGAGCTGGCCGCGCTGGGAGCGCGTCGCATCCTGTCCGAAGTGGACCCTGCGCTGGCCGAAACCGTTGCGGCGTATAGGTCCGGGTATCTGCCGGAGGAGCGTCGCGCGCTGGAAGCGGCGTTGCTGTCGGGGCGGCTGCTGGGTGTCGCGACGACCAACGCGCTGGAGCTGGGCGTCGACATCGCGGGGCTGGACGCGGTGGTGCTCGCCGGCTACCCGGGCACGCTCGCGTCGTTCTGGCAGCAGGCCGGGCGGGCCGGGCGGTCCGGCGACTCGGCGCTGGTGGTGTTCGTCGCGCGGGACGACCCGCTCGACACGTACCTGGTGCACCACCCGGCGGCCCTGCTCGAGCGGCCGGTGGAGACGGCGGTCCTCGACCCGGCGAATCCCTATGTGCTGGCGCCGCAGCTGGCGTGCGCCGTGGCCGAGCTGCCGCTGACCGTGCCGGAGCTGGAGATGTTCGGCGGCGCGGCGGCCACGGAGGTGCTCGCCGAACTGGCGGAGCGGAAGATGCTGCGCCGCCGGTCGAGCGGCTGGTACTGGACTTCGCGCGAGCGCCCGCATGCCGAGGTCGGCATCCGCGGGACGGGCGGCGAGCAGATCGCGGTGGTCGAGGCGGACTCCGGGCGGATGCTCGGAACGGTCGACCCGGGCTCGGCCTGCTTCGCCGTGCACCCGGGCGCGGTTTATCTGCACCAGGGTTCGTCGTACGTGGTCGACGAGCTGGACCTGGAGACCGGGCTGGCGCTGGTGCACGCAGAGAACCCGGACTGGACGACGACGCCGCGCGAGGTCGTGGACATTTCGGTGTTGAGCACGCAGGAGAAGCAGGACTTCGGCGGGGTGAGCGTCTGCCTGGGCGAGGTGGCGGTGACGTCGCAGGTGGTGGGTTATCTGCGCCGTCGGCCGTCCGGGGAGGTGCTGGACCACACGCCGCTCGACCTGCCGGAGCAGAGCCTGCACACGCGCGCGGTCTGGTACACGATCTCGGCGGAGCTGCTCGGCCTCGAGGAACCGCGGCGGCGGGCGAGTAATCGCTCGGCCACGGCGGCTCGCTCGGTTGGCGAGGAACCGGCGGCAACCGGCTCGAACGCCGGGCCCCACTCGGCCGACGAGAAACCGGCGGCAACCGGCTCGAACGCCGGGCCTCACTCGGCTGGCGAGAAATTGGCGGGCAGCCCTGCCACGGCAGCCCGCTCGACTGGCGAGGACCCGGCAGCGACCGACCAGAGCACTCCGACCCGCTCGGCCGGCGAGCCGGTGGGGGCTCGCTCGGCCGTCGTCCGTGGTTCCGCGGCCGATGGCGAGGTGGGGACCGGGGGCCATCGGGTGGGGACCGAATCTGCGGGGCCGGTGGGGACCGGGGAGGAATCCCTGGCGAACGGTCGGGGGCCCGTTCACGAGGGTGGCAGGGCACCGGGGAGCGCCGGACTGGTTCCGGCGCGTGTCCCCGGTGCCCTGCATGCCGCCGAGCACGCGGCGATCGGCCTGCTACCGCTGTTCGCTACGTGCGACCGGTGGGACATCGGCGGGGTGAGTACCGCGTGGCACGAAGACACCGGGGAGGCGACGGTGTTCGTGCATGACGGCCATCCCGGGGGTGCGGGATTCGCCGAACGCGGTTATGCCGCGATTGTCCCGTGGCTGGCCGCAACGCGGGAGGCGATCGTCTCCTGCGAGTGCCCGACGGGATGCCCGTCCTGCGTCCAGTCGCCGAAGTGCGGGAACGGCAACGATCCGCTGGACAAGGCGGGGGCGGTGGCCGTTCTGGAAACCGTGCTCGGGGCGTTGCGTCAACACGGGAGCTAGAACGGCCACTGGTGGTTCATGGAGTTGTGTCGTGCTCCGCCTCGGCCGGGCTGGGACCGGTCGGCGGCGGTGGTCCGGTGCGGTCAGGCCGCGGTGGACTGGACCAGCTGCGGAGCTTCGGCACCGGCCAGTGCGCGGACGAGCACGTCGTGCACCTCGGCGGCGTCCGGCAGCTGCCAGCCGCACACCTCGGGCTTGACGCGCCAGTGCACGACACCGTGCTGGAACGGCGACGGCGGCAGCGGGATGTAGCTTTCCTTGCCGTGCCACTGGATCGAGGCGCGCTCGGCCAGCTCGGCCGGGATGCGGTCGGCGACGGTGGTGAGGAACAGCCAGCGGCCGTTCGGCAGCGCGATGATGGGCGCGGGGTGGCCGATGGCGCGGAGCAGGCGGCAGGCGCGCTTGCCGAGTTCGTCGTCGACCTCGATGGCGTCGAGGACGGTGCCGGTGGCGACGAGCAGGCTGTGGGTGCGGTCGGAGAACCAGGTGGCGACCTCGTGGGCGTGGGTGCCGATCTGCTCGCGCCAGGTGTCACTGGCCGGGACGGGACGGCGCCAGGTGAGGTCGTCGCCGTCGGTGAGCGGAGCGGGGTCGACGCCCGGGAGCACCGGCCAGCCGCGCCAGGCGAGACCGATCGCCTCCGCCCGCAGTTCGATGCGGAAGGCGCCCCGCCAGCTGTCCGGCCAATTCGCGTCCAACATTGTCTTTCCTGCCTTCACGTTCCGGTTCTCCGCGACCCGCTAGACCCTGTCGTGGTGTCGCACATCTCACTTAACGGCAAGTTGCACATTGCCCGGAACCCCCACGCGACAACCGGTGGTTACGAGGCGATGAACGCCCAGTGATCCATACGGCCCGACCGAATCCCCCGGCACCGACGGACGGTGAACGGCACCCGCGAACGGACCGTTCGTCGCGCGAAAGCCCAGGACAGATGTTCCCTCGACGGCTCGCGAAGTGGGCTGGTTCCGGCGGTTCGGCCCAGGTGAGCGGCGGGTTCGACCGCTCGCCGTGTATCAGCGACCGCTGCCCGTGACCACCGGCCGCTCGTCGCCCGGCCCGGCGGATCAGCCGGTCGTCGCCGCATACCGACCGGTCGGCGTCCGGCGACCGGTCGGTTCGGCTGGTTTCGGTGAATGGGTGGCGGGCTTGGCTGCCGTTGGCCGGGTCGCGCGGGCGGATGCCGCCATGGTGGACGCGGCGGCGGGTGGATGAACGGGGTGCGAGCTGGTCGGGGCTCGGCGAGTGCCGGGCACGCCGCCGCCGGTTGCCGTGGCTGGCTGGGCTTCGCTCGCGCCCGGGTGGTCGCCGACGTCGGTTAGGGCGGCTGGTTGGTTGGTCCCGCTCTTGCGTGGGCGGCGACTTCCACCAAGCCCGCCATGCCCTCCCTGGGGGCACGGACCTCGACCAGTGCGTCGAGTTGCTGCCAGCGGCAGGTCAGGAGCGTCACTCCCATCCGGTCCGCGATCCACTTTGCGTGTTCGCATGCCCGGACGGGGCCTTCCGCTGCGTGGGAGGCCGCTGCCAGGGCTGCCAGGTCTGCTGCCGCCTCGGCTCGGTGGCGGGTGATTGTTGCCGCCGCCAGCCAGATTGACAGTGTTGCCACCGTTGTCAGTGCCGCTACCGCCAATGCCGTCCAGATCGTTGCCGCTCCGGTGTCCCGTGGCTCAGTGCGGTGCATCCGGGACCTCCGTTCCCGGTTCCGCGACCGCGTAGGCCTCGGCGTCCAGGTGAATCGCCGGGAGGAGGCCGGTCACCGGCTGGGCCGTGACCTTCACCGTTATGGCGTCGCCGATGTGGTGCACGCTCAGGCCCGCGCCCGGTGGCGCGATCGCGCGGACCGCTGCCTCCGCCGCCTGGGGTTGGCCTCTTGCCACCAGGCGGGCTGCCTCGCGGGCCGCGTCCGTGCAGCGCAGCTGGCTCGTCACGACCGCCAGGCCCGCGAGCACCAGCGCCGTCACCACCGTCAGCCCGGCCATGGCGAGCGCTGCCTCGACCGTCACCGATCCCCTGTCGCGGCCTCTCATGACGGCACCGACAGGGCCTTCATGACCAGCTTCGTCAGCCACGAAACCACCGAGTCGCCGGTCAGCAAGGAATAGAGGACCGCCGCGAACGCCGCCACCGCGAGGGTGACGATGGCGTACTCGACGGTCGTCGAGCCGTCGTCCGAGCGGGGACGGCGGCGATGGAACGCGCGCATGGGATTTCCCTTCGGGTGCTGGGTTCAGAAGAGCGGGCCGAGACGTCCGGCCAGGCCGAGCACGACCGGCAGCACGCCCAGACAGAAGAAGGCGGGCAGGAAACACAGGCCGACCGGCAGCGCGAGCGCCACCCCGGCCCGTTCGGCGCGCTCCTCCGCGTCGGTCGCCAGCTCGTCGCGGAAGCGCCCGGCCAGGTCGGCCGCCGCCGTGGCGAACGCCGCGCCCGAACGGGACGTCCGGATCGCCGCGCTCGCCAGTTCGCCGAGGCCCGGGATGGCCTGTACCCGCGCCCAGGCCTCGTGCGGGCCGGAACCGAGCGCGAGCAGTCCCGCGGTCGAGCGCAGCGCCGTCCCCGCTTCGGCAGGCGCCGTGCCTGCCACGGCCTCCAGCGCCGAAGGCACCGGCAGACCAGCGCGCAGGCAGGCCGCGAGAAGATCGAGTGTTCCCGCGAGGCGCAGCCTGGTGGCGATGTCCACGGCCGGTGCGCGCGGGCGCCGGGTGCGGCGGATCGCCCACCAGCCGGTCGACGTCACGATCACGCCCGCCGCCACACCGGCGGCTCCGCCGGCCAGCACCGCTGTCGAAGCGCCGGCCAAGACCGTCGCGAAGTACGGCATCGTTCGATACCACTGGCGGCCCGGCACGCGCAGCGGGCCGTCGGCCAGGCTCCTGAAGCGACGCGCCGCTGTTTCGTCCGGCCAGACGAACAGCGCCACCCCGGTCAGCAGGATCGCCACCGCGGTCATCGGATCCGCACCCGTCCGGTCAGAGCGCGGCACCAGGCCGTTCCCGCCCAGAGCAGGACGCTGCCCGTCACCAGCAGCAGCTGGCCCGGCGTGCTCCCGGCCAGCAGGCGCAGCGGGGCCGCGCCCATGGCCTGCCCGAGCAGCACGCACAGCGCCGGGAGTCCGGTGAGCACGGCCGCGCTCGCTCGTGGCCCCGCCAGCTTCGCTCGCATCCGGCGGGCGAACGCGAGACCGGCTTCGGCGTCGCGGCGGACCGCGTCGAGGACGTCGGCCATCGGCAAGCCGTGGCGCCTGCCCAGGGTCCAGGCCGCAGCCAGCTCCGGAATGGCCGGTGCGTGCAGGTCCGTGTCGAGGCGGGCCGCCGTTGCCAGGGCATGGAGGTCCGCCGCCACGGCCGGGGCCGCTTCCGCCGCCGCTTCCGCCGCGGAGACCGGATGGGCGCCGGAGCGCAGCTCGGCCACCATCGTCCGCAACGCGGTCGCGGTGTGCGTGGCCATCGCGAGTTCGGTTGTGGCGCGTTGGTGCGCTCGCCGTTCCTGACGCCACGCCAGCGTCAGGACGCCGGCGGCGATCGCGCCTCCTGCGCCGGCGAACGCTCCGGCCAGCGCGGCCGGGAGCAGCCATCGGACGGCGCGCCACGCCTGGGGAATCCGGAATCTCGCCGGACGCTCCGCCGCGGCCTGCAGCCGGGTGCGCGCCGGGGGCCAGCACACGAGCGCGGCACCCAGGCACAGCGGGAACCACGGGGTGATCACCGGATTCTCCTTCGCCGTCGCGAAAAGACGTTCAGCACGCGATCGCCCCCGACGTCACGAAGAGGTGGCGATCGATCGTCCAGCGGCCACTGCGCCACACCGGCACGACGCGGGCGCGGCCGTGTTCGGCGCGGAGCACGCCGACCTCGGCCAGGCGCCGACGGCCGCCCGGTTCGCGGCGCATGTGCAGCACCACGCGGACGGCGGCGACGAGCTGGCTGTGCACCGCGTCCCGTCCGAGACCGCCGAGCGCGGCGAGTGCCTCGATGCGCGCCGGTACCTCGGCCGGGGAGTTGGCGTGGACGGTGCAGGCGCCGCCGTCGTGTCCGGTGTTGAGGGCTGCGAGCAGTGCGCAGACCTCGGCGCCGCGGACCTCGCCGACCACCAGGCGGTCAGGGCGCATCCGCAGTGCCTGGCGCACCAGCTCGGGCAGCTCGACCGCGCCCGCACCCTCCACATTGGCCGGACGGGCGACGAGGCTGACGAACTGCGGGTGCGCCGGTTGCAGTTCGCCGGCGTCCTCGACGCAGACGATGCGCTCGGCCGGATCGACCGCGCCGAGCAGGGCGGCCAGAAGCGTGGTCTTGCCCGCGCCCGTGCCGCCGGTGACGAGGAACGCCATCCGCCGTGACACGACGGTCCGCAGGAGGTTCGCGCCGCCCGCGTCGAAGACACCGAGGTCGCCGAGCGCGCCGAGGTCGTGGGTTGCCGGGCGCAGGACGCGCAAGGACAGGCAGGTGCCGCCGGCCGCAATCGGGGGCAGGACCGCGTGCATGCGGACGCGGCCGTGGGGTCCGGCGCCGGGGAGCCAGCCGTCCACAAAGGGCTGTGCGTCGTCGAGGCGGCGGCCCGCCGCCAGGGCGAGGCGCTGGGCCAGGCGGCGGACGGACTCTTCGCCGGTGAAGCGGACGCCGGTGCGCGCGAGGCCTTCGGGACCGTCGGTCCAGACCTCTTGGGGGCCGGTGACGAGCACGTCGGTGGTGGCCGGGTCGTCGAGGAGCGGGGCGAGCGGGCCGGCGCCGACGAACTCGTCGCGGGCGCGGCGCGCGGCGTCGAGGACCGCGTCGTGGCCGAGGGCGCCGCCTGCCTCGGCGCGGACCGCGGTCGCGACGGCCACCGGGTCGGCCTGGCGGCGGTCGCCGGCGAGGCGGTTGCGGACTCGGTCCACGAAGTCGATGGTCATGGGTTCACCGCCTGGGTTGGTGGGGTGGGATCGGTGGGGGTGCCGGGCTGGGCGGGTGAATCGGGAACAGCTTCAGCCGTGACTCGGGTGCCGGGCTGGAGCGTGGACGCATCGCCTGCGGGTGGCGAATCCAGTTGGCCGGACGCTGGAAACGTCAGCAGCGTCAGGAAGTTCTTCGCGCTCACCGCTCCCCTGCCCGCCAGCGTCACCACCGTGGGCAGCAAGAGGTCTCCGACCCTGACCGGGCCGCTCCTCATCGGGCTGTCTCGCGGGCTCTGCGGTGGGTCGCCACCAGGACCTCTGCTGCCGCCTCTGTCAGGTAGCGTGGGCGGGTTTCTGCCAGCTCGCCCCTTTCCAGTGCATTCAGCACCGTTCGGTCCGGGGGCATCGATGTCAGCAGGGGCAGGTTCAGGAGCTTGGCCGTGTGGTGTCCCGATTCCGGGGAGCGGCAGGGTCCACATGCGACCACTCCCGTGCGGGACGTCAGCGGGGACAGACCGCGCAGCACTCGCTTGGCCGCGTTGCATGCCCGGAACTCCACCGGGACCAGGAGGGCCACCGTGTCGGCTGCCTTGACTGCTTCCGTTGCCGCCTCGCCCAGGGTTCGGGGGAGGTCGCACACCACCGTGCGGCCCGCGCGGCGGCTTGCGGACAGGATTGCCGACAGCGATGCCGCGTCCGGGCCTTCGCCCTGCGGGCCGCACGACAGCACCGGGAGGCTGCCTCCCGGGTGTCTTCGCTGGGGTAGGGCCGCCGACAACGACTGGGCCGAGACGCGGCCGCTTGCCTGGACCTCCGGCCAGCGTGGGCCGGGCACCTTCTCCAAGCCGAGCAACATGTCCAGACCACCGCCGAGCGGGTCGCAGTCGACCAGCAGGGCGCCGCCCGGCTCGTGGTCGGCCGCGAGGGCCAGCGCCGCCGCGAACACCGATGCTCCCGCGCCGCCGCGGCCGCCGACCACCGCGAACACCAGGCCCGCCTGCTTCGCCGGTTTCTCGACGACGTCGGCGAACACTCCGGCCAGCTGCGTCTCCTCGTCCGGCAGCGAGATCACGCGCTCGATGCCGCCGCGGAACGCGCGCTCCCACGTCTTCGGGCCCGGGCTGCCCTTGCAGACCAGCAGGATCCCGCTGCGCCGTGGCAGCGCCGGTGGCAGCCGCGCCGTCTCTTCGTCGAGGACCACCAGTGGCGCGTCCGCCCAGTGGTCGCCTGCCGCGGTCAGGTCCGGTGCCCGGTCGAGCTCGCAGCCCGCGACCGCCGCCACGCGCAGTATCTCGTCGAGCACCGTCTCGTCCGCCGCGATCACCAGCGGCCGTTCCCCCGTCATGCGTCCTCCCCGTCGTCGGTGCGGGCCCCGGGTGGCCCGGCTTCCACGGTCGCGGGCGGCGGCGGGGCGGCACAACGGGCCGGGAGCCCGCCTGTGGACAACTGGGGTGTTGTGGACAACCGCGGTCCGGGGAACGGCTCGCGAGCCGGTTCTGTCGGTGGGCTGTGGGAGGATCGCGCGCCGAAACCGGCGCGAATCGCCGCATCCGGAAACCCGGGAAAAGTAAACGCACGGCAAGAACTGCAAGTCGCAAAAACGCAAATCACCAGGACAACGGGAATTGCGCAGGCAAGCGGGAGGTAAGAGGGCGGCCCCCGCCAGGGGGGAGGGACGGGGGCCGCCGTGGGTTCAGCCCCGGGGGGTCGGACTGAACCGGCCCGGTTGGACACCGGGCTCCCTCACTGTAACTCCGCCGGGCGCCGATGCGCGCGCCGGATGAGGCACACAGTTCGGTAACGGCACAGCGCGCCGGAAGTCCCTGCCTGTCATGGAATTTCCGCCGCACCGGCGCGCTCGTGGTGGATGAACGGGACGCGCCGCGATCAAGCTCCTATCCTGGACGCGTGGCCGAACCGAGCAGCGACCCGTCGCGCATCCGGAAGCCGGGCCCGGAGCACGCGGTCGCCGCGTTCTTCGACCTGGACAAGACGATCATCGCTTCGTCGAGCGCGCTGGCGTTCAGCAAGCCGCTGCTCAAGGAAGGGCTGATCAACCGCCGGGCGGCGTTGCGCAGTGCCTACGCGCAGCTGGTTTTCTCCCTCGCCGGCGCCGACGAGAACAAGACCGAGCGCCTGCGTGCCGAGGTTTCCGCGCTGTGCGCCGGCTGGGACGTCGCCCAGGTTTCGGCGATCGTCCGCGAAACCCTGCACGACGTCGTCGACCCGCTCGTGTACGCGGAGGCGGCGGAACTGATCGCGCGTCACCGCGAGGACGGGCACGACGTCATCGTCCTGTCCGCGACCGGCGAAGAGGTCGTCGCGCCGGTGGCGGAGATGCTCGGCGCGACCCGCAGCGTCGCCACGCGGATGCAGATCGTCGACGGCCGCTACTCCGGCGAAGTCGACTTCTACTGCTACGGCGCGAACAAGGCCGTCGCCGCGAAGCAGCTCGCCGCGACCTACGGCTACGACCTCGCCGAGTGCTTCGCCTACACCGACTCCAGCACGGACATCCCGCTGCTGGAGGTCGTCGGCCACCCGCACGCGGTGAACCCGGACAAGCTGCTGCGCCGCGAAGCCCTCGACCGCGGCTGGCCGATCCTGGCCTTCGACCGGCCGATGTCGCTGCGCACCCGGATCCCCACCCGGTCGGCGGGAATGGTCGCGCTCGGTGTCGGCGCGGTGGCGGCCGGCGCGACCTGGTACGGCCTCAGCCGTCGCCGTCGGTCCCGATAACCCCGGCCGGCCACCCACACGGCCGTACGGCCTGCGGCTTTACCGAGCCCAGCCCCGAATTGTCCGTCGCGCAGGGTGCCGATGTCACCCGATCCAGCCTCTGTACCGGTGCACCCGTCCGCGCACTTGAAGTGACCGGGCTCACGGCGTAGAAAGTAAGTGCGGACGTTCGGTCGGCCAGGGAACAGGTAGAAGAGAAGCCTGTTCCACCCCGGCAAACCTCCGTGCGCGGACTCCGGGTACCCACGCGCAGCGCGCCGCGGGAGGCTCGTCGTCTAGGGACTGCGTAGTGGGACGCCACACGCCGAGTCCATGTAGGTACGACCAGAGTTGCACGCTTGGTCGCCCGAGAAGTCCGCGCTTGCAGGCGGCGCCCGTCGACCCTCCGGGGTCACGGGCGCCGCCTCGTCATATCGCGGGTCCGGTGTCCGCCCGCCGCGGGGTTTCCTACCGATCCGGGTACGACTGGGCCGTTGCTGCGCTCGGTCGATGGACACGACCGGATTCGGTGAGTAGCTTCCCGATACTGGCGCCTCCGGGTGGACTTCTGACGTCGCACCGGGCGCCCGCAACTTTCTGGGAGGCTGGTCGTGACGACCCGAAATCGGAGGTTCCATGCGTTCGCCCTGCCCGTCGCGGGGGTGCTCGCCCTCACCGGTGTGGGTGTCGCGACCGCGGCGAGCGCACCGAGCGTGAGCGCCGACGCGCAGGCGGAAGCCGCCGCGGTGCGGACGCTGCACGGGCTGACGCTCGAGGAGAAGGTCGGGCAGCTCTTCGTCACCTGGGTCAACGGCAAGACGGCCGACGAGGTGAACCCGAAGAACCAGGCCGACTTCGGCGTCGACACTCCCGCCCAGGTCGTGCGGAAGTACCACCTGGGCGGCGTCATCTACTTCAACAACGACTCGCGCGACAACTTCGACGACCCCGTGCAGGTCGCGAAGCTGTCCAACGGCCTGCAGCAGGCCGCGGTCACCAGCGGGGCGCACATCCCGCTGCAGATCGCCGCCGACCAGGAGGGCGGCACGGTCACGCGGATGGGCGCGCCGGCCACCGAGTTCCCGAACGCCATGGCCATCGCCGCCGGGCGGGACACCGGCCGCGCGACGCAGGCCGCGACCATCCTCGGCCGCGAGCTGCGGGCCGTGGGCATCAACCAGGACTTCGCGCCCGACTCGGACGTCAACTCCAACCCGGTCAACCCGGTCATCGGCGTCCGGTCCTTCTCGGGGCAGCCCGGCCTGGCCAGTGACTTCGTCACGGCCGAGGTCAAGGGCTTCGAGAAATCCGTGGCGGCGACCGCCAAGCACTTCCCCGGGCACGGCGCCGCGCCGACCGACAGCCACACCGGGCTGCCGCGCATCGACAGCACCGAAGCGCAGTGGCGCAGCACCGACGTGCCGCCGTTCAAGGCGGCGATCGCGGCAGGCGTCGACTCGATCATGAGCGCGCACATCCAGTTCCCGAGCCTGGACCCGTCGCTGGAACCCGCGACGCTGTCGAAGCCGATCATCACCGGCAAGCTGCGTAACGAACTGGGCTACAACGGCGTCGTCATCACCGACTCACTGGAGATGCAGGGGGTGCGGCAGCTGCACAACGACGCCGAAATCCCGGTGCTCGCGCTCAAGGCGGGCGTCGACCAGCTGCTCATGCCCGTGCACCTCGACGTCGCCATCAACTCCGTCCTCAACGCGGTCAAGTCCGGGGACATCCCGGTGCAGCGGATCGACCGGAGCGTCCTGCGCGTGCTGAAGCTGAAGTTCAAGCGCGGCATCCTGTTCTCGCCGTTCGTCGACCCGGGCCGGGTGATGCAGACCGTCGGCATCCCGTCGAGCCTGGCCACCGCCCAGGACATCGCCGACCGCGGCATCACCGCCATCGCGAACGACGCCGGTCTCCTGCCGCTGAAGCAGAAGCCCGCGACCACGTTCGTCACCGGCTGGGGTGTCTCGACGACGGCGTCGCTGGCGCAGAAGCTGACCGCCCACGGCACCACCGCGACGGCCTACGCGACCGGCCAGGCGCCCACGGACGCCCAGATCGCGCAGGCGGCCGCGAGCGCCCGCAACGCCGACCTCGTCGTCGTGCTGACCAACAACCTCGGCGGGTTCCCCTTGCAGGGCAAGCTGCTCGACGCGCTGCAGGCGACCGGGAAGCCGGTCGTCGCGGTCGCCGCGCAGATCCCGTACGACGCCGGCTACGCGACTCCGGTCAAGACGTGGCTGGCCACCTACGGCTACATCGGGCCGACGCTGGAGGCGCTGGCCAAGGTGATCCTCGGCGAGACGAAGCCGGTCGGGAAGCTGCCGGTCGACATCCCCGCGGGCGCCGACGTGCACACCGTGAAGTACCCGTTCGGCCACGGGCTGACCTGGTGAACCTCAACCGGCGCCACTTCCTCGGCGCGAGCGCGCTGGCGGTCCCGGCCCTGACGGGTGGGTCCGCCGTGGCCGGGGCCGAGCCCGAGCAGGGACACGGCCGCGTGCTCACCGGCGCGGAACAGCTGGCCGCGCAGGGCTGGCGGGCCTTCAAGGGCCGCAAGGTGGGCGTCCTGTCGAACCCGACCGGTGTCCTGCTGGACGGCGACCACATCGTCGACTCGATGGTCGCGGCCGGCGTGAAACCGGTCGCGGCCTTCGGGCCCGAACACGGCTTCCGCGGCAGCGCGCAGGCCGGCGGGTCCGAGGGCGACTACACCGACCCGCGTACCGGCATTCCGGTGTACGACGCGTACGGCGTCGACGCGACGAAGCTCGCTTCGCTGTTCACGAAGGCGGGCGTCGACACGGTCGTGTTCGACATCGCCGACGTCGGCGCGCGCTTCTACACCTACATCTGGTCGCTCTACACGGCGATGGTGGCGGCCGCGAAGACGAACGCGGCCCTCGTCGTGCTGGACCGGCCGAACCCGCTCGGCGGCCGGGCGGCCGGGCCGGTGCTCGACCCGAAGTTCGCCTCCGGGATCGGGCGCAAGCCGATCGCGCAGCAGCACGGCATGACCGTCGGCGAGCTGGCCCGCTTCTTCGCCGGGGAGTTCCTGCCCGGCGAAGGCGTCCGGCTCGAGCACCTCGAGGTCGTCCCGGTACGCGGCTGGCAGCGTGACACGCTCTTCGCGCAGACCGGGCTCAACTGGGTGCTGCCGAGCCCGAACATGCCGACCCCGGACACCGCGCTCGTCTATCCGGGCACGGGGATGTTCGAAGGGACCGTGTTCTCCGAGGGCCGCGGCACGACCCGGCCGTTCGAGATCGTCGGCGCGCCCGGGCTCGACTGGCGCTGGCGCGAGAAGCTCGAGGACGCCGGCCTGCCGGGGGCGGCCTTCCGCGAGACCTACTTCGTGCCCACGTTCAGCAAGTTCGCCAACCAGACCTGCGGTGGCGTGCAGCTGAGCGTGACCGATCCGCGGGCCTTCGACGCGATCCGGACGGCGGTCGCCATGCTCGTCACGGCGAAGGCGCTGCACCCGGACGTCTTCGCGTGGCGGTCCGACAACTACATCGACAAGCTCTCCGGGTCCGACCGGCTGCGGACGATGGTCGACGCCGGTGCGGGCGTCGACGAGGTCACCGGTGCCTGGCGGGCCGAGCTGGCCGAGTTCGACCGGAACCGCCGCCGCTACCTGCTCTACCGCTGAGAGGACGAGTCGTGCGTGCTAGGAAGGTCATCGCCGCGGCCACCGGTGTGCTGGTCGCGCTGACCACGTTGACCTCGGGAGCCGGCGCCATCACCAGCCACGACCCCACGGCCGGCCGCTTCGACCGGCCGCAGCACGGCTTCGCGCCGCCGTGGACGACGCTGCGCGACGGCCGTCCGCAGGAGGTCGACCTGGATCCGGCGCCGATCAAGGCCGCCGAGGACTTCCTGGCGAGCTGGACCAGGCCGGACGCGAGCGGGCACCCGCACTTCTCCGGCGCGGTCGGCCTGCTCGCGCACGACGGCGTCGTCGTCGACCGGTACGCGGTCGGCGGCGCGCTGCGGTACGCCGACGCCAAGGGCACCGAGCTGCCCGCGGACCAGCAGGTCCCGATGCGCAACGACACCATCTTCGACATGGCGTCGATCTCGAAGCTGTTCACCTCGATCGCCGTGCTCCAGCTCGTCGAACGCGGTCAGTTCACCATCGACACGCCGGTGTCCCGCTTCTTCCCGGAGTTCGCCACCGGCGACAAGGCCGCCGTCACGGTCAAGATGCTGCTCACGCACACCTCGGGCTTCGACGCCGACCCGGTCCCGTCGCTGTGGGCGGGCTACCCGGACATCCCGTCGCGCCGCCAGGCCGTGCTGGACAGCCCGCTGAAGAACAAGCCGGGCACGACCTACCTCTACTCCGACATCAACCTGCTCACCCTCGGCTTCATCGTCGAGAAGCTGACCGGGCAGTCCCTCGACAAGGTCGTGCACGACCGGATCACCGCGCCGCTCGGCATGGTGGACACCGGCTACAACCCGCCCGCGGCGAAGCTGGACCGGATCGCGGCGACGGAGTTCGAGGCGAACCCGCCACGCGGGATGGTCCGCGGCAGCGTGCACGACGAGAACGCGTGGTCGCTGGGCGGTGTCGCCGGGCACGCCGGCGTCTTCAGCACGGCGAACGACATGGCCACGCTGGCCCAGGCCATCCTCAACGGCGGCAGCTATCGCGGGCACCGGATCCTGCGTCAGGACACCGTCCGGCAGCTGCTCACGAACTACAACCAGCAGTTCCCGGACGACGCGCACGGCCTCGGCTTCGAGCTCGACCAGCCCTGGTACATGGGTGCACTGGCGTCGCCGGTGACGGCCGGGCACACCGGTTTCACCGGAACGACGCTGGTCATCGACCCGGAATCGCGGTCGTTCGCGATCCTGCTGACCAACCGCGTGCACCCGACGCGGACCTGGGGTTCGATCAACACCGCCCGCCAGGTGTGGGCGACCTCGTTGGCCAGGGCCATGGCCGTGCGGCCTGCCGTCGGAACGGACGCCTGGACGAGCACGCTGGGTAACGCCTCCGTCGCCACGCTGAGTACTCGCGCTTTTACTACGCATAGTGATCAAGCACGGGTGTCCTTTTTTGCTTTCGTGGACACCGAAGGCCCGAGTGATCCACTTGAGCTGCTGGCGAGCACCGACGGCGTGAACTGGCAACCAGTCGCATTGTCGGCGTCCGGGCCGGGCGCACCCTCCGGAAGCGTCACGTCGCTCTCCGGACACGGCCACCGGGCCTGGTGGAAGGTGACGGCGAGCCTGCCGGAAGGCGTTTCAGTGAGCCTCCGCTGGCGTTACAGCACCGACCCGCTCTACACCGGCCGCGGCGTTTCGGTCGACGGTGTGAAAGTCACCGAGAGCGGCCGATCACTCCTCGACGGTGAGCGTGAGCCCGCCGCCTTCGTTGCAGAGGGTTGGCAGTTGAGCGCTCGGTGACCGGCGCATCGCCGAGTGTCGACCGTTAGCCGGATTTTACCGTCTTCTTGCCGCTTGCATCGCGACACTAAGTTGCCAAGTCGTTAGCTTGACCTCGTTAACAAGGTCGACCCTGTTGGCGACTTTCTGGTCAACGATTAATCGCAAATCCCAGATCCGCAGACACGGACGGGTTGCGATCGTACCGAAGGGTGTGGGTAGCCTTGTCGCAAATGCCAACGGTTAGTAACTTTCCGACGGTGAATGATCCCGAATCCGTAGTCGGCACGGCACCGTCCGAGCCCGTATCGGTCCAGACGACCGTGCGGGACGCGGACGCCAGCCCGCTGGTGCGGATCCGGTCGCTGCTCCCCGGCCTGGCCAGGGCGGAGCAGCGCGTCGCGAAGGTCGTGCTGGACGACCCGGCGTCGGTCGCCCGGCGCAGCATCACCGAGGTGGCCCTCGCCGCCAACACGAGCGAGACCACGGTGACGCGGTTCTGCAAGGCGGTGGGCGTCGGCGGGTACCCGCAGCTGCGCATCGCGCTCGCCGCGGACACCGCCCGGACCGAGGCGCGCACCACGCGCAACCTCGGCGGCGAGATCGGCCCGGAGGACGACCTGGCCGCCGTCATCGGCAAGGTCAGCTTCGCCGACGCGCGTGCCGTCGAGGAGACGGCCGACCAGCTCGACGTCGCCACGCTCGAGCGCGTGATCGAGGTCGTCGCGAGCGCCGGCCGCGTGGACGTCTACGGCGTCGGTGCCAGCGCGTTCGTCGCCGCGGACCTGCAGCAGAAGCTGCACCGCATCGGCCGCGTGTGCTTCGCGTGGTCGGACACGCACATCATGCTCACCTCGGCCGCGGTGCTCAGCCCCGGTGACGTCGCCATCGGCGTCTCGCACACCGGCGCGACCACCGACACCGTCGAGGCGCTGCGCGTGGCCCGCGAGCACGGCGCGATCACCATCGCCGTGACGAACTTCCCGCGCTCGCCGATCACCGAGGTCGCCGACTACGTTTTGACGACCGCAGCACGGGAAACCACTTTCCGTTCGGGAGCGACGGCGAGCCGCATCGCCCAGCTCACCGTCATCGACTGCCTGTTCATCGGCGTCGCGCAGCGGCACATGGACGCGTCGGTCAGCGCACTGGACGCGACCAGGGACGCGGTCGGCTCGCACCGCTTGGGGGTCAGGCCGGACGGTCGTCGCCGTCCGCGGGAAACCGGCAAGTAATGACCGACGAAAAGGTGAGGCGCATGATGACCGTCCCCGTGCAGGCGGTGCACGTCGATTCGCCGACCGAGACCCGCAATCCCCGCACCACGGACATCGACCTGATGTCCACGGCGGGGATCCTGGGCGCGATCAACGCCGAGGACCGCACGGTCCCCGGTGCCGTCGCCGCGGTGCTGCCCCAGGTGGCGCGCGCGGTGGACTACGCGGTCGACGCCCTGCGGGCAGGCGGCCGGGTGCACTACGTCGGGGCGGGCACGTCCGGGCGCCTGGCCACCCTGGACGCGGCCGAGCTGGTGCCGACGTTCAACGTGCCGGGCGACTGGTTCATCGCTCACCACGCCGGCGGCGAGCGGGCCCTCCGCCACGCCGTCGAAAACGCGGAGGACGACTCGGGGGCCGGCGCGGCGGAGATGGCCGCGATGGTCCAGCCGGGCGACTTCGTGCTGGGGCTGACGGCGTCGGGCAGGACGCCGTACGTCCTGGGTGCGCTGGCCGCGGCGTCCCGCCAGGGCGCGCGGACCGGGCTGGTCTCGGGCAACCCGAAGGCCGCCAAGCCCGCCGGGGTGGACGTGCTCATCGCCGTCGACACCGGCCCGGAGGTGATCGCCGGCTCGACCCGGATGAAGGCGGGCACGGCGCAGAAGATGCTCCTGACGTCGTTCTCGACGGCGACGATGATCAAGATGGGCCGCACCTACTCCAACCTGATGGTCAGCGTGCGGGCCACGAACGCGAAGCTGCGCGGCCGGACCATCCGGATCCTGCAGGAAGCCACCGGCATGACGATGGCGGACTGCTCGGACGCGCTCACCGAGGCCGGGGGCGACCTCAAGGTGGCGCTGGTGCACCTGCTGTCGGGTTCGGACGTGACGAGCGCGGCCAAGGCGCTCCACAGCTCCGGCGGTCACGTCCGCAAGGCACTGGACAACTTGCGGGTGCGGGCGAGCTAACAGCTTTCGGGGGCTCCGGGTGGCGGAGCCCCCGGCCCGGGGCGAAGCCCCGGTTGTCATTGCCCGTCATCTGCTCATCTGTCTAACCTCTCAGACGAGAGAAGGCGGGTGGGCGATGACGGACGTCTCCGTGGACTCGCGGCGCGGGCTGTCGCGCCGCGAGTGGGTGTCGATCGGCGGGATGGCGGGGTTCGTCCTGCTGCTCAACGTCGTGGGCTGGGTCGTGCTCGCGGCGTTCGTCGCGCCGCGGCACTACGCGCTGGGCTCGTCCGGCGTGTTCGGGATCGGGCTGGGCGTCACCGCGTTCACGCTCGGCATGCGGCACGCGTTCGACGCCGACCACATCGCGGCGATCGACAACACCACCCGCAAGCTGATGGCCGACGGGCAGCGCCCGCTGTCGGTCGGCTTCTGGTTCTCGCTCGGGCACTCGACGGTCGTCTTCGCGCTGTGCCTGCTGCTGTCCCTCGGCGTCCGCGCGCTGGCCGGGCAGGTCGAGGACGGCTCGTCGGCGTTGCACGACGTCACCGGCGTCATCGGGACGTCGGTGTCCGGCGTGTTCCTGTACGTGATCGCGATCCTGAACCTGGTGGTGCTGGCCGGCATCCTGCGCGTGTTCCGGCGGATGCGCCGCGGCGACTTCGACGAAGCCGCGCTGGAACGGCACCTGGACAACCGCGGCGTGCTGAACCGGCTGCTGCGCGGCGCAACGAAGGCCGTGCGGAAGCCGTGGCACATCTACCCGGTCGGGGTGCTGTTCGGGCTGGGCTTCGACACCGCGACCGAGATCGGGCTGCTCGTGCTCGCCGCGGGCGCGGCGACGTTTTCGCTGCCCTGGTACGCGATCCTCGTGCTGCCGATCCTGTTCGCGGCGGGGATGAGCCTGTTCGACACCGCCGACGGCTGCTTCATGAACTTCGCCTACGGCTGGGCGTTCGCGAAGCCGGTCCGCAAGATCTTCTACAACATCACGGTGACCGCGCTCTCGGTCGCGGTGGCGCTGGTCGTCGGGACGATCGAGCTGGTCTCGATCCTGGCCGAGAAGCTGGCCATCACCTCCGGTCCGCTGGCCGCGATCGCGTCGGTGAACCTGGACTACGTCGGCTTCGGGATCGCCGGGCTGTTCGTGCTGACGTGGGTCATCGCACTGGCGGTGTGGCGGTTCGGGCGGATCGAAGAGAAGTGGTCGGCGAAGCTTTCCTGACGCAGGCGGCCAGCGCCGCGGCGGCGGCGAGCGCGCCGGCCGGGCCGACCCACGACGGTCCCGCGGCGGCCAGGACGACGCCGCCGATCGCGGAACCGAGCGCGCCGCCGACGTAGATGGCCGAGCCGTTCAGTCCCAATGCGACAGTCGGCGCGTCCGGGGCGACGGTGAACAGCCGGTGCTGCTGCGGCACCATCAGCATCCCGCTGAAGGCCCCGGAGAAGAAGGCGAGCAGCAGCGCGCCGGGCAGCGAAAGCACGGCGAAGTCGAGGACGGCGAGCACGACCGCGGTGCCTGCCAGCGAAAGCAGGCGGACGCGGCCAGGGCCGAGGCGGTCGGTGGCGCGGCCGGTGAACGTCGTGCCGGCGACCTGGCCGAGCCCGGACCCGACCAGCACCCACGACAGCACGGCGCCGCTCGCGACCGGCCCGACGAGCACCGGCAGGTAGACGAACACGGTGAACCCGGCGAGCGTGCCGAGGATCGTCACCAGCAGCACGCGGGCCACCGGCGGCCGCACGACGACGGCAAGGCGGGCCCGCAGGCCGGCGGCGGGCACGCGGACTTCGGGGACGATCGGGATCAGCGCGGCGACGACCACCGCGACCACCCCGATCCCCCACATCACCGCACGCCAGCCGAGCCAGTTCCCGGCCAGCACGCCGATCGGGACGCCGAGCACCATGGACACGCTCATCCCGGCGGCGACGGTGGCGAGCGCGCGGCCACGGCGTTCTTCGGAGGAAAGGGCGCCCGCGAGGACGTAGGCGTTGGACTGGAAGGCGGCGGCGCCGACCGCGGCGAGCAGCCGGGCCACGGCGACCACCGCGAACGACGTCCCGAGCGCCTGCCCGGCCATGCCGACGGTGAACAGCGCCATGCCGCCTGCCAGCAGCCACCGGCGGTCCCAGCCGCCGGTGAACGCGGCCAGCAGCGGCGAGGCGATCGCGTAGGTCAGGGCGAAGACGGTGGTGAGCTGGCCGGCCACGGACTCGGTCACGTGCAGGTCGGCGGCGATGACCGGGAGGAGGCCGTTGAGCACGAACCCGTCGGTGCCGACGGTGAACGTGCCCACCGCGAGAACGAGCAGGACCCCCAGCCGATCATTAGATGATCGTCGAATCGTCATGCGGTCATGATGGGGATACACTTCGATCGTTGTCAAATGATCGAAGGGATTTCCCGTGGCCCGGACACTGCCCCAACCGGCCCGCGAAGCGATCGAGATCGTGCCGGTGCTGCAGGCACTCGCCGACCCGGTGCGCCTGGAACTGGTGCGTGAGCTGGCGAAGGAGACCGAGCCACGCAGCTGCGCGCTCGGCGAGTACGACCTGGACATCACCGCGCCGACGTTGTCGCACCACTGGCGCGTACTGCGCGAAGCCGGGCTGACGACGACGTTCGTCGAAGGCCGGACGCGCTGGGTGGAGCTACGCCGCGAGGACGTGCAGGCGCGGTTCCCCGGCCTGCTGGACGCCGTGCTGGCCTAACTCACGGGGCATAGATGGTGAGGGTCGTCGGGCCGGTGAGGCTGCCGATCCCCGGGCCGGCGCAGGCGAGGGCGTCCGGCGTCACGAGCGTGGCCACCTGGACCGCGCTGCCCGGCGCGTACCGCCCGGCCGTGATCACGCCCGTGTTCGTGACGACGACCTGACCGCCGACCACGGTGGTCGTGAAGTTGTAGGTGAAGGTGGTCGGCTCGGCCGCCGGATTGCCCCACACGTACGTGCGCGACGTCGAACCGGCGTTGAGCAGCGTCGTGCAGGAGACCACGTCGGTGAACACCTGGGTGTAGGTCGCGGTGAAGGCCTGCGGATCGGTGCAGACGGGGAAAGTGCCGGTGAGGACCCCGGACACGAGCCGGGGCGTGTTGGTGATGGGCGGGTCGTAGGTGACCGCCCAGGTGCCGGTACAGGTCTGGACGGCGGTCTTGGCCTGCGCCGGCCCGGCGGACGCCAGCACGCTCACCGCGGCGAGCACTGCTGTCAGGAAAGCACCGCACTTCCGGTTCATACCGGTACGGGACCACGAACGAGGCGGCACGGGCTACCGCCGTTTCGGTGTCAGGAAGCCGCGTCCGAGATGCTCCTCGCCTCGCGCGCACCGGCCTCGAACGCTTCGCAGCAGAACAGCAGCCACCCGCGGACCCCTTCGGGCGTTCCGCTCGCGAAGCCTTCCGCGGCTTCGAGGTATCGCGGCACGCGGCGGAAGAACGACACCTCGGGCACGCTCAGCGACTTCGGGTCCAGGCCGGTGGCGACCATCGTCAGCCGGGCCGCCGCGCGGGCCACGATGCCGTCCGCGCTGCCGAACGGCTTCAGGGCCAGCAGCTCGCCGTGGACGACCGCCGTCAGGATCGGGCCGGGGACCGACGTTGCTCCGGTCACCAGCTGGGCCAGCAGCTCGAGACGGCCGCCGCCGGAGTGCGGGCGGCCCAGTGCGTCCTGGTCGTCCACCAGGTCCGCCGCGGCCAGGACGTGCAGGCGCGCCAACGCCTGCAGCGGTGCCCGGCGCCAGGTCGGCAGCAGCGACTCCAGTGTCTCCGCGACGCGCAGGGCGCCCGCCAGGACCGGGTCGTCGACCGTGCCGTCGGCGGGCAGCTCCGGGTTGGCGCCTTCGATACCCGCCGACGCGCGGGCGGCGCGCACCGAGGCCTCCGCCGCCGTTGCCGCGCCGCCGCGGAGGTTGGCCGGGAGGCGGTGGACCGCGAAGATCGCGTCCTGCGCCGACTTCGCCGCCGCCGCGACGCCGTCGAGGTCGAGGAGGGGCTTGAGCGGGTCAGGCATCGAGCACCTGGCCTTCGCGGGAGACCACGGGCGGCAGCACCGACCACGGGAAGTTGATCCACTTGTCGGTGTGCCGCCAGACGTACTCGCACTTCACCGTCGAGTGCGGCTTCTCGTAGACGACCGCCGAGCGCACCTCGGCGACGTGGTCGAGGCAGAAGTCGCGGACGAGCTTGAGGGTGGCGCCGGTGTCGGCGACGTCGTCGGCGATGAGCACCTTCTTGCTCGCCAGGTCGACGACGTTGGGCACCGGCGGCAGCATCACCGGCAGGTCGAGGCGCTGGTCGACGCCGGTGTAGAACTCGACGTTCATCACGTGCAGGTTCTTCACGTCCAGCGCGTAGCCGAGCGCGCCGGCGACGAACAGGCCGCCGCGGGCGATGGACAGGACGAGGTCCGGCGCGAAGCCGTCGTCGGCGATCGTGTGAGCCAGTTCACGGCTCGCCGTGCCGAACAGCTCCCAGGTCAGCTCTTCCCGCTCTTCGGCCATCGATCTCGCCCTTCGTCGTGGTCCGCCGAGCATAGGCAACGCCGAAGTGGCCTCTTGAAATGCTCGGAAACTGGCTATCAGGGAAAGCCAATATCGGTCCTACGGTGAGCCCGTGAGCGACTGGAACACGCAACCGATCCTGTCCGGCGAGCACGTCCGCCTGGAACCCCTGTCCCCCGAGCACGCCAAGGGCCTGTTCGAGGCCGGCGCCGACCCCGGCATCTGGACGTGGCTGAGCACGCGGCAGCCTGCCGACGTCCCGGCCATGGAGCGGTTCGTCGAGCAGGCGCTGGCCGATCCCGACCGGCGGCCGTTCGCGCAGATCGACGCTTCCGGGCGCGTCGCCGGGACGACGTCGTACTACCAGGTCGTCGAGAAGCACCGGATCCTGTCGATCGGGCACACCTGGATCGGCGCCGCGTGGCAGCGCACCGGGCTGAACACCGAGTCGAAGCTGCTGCTGCTCACCCACGCCTTCGAAACCCTTGGCGCGCAACGGGTTTCCTGGGAGACCGACATCCGGAACCTGCGCTCGCAACGCGCCATCGAGCGGCTCGGCGCGCTGCGCGAGGGCATCCTGCGGGCACACCGGATCCGGCCGGACGGCTCGTCGCGCGACACTGTCACCTATTCGATGGTGGCGCCGGAGTGGCCGGGCGCGAAGGCCCGCCTGAACGAACGCTTAGTCACCACCGCTCGCCTGGCACGGTGATCCGGCGGGGCAACGTGGGTGCAACCTTTTACAAGGCGGACTAACGTCGCTAGCGTGCCGCTAGCCGTCGTATCGGCGCACTACAGGAGGCCTTGCAACCATGACCGAGCAGTCCCCAGCCCTGGACAACCTGCTCACCGAGAGCCGCACCTTCCCGCCCAGCGAAGAATTCGCTGCCCAGGCCAATGCGAAGGCCGATCTCTACGCCGAGGCGGACGCCGATCGCGAAGCGTTCTGGGCCAAGCAGGCCGAGCGGCTCACGTGGGACACGAAGTGGACCACGGTACTGGACTGGACCAATGCGCCGTTCGCGAAGTGGTTCGTCGGCGGCAAGCTGAACGTCGCCTACAACTGCGTCGACCGGCACGTCGAGTCCGGCCACGGCGACCAGGTCGCGATCCACTGGGTCGGCGAGCCGGGTGACACCCGGGACATCACCTACGCCGAGCTGAAGACCGAGGTTTCCAAGGCGGCCAACGCACTCACCTCGCTCGGCGTCACCGCCGGCGACGTCGTCGCGATCCAGCTGCAGATGGTCCCCGAGGCCATCTTCGCGATGCTCGCGTGCGCGCGGATCGGCGCGCTGCACAGCGTCGTCTTCGGCGGCTTCTCCCCGACGGCGCTGCGGGCGCGCGTCGACGACGCCGCCGCGAAGCTCGTCATCACCTCCGACGGCCAGTTCCGCCGCGGCAAGGCCGCGCCGATGAAGGCCAATGTCGACGAAGCGCTCCAAGGGGCCGAGACCGTCGAGAAGGTCATCGTCGTCAAGCGCACGGGCGACCAGCTCGAAGGCGAGGTGCCGTGGACCGAGGGCCGCGACCTCTGGTGGCACGACTTGGTCGACGGACAGTCCGAAGAGCACACTCCCGAGGCGTTCGACAGCGAGCACCCGCTGTTCATCCTGTACACGTCCGGCACGACCGGGAAGCCGAAGGGCATTCTCCACACGTCGGGCGGCTACCTGACGCAGACGGCGTACACGCACCACAACGTCTTCGACCACAAGGCGGGCGAGGACGTCTACTGGTGCACCGCGGACATCGGCTGGATCACCGGCCACAGCTACATCGTCTACGGCCCGCTGGCAAACCGCGTGACGCAGGTGGTCTACGAAGGCACGCCGAACACCCCGCACGAGGGACGGCACTGGGAGATCATCCAGAAGTACAAGGTCTCCATCTACTACACCGCGCCGACGCTGATCCGCACGTTCATGAAGTGGGGCGCGGAAATCCCCGAGAAGTACGACCTGTCGTCGCTGCGGGTGCTGGGCTCGGTCGGCGAGCCGATCAACCCCGAGGCATGGATCTGGTACCGCGAGAACATCGGCGCGGGCAAGACCCCGATCGTCGACACGTGGTGGCAGACCGAGACCGGCGCGATCATGATCTCACCGCTGCCGGGCGTCACCGCCGCCAAGCCGGGCTCGGCCCAGAAGGCGCTGCCGGGCATCTCCGCGAAGGTCGTCGACGACCAGGGCAACGAGGTCGGCCCGGGTGGCGGCGGGTACCTGGTGCTCGACAAGCCGTGGCCGTCGATGCTGCGGGGCGTCTGGGGCGACGAGGAGCGCTTCAAGGAGACGTACTGGTCGCGCTTCAGCGAGCAGGGCTTCTACTTCGCCGGCGACGGCGCGAAGTACGACAACGACGGTGACGTCTGGCTGCTCGGCCGCGTCGACGACGTGATGAACGTGTCCGGCCACCGCATCTCGACGACCGAGGTCGAGTCGGCGCTGGTCTCGCACCCGACGGTGGCCGAGGCGGCGGTCGTCGGCGCGACCGACCCGACGACCGGCCAGGGCATCGTCGCGTTCGTCATCCTGCGCGGCAACGCCGTGGACGGTGGCGACGAGGCCGTGCAGGAGCTGCGCAACCACGTCGCGAAGGAGATCGGGCCGATCGCGAAGCCGCGGCAGATCATGGTCGTGCCGGAGCTGCCGAAGACGCGCTCGGGCAAGATCATGCGCCGCCTGCTGCGCGACGTCGCCGAGAACCGGCAGGTCGGGGACGTCACCACGCTGGCGGACTCGTCGGTGATGGACCTGATCTCGTCGGGCCTGAAGTCGGGCAAGTCCGAGGAGTGAGCTAGCGTTCTCGCGTCAGGGCCCTTCCGGCTTCTCGCCGGGAGGGCTCTGTCATGACACCCCGAGTGGCACGACTCGAACGCATGTTCTACGCTGTGCCGCGAACCACACCCACTTCCCGGGCAAGGAGACGACACGACGATGACCGTGGATGTCCTGACGCACGACGAGGAAACGGCTTCGGCTCCGGTTTCGACTCCGGAGGTTCCCGCCGCCGAGGCGCCCGTCACCGAGTCCGCGTCCCCCTCTCCCTCGGCGGACTCGCCCGAGTCCGCGGCCGAGTCCGCGGCCGAGGAGGAGGCTCCCAAGCCGAAGCGCGGCCGCCCGAAGGGTGCGGCGACGGCGTCGACGGCGAAGAAGACCCGCACGGTCGAGCTGATCCTGACGGTCACCGGCACCGCCGACGGCGAGTGGCAGGCCGAGCTGAAGAACGGTTCGAAGTGGGTCGCGAAGGGCCTGGAGATCCCGGCCGCGGCGGTCTCGCGCGCGGCGAAGGAGCTGCACGCCGAGCTGTCCGGCCCGATCGACGAGGTGATCAACCAGGCCCGTGAGGCGCAGGCCGCGAAGGTCGCCGCGCTGGAGGCCGAGCTGGAGAAGGCCAAGCAGGCCCTCGCCGAGCTGGACGTCTGAGCTTCACCCCAGGAAACGCCCGGGTCCGCGATCGGCGGGGCCGGGCGTTTCCGCTTCCCGGCGGCGGCCTGGGTGGTTCAGGCGATCGGCGGGCGGCCCGGCAGCGGCGACTTGAACTCCACCCACATGGCGTCCGTCAGCGCCTCGACGTGGTGGGCCACGCCCTTCGGGTGCACCACCGAATTCCCCGGTTCGAGCACCGCCTCGACGCCGTCGACCGCGCCGCGCAGGCGGCCCGACAGCACGTACACGATGCTGTCGTGGTCGTGCGCGTGCGTCGGCGAGGACACTCCCGCCGGGTAGTGGATCAGGTAGGCCACTCCGCTCGCCGCCGTCTCCAGCAGCCGGAACCGGCCCTCGCCTCCGGTCAGCGAGAGGCCCTCGACCGTGCGCAGCGGCTGCCATACCTGCTCTTCCATGCCTCCATCATGACCCAGAACCGGTGAGTCCACACAGGACGCCACTTAGGTAAGGCATGTGTTAATTAGGCCGCCCTGACCGGAAACCCTGCTCTCGCCCGGAATCCGCTTCCGTGTTTCACTGTTCTGGTGACCGAGACGATCGACGGTGACGCGGTGGAGCACGCCCACGAACCACACGGGAGCGTGGGCGGGAAGCTGAACTGGCTGCGTGCCGGGGTGCTGGGGGCGAACGACGGGATCGTGTCGGTCGCCGGCATCGTCGTCGGCGTGGCCGGGGCGACCACGGAAAGCACCACGATTCTCACCGCCGGAATCGCCGGGCTCGTCGCCGGCGCCTTTTCCATGGCAGGCGGGGAATACGTCTCCGTGAGCACCCAGCGCGACACCGAACAGGCCTTGCTCCGGCTGGAAAAGCAGGAGCTGAAGGAGATGCCCGAGGCCGAGGAACGCGAACTCGCCGAAATCTACGAGGACAAGGGCCTCTCGCCGGAACTGGCCGGCCGGGTCGCGCGCGAACTGACCGAGAAGGACGCGCTGCAGGCGCACGCCGAGGCCGAGCTGGGCATCGACCCGGACAACCTGACCAGCCCGTGGCAGGCGGCGTGGGCGTCGTTCGTCGCGTTCTCGGTCGGCGCGCTGCTGCCGATCCTCTCCATCGCCTGGGCGGGCGTCTCGCTGCGGGTCTGGGCGTGCGCCGCCGCGGTCGTCGTCGGCCTCACGCTGACCGGGTACATCAGCGCGCGGCTCGGCGACGCGAAGGTGGGGCGCGCGATCCTGCGGAACGTCGGCGTCGGCGCCCTCACCATGCTCGTCACGTACTACGTCGGGGTGCTCTTCGGCGTCACCGTCGGCTAGTGGACGCCCTTCATCAGCCTGCGGATGAAGGGAATGCCCAGGAACAGCAGCACGCCGACCCCGATGGCGACCAGGCCGACCGTGCTGAAGTACGCCCCTTCGTCGTCGACCGTGTAGTACTCGGCCAGCTTGCCGGACATCGCCGTGCCCAGCGAGATCGACAGGAAGTTCAGCGCCACCATCTGCGTCCGGAACGCCTCCGGCGCGAGCTTCGTCGACAGCGACAGCCCCACCGGCGACAGGCACAGCTCGGCGATCGTGAAGACGAACAGGATGCCCACCAGCGCGAGCAGCGGGCTCGCGTTCTTGCCGCTGCCGACCATCGGCAGGAACAGCAGGAAGGCCACGCCCATCAGCACCGTGCCGAGCACGAACTTCATCGGCGTCGACGGCTGGCGCTCGCCCAGCTTCGTCCACAGCGCGGCGAGGATCGGCGCGAACACGATGATGAACACCGGGTTGATCGAGCTGACCCAGGACACCGGCATCACCCAGCCGAACAGGTCCCGGTCCAGCCGCTGGTCGGTGTAGGCGGCGACGACCGTGAACTGCTGCTGGTACAGCGAGAAGAACACGGCGCTGGCGAGGAACATCGGGATGAACGACAGCACCCGGCTGCGTTCCACGCCGGTGATCTTGCTGCTGGTCAGGATGACCAGGAAGTAGACGACCGAGATCGCGGCGACCACCCACACCACGACGTCGGCGAGGTTGCCCGGGTGGACGACGCCGGTGAGCACCAGCGCCAGGACGACCGCGACCAGCACGACGGCGGCACCGACGGCGAGCAGCCGCTGGGACGACGGCAGCGGGTTCGGGACCTCCTTGGCCTTCTCGCCGAGGTTCTTCCGGCCGATCGTGTACTGGCCGAGGCCGAGGGCCATGCCGATCGCGGCGAGCCCGAAGCCGAGGTGGAAGCCGACCTCGCTCTGCGCGAGCCCGGTCAGCAGCGGGCCGACGAAACCGCCGAGGTTGACGCCCATGTAGAAGATCGTGAAGCCGGCGTCGCGCCGCTCGTCGCCCTCGGCGTAGAGCGTGCCGACGATGGCCGTCGCGTTGGACTTCAGCCCGCCGCTGCCGACCGCGACGCACACCAGGCCGACGCCGATCCCGGCCAGGCCGGGCAGCAGCGCGAGGCTGATGTGGCCGATCATGATCAGCACGGCGCTGTAGAACAGCGTCCGTTCCGAGCCGAGGAGCCGGTCGGCGACCCAGGCGCCGATGACCGCCGAGAGGTACACCAGGCCGCCGTACGCGCCGACGATGCCGAGCGCGGACTCCTGCGCCAGGCCCAGGCCACCCTGCTCGACCTTGTAGTAGAGGTAGATCGGCAGGATGCCGAGCATCCCGTAGTAGGAGAACCGCTCCCACATCTCGACGCCGAAGAGGTTCGCCAGTCCTCGTGGGTGCCCGAAGAACCTCGTGTCCTGCTGGACCTCTGTGGAGGTGCTCACAACTGTCCTCATCCTTTGTCTCGGACTTCGTTGTCGCTTGGCATGGTATGGGCCGATCAGGTGACTCACCACCGGCACAACGTGTGGCGACCGTCATGACGATCCGTGACAAAAGGCATTAAAATACCGTCAAGGTGCGCCGGGAAGTCTGGTCGGCAACAGTGATCGGCAACCCCGAGGAGCCGCCGTGTCCCGTCCCCTGTCCGAGTTCGCCCGGTACCTGCGCACCGAGACCACCGGCGGGCTCATCCTGCTCGCCGCGACCGCGGTCGCGCTGGTCTGGGCCAATTCGCCACTGCGGGACAGCTATCACGCCCTGCGCGAGTTCCGGATCGGCCCGCAGTTCCTGCACCTCGACCTGACGGTCGGCGACTGGGCCAAGGACGGCCTGCTCGCCCTGTTCTTCTTCGTCGCCGGGCTGGAACTCAAGCGCGAGCTGGTCGTCGGCGAGCTGTCCCGCTTCAAGCAGGCCATCCTGCCGGTCGTGGCCGCGATCGGCGGCATGGTCGTGCCCGCCCTCGTCGCGCTGGCCGTCGGCTGGGGCACGCCGGGCATCGAGCGGGCCTGGGCGATCCCGGTCGCGACCGACATCGCGTTCGCTCTCGGCGTGCTCGCGCTTACCGCGTCGAACCTGCCGTCGAGCGCGCGGATCTTCCTGCTGTCGCTGGCCGTGGTGGACGACCTCGGCGCGATCGTCGTCATCGCCGTGCTGTTCACGACGGGCTTCGACCTGGTCGCGGTGGCGGTCGCCGTCGCCGCCCTCGCGCTGTACGCGTTCCTGCAGCACCGGCGGGTCCGGACGCCGTGGATCTACGTCCCGCTCGCGCTCGTCACGTGGGTCGCGGTGCACTCGGCGGGCGTCCACGCGACGATCGCCGGCGTCGCGCTGGGCCTGCTCACCCGCGTCCGCGCCGACGAAGGCGAGGCCGAAGCACCCGCGCTGCGGCTCGAACACCGCCTCCAGCCGTGGTCGGCGGCGGTGGCCGTGCCGCTGTTCGCGCTGTTCGCGGCCGGGATCACGGTCAACGGCGACGCGCTCGGCGAAGTGTTCACGACGGCGTTGCCGCTCGCGGTGTTCGCCGGGCTGCTCGGTGGCAAGGTCGTCGGCATCCTCGGAGCCAGCCTGCTCGCGGTGAAGCTGCGCGCGGCGGAGAAACCACGCGGGATGGGCTGGCGCGACATGGCCGCGCTGTCCGTGCTCGGCGGGGTCGGGTTCACCGTGAGCCTGCTGATCGCGGAGCTGGCGCTGCCCGAGCAGGCGAGCGAACTGGCGAAGGCGGCGGTGCTGCTCGCGTCGGCGGCGGCGTCCCTGCTGGCGGCGGCCTTGCTACTCCGTCGTAGCAAGGTTCATGCGCAAATGTCCGACACACAGTGAGTCCGCCGCGCCCGGTCACGGGACGCATGGCACGATGACCCGGTGAGCAGCCCCAAACACGAGCGCACCGGCCCCGACGGCGTGGGGGCCGTGCCTTACCTCCCGCTGTCCTCCGCCACCGACGCGCCAAGCGACCAGTCCATCGGCCGTCTGGTCGGCGACGCGACCCAGCACATCTCCACCCTGGTCAGGGCCGAGATGGAGCTGGCGAAGTCCGAGCTGGTCGGGGAGGTGAAGAAGGGCCTCAAGGGGGCGGTCTTCTTCCTGATCGCGCTGACGGTCTTCCTGTACAGCACGTTCTTCCTGTTCTTCTTCGCGGCCGAGGGGCTGGCCGAGTGGCTGCGCTACCGCTGGATCGCGTTCGGCATCGTGTTCGTCCTGATGCTGCTGGTCGCGGCAGGCGTCGGGTTCCTCGGCTACCGCAAGGTGCGGAAGTTCAAGGCGCCCGAGCGGACGATCGCCAGCGTCAAGGAGACCGCCGCCGCGCTCAAGCCGCAGCGTGCCGCCGAAACCGGCGTGACCACGCGCGACTGAGTCGTTGCACGCGTCCCCCGACCCGTCGATCGTCCGGCTCGACGGCCCGTGGGCCCACCGCGACGTGTCCGCGAACGGCATCCGGCTGCACGTGGCCGAGCTCGGCGAGGGGCCCGTCGTGGTGCTGCTGCACGGATTCGCCGAGTTCTGGTGGACCTGGCACCACCAGCTGCGGGCACTGGCCGACGCCGGATTCCGCGCCGTCGCCGTCGACCTGCGCGGTTACGGCGACTCGGACAAGCCGCCGCGCGGCTACGACGCGTGGACGCTCGCCGGCGACGTCGGCGGCCTGATCAAGTCGCTCGGGGCGCGACGCGCCCACCTGGCCGGGCACGCGTGGGGCGGCATGCTCGCCTGGACGGTCGCGGCACTGCACCCGCGGCTGGTGTCGTCGGTGACGGCGATCGGCGCCGCCCACCCGCTCGCGCTGCGCCGGGGCACGGCCCGCCCGTGGCGCGGCCAGGGCCGCGCGGCCGGGCACCTCTTCCGCTTCCAGGTGCCGATGGCGCCGGAGAAGTGGCTGGTGAAGGACGACGCCCAGGCCGTGGCGGACCTGTTCGGCGGCTGGGCCGGACCGCGCTGGCGGTCCACTTCGGACTTCACCGAGAGTGCCGGGAAGTTCCGGCAGGCGATGCTCGTGCCGGGCGTCGCGCACAGCGCGCTGGAGTACTACCGGTGGGCGTTCCGCGCCCAGTTCCGCGGCGAAGGCCGCCGGTTCACCGACGCCGTCGGCACCCGGATCGCGGCGCCGACACTGCAGCTGCACGGCGCCGAGGACACCTGCATCCTGCCCGAAACGGCGCAGTCGTCGGTGCGCTGGGCGGGCCCGCACGCCGAGCCGCAGATCTGGCCGGGCGTCGGGCACTTCCCCCACCTCGAAGCCCCGGACCGCACGTCGGCAGCCCTGGTGGACTTCCTCAAGCGAGACTGATGGCGTTCTTCGCCCGCTCCACCGACTCCTCGGCGGCGGGGCCTTCCGGGTTCTCGGTGGCCAGCGCCTGGTTGAGGGCCACGAAGGGCCGCATCCGCCGTTCGTAGGCCGCGAAAGCCTCTTCGTGCTCCGCCCGGCCGAGTTCCTGCGCGAGGACGTACGCGCCGACGAGCGCGAGGCTCGTCCCCTGCCCGGACAGCGCCGAAGCGCAGTACCCGGCGTCGCCGACCAGCACGACCCGGCCCGAGGACCAGCGGTCGAGGTGGATCTGGGCCATGGCGTCGAAGTAGAAGACCTCCGCCGCGGCCATGGCTTCGAGCAGCTTCGGCACTTCCCAGCCGACCCCGCCGAGCCGTTCGGCGATCAGCCGTTTCTGCTCCGGGACGGCCATCCGCGGCAGCGGTTCCGAGCCGAACCCGAGGGTCACGCGCAGCTCGGTGTTGCCGCGCACCGGGTAGACCGCGCCGCCGGTGTCCTCGTGCCGGAACCACACCTGCCAGTCCTCGAGGCCGAGGAAGTTGGGGGCCGGGAAGATCGCCAGGTACTGCCCGAGGTGCCGGGTGAACTGCTCCTCGGGGCCGAACACCAGCCGTCGCACCGCCGAGTGCAGGCCGTCGGCCCCGACGACCAGGTCGAACGTCCGGAAGCCGCCGTGTTCGAACTCGACGCGCACGCCGTGCTCCTGCTCGGTGAGAGCGGTGATCGCGTCGCCGTAGACGTACTCGACGTGGGTCGTCTCCTGCAGGACCGCGACGACGTCGTCGCGCAGCACCTCGAAGTCGGCGCTGTCGAGCCGTCCGCTGCTGAAGGTGTGTTCCTCCGAGCGGCACAGCTCGTGGCCGTCACCGTCCACCATGGACATTCCGCGCATCCGGGTCCGCAGCGCACGCAGGCGGTCGCCGATCCCCATCTCGTCGACGACGTCGAGCGCGGCACCGCGCACGTCGATCGCCTGGCCGCCGGTGCGCGGGCCGGGCGCCCGCTCGACGACCGTCACCGTCCAGCCCGCGCGGGCCAGGAACCAGGCCAGGGTGCTGCCGGCGATCCCGGCGCCGGAGATCAGGACGTTCCGCATGTTTCCTCCAGAGTTGTACGCTGTTGCGCACCACTGTGGAGTTCCCGCAGTTCAATGGCTACATCTGTGCTAGTACAGATGGCTGTCTGTACTAGGTCAGGAGGCAGCGGTGAAGTACGTGGCCATCGCCGACGAGCTGCGTGGCCGGATCGCCCGCGGCGAGCTGGCGCCGGGTGCGCGGGTGCCCTCGACCCGGCGGCTCGCGGCCGACCACGGCGTCGCGCTCGCGACCGCGGCGAAGGCGCTGGCCCTGCTGAGCCAGGAGGGCGTCGTCCGGGCGGAGCCGCGGTCGGGCACGGTCGTCGCCGGTCCCGACCGCCGTGAGCAGCGCGGGCTGACGCGCGACCGGCTGGTCCGGACGGCCATCGCCATCGCCGACGCCGAGGGCCTCGGCGCGCTGTCGATGCGCGGCGTGGCGGCCCGCCTCGGCGTCGCGGCGATGGCGCCGTACCGGTACGTGCGGGGCCGGGACGAGCTGGTGCTGCTGATGGCGGACGCGGCGTTCGGCGAGCGCGGCTACCCGGCCAGGCCGTCGGGCGACTGGCGAGCCCGGCTGACGCTGGGCGGCCGCACGCTCTGGTCGCTGTTCAAGCGCCACCCGTGGCTCGCGCAGCTCGGCCCGATCACCCGGCCGCTGCCGCTGCGCAACCTGGCGGTCCACGGCGAATGGGCCCTGTCGGCGCTGTCGGAGCTGGGCGTCGACGCGGCGACGCTGTGCGACCTGCACGTGCTGTTCTTCAGCCACGTCCAGGGCATGGCGATCCACCTGGAGCGCGAGCAGAGCGCGCTGGCGACGTCCGGGCTCACCGGCGACGACTGGATGGACCACCAGGCCCCGGCGGTGGCGGCGATGGCGGCAGGCCACCCGACGTTCGGCCGCATGCTGGCCGAGCTGACCGAGACGGGCTACGACCTGGTCCTGGACGACATCTTCGAGCTGGGCATGCGCGCCCTGCTGGACGGCCTGGCCCGGCGCTTCGGCCGCTAGGCGGCGCAGGACCCCGTCGAGACATTCTCCGTCTGCGAAGACGCCGCGTCGACCTCCGCGCGGACCTGCTCGGCCGTCAGCGTGAAGCCCGTCTCCGGGTCCTCCACCGCCGCGCCGAAGACCACGCCGATGACCTTGCCGTCCGGGTCGACCATCGGGCCGCCCGAGTTGCCGCTGCGGATCTCCGCGCGGACCGTGAAGACGTCCCGCTGCACCGTGTGGGCCTCGTAGATGTCCGGGCCGCGCAGGTTGATCCGGCCGCGCACGCGGGCGGGCGTCGCGCGGTACGGGCCGTCGAGCGGGTAGCCGAGCACGATCGCGCTGTCGCCCGCCCGTGCCGTCTCCGGCGCGAACTGCAGTGGCTCGGCGCGCAGCCGCGGGACGGCCAGTACCGCGATGTCGACCTCCGGGTCGAAGTAGACGACGCGGGCCGGGTAGTCGCCCTGCGTCGTCTCGATGCCGACCGTGTCGGTGCCGGCCACGACGTGCGCGTTCGTCATCACCCGCTGGGGCGCGATCACGAACCCGCTGCCCTCCAGCGACCGCGAGCACGAGCTGGCGCTGCCGCGGATCTTGACCACGCTGCCGTGCAGCTGCTGGACGATCGCGCTGCGTTGCAGCGCCGGGTCCGGCGGGGACGTGTCCGCGGTCGGGGCCTTCTGGAACGGGTCCACAATGGACGGGAAGCCGGACGCGTCGAGCAGCTTGCGCAGCTGGCTCGGGAAGCCCTGCGCGGCCTGCGGCATGGCGTCGTTGACCTTGCCGAGCACCACCGAGTGGTTGATCGCCTTCGCCAGCCACGGCGCGCCGGAGACGGCCGTCAGCGGCGTCGCGATCAGCCACGCCACCACGAACACGACCAGCGCCTGCACGACCGCGCCGAGCGTCTTGTCGACGCCGGAGAGCTTGACCGGGTTGATCTTCTGGCGCAGCCTGCGGCCGACGTAGACGCCGATCGCCTCGCCGAGCGCGACCAGGAACACCACCGTCGCGACCGAGAGCGCGACCTTCCACACCGGGTCGTCGAAGAACGCCACGACGACCGGCGCGAGCTTGATCCCGGCGACGGCGCCGAGGATGACGCCGACGAGCGAGGGCAGCGCGATGATCACGCCCTGGACCGCGCCGGACACCGCCGCCAGCAGCGCCAGCAGCAGCACCACCACGTCGACCCAGTTCACCGCGTCACTCCTTCTTCAAGCCGCGCCCGATACGCCGCCAGGGCCTCGTCGAGGTCCCGGACGTCTCCCGAGTCCCACTCGCGTTCCCAGCCGCCCAGGCTCAGCAGGACCGACAGCAGACCGGCCGTGAATCCCCAGACGAACAGGCCGTCGACCTCGAAGGCCGGGCCCTTCCACGGCGCGCCCGCCTTCTTGACCGTGAACCGGTTGGCCGGGTCGACCAGGTCCGCGATCGCGACGCGGGCGACGGATGCCGTTTCGGCCGGGTCGACCGCGTGCACCGGCGACGGCTCGGCCCAGTGCGCCAGCACCGGCGTCACGGCGAACCCGGACACCGGGACGAACAGCTCGGGCAGCACCGCGACCGGCCGGACGCCGGACGGGACCACCCCGGTCTCCTCCTCGGCCTCGCGCAGCGCGGTACCGACCGGGCCGCCGTCGCCGTCCTCGGCGCCGCCGCCCGGGAAGGCGACCTGGCCGGCGTGCGAGCCCAGCGTGTCGGCACGCCGCTGCAGCAGGACGTCCGGCTCGCCGTCGGCTTCGCGCTCGCCGAAGAGGACGAGCACCGCAGCCGGGCGCGTGTAGGCGTCCTCGGGCGGGCTGAACCGGGTGAACGTCCGGGAGTCGACCTCGCCGCTCACCTTGACCAGCGGCCGGAGCCATTCGGGAACCGACTCCGGCTCGACCAGTGGTCCGATCACGATGCCCCCTCGACTGCCGCGCGCACCTGGTCAGTGTTCACGAAGGTGGGTGGGTTCGCGATGAACCGGACCTCGCCCGCCGCGGTGACGAGGTAGGACGCCGGAAGCCGCGGCGGCACCTTCAGCGCCGTCCGGACCGGCCCGCCGCGGCCGTCGCCGTCGAACACCGACGGCAGGTGCACGCTGAGCTTCGCCAGCAGGTCCAGCCCGTCCTTCGCCGGGCTCTGCACCTGGACGCCGAGGACGCGCACGGCACCCGGCTGCTTCGCGTACTCCTGGAGCACGGGCAGCTCGGTCCGGCACGGCTCGCACCAGGACGCCCACACGTTGACCAGCACCGGAGTACCGGCGAGCGCCCGGCCGAGGTCGACGCTCGCGCCGTCGCCGAGGCAGTCCGCGGTGACCCCGTCGAGCTGCTTGACCGGCGCGCCGGACCCCGGCGCCGGGCACGGCTGCAGCGCCGCCGCGGCCCGGGCCGGTGCGAGGTCCGCGGACGGCTTCGCGGCGGGGTCGTCGCCGCCGCGGGGCAGCAGCGCGACGATCAGCGCCACCGCCAGCACGGCGGCGGCGAGCGACCACTTGGTGACTCTCGTCACCGGGGCGCCGCCATGGCCAGGATGTGGTCCTTTTCGACGCCCTTGACCAGTTTCGCGGCTTCCTCGAAGCCGGTCGGGCCGGTGCCGTACGACGGGCAGTCCTTGGCCAGCGGGCAGGCACCGCAGGCGGGCTTCTTGGCGTGGCAGACCCGCCGCCCGTGGAAGATCACCCGGTGGGAGAGCATCGTCCACTCCTTGCGGGGAATCAGCTCACCGACCGCGTGCTCGACCTTGACCGGGTCCTCCTCCGCCGTCCACTTCCAGCGCCGGACCAGCCGCCCGAAGTGCGTGTCGACGGTGATGCCCGGGACGTCGAAGGCGTTGCCGAGGACGACGTTGGCGGTCTTCCGGCCGACGCCGGGCAGCGTGACGAGGTCTTCGAGCTTGTTCGGCACCTCGCCGCCGAAGCGCTCGACCAGCGCCGCGCCGAGGCCCATCACCGAGTTCGCCTTGGCCCGGTAGAAGCCGGTGCTGCGGAGGTACTCCTCCAGCTCGGCGCGGTCGGCGCCCGCGTAGTCGGCGGCCGTCCGGTAGCGCTTGAACAGGGCGGGGGTGACGAGGTTCACCCGGACGTCGGTGGTCTGCGCGGACAGCACGACCGCGACCAGCAGTTCCAGCGGCGTGGTGAAGTCGAGCTCGCAGTGGGCGTCCGGATACACGTCGTCCAAGCAACGCTTCATCCGCCTGGCGCGTCTCACCAGAGCTAACCGGCTTTCACCAGCGCCCTCACGGGGGGCGTTCGTGGTGGCAGGTGGCACCCCGATAGCCTACGGGCGCCGTCGGACGAGCCGGTGACTGCACCGGTGGACGACCGACACGCCAGAGCACCACCTCGGCGCGTTTTCCGGCCGCCATGAGCGAGGATCTGGAGTAGATGCTTTCCACTGAGTGTTTCGGGGTCCGGTCATGACTGTCTGGTTCGTCATCCTGGTCCCCCTGGTCATCATGTTCTTCGCGCTGGGCATGGAGCGCGTGGAGAGCAGGCTCAAGCACGTCGCGGTGCAGGAGAACGAGGTCGAAGAGTTCCTCGAGCAGGCGCAGCCCAACGAGGTCAGGGCGCTCTACGGGCACGGCATCGGCCGTGCGCTGGAGCTGTTCCGGCTGCGTAGGCTGGGCGGACGGGCAGCCAGGCTACGCGCGCGCCGCGTGCGGAGTTAGGCTCCACGTCGAACGAGATCGTCTCCGCGATACGCGAGTTCAGCGGGCGATCTCGGGAGTACGCCCTAGACTGACGCGCAAGTGATCGGCGGCACGCTCCTCCAGCACCGGGGGAGCGTGATCGTTTCTCGACGAGGAGGCACCCGAGGTGGACGAAACCCTGGCCCGTGCGGGCATTTTCCAGGGTGTGGAGCCGGCAGCGGCGGAGGCGCTGGCCCAGACCTTGGAATCCGTGGAGTTCCCCCGCGGCCATGTCATCTTCAACGAGGGCGAGCCCGGCGACAAGCTGTACATCATCCAGTCCGGCAAGGTGAAGATCGGCCGCAAGTCGCCGGACGGCCGCGAGAACCTGCTGGGCATCTTCGGCCCGTCGGACATGTTCGGCGAGCTGTCCATCTTCGACCCGGGCCCCCGGACGTCGAGCGCGACCACGGTCACCGAGGTCCGCGCGGTCACCATGGACCGCCCGGCCCTGCGCCAGTGGATCTCGACCCGCCCGGAGATCGCCGAGCAGCTGCTGCGCGTGGTCGCGCGCCGCCTGCGCCGGACGAACAACATGGTCGCCGAGCTGATCTTCACCGACGTCCCCGGCCGCGTGGCGCGCGCGCTGCTGCAGCTCGCGCAGCGGTTCGGCAGCCAGGAGGCGGGCCTGCTGCGGGTCACGCACGACCTGACGCAGGAGGAGATCGCCCAGTACGTCGGCGCCTCGCGCGAGACCGTCAACAAGGCGCTCGCCGACTTCGCCCACCGCGGCTGGCTGCGGCTCGAGGGCAAGAGCGTGCTGATCCTGGACCCGGAGCGCCTGGCCCGCCGCGCTCGCTGAGTCTTGCCGTCGAAGGCCCCTCACCCGGCTGGGTGAGGGGCCTTCGTGCTGGGCCGACAGCTGAGCAAAACAACAAAGAGCCGGGCGCCACCCCCGACGTGGCGCACCGGCTCTTCGTTGTTTGCGCGGACCATCCCCCGACGATCCGCGCTCCCCGCCCTCCGGATCAGGCCCCGACCCATATGCCGGAGGGAGCTGGGTTCTGTGCTGTTGTTCAACCATCACGGCCCATACCCACGAATTCAAGGCCATTCACTCTCAAGGACGCCGTCTGCGCCGTTTCGTTGCAGGAGTCCACGGAGAATATCGGCAGTGTTACCGGATCGAGACCTCCCCGTCCGGGACCAAGATCAGCTTCCGTCCGCGCTGGTGACGCACCTGACCGGGAAATAACTGGTACCGACGTACCACTCTGCGGCATACTGGTACGCGTGTCCCAGTCTGTCTCGAACCACGAAAGCCGCACGTCCCTCGCCGACTACCGCACCGCGCTGACGACCCGCGCGGCCCGGCGGCCCGCCGTCGCGTCCGTGCTCGCCCGCCTGCCGATCGCCATGATCGGCATTTCGGCCCTGCTCTACGTCCAGCGCGAAACCGGTTCCTTCGCCGCCGCCGGGCTCGTCTCGGCCGGTTCACTCGTCGGGGTGTCGGTCGGCGCGGTCGTGCAGGGCAGGCTGATCGACCGGTTCGGGCCGACGCGCCCCCTGCTCGTCGTCGCGCTGCTGTCCGCGCTCGCGATGACCGCACTGGTCACGGCGATCGAGTCGCACGCCCCGACCGCCGTGCTCGTCGCCTTCGGCGCGGCGACCGGCCTGGCCGAGCCGATGGTCGGGTCGGCGTCCCGTGCGCTGTGGTCGCGGCTGCTGCCGCCCGGTGGCGCGCGCAACGCCGCGTTCTCCTACGAGGCGATCAGCATGGAGGTCTTCTTCATCCTCGGCCCCGGCGTGGCCGGGCTGCTGGTGCTGGCGCCGTGGGCGGGCACCGGCCTGGTGCTGGGCGTCGCGCTGCAGATCACCGGGGCGGTGCTGTTCGCGCTGAGCCCGGCGGTGCGGGCGTGGGGTCCGTCGGAGGGCTCCCAGGGTTCGCTGCTCGGCGCGCTGGCGAGCCCGGGCATGCGCACCCTGGCGCTCGCCGCGCTGGGCTTCGGCGTGGTGATCGGGTTCGTCGAGGTCGCCGTGCCGGCGTCGGCCACCGAGGCCGGTTCGCCTTCGCTCGGCGGGCTGCTGCTGTCGGCGTGGTCGCTGAGTTCGGTGGCGTTCGGCGTCGCGTACAGCCTGCGGCCGTGGCCACGGCAGCTGGGCCTGCGGCTGCCGGTGCTGCTCGGCGGGTTCGGTGCGCTGGTCGCGCTGCTCGCGTGGCCGTCGTCGCTGTGGGGCCTGGCCCTGATGATGCTGCTGGCGGGCGCGCTGATCACCCCGCAGTCGACCGCCCATTCGGCGGCGATCGAGCTGGTCGCCCCGGCCGGGACGGCGGCGGAGGCGTTCGGCTGGGTGCTGACGGCGGTGACGCTGGGGCTGGCGGCGGGCCAGTCGGTGAGCGGCTACGTCGTCGAGCACGCGGGCCCGGGCGCGGCCTTCCTGGCCGCGAGCGTCGCGGGCCTGCTGCTGGCAGCGGCGGTCTGGCTGCTGCGCAGCACCGTGCGACCGGCCCCGGCGCCGGCTCGTGCGCTGGTCAACGCCTAGTTTTCCGGTTTTTGTCGGTGGTGGTGGCTAGCTTGGGGTCATGGACGTCACAGCGCCTGCCCACCGCCTCTCGTCGGCCGTCACGGCCGCGTCGCGCCTGCTGCCCGCCCGCACCGGGCTGCGGCTGCAGGCGGACGCGGCCGGGCTGACGGTCGCCGGAACCACCCCGGACCTGGCCGTCCGGTTCGGCTGCCCGGCCACCACGCACACCGACGGCGCGGTCGTCGTCCCGGCGGCCCCGCTGGCCGAGACGCTCAAGGTGCTCGACGCCGAGCTGGTCCGCCTGGTCGTCGAAGGCAGCCGCCTGGCCCTGCGGCTGGACAACGCCCGCTTCGCACTCCCGCTGCTCCCGGACACCGCGGCGGACGGCGGACCACCGGCCAAGGTGTCCGAAGTGGACGGTCCGGCATTCGCGTCGGCACTGAGGATCGTCGCGGGAACGGCGGCCAAGGACGACCCGCTCCCGCTGTTCACGGGCGTCCGCCTGCAGGGAGGCAACCGCCTCACGCTGACGGCGTCGGACCGCTACCGGATGGCGGTGGCCCGCCTGCCCCAGGCCACCCCGGGAGAGTTGGACGTCCTGGTCCCGGCAGCCCTGCTGACGGAGGCGGCCCGCCAGGCCCGCGGCCGGGTAGGCCTCCACGCGGGCCCAGGGCGCTTCGGCGTGAGCTGGCCGGGAGGCCTGATCGCGACGGCGGTCCTGGACGCGGGCTTCCTGTCGGAGAAGTCGATCCAGTCGGGCGCGGTGGACACCACGGTGACCGTGGAGGCGGACGCCCTGGCGGCGGCGGTCCGGAGGGTCGGGGTGTACGCGGAGGACCGCAGGGTCCTGACGCTCGAGGTCGGTGACGCCCACGTCCGCCTGGCGAGCGCCCGCCAGGACACGGGCGAAGCGGAGGAGACACTGAAGGCCCAGGTAAGCGGCGGCCGGACGTCCCCGTCGTTCCAGGCGAGGTACCTGCTCGACGCATTGGCGGCGTTCACGGGTGAGTGGGTGACGTTGGCGATCCAGCCGGGGATGCGGGCGTGCATCCTGCGGGCCGTCGAGCCTGGGGAGGTGGAGCTGACGTACTACCTGATGCCGATGCTGCCGAGGTAGGTCAGGCGCCCGGCCCGACCGGCAGGGCCGCCCCGGAGCAGCCGGTCGTGCGCTCGTCGCCCCGGGCCGTTAGAGCCGCCGATGGTCGCTGGTTCCCGGGCTCGTCCACCGCAGCCCGCCGTGCGCTCGTCGCCCCGGCCCGCCAGAGCCGCCGATGTTCACTGGCTCCCGGACTCGTCCGCCGCAGCCGGTCGTGCGCTCGTCGCCCCGGGCCGTTAGAGCCGCCGATGCTGGCTGGTCCCCGGGCTCGTCCACGCAGCCGGTCGTCGCCCCGGCCTGCCACGGCCGCCGGCGCTCACTGGTCCCCGGGCTCGTCCACCGCAGCCGGTCGTGCACTCGTCGCCCCGGCCCGCCACGGCCGCCGATGCTCGCTGGTCCCCGGGCTCGTCCACCGGCGCGCGCACTCTCCCGCGCTACACCGGCTCCACCGTCCCGAAGCGCTTCAACGTCCGGATCATCGGCGCGGTCTCCACCTGCTGCACCCCCGGCAACCCACCCAGGTCGTCGGCCAGGTACGAGTACAGGGCCGCGTCGTCGCGGCAGCCCACGTTCGCCACCAGGTTCGCCGGGCCCGTTGTTGCCGCCGCGAAGGCCACCTGGGGGTGCGATGCCAACGCTCGCCCCGCCGATTCCAGGGCTGAGGGCGCCACCCTCAGCCAGAGCGTCGCCGTCAGCGGGTAGCCCAGGAGGGCCGCGTCCACCTCGACGTCGAAGTACAGCGCTCCCGAGGCGCGCAGGGCTTCGAGGCGACGGCGGACCGTCGACTCCGACCGGCCGCAGGCCGCTGCCAATGTCGACATGTCGGCTCGGCCGTCGTGGGCCAGGGCCGCCAGCAGGGCCGGGTCACTCGGCTCCGGGTGGTATGGAACCCCGGTTGGGACACGGCGCAGCCGCGCCACCTGCGACGCCGACAACGCGCTCGCGCGGCCCGGCCAGCCCGACGGGCCGCCCGCGAAGCGGCGCAGCAGCCGGTACGCCGTCACCGAGACCACCCGGGGCGTGCGGGGCAGCTGGCCCAGCAGCAGGCCGTCCGCCTGCTCGCGCAGCGGTGCCCGGATGAAGCACACGATCTCCGTGCCAGCGGACATCAGGCTCACCCACTGCGTGTCGTCGCGCCGGGCCAGTGCCGCCGCGATCGGCGCCGCCGCGTCCGGGACGCAGTGCACGCGGGCCAGCCAGTGCACCTGGCCCAGCGGCGCCGCCTCCGGCACGCCCACCACCCGCACCGCGCCCGACGAGCGCAGCTTCCGGTAGCGGCGTGCGACCGTCTGGTCCGAGACGCCCAGCACCGCCGCGATCGTGCTGAACGACGCCCGGCCGTCCAGCTGCAGTGCGTGGAGCAAACCGCGGTCCAGGTCGTCGAGCAGGCCGGATTCCACCGGATCAGCCTAGGTCACGTCGGATTCCGCGCAGGATTTCCGCGTGAATGGAACACCACGGTGAACAGCTCCAGCCTGGTGCCGTGAACATCGACCACACCGTCTTCCTGACCCGCCGCTACGCGGAAACCTGGCGGCGCTACGAAGAACTGGGCTTCACGCTCAGCCCGCCGTCGCGGCACTTCGCGTCCCGCACCGACGGCGGCGAGCTGCTGCCGAGCTGCACGGCCAACCGCTGCGCCTACTTCGGCGGCTCGTTCCTCGAACTCATCGGCATCGTCGACGAGCAGGCCGGCGACCCGTGGCACGTGCTGCCCATCCTGGACGCCCGCGGCGACGGCCTGCACGGCTGCTCCTTCGGCGTCGACGACTCGGCCGAAGCCGAACGCAGGCTCCGCGAAGCCGGGCTGTCGAGTTCGGGGGTGCTGCAGCTGCAGCGTGACGTCGAGCTGCCCGAAGGCACCAGGACCGCGCGCTTCCGCAGTGTCCACATCGGACGCGACCGCACACCCGAAGGCATCCTGCACACCGCCGAGCACCTCACCCCGCAGTACGTCCACCAGCCGCGCTACCTCGGCCATCCGAACGGCGCCCGTGCCGTCGCCTGGGTCCTGCTCGTCGTGCCCGACGACGAGGTCGCCGCCTACGAAAGGCGCTACGCCGTCATCACCGGCGGACGGCAGCTCGTCGACATCGCCGGCGTGAGCGATCTCGATGCCGTCCTGCCCGGTGAAATCCCGAAAGAGCCGCCGTACTTCGCGGCGCACGGCGTCGCCGTCACCGATCTGGCGCACGCGCGGCAGCTGGTCGGGCAGCACGTTCCCACCACCACCCACGACCGCGGCTTCTTCGTCCGGGCCGAAGACGCCTGCGGCGCCGCACTGTCCTTCGAGGAGGCTCGATGATCGTCGAAACCACCACTGGCCGCGTCCGCGGCGTGGACGGCACCTTCCTGGGCATCCCCTACGCCACCGCGGAACGCTTCGAAGCGCCGGTCCCGCCGAAGCCGTGGACCGGCGTCCGCGACGCGCTCGAAGCCGGGCCCGCCGCGCCGCAGCCGCCGTCACGGCTGGAGCACGCGCTGGGACCGATGCCGCTGCCGCAGAGCGAGAATTGCCTGTCCCTCAACGTCTTCACGCCGTCGGCCACCGGCAGGCGCCCGGTGCTGGTGTGGATTCACGGCGGCGGGTTCTCCAGCGGCTCGGGCGGGCAGGTCTGGTACACCGGCACGCGGCTCGCCCGCGAGGCCGATGCCGTCGTCGTCACGCTCAACTACCGGCTCGGCGTCCTCGGCTTCCTCGCCCTCGACGGCGTGCCGCCGAACCTCGGCCTCGCCGACCAGCTCGCCGCCCTCGGCTGGGTGCGCGACAACATCGCCGCGTTCGGCGGCGACCCCGCCGAAGTGACCCTCGGCGGGCAGTCGGCGGGCGCCCAGTCGGCGCTCGCCCTGTGGTCGGCGCCGCGCGCGCGAGGTCTCGTCAGGCGGATCGCCCTGCAGAGCGCACCGCTGGGCATGCGTCCGTCCACACGGGACGAAGCGCAGCAGAACGCCTTGCTGCTACAGGGAGAACTTGGCGAAGACGTTCGGACCGCACCCACGGAGAAGATCCTCGAAGCCCAGCTGAAGGTGGCCGCCCGCAAGCCCGGGATCGAACCGCCGTTCCAGCTGGTCGCCGACGGCGACCTCGTCGCGGCCGACCTCGTCGAAGCCGCGCCGCCGGGATCGGCGCTCATCAGCTGGACGCGGGAAGAACTCCGCACCTTCGTCCCGGACGCGCCGCAAGAAGCGATCGAGAAAACGAACGGCTTCTTCTTCGACGACAAGCTCGCCGCGAAACTGGACGCCTTCGCCTACCGCTTCGACTGGCAGGCCCCGGGCAACCGGTTCGGCGCCTGCCACTGCCTGGACATTCCGTTCCTCTTCGGCACGCACGACGTCTGGAACGCGCCGATGCTCGAAGGCGCCCCGAAGGGGCTAGAAAACGAAACCGGGCTACGCGAAGTCTGGGCCGCCTTCCTGCACGGAAAGCGGCCCAGCCCGAAGTGGGCCGCGCTCAGTCCGCGGACGCGGCCTTGACCGCGGCCTCGACCTCGGCGAAGGAGGGGTTCACCATCGCCTTGGACCCGACGATCACCGTCGGCACCGTCTCGTTGCCGTTCGCGACCTCGCGCACCCGCGCGGCCGCCGCCGGGTCCTCCCAGATGTTGATCTTGCGGATGTTGAAGCCGCTCTTCGACAGCGGCCGGTCCAGTGCGGCGCAGAACCCGCACCCCGGCCGCCAGTAGAACTCGACCTCGACGTTGCTCATTTCTCCTCCGACCGCAAGTAGTCCAGCTGCGCCTGCACGCTCAGCTCGGCGGGCGCCCACAGCGCCCGGTCGACGTCGGCGTAGACGACCTCGACCACCTGGCGCGGGGTGGCGTCCGCACCGAGCGTCTCCAAGGCCGAACGCACCTGGTCCAGCCGCTGTTCCCGATGCGAAAGGTACTCCCGCGCGGTCGCGGGCAGATCGAGGAGCTCCGGACCGTGCCCGGGCAGCCCCACCGTGCCCGGCGGCAGCTCGATGAGCTTCCGCAGCGAGCGCAGGTAGTCACCGAGGTCGTGCAGCACCGTGGTGCCGCGGCCGAGGATGGTGTCGCCGGTCAGGACCTGGCCGTCGAGCACCAGCGACACCGAGTCGTCGGTGTGCCCGGGCGTGTGCAGCACGCGGATCGAAAGGCCGCCCGCGGAAATCTCCTCACCGTCCACAAAGGACGACGCGTCGATGCACAGCGCAGGGTCGAACGCCCGCACCGGCGCCTTGACGCACTCGGCGAACCACGGCGCGCCCTCGGCGTGGTCGGGGTGGAAGTGCGTCAGCAGGATCAGCTCGACCGCGCCGACGCCGGCGAGCAGTTCCAGGTGCTCGAGGTCGCGGTAGCCCGGGTCGACGACGACCGCGGGGGCGTCCGGCGCCGCCCGCAGCACCCAGCTGTTGGTGCCTTCGAGCGTCATCGACGACGGGTTGTTCTCCAGCAGCACCGAGGCGGTCTCGGTGACGCGGCGCAGCACGCCGTAGGCGGGGGCGGTCATCGCGGCTCCAGGACGACTCGGACGTGGTCGTTTTCGCGGATCAGCGTCGGCGCGATCCGGACGATCTCGCGAGGCGCGGCCAGCACCTCGTCGGCGGTGGCGAACTGCGCCAGCTCGCTCAACGTCAGCCAGGTCGGCGGCATCAGCATCCGGCGGCCCTCGCGGGCGTCGGCGATCGCGTCGCCGGGCCGCTGCCAGCCCGAGGCCGACGCCTCCGACGTCGCGCCGTCGGCTTCCTGGCCCTCCGGCAGCTTCGCGACGTAGAAGCGGGTGTCGTACCGGCGCGGCTCCTGCTCCGGCGTGATCCAGTGCGCCCACGGGCGCAGCAGGTCCGCGCGCAGCGTCAAGCCCGCGTCGGCCAGGAACCCGGCCAGCGACACCTCGCGCGTCTCCAGGGCCTGGCGGGCGGCCGCGTACGGCGTGACGTCGGTGAGGACGGTGTCCGCGCCACCCGCGAGCAGCACCCCGGACTCCTCGAACGTCTCGCGCACGGCCGCGCAGGTCAGGGCCCGCGCGAGCGCGTCGTCGCACCCGAACCGCGCGGCCCACCACGACGGCTCCGGCCCGGCCCACGCCACGGACGCGTCCGCGTCCCGGGTGTCCACGCCGCCGCCGGGGAAGACGGTCATCCCGCCCGCGAACGGCATGCCCTTGACCCGGTGCTGAAGGAAGACCTCGACGCCGTCGGCGCCGTCCCGGACCAGGATCACCGTGGCCGCGTCCTTCGGCGTCGCCGGCGGGCCGTCGGCGTTGGCGCGCGTCGCGACCCCCGCGCCGACGGGAATGTCGAAGACAAACTCCTTTGGCTGCTCCACCCGGGCAACATACCTCCGCCACCCGACGTCCCGTCGCGCACTTGTGGCATCCCAGACAGCGCAAGGGCGGCACTTTCACGTGAAAGTGCCGCCCTTGCGCCGGGAAACCTAGGGGGCGGTCCAGCCGCGCTGGTCGCCGCCGGAGCGGGACGCGCCGTTGAGCCGCATCTTCGCCGCCTCGGCCCGCTCGCGCTCGGCCAGCTCGGCGTGCAGCTCGCGCAGCAGCGCCCGGTCGCGCTCGCTCAGGCTCGGGTCGTCCAGGTCCAGCGCGGGCAGCTCGACGACCTCGTGCATCGACGGCTTGCCCGCGGCGATCTCGCGGCCCTTCTCCGGATCCTCGGCCAGCGCCTGCCGCAGCTGGGCGACCTCGGCCGGGGTCAGGTCGGCGGTGCGTTCCGCCCGCGTCTCCGAGCGCGCCTTGCGCGGCGTCTCCGACGACGGCTGCGGCGTCACGATCGGCACCACCGGGGCGACCGGCTCGGCCGGCGACGTCGTGGTGGTGCTGCTCGACCGCATGCTGTGCCTGCTGCCCGACTCCGCGACCGGTTCCGGCGAGGCCGCCGGGGCCGACGGCTTGGCAGGCTCCGGCCGGTACGACGACGAAGCCGACGTCGCGCTCCCGGTCACCCAGGCCGGCGACGCGGCCGCCGAAGCGGCCTGGTGGTACTCGGAGTGCGCGACCCCGGGCCCGCTGACCTCGACGACGGAGTGGATCCCGGCCCGGCGCAGCGCCGTGTCGACGCGGAACGCGACGGCAGGCGGGTTGCCCTCCGGCCCCAGCTCGACGAGCACCACGCGCTGCGGCAGCGCGCCCGGCACGCTCCCGGCCGGGGTGTTGCGCCACACCGCGTGCACCGAACGGACGTCCGGCAGCACCTGCAGGGTCCGGTCGAGCGCCTCGGCGATGCCGAACTCGGGGGAGTTCTCGCCGCTGAACCGGTGCGTGTTGACCGGCTCGGTCTCGTCGACCAGCAGGTCGTTCGCGAGCGTCGCGTCCGACCGGCTCATTTCCAGCACGAGCGCCAGCTCGCGCTGCTCGGCGGAGCTGACCGGGATCCGGCCCGCGATGAGCGTGCCGGTGGTCAGCTCGACCGCCTCGTCGATGTGCGCACGGGCGATCAGCTCGCGAGCTTCGGTCAGCGCGCTGTCGTCGATCCGGCCCGCCAGGGCCAGTAACAGGTTGTGCAGGCGCAGGGGCACCGAGAACCCGTCCATGGGCGGGCCGTCGTGGACCTCCACCATTGCCTTGCTCCCTCCCAGCTCGCTGGCGGGCGAGCGTTAAGCGGCTACTAGCCGGGTCCCCGCGACCGCGCCCACGCAGACCAGCTCCGAGTCGGCCAGCGCGGCCCGGTGGTACCCGGGCAGGTCGAAGCGCGGCGGGATGACCTCGACACTGGGTTCTTCGTCCCCCAGCACCCGCAGCACCCGCTGCAGTTCGCCGGTCAGCCTCGGCAGACCGTTCAGCGCGGTGATCAGCAGGACACGCTTGGCCGTTCCCTGGCCGACCACACCAAGGTGTCGCCAGCTCTGCCGCACTTCCCCCACATCCGGCCGTCCTCGCAACGTTGCGTGGATCAGCACGGAAACGGAGTCGACCGAGTTAACCCATTCGGGCGCACTCGACGTGAATGTGTACCGGTTCTCGCTGACGTCGTCTACCCCCAGGGTCGAACTGACCTGGTGCCAGTCGGCGCCGTGCGGGATGAGCCCGGCCACGAGCAGGCGGTACTCCGTCTGGTCGAGGTCGATCCTGTGCTTAAGCAAAGACCTCGGCAGGGTGCGGGCGAGCGTGCCCATCGCGCCCTCGCCGAGCCAGTCGCGGAACCGCCACAGCAGCTGGTCGGGCAGCCGCCCGGCCAGCCGGAGCAGCAGCTCGTGGGTGGACTGCTCGATGTCCGGGTCCATCACTGCACCTCCACGATCAGTTCGACCTCCACCGGCGAGCCGATCGGCAGCTCCGCGACGCCGACGGCCGAGCGGGCGTGGATGCCCGCGTCGCCGAAGACCTCGCCGAGCAGCTCGGACGCGCCGTTGACGACCGCGGGCTGACCGGTGAAGCCCTCCGCGGAAGCCACGAAGCCGACAACCTTGACGATCCGCACGACGTTGTCAATGCCCACCAGCGCGTGCACGGCCGCGAGCGCGTTGAGCGCCGACGTGCGGGCGTGGCCCTTCGCCTCTTCGGGGCTGATCTCCGCGCCGACCTTGCCGGTCGCGGCGAGCACGCCGTCGACGAAGGGCAGCTGGCCGGAGGTGTAGACGTGCTTCCCGCTCTGGACCGCGGGCACGTACGCGGCCAGCGGGGCGGCCACGCCGGGCAGCTCGATGCCGAGTTCCTTCAGCCGTTCGCTCCAGCTCACGGGGTCAGCCCTTCGGACGCTTGAGGTAGGCGACGTGCTGCTCGCCGCTCGGGTTCGGCAGCACGGTGACCAGCTCCCAGCCGTCCTCGCCCCACTGGTCGAGAATCTGCTTCGTCGCGTGGATCAGGAGGGGGACGGTCGCGTACTCCCACTTCGTGGCGCTCATGAACCGGGAGCGTAGCCAAGCGGGCAAGAGCGGCGGGGACGGCCGCCGGAAAACGCCTCACGACGCGCCGGGCTGTGGCCCATCTCACGCTCGTCCCCAACGCCCCAAGGTGGCCTTGGGTGCGCTGAATCAGCACCGCGGCGCGAAGCGCCTCCGTTGAGGGCGGCGGGGGCATGGGTGGAGCACCCAAGGCGGCCTTCGGTGCGTTGAATGAGCACTGCGGCGCGGAGCGCCTCCGTTGAGGGCGGCGGCGGGGGCATGGATGGAGCACCGAAGGCCACATTGGGGCGCTCTGGCGACCGCTAGCGTGAGCGGCGTGGAAACCTGGCGCGTGGTCATGACGGCGCTGCTGGCGGCGGCCGGCCTCCCGCTGGTGCTCGTCGTCATGGCGAAAGTGCGCGACCGGACGCAGAACTCCGGCCAGGTCGCCCTCAGCGGGGTGATCACCTTCACCCTGCTTCTGGTGCTCGGCGTCCTCACCCTCACCGTGCTGCCCGCGCTGGTCACCGGAGTGCTCGTGGCGGCCGTCACGGCTGCGGTCAGCGTCATGCTGCTGGCGAGCTGAGCGCTGATTTAGGGTGAAGAAGTGACCAATCCCCATGCCGGCTGGACCGACGAGCTTGCCCGCGCCCGGCTGCACTTCGTCACCGGCAAGGGCGGGACCGGCAAGACCACGCTCGCCGCCGCGCTCGGGCTCGCGCTCGCCCGCGAAGGCCGGCGGGTGCTGCTCATCGAGGTCGAGGGCCGTCAGGGCATCGCCCAGCTCTTCGACACCGAGCCGCTGCCCTACGCCGAGCAGCGCATTGCCGCGGTTCCCGGCGGGGGTGAGCTGCGCGCGCTGCACGTCGACGTCGAAGCCGCGCTGCTCGAGTACTTCGAGATGTTCTACAACCTCGGCTTCGCCGGCCGGACGCTGCGGCGGATGGGTGCGATCGAGTTCGCGACCACGCTCGCGCCCGGTCTCCGTGACGTCCTGCTCACCGGGAAGATCAAGGAGTGCGTCGGCCGCACCGAGTCCGACGGGCGGCACACCTACGACGCCGTCGTCGTCGACTCGCCGCCGACCGGCCGGGTCGTCAAGTTCCTCGACGTCACCAAGGCGCTGACCGACCTGGCGAAGACCGGCCCGATCCGCGGCCAGGCCGAGGGCGTCGTGCGGCTGCTGCACTCCGGCGAGACGGTCGTGCACCTGACGACGCTGCTGGAGGAGATGCCGGTCCGCGAGACCGTCGAGGCCGTCGCCGAGCTGGACGGCGCCGACCTGCGCCCGGGCGCGGTGCTGGTCAACCGGGTCCGGCCGCCGCGGCTGCCCGCCCGTTCGGTGACCGCCGCCGCGGACGGCCGCGTCGACGCCTCCCGCGTCCGCACCGGGCTCGCGTCGGCCGGGCTGAAGCTGCCGGACGACACTTTGGACGCACTCGTGGAAGAAACTGTCGAGCACGCCGTCCGGGTGGCCGCCGAGCAGCGGGCGCGCGAGCAGCTCGCCGAGGCCGACCTGCCGACCCTCGAACTGCCGGACGTGACCGACGGCATCGACGTCGCCGCCCTCTACGACCTGGCCGAGGCCCTGACCGACCAGGGGGTGCGGTTGTGACCACGATCGACATCGACGCGCTGCTCGACGACCCGGAAAGCCGCGTGATCGTCTGCTGCGGCTCCGGCGGTGTCGGCAAGACGACGACCGCCGCGGCGCTGGCCCTGCGCGCGGCCGAGCGCGGCCGCCAGACCGTCGTGCTGACCATCGACCCCGCCCGGCGCCTCGCCCAGGCCCTCGGCCTGCGCGAACTCGGCAACCACCCGAAGCAGGTGCAGGTCGAAGGCTTCGAGCCCAAGGGCGAGCTGTGGGCGATGATGCTCGACATGCGCCGCACGTTCGACGACATGGTGCGCGTGCACGCCGGGCCGGAACGGGCCGAGCAGCTGCTGCAGAACCCCTTCTACCAGACCATTTCCACGTCGTTCTCCGGCACGCAGGAGTACATGGCGATGGAGAAGCTCGGCCAGCTCGCGGCGACCGGCGAGTGGGACCTGATCGTCGTCGACACCCCGCCGAGCCGGTCCGCTTTGGACTTCCTCGACGCGCCGACGCGGCTGTCGTCCGCTTTGGACGGACGGATGATCCGCCTGCTGACCGGGCCGGCGAAGGCAGGCGGCTGGGGCCTGCGCAAGGTCGTCAACGCCGGGTTCTCGATGTTCGCCAAGGCGGTGTCGACGATCATCGGCGGCCAGCTGCTGACCGACGCGTCGGCGTTCATGCAGGCGTTCGACAGCATGTTCGGCGGCTTCCGCGAGCGCGCCCGCAAGACGGCGGAGCTGCTGCGTTCGTCGGGAACGTCGTTCCTGGTCGTGGCCGCGCCGGAGCCGGACGCGCTGCGCGAGGCGTCCTACTTCGTCGAGCGGCTGTCCTCGGAGTCGATGCCGCTGGCCGGGCTGATCGCGAACCGGACCCACCCGGTGCTGGCGTCGCTGTCGGCCGCCGAGGCGCTGGCCGCGGCCGAGAACCTGCAGAACGCGCCGCTGGCCGAGGCCGTGCTGCGGCTGCACGCCGACCGCGTCGACCTGGCGGCGCGCGAAGAACGGCTGCTCGCGCGGTTCACCCGGGCGCACCCCGAGGTGGCGCTGGCCCGGGTGCCCGCGCTGGCCGGTGACGTGCACGACCTGGCAGGCCTGCGCGACATCGGCGTGAAGCTCGCCGGCTGAAGGCGCCACTTTCACGTGAAAGTGGCGCCCCGGCTGAGCGGCACGGGCGGCGCGGCAGCAGGTCCGCACCGCCCGCACCCGCTCAGCCGACCTTGACCCGCTCCTGTGCGTCCCGCTTGGCCGCTTCGAGCAGGTCCGCCCAGCTCACCACGTCGGGACGGCGGCGCAGCAGCGCCCGCCGCTCCCGTTCGGTCATGCCTCCCCAGACACCGAAGTTGATCCGGCCGTCGAGTGCTTCGGCGAGGCATTCGGTGCGGACCGGGCAGCCCATGCAGACCGCTTTGGCCCGGTTCTGCTCCGCACCCCGGACGAACAGGCCGTCCGGATCGGCGTCCCGGCAGGACGCGTTGATTCGCCAGCTCGACTGGTTGGTTTCCATACCCCCAGCTCCCTACCCTGGTGATCGACGCACCAGCGGGGAAAGGCACTGCGCTCCCTGCCCCCGCGAGCGTGTCTCCCTCTGCTCACGTCGGTTACCCGGGCACCTCCCCGGTGCCGGTGCCGCCGTTCGGACCAGGCGAGCTCCCACTCGCGTTGATCCATCCGTCGGCTTTTCTTCGTGAGACGTTGACGGACTGTAGGGGCCCTCGGTTCCCCCCGTCGAGACCCAGCATGCCTTCCGTTACCAGATGTCACCGAAGGGGGTCGGTTTTGTCACTGAAGTCACACCGGTGGAGACAGGGCGTCACCGGCGCCCTACCGGTTCCGCGTAGGCTGGCCTTCGTGCGAAAAGCGGATGGTTTGTTCAAGCTCATCGGCCTCTGTCTGCTCGCGGGGGTGCTCGTCGCCGGCATGCTCTTCCCGGTCGTGGGGGCGGCAGGCGTCATGTCCAACCAGGCCAGCGAGACGGTGGAGAAGACCTCCTCCGACCTCGCCGACATCCCGCCGCCGCTGGTCACGACGATCACCGACAACACCGGCTCGCCGATCGCCACCCTGTACGAGCAGTACCGGCTGCCGATCACCGAGAACCAGATCAACGAGGCCATGAAGTGGGCCCTGGTCTCGGTCGAGGACAAGCGGTTCTACGAGCACCACGGCGTCGACTGGCAGGGCACGCTCCGCGCGGCGGTCAGCAACAGCACCGGCGCCGACACCCAGGGCGCCTCGACGCTGACCCAGCAGTACGTCAAGAACTACCTGATCAACGTCGTCTACCGGGGCGACACGGTCGGCCAGAAGAAGGCTCAGGAGCAGTCGATCGCCCGCAAGCTGAAGGAAGCGCGGATCGCGATCCAGCTCGAGACGAAGCTGACCAAGCAGCAGATCCTCGCCGGCTACCTCAACATCGTCGAGTTCTCCCGCCAGATCTACGGCATCGGCGCGGCCGCACACGCGTACTTCGACACGACGCCGGAGAAGCTCACGGTGCCGCAGGCGGCGCTGCTGGCCGGCCTGGTGAACAACCCGATCAACAACGACCCGTGGAAGCACCCGGACAAGGCCACCGCGCGCCGCAACCTGGTCCTGGACCGCATGGTCGACAACAAGAAGCTGGCCAAGGCCGACGCGGACCGCTTCAAGGCCGAGCCGCTGGGCGTCGTCCCGGACACCCCGAAGAAGCCCCCGGCCAACTGCATCGGAGCGGGCCCGGAGGACGGCTTCTTCTGCCAGTACGTCGAGGACTACCTGCTCAAGTCCGGGCTGACGAGGGACCAGCTCTACACGGGCGGCTACACGATCAAGAGCACGCTGGACAAGCGCGCCAACAGCGCGGCGAAGGCCTCGGCGGAGGCCCAGGTCAAGAAGACCCAGCCGTACGTGGCGAACACGCTGTCACTGGTGAAGCCGGGCAAGAACCGGCACGAGGTGGTCGCCTTGGCGGCGAACCGTGACTACGGCCAGGACCAGGCGGCGGGGCAGACGACGTACACGCTGCCCGCGGGTGTCTACAACACCGGTGGCGCCGGGTCGACGTACAAGATCTTCACCACGGCCGCCGCGATGGAGAAGGGCATCGTCGGGATCTATTCCCCGGTCGACATTCCGGACAGTTACACCTCCCGCGTGTTCGCGGGTGGCCCGAAGACCTGCCCGCCGACCGGACCGCCGTTGCGCTCGAACTGGTACTGCGTGGGCAACGCCGGCGACTACAGCAAGATCTCGGGCGCCAATATCCAGACCGCCCTCGCCACGTCGCCGAACACGACGTTCGTCGAGCTGGAGGATCGGATCGGCAGCACCGGCCCGGCAGTCGACATGGCGCACCGTCTCGGGCTGCGCGAAACGATGGCCACCAACGCGGCCGGCCGCACTCCGGACCCCAACGCCAGCAAGGCCGAGCTGCGTGACACGCAAGCCAAGTTCTACGGGCCCCACGACAACAGCCCCGGCCTCGGCTCGTTCACCCTCGGAGTGAGCCCGGTCAGCGGGCTGGAACTGGCCAATGTGGCCGCCACCATCCTGTCGGGCGGGGTCTGGTGCCCGCCGACGCCGATCGCGGCGGTGACCGATCGCAACGGGAAGCCGGTGCCGGTCAAGGAAGCGCCGTGCGAGCAAGCCGTTCCCGAAGGCTTGGCCAACACCCTGGCCGTCGGCCTGTCCAAGGACGACCAAACAGGTGGCACGTCGGCAGCTGCGGCCCGAGCGGTGAACTGGGACCGCCCGATGATCGGCAAGACCGGAACCACCCAGCTCAACGCGTCGGCGGCGTTCGTCGCCGGTATTCCCCAGATGGCGGGCGCGGCGATGACGTTCAAGTTCGGCGGCGGACAGGGCGGCATCTGCGACGCCCAGGTCCAGAACGAAGTCCACGTGTGCCCCACCGGCAACATCTTCGGTGGCCGGGCACCGGCCCGCACGTGGTTCGGCGCGATGAAGAACATCATGGAGGGCCAGCCGGTCATGGACCTGCCGCAGCCTGATCCGCAGTACATGGGCGGCGGCGCGCGCTAGCTTCGAGCCGAAGCAGCGGGGCGGGAGGTGTGGCACCTCCCGCCCCGCTGCTGTTGCGCCTCCGTCAGCAGTGGCTGATCTGGGACGCGGGGTCGTGGCCGGTGTCCAGCCAGTACCCGGTCACCCAGCCTTCCGGGCGGTCCGGCGGCTCGACGTTCGGCGAGCCGTAGTACCAGATGTCGTCTCCGTTGATCGACTCTCCTTCCGACCAGCACCAGAGTTCGAAGGCATCCCCCTTCGCGACGGTGGCGACGTACGCCGACTTCGAAGTCGGCTGGGCTCGCTCGTTGACGTTCGCGAGCGTCAGCGCACACCAGGGCGAGGACTGGAAGCCGCACGTGTAAACGCTTTCCGTCGATGCCGCCGCGACGCCCGCAGTGGAGGCCATCAGCCGCATCGAGGCACCGACAGCTGCCAATGGCCGCAGGAATTTCGTCATTCAGTCTCCCCTGGTTCGCGAGCTCGAAGGCCGCATTTCCTGGCAAGAGTTACCCACGCTGCACAACACTTGATCAATCAGCCGTTCGAGTGACGAGAAGCTTTAAGGTGGCCGACATTTTGGATTTTCCGGAAGGCGTCGGCGAAGCCGCTCTTAACCGAATTCCTCGTTCATTTCAGGAATTCGCGAATTGCCGAGCGGGTACACTCGGGTTCCCCAGAACACGCTCACGACGATCGGATACCACGGTTCGTGACTGAGAAGACCGGCAGCAAACGTCCCCGAGCGGCCAGGATCGCCTGGCTGCTCGGGCTCGGTATACCCCTCGTCGCGGCGATCGTCCTCTGGATCACGTTCGGAACGCCCGACCTGAACGATCGAGCCTTCAAGAACGCCGCGGACGCCGCGGATGTGCAAGCTCACGGCGCGGTGGGACGCCTCGCGTCCGCAGCACGTGAAAGTGCCCCGACGGATGACGAAATCAAGCAAGCCACGCGGCGATCCATCGGGCAAGTGCACGAAATCCGCAGGCCGGACTCGGGGATCGTGGTGATCGCGTCGTTCCACGTGGCCACCTCTGGCGCGTTCGGCACGATTTCGGTCGACCCCTGCTACGAGTACGACATCACCCTGCCGGTCCGGAACGAGAGCAGCATCAAGCTTCAAGAGCTGCCCTCCTGCCCCTAGTCACTACCGAAGGTAGCCGAGCGCCACGCTGCGTCATTTGGGTAATGACGCCGCACCGGCGTACCCCCTCACACATTCGAACACGTATCCTGGCTTTGTGAACACGTTCAGTAACAACGGAGGGTCTGCGACGCGTGTCAAGCGCCTCGCAGCGGGGACTCTCGCCCTTGGTGTCGCCACCCTCGGCTACGCCGTCGGCATCGAACGGCGGCACTGGACCCTACGCACCGCCGAGCTGCCGGTGCTGGCGCCCGGGGCGCGGCCGTTCACCATCCTGCACGTCTCGGACCTGCACATGCTGCCCGGGCACCACAGCAAGCAGCGGTGGGTGGCCGCGCTCGACGAGCTGGATCCGGACCTCGTCGTCAACACCGGGGACAACCTCTCGCACCGGACCGCCGTTCCCGCCGTGCTGCGCGCGCTCGGGCCACTGCTGGACCGGCCCGGCCTGTTCGTCTTCGGCAGCAACGACTACTACGCGCCCAAGCCGAAGAACCCCGCCCGGTACCTCATGCCGCAGGGCAAGAAGAAGCGCATCCACGGCGTCCAGCTGCCGTGGCGGGACCTGCGTGCCGCCTTCGTCGAGCACGGCTGGACCGATCTCACGCACGTCCGGCGCACCATCGACGTCGGCGGGCAGCGCGTGTTCGCGGCCGGGGTCGACGATCCGCACCTGCGCCGGGACCGCTACGCCGACATCGCGGGCCCGGCCGACAGCGGCGCCGCCGTCCGGATCGGGGTCACGCACTCGCCGGAGCCGCGGGTGCTCGACACCTTCGCCACCGACGGTTACGACCTCGTGCTCGCCGGCCACACCCACGGCGGCCAGCTCCGGCTTCCGGGCTACGGCGCCATCGTCACCAACTGTGACCTGGATCGCAGCCGCGCCCGCGGGGCGTCGCGCTGGGGGGCGCACATGTGGCTGCACGTCTCGGCCGGGCTCGGCACCTCGCCGTGGGCGCCCGCGCGGTTCGCCTGCCCGCCGGAGGCCAGCCTGTTGACGCTGGTCCCGCGCGGATCGGGCGCCGACGGACCGCGAAAGGTGGCCCCCCGAAAAGCCCGCGACAGCGTCCGCTAGACTTCTCCACGACCCGTTAAGCAGTACCTCGGGGTGTGGCGCAGCTTGGTAGCGTGCCTCGTTCGGGTCGAGGAGGTCGTGGGTTCAAATCCCGCCACCCCGACGAGAGAGCCGAGAGGGCCGGTGTGTTGGCTGAAAACGCCAACCACGCTGGCCCTCTCGGCGTCTTCTGGGGGTCGAACCCCCAGACCCCCGCCAGGGGGCTTCGCCGCCCTGGACCCCCCTGCGTTCCCGGGCATCGCCGTAACCGTGGCGTGAGGCGGTTTCACGGCCTGGTCGCCGTCACCTCGACCCAGCACTGGCTGAAGTCGCCGTCCCCGCCGCGCGTCCACACCCATGCCGAGCGGGCCGCGCTTGCCAGCTGGTCGCGGTCGCGGCCCGGCTCCGCGATCGCTGCCTCCAGGCGGGCCTCCACGTACTTCGCCAGGTCGCGGTAGGTCATGTCCGCCCGGTACCGGGCGCGGGCCACCACCTCCGTGAAGCCCGCCGCCGTGCACAGCTGGGCCATCTTGCCTCCCGCGAACGGGTCGCCGCCCGCTCGGCGGCGCAGCAGGTGGTGGCCGCGCAGGGCCGCGTCGACGTTGGCCGTCTTCGGGCGGAGGCGGGCCTTGCTCCAGTCCGATGTGGACAGGGCGAGCCTGCCGCCGGGGCGCAGGACTCGGTGCAGCTCCGCCAGCGCGTCCGCGGGACGGGCCAGGTGCTCGAACAACGCGTGCGCGAACGCCACGTCGATGCTCGCGTCGGCGCACGGCAGGTCGTACGGCGAGGCCGTCACGAAGTCCACTGTGGACCTGGCGGCCCGGCACGCGAGCGGCGCGTGGCCGTCGCCGCGGTCCGCCGCCGGGACCCGGGACTCCGGCGCCAGGCCCAGTGTGATCGAGCCGGGGCCGCAGCCGAGGTCCAGCACCCACATGCCCGGCCGGAACAGCGGCTGGGCGAACGTCGCGCGCTCCGCAGCCGTGCGCGCGGCCGTCATCGAAACCGCGTCTCGCGCGTAACCCTCCAGCACCCCGCACACAGTACGGCCAGAAGGTGGCAGGATCGAGGGGTGAGCACCCAGTCAGCCAACCAATATCCGCCCGCGGTGGTCCCGGACCGGCTGTTCGACGACGCCGAAGCCGAGGCCCGCTGGCGCGCCCGCTTCCACGCCCCGCGCATCTCCGTGCCCGAATGGGCCCGCGACGCCCCCGACGCCAACATCTACGTCTCCAACGCCAGCGGCGTCTGGGAGGTCTACGCCTGGAACCGCGCGACGGACGAGCACCGCCGCGTCACCGACCGGCCCAACGGCACCCTGCACGCCACGCCGTCGCCGGACGGCGAGTGGATCTGGTGGTTCGACGACACCGACGGCGACGAGTTCGGCTCCTGGGTGCGCGAGCCGTTCGCCGCGACCGAGGGCAGCAGGCCCGAGAAGGCCGTCCCGGACGTCCACGACGGCTACCCGGCCGGCCTCGAGATCGGCGCGCGGGTCGTCGCGATCGGCGTCTCGACGGACGACGGCAGCGAGCTGTTCGCCCGGATCGGCGGCGAGACGCACCGCTTCTACAGCCATCCGGACGACGCCGGCATCGCCTCGCTCTCGCGGGACGAAAGCCTGATCGCCATCTCGCACTCCGAGCACGGCGACTCGCGCCACCCCGCGCTGCGGGTGCTCGCCACCGACGGGTTCGGCACCGTCGCGGAGAAGTGGGACGGCGAGGGCAAGGGCCTCTCCGCGCTCGAGTTCTCCCCGTTGCCCGGCGACCAGCGGCTGCTCGTGCTGCACGAACGGCGTGGTCGCGAGGAGCTGCTCGTCTGGGACGTGCGGGCCGGCACCGAGACCGAGATCGAGCTGGACCTGCCCGGCGAGGTCGTCGCGGGCTGGTACCCGGACGCGCGCGCCCTGCTCGTCGTGCACTTCCACCAGGGCCGCAGCTCGCTGTACCGGTACGACCTCGACACCGCCGAACTGTCCGCTGTGGACACTCCGCCCGGCCGGATCGGCGGCGCGGGCGTCCGGCCGGACGGCACGATCGAGTACTCGTGGTCGAGTGCCGCCGAGCCCGCCGCGGTTCGGGCACGGACCGCGGACGGCACCGACGCGGTGCTGCTCGAACCGCCGGGTGAGCGGGCGCCGGGGTCGGAGCCGGTCACCGACGCGTTCGTCGAAGGTGTCGGCGGGCGGATCCACGCGCTGGTCTCGCGGCCCGCGGGCGCGCCGGACGGCCCGCTGCCGACGGTGTTCACCCTGCACGGCGGCCCGCACGCGGCGGACGAGGACCGCTTCTCCGCCTACCGCGCGACCTGGCTCGACGCCGGGTTCGCCGTGGTGGAGGTCAACTACCGCGGGTCGACCGGCTACGGCTCGGCCTGGCGCGACGCCATCGAGGGCAGGCCGGGCCTGACCGAGCTGGAGGACGTCGCCGCGGTACACGACTGGGCCATCCAAAGTGGACTCAGCGACCCGAAGAAGTGCGTCGTCAACGGGGCCTCGTGGGGCGGTTACCTGTCCCTGCTCGCGCTCGGCACCCAGCCGTCGCGGTGGGCGGCGGGCATCGCCGGGGTGCCGGTGGCCGACTACGTCGCCGCGTACGAGGACGAGATGGAGCAGCTGCGCTCGTTCGACCGCGCGCTCTTCGGCGGGTCGCCGGAGGAGGTGCCCGCGGTGTACCGCGAGTGCTCGCCGATCACGTACGTCGACGCCGTGACGGCGCCGGTGCTCGTGCTGGCAGGCGACAACGACCCGCGCTGCCCGATCCGCCAGATCGAGAACTACCTCGACCGGCTCGGCGGCCGCGACCTCCACCACGAGTTCTACCGCTACGACGCGGGCCACGGCTCCCTGGTCATCGCCGAAACGATCAAGCAGACGGCGATCGAGGTCCACTTCGCGCGGCGGTCCCTCGGCCTGCGCTGACCCCGAAGCCTCTGAAGGCCACCATCACAGCATCCAACGCCCTGATGGTGGCCTTCAGAGTTTCAGCGGTCGGAGTGCAGGACGCCGCCGGTGGCCCAGTGGTCGGCGCCGATCTCGACCAGCGTCACCTGGACGCCCTCCGGCTTGCCGCCGCAGGTGCGGATGAACGCGTCGGTGAGTTCGCGGACCAGGGCGCTCTTCTGGGCGGGCGTGCGGCCGGGGAACATGGCAACGCTGATCATCGGCATGGCGGCTCCTGCTGCTAGGCGTGACGCCGGGAAGGTAGCACCGGGACGGCCGCCGCGTACTGCGGCACGAGCCGCGCGCCGAGGGTGGCCTTCAGCTCGGCCATGCCCTTGCCGAACAGCACCGACGGCCGCCCGGCTGCCAGCGCCCACTTCACCACTTCGCCGTAGAAGTGGAAGTAGAGATTGGGCCGCCCGCCGTCCTCGCGTGCGAGCGCGCCCCAGTGCCGGGCGATCGGCAGCCGCGGGTGGTCGAGCACGCTGCCGGCCGCCAGCAGCCTGCCGGTGGCCGGGTCGCGGTACTCGGCCACGAAGACGTCCGGCTGCCGCAGCAGCGCGGTCAGGTAACCGGTGAAGTGCGGCAGCGCGACGATCGGCACGTCGCGGTGCTTGCGTTCGTTGTGCCGCAGGACCTCCGCGACGGCGACCGGGTCGGCCTCCCGGCCCGGCATCAGCCGCACCTCGATCGACGGGTCGGCGTCGACCGTGCGGAAGATCTTGCGCAGGTTCTGCTTCCGTTTCCTGGCCAGCGACTGCAGCCAGTCGTCGCGGGTGCCGAACCGGGCCACGTCGAGCACGGCGACGTCCTCGGTGCGCCGGACCAGCCGGAGCCCGCCGCCCGCCGGCTCGCCGAGCTGGCGGACCAGCATCGCGCGGAACCCCGGGCCGAGTTCCGCCCGCATGGCCGGGACGTACGCGTCGAGCAGGCAGTCGAGCCCGCCACCGGGACCGGCGAACCACCAGCCGGGCAGGGAGCTGACGCCGGGCGCCCGGACGACCAGCCCGCCGAGCCGTCCGCGGCCGCTGCCCGCGAAGCGGTACCGGCGGGTCCGGCCGGTGACCCACGCGGCAGCGACCACGCCCCACGGCTCGGGACCGTCCCGGAACACCGTGACCGGCTGCGGGGTCCGCGCGGCCCACGCCTGGGTGGCCAGTACCGGCCAGCTCCAGTCGGCCCGCAGCCCGGCCCGCTCGCGCAACGCCGCCCAGTACGCCGGTTCCGCGTCGTAGCGCGGGTCCAGGACGTCGATCACCACCGGATCACCGGCCTCGGCACGACCACCCCGACCATCCGGCGCGGGGTGAACCCCAGCGACACCTTGAGCCCGGTGACCCCGCCGCCCAGCGACAGGAACTTCCGGTTGTGCTCGATCATGTGCCGCACCCCGCGCACGACGACGTCGAAGTACAGGTGCTTCGGCCGTCCCTCGGACGGCGGCAGCGCCGCCCAGTGCTGGTGCAGGGGCAGCACCGGGTGGTCGAGCAGGTCGGTGAAGGCCAGCAGCCGTCCGTGCCCGTCGTGGTAGGTCGTCGTGACGACGTCCGGGCGGCGGACGAGCGCGCCGAGGTAGCCCGCGGTGACCGGGCCGCGGGGATCGAACTTCAGCGGTCCCTTGGCCTCGCGGTGCGCGCGCAGCATGGCCGCCAGCTCGGCCGGGTCGAGGTCGGTGCGTGCGGTCCCGGCTCGGACGACCACCCCGGGGTCCGCGGCGATCTTGCGCAGCTGGCCGCGCAGGCTCGACCGCCGGTTGCGGCTCAGCGAGGCCAGCCAGTCGCCGACGTCGGTGAAGGTGTTCTCCAGCACCAGGTCTGGCTGGACTTCGCGGACCGACCGGCCCCAGCCGGACACCAGCCCGGCCGTCTCCGGCGTGATCGCGCGGTACACGACACCGAGGCAGCCCGGACCGGCGAACCGGCACGCGGCCCGCTCGAACCGGCGCAGGATTTCCCGGCACGCGGCCGCGTCCAGCTCCTCGGCGAACAGCCACGGCGGGTGGCAGGGCGCCCAGGCGTGCCGCACCTCCAGCCGGCACAGCCCGCCACGGCCCACCCGGCACCGCATGGCGAGCACCGCGCCGGCCAGCTCCTCCCCGTCGGTGACCACGGCGAGCAGGTCCGGGCTGGGCGTGTCCCGCGACTCCTCGCGCAGGAGGCCGTAGTCCCAGGTCAGCGGCGCCTGCTGGGCGCGGAGGAACGCGGCCCAGCCGGGCGGCTCGGGATCCATCCGCGGGTCGAGCACCCGGACCGTCCAGGTCATCGGCCCAGCACCGGCCGCGGCACCGCGGCCGTGTAGAGGGTGCGGGTCCGGAAGCCCAGCTGCTCCTTGAGCTCGACCATGCCGCGCCCGGCCGACAGCTCCTTCGCCCCGCGCTCGGTGAGCAGCCGCACCGCGTGGACGTACGAATCGAAGTACAGGCCTGCCGGACCGCGCTCGGCCAGCGGCACCGCCGCCCAGTGCTGCATGGTCGGGCTGTCCGGGTGGTCGAGCAGCGTGTTGACCGCGAGCAGCCTGCCGTCGGCGGTGGCGTAGGTCAGGGTGTGCACGTCCGGTCGGCGCAGGAACCGGTGCAGGAACCCGGCCGACGGCACCGTGCGCGTGTCCATCCTGAGCTTCCCGTACCGCGCCCGGTGGGCGTGGATGAGCCCGGCGACGACGGCGCTGTCGACGTCGTCGCGGCCGGGGCCGCTGCGCACCACCAGGTCCGGGTTCTCCGCGATCCGGCGGCGACGGCGGCGCAACGCCGACCGCCGCGCGCTCGGCAGGGTCGCGAGCCAGTCCTCTTCGGACTCGAACCGGTTTTCCAGCACCGTCGTCGGATCCACGCGCTTGACGACACGCCCTCGGCCGTCGACTCCGGCCGCGAGGTCCGCGCCGATCGAGCGGTAGACCACGCCCAGCAGGCCCGGGCCGAGGTGGCGGACCAGCCGCCGTTCGAACTCCCGCACCAGCGCGGTCCGGTCGCGGAAGTCCGGGGCGAACACGATCCCGGGGAACCCGCTCAGCCACGGCTGGTACACCTCGGCCCACACCGGGCCGAGCGGCCGCCGTCCCGGCGCGGGCCCGAACCGCGGCGACACCCGCGGGCGGCACAGCATGACCGACAGCGCGGCGACGATCTCGCCGCCCTCGACCGCGACGACGAGCAGCTGCGGGTTGCGCGCGCCCCACGCCTCCAGGCCCATGACGTCGTAGTCCCACACCGGGTGCAGCCGCGCGGCGCGGAAGAACTCGGCCCAGCGGGCGGGCGCGGGATCCACCCGCGGATCGTGGAAGTCGAACCTCACGTGAGGACCACCGGGGTGCCGTGGCGCGGGCAGGACGCGATCTCGCCGCGCACGCCGCCGGCCGGGACGACGTCGACGAACCGCGGGGAATCCTGGCGCAGCAAGGTGATCGCGAGCCCGGCGGACGTCCGGCGCGCGTAGACGTGCGGCCAGTCCAGGTGCCACCGGCCGCAGGGGCCCAGCGCCCCGAGGTAGCCGAGCGCGGGGTCGTGCAGCACGCCGTACGGGCCGGCGTCGAGGGAGTCCAGTTCGCGCTGCGGCACGGCTTCGACGCGGTGCTCCAGCTCGGCGGGCACCGCGGCGGTGAACGTCGTGATCGCCTTGTCCTCGCCGACCGCGAGCACGCGGTGGCCACGGCGGAGGACCGCCGTCACCTCGCCGAGCACCGCCGCCGACGGTGAGTCCGGGTCGGTGACACAGCCGCGTACCCCCTTCGGCAGGTCGGACGGCGGGCGCAGGCCGTCGGGCCCGAGCAGGACGACCAGGCTGCCGCGCCCGGGCGCGCGCGCTGTCCGCAGCACCCGGCCGAGCCCGCGGGCGGGTTCGGGCCGCTGGGTGCCGCCTGCCAGCGGGACCAGGTCGACGACCTTGTGCAGGGCTTCGGCGAGCGGCGCCGCGCCGCCGTCGGTGCCGGTCCGGCCGGGCACCAGAACCGGATCTTCGCGGCCGTCGAGTGCCCAGCGTTCGCGGTAGAACGGCACCGTCGCGAACGCCGAGCGAACCGCCCGCAGATAGGCGGCCCGCCACAGCACCGCCACCCCCAGATTCCCCATGGCGGAGGAGTCTGTGCCAGACGGACCGGCTTGGGAAGCGCTCCGGCGGCAGAACACGCCGAATGTCCTAAGATCACCACCCCCTGCCTGGTCCGAAAGGAGGAATTCGCGTTTTTGCCGTCCCCATACGGAAGCTTTTCTGCTTATAACTCGCTGGTCGCGCAGACGGAGAAGCGGACTTACCGGATAGCACTGGGGGATTCATGGACAGGTATGCCACGGTCGGTGACCAAGCGGGCACAAGACCGGTACTGCGGCCTTGGCCAGGCAGATGACCAGCACTTTCCCTGGACCGGAGCAAAGTGGACTCAGCGTAGTCATTCCGTGCTTCAACGAAGCCGAGAACATCGAGCCGTCCTATCGGGAAATCACCAACGCACTGGGACAGTGTTCGCTCGAACTGTTTTACGTCGATGACGGGAGCACCGACGGGACCCTGACCAAGATCCATTCTCTCGCGGCCGCGGACCCGCGGGTGCGGTACGTGTCCTTTTCGCGCAATTTCGGTTTCGAAGCCGCCTTCTCGGCGGGCTACCGGTATGCCGCGAAGCCGTGGATCCTGCACATCGACGCCGACCAGTAGTTCCCCGCGGCCGAGGCGGCGAAGCTCATCGCGGCCGCCGAAGCAGGCCACGACGCGGTGTTCGGCGTCCGCACCAACCGACAGGACCCCCTGCTGCGGCGCTGGGGCACCGCCGCGTTCCACTTCGTCGGCCGCCGGGTGCTGCGCATCGAGATCCCGCAGGGCGCCACGGCGTTCCGGCTGGTCCGGGCCGAACTGGCCCGCAAGATCGTCGACCTGAGGCTCGGCACGCCGTACTTCCTGGCCACCGTCCCCCGGCTGACCAGCCGCTACACCTGCGTGCCGGTGGCGCACCGGGCCCGTGCGCGCGGTGAGTCCAAAGTGGGCATGGGATTCCTGGCCTCACACGCCATCGAGCTGTTCGTCGGGTTCACCCGGCGGCTGACGACGGCGGCCTCCGCGACGGCGTTGTTCGCCGCCGGGCTCGGCGTGCTCGCCGCGGGCGCGGCGGCGTTCGGGCTGCTCGGCGCGAGCGCCACGGCCGCGGTGCTGTTCGCCCTGATTTCCGTGCTGCTGCTGGTTTCCTCCCTGACCGTGCGCTACCTCGTCGTGATCGGCGCCGGGCAGCCGCGGCCGCGGCAGTTCTACATCCGGGAAGCGAACGTCGCCGTCGACGCCGACGACCGGCTCTTCACCGCCGAGGACCAGACCGGTCCGCGGCTCATCGACGTCCAACTGGGGAAAGGCGTTTCAGCGTGACGAAGTCCGAACAGGACCGGAAGAGGACCCTGGTGATCCTGGGGGGCGCGGACGGTTCGGTCAGCACCTACGAGCGGGCGCGGGAACTGGGGTTCCGCACGATCTGCGTCGACGTCCGCCCCGGCGCGCCCGCGGTGGCGTGCGCCGACGAGTTCCTGCAGGTCAGCGTGCGGGCACCGGAGCAGATCGCCGCGGCACTCGACGGACGGGACGACCTTGCCGGCGTGCTCTGCCCGGCCAGCGACGTCGGCCTGCCGGCGCTGGCCTGGCTGACGCGGCACTGGGGCATGCCGGATCCGCTGCCCGAGTACGCGGTGAAGGCGTCGACCGACAAGTCCGTGTTCCGCGCCCTGTGCGACCACCTGGGACTGCCGAGCTACCGCAGTGTCGGCGGCCGTCCCGGCCGGGAACTGGCCGACGCCGCCCGGCAGCTGCGCTTCCCGGCACTGGTCAAGCCGGTCGACTCCTCCGGCAGCCGCGGGGTCGTCTCGTGCTCCGGCCCGGGACGGCTGAACGCGGCGTTCACCGAGTCGCTCGCGTTCTCCCCGTCCGGGCGGCTGGTCGTGGAGGAACACCTCGACGGCACGCACTTCACCATCGAGGCGCTGGTCGTCGACGGCCGGACCGTCTTCCACGCCGTCACCGACCGCACGCTGACGCCGCCGCCGTTCTTCGTGACGTCGTCGCACCTGCTGCCCGGCGCCCTGCCCGCGGACGTCGAGCTGCAGCTGGTCGAGGCACTCGATCTCATCTGCACCGAGCTCGGCTACCGCACCGGCCCGCTCACCCTCGACGCCGTCCTCGGCCGGGACGGGCGGCTCTACCTCATCGAGATGGGGGCGCGGATGGGCGGCAACGGGCTGGCGGAGGCCATCGAGCACTGCTACGGCGCCGACCTGATCGCCGCCGGCATCGCGGCCGCCACCGGCGGCGAGGTGCGGCTGAACCTGCACGAGCCGAAGCCGACCCTGGTGCACATCCTCGCCTCCGACCGCGGCGGTCATCTGTCCGGTGTGGACGGTGTGGAGGACGTCCTGGCGATGCCCGGCCTCGTCGGGCTGCACCTGTTCGCCGACGCGGGCTCCTTCGTCCGGCCCTACGAGCAGGCCGGCCACAAGCTCGGCTACGTCGTGCTCACCGCCGGCTCGGTGCCCGAGCTGCTGTCGGTGGAGAACGCCGTGCGCGGCACGCTGAAGTTCCTGCTCCACGAGCAGGACATGGCGGTACCCCTGCCGTGACCGTGCCGTCCACCGCACCGCCGGTCGTGGCCGCGCCGCGGACGGCGGTCGTGCTGCGGCTGCTCGCCGGCCGGGGCGCGTTCCGGGTGTCGGTGCAGGTGATGGGGCTGGTCCTGATCACGGCGTGGGGTGCCCACGACTACGGGCGGTTCGCCAACGCGCTCGGCCTGATGGGCTGGCTGAACTTCGTGCCGTCCGCGGTGGAGAAGTCCGCGCTGAAGAGCCTGCCGCGGCTGCGGCTGACCCGGGACGCCGTCGCGGGCCTGGCGGTCCGGCTCGCCGCGGCGCCGGTGCTCGCGGTGCTGGCCGCCATGGTCGTCGCGCTGGTGACGGCCCCGCGGTCGGCCGCGGCGCTCTACCTGACGGCGGCGGCGTGGTCCATCGCCGGCGGGCTGCTGATGACCGTGTCCGGGCTGCACCGGCTGCGCGGGAAGTCCACTTTGGACGCACTCGCGTTCACCGCGGGAGCGGTCGTGGTCGGCGTCGTCACCTGCGTGACGTGGGCGGTGCGCTGGTCACCGGAGACGCATCTGGTGCTGCTGCTCGCCGGGCTTCTCGTGCTTCTCGGCGCTTCGGTGGCGTTGCTGCCGAGGCCGTGGCTGCGCGGCGGCAGCACGGGCCACCGGCTGCTGCCCGCGTTCGCGCGCAGCACCGTCCTGCTCGGCCTGACCGAACTGCTCGACGTGATCGCGACGTCGGTGGTGTTCGCCGTGCTCGCGCTGTCCGGGCGGACCACCGACAGCGGCCCGTTCTACCTGGCACTGCTCGTGTCGAGCGCGTTCTGCTCGCTGCTGTTCTACCAGCTGCGGCTGCACCAGCCTGCGGTCTCGCGGCGGATGCGCGGCACCGGCGCGGCGGCCGGGCGCGCACGGGCGGCGGTCCTGCTGCGGTTCGTCGAGCGGGCCGGGATCGCGTTCGCCGTGCTGCTCGGCGCCGGTCTCGCCGTGCCCGCCACCCGCGTGCTGCTCACTGCCGAAGACGCCTACCTCGCCCTCGGCGTCCTCGTGCTCGTCGAAACGGCGTTGTATGCGATCGGCCTGTACGCGGGCTTCCTCGTCGAAAACACCAACAGCAAGGTGCTGACGCTGACGTCGGGGACCGCCGTCGTGTCACTGGCCGCCACCGTCGTGGCCGCGGCGCTGCTCGTCCCGCCGCTGGGCCCGGTGGGCGGCTTCGCCGCGCTCGTCTTCGCCCTCGCGGTCAAGGCGGCAGTCCTGCGGCGCCTGCTCCGCCGTCACTGAAACCACTGGGAGGGAAAGTCATGTACGTACTGGGGATCAGCAGGGTCCACGACTCGGCGGCGGCGCTCGTGCGGGACGGCGAGATCGTCGCGTTCGCCGAAGAGGAACGGTTCACGCGCGTGAAGCACGACGGCGGCTTCCCCGCCGAGGCCATCAAGTTCTGCCTGGAGCGCGGCGGGATCACCCTGGCCGACGTCGACCACGTCGCCTACTACTGGCAGCGCTGGAAGGAAGGCATCCACGCCGCCAAGGTGTTCGCCCGCTACTTCCCCGGCACCCTGGAGGTCTTCCGCAACGCCAACGGCGACGAGGGCGGCCGGTCGGCCGGGCTGGTCGACACCTTCAAGACCGGCGGCGGCACGGGCAGCGACGACTACCACGTCGGCGGGGCCGTGCTCGCGCACATCAAGCGGTCCTTCACCCTCGAAAAGGACGTCAAGGAAGCCGCCGGGTGGACCGGCCCGGTGAAGTTCAAGACGCATCTGGTCGACCACCACCGGGCGCACGCGGCCAGCGGCTACTACATCTCGCCGTGGGACGAATCGGCCGTGCTCACCTTCGACGGCATCGGCAGCGACGGCACCGCCACCTACCTCGCGCACGGCCGTGGCAACCGGATCACCGACCTGCGGCGGATCAAGTTCCCGCATTCGCTCGGCGCGATGTACGCCGGGGTCACCGGCTACCTCGGCTTCTACCCGACGCGGGACGAGGGCAAGATCATGGGTCTCGCGCCGTTCGGCGAGGACACCTACGTCGACGCGTTCAAGCAGCTGATCCACCTGAAGGACGACGGCAGCTTCGAGCTGGACCTGAGCTGGTTCGGCCACCACCGCACCGGCAAGCACGTGATGTCGAAGAAGTTCACCGACACCTTCGGCCCGGCGCGGCCCAAGACCCGCGTCACGGCCGAAAACCCGGTCCCGCAGCACTACCGCGACATCGCGTACGCACTCCAGGTGACGCTCGAAGAGGCGGGCCTGCACCTGGCGCGGTGGCTGCAGCGGGAGACCGGCTCGAAGCGGCTGTGCGTGGCCGGCGGTGTCGCGCTGAACAGCGTGATGAACGGCCGGATCCTGCTGGAGACGCCGTTCGAGGACTTCTTCGCCCAGCCCGCGGCCGCCGACGACGGCTGCGCACTCGGTGCCGCGCTCGCGGTGTCGGTCGGCAAGTACGGCAAGCCGCGGCCGCGCGACGGCTACACCTACACCGGCCCGGACTACACCGAAGCCGAGATGGAGCAGGCACTGCAGGACGCAGGCGTCGAATACACGCGCGTCGAGGACATCGCCGCGCACACGGCGGCGAAGGTGGCCGAAGGCCGGATCGTCGGCTGGGTGCAGGGCCGGATGGAGTGCGGCCCGCGCGCGCTGGGCAACCGGTCGCTGATCGCCGACCCGCGCGACCCGGAGTCGAAGACGCGGATGAACGAGAAGGTCAAGCACCGCGAGGCGTTCCGGCCGTTCGCGCCGTCGTGCCTGGTGGAGCGGGCGGGCGAGTACTTCGTCAGCGACTACCCGTCGCCGGTGATGCTGCTGGTGTTCGACGTGCTGCCGCACAAGCGCGACGAGGTCCCGGCGATCACGCACGTCGACGGCACCGCGCGCGTGCAGACGGTCAGCAAGGAGGACAATCCGCTGTACTGGCGGATGATCAGCGAGTTCGAGCGGCTCACCGGCGTGCCGATGGTCGTCAACACCTCGTTCAACGACAACAACGAGCCCATCGTCGCGAGCCCGCAGGACGCGATCGCCTGCTACCTCAAGACCGACGTCGACGCGCTGGCGCTCGGCCCGTTCTGGGCGGAGAAGCCGCGGCTGGAGGAAGAGTGACGGTTTCGGTTGCGCCGGGCTGGGCCGGCACGCTCTACCGGCGGCGGCAGTGGCTGTGGCTGGTCGCCGCCGTCCCGGCCGTGGTCAGCACCCTGTTGATCATGGTGGTCCTGCCGCCGGACCAGACACTGGACAACGTCGGCGAATGGGCGTTCAAGCTGTGCCCGTTCGTCTTCGCGGTGCTGACGGTGTCGCTGTTCCCGCGCGGCCGGTTCGGCCCGGCGCTGATCGTCTTCGCGGTCTTCGTCTACATGTCCTATTTGGACACCGAGCTGGTGCTGCGGATCCAGCAGTTCGGGCGGTCGCCGGACTCGTTCGAGCCGGTGTACCAGTTCGAGCTGTTCGTCACGACGTTCATCGTGCTGTTCGGGCTGCTGGCCTACCGGCTCGGCGGTGGCCGGACGGCGAACGTGCTCAAGGTCGGCGTGGCGTCGATCCTCGTGGTGATCTCGGGGGTCAACGACCTGACGTTCTGGGCGCTCAACGACGTCTGGGCGGCGGGTGCGAAGCCGGCCGAGCTGAAGTGGGCGTCCCACATGATCGTGTTCCTCGGCGGGCCGCCGAGCGTGCCTGCCGCGGTCGCGTTCATGGTCGTGCACCTGGTGCTGGCCGCGGTCGTCGTCGCGCTGCCGGCCGGGCGGTGGGTCGACCGGGCGCTCAGAGTCCCCGCTTCGCCGCCTGCAGCTTCGTGACAGCGGCCGCGTCGCCCTCGAAGTCGAGGTGGACGGCGTCGCGGCCGAAGACGAACAACAGCAGGTCGACCGGGTCGCCGGTGATCGTGACCGGGTCCGGCCCGGTCCTGACCACGGCCTCCCGGCCGTCGCGGGTCCGGAGTGTCACGCCGACCGGCGCCTTGCGCAGGTTCAGCTTGGCGGCCTGCTTCGCCGACCGCCACGCGGCGGCGTCCCGGGTGGCGTCGGCGGGCCGGGGCGCCCAGTCCGGCTGCGCGCGCCGGACGTCCTCGTGGTGGACGAGGAACTCGGCGGTGTTGGTCAGCTCGTCGAGCGGCCCGATGGCGGTGGGCCAGAACTTCGCCGGACCGCGCCGCACCTGCCCGACCAGCTCGGCCCACGGCTTGGCGGCATAGCGGTCCTGCACCTTCCGGGTGTACCCGGCAAGGGCGGGCACGAGAATGCCGGGCGCGGCATCGGGCCGGTGCTCGCGCACGACGAGGTGCGCGGCGAGATCCCGCGTGGTCCAGCCCTCGCACAAGGTCGGCGCGTCGGGCCCGAGATCCTCGAAAAGCGCGCTCAGCGCCCGGCGTTCGTCAGCAGCGACACCCATGCGCCCGACGTTACCCGCGAGTACAAGCGCTGGCGACAGGAAGAGACGCCGAGCACGCGTAACTCGCGTGATCAGACACGTAACTCGCGTGATCAGGCCCGGTCCGGCTCCCATCACGCGAGTTACGGCTCCAGTCACGCCGGTTACGGGCTGGATCACGCGAGTCACGGGTTCAGTGGTGGAAGGCGGTCGCCTTGGCCGGGTCCTTCGGGCGGCCGCCGAGCTGCTCCAGCTCCGGGAGGACCCGGGCCAGGTCCGCCAGCAGCAGGTCCGCGAGGTCGTGCGTGAAGCCGTTGCGGACCACGATCCGCAGGACCGCCAGGTCCGTCCGGTTCTCCGGGAACGTGTACGCCGGCACCAGCCAGCCGCGCTCCCGCAGCCGGCGGGACACGTCGAAGACGTCGAAGCCGCTGTCCGAACGCGTGGTGAACGCGAACACCGGCAGCTCGTCTCCCCTGGTCAGCAGTTCGAACGGCCCCAGGGAGGCGATCCCGGCCGACAGGTGCGTCGCCACGTCCCGCGACGCCTGCTGGACCGCGCGGAAGCCTTCCCGGCCCAGCCGGACGAACGTGTAGTACTGGGCCGCCACCTCCGCGCCCGGGCGGGAGAAGTTCAGCGCGAACGTCGGCATGTCGCCGCCCAGGTAGTTGACGTTGAACACCAGCTCGGACGGCAGCGCCGCCTTGTCACGCCAGATCACCCAGCCGACACCCGGGTACACCAGCCCGTACTTGTGGCCCGAAGTGTTGATCGACGCCACGCGCGGCAGCCGGAAGTCCCACACCAGGTCCGGGTCGAGGAACGGCGCGACCATCGCGCCCGAAGCGCCGTCGACGTGCACCGGGATGTCCCAGCCGGTGCGCTCCTGCAGGGCGTCCAGCGCCTCGGCGATCTCCGCGACCGGCTCGTAGCTGCCGTCGAAGGTCGAGCCGAGGATCGCCACCACGCCGATCGTGTTCTCGTCGCAGCGGGCCACGGCCTCCTCGGCGGTCAGGTGGTACCGGTCGCCCTCCATCGGCACCAGCCGCGGCTCGACCTCCCAGTACTCGCAGAACTTCTCCCAGCACACCTGGACGTTCGCGCCCATCACCAGGTTCGGCTTCCCGCCGCGGCCCAGCCGGGACCAGCGCCGCTTCAGCGCCATCCCGGCGAGCATGCAGGCCTCCGACGACCCGGTCGTCGAGCAGCCCATGATGTCGGCCGGGTCGGGCGCGTGCCAGAGGTCGGCGAGGATGTTCACGCAGCGGCGCTCCAGCTCGGCCGTCTGCGGGTACTCGTCCTTGTCGATCATGTTCTTGTCGACGCACTCGGCCATCAGCTCGCGGGCCTGCGGTTCCATCCACGTGGTGACGAACGTGGCGAGGTTCAGCCGCGCGTTGCCGTCGAGCATGAGCTCGTCGCGCACGAGCTGCAGCGCGGTGTCCGGGGGCAGCGGGTCGTCGCGCAGCTTGTCGTGCGGCATGACGAACCCGGCCGCCAGTGCCGGGTTCGTCCCCGCGTAGAACGGATTCGTCCCGGCCGCGCGGTCCGGGCGGACGGCGTTCCCCTGATGCAAGACCATGCCCCCGAACGTACTGGCCCGCACCGACGAAAAAGGGCCGTCCCGTCCGGAACGGCCCTTTCGTGGCGCGAAGTCAGGCCTGCTGGGCCTGCCACATCCAGTGCGCCTCTTCCAGCGCGCGGGTGATCTCGATCAGCAGGTCCTGCGTGACGAGGTCGCTCTTGTCGGTCTCGTCGATGCGCTTGCGCAGCCGCTCGATCAGGGCCGCGAGGATGTCGACGATCGCCGCGACCGTCGACTCCACCGACTGCCAGTTGTCCGGGTACTCGGGCACGCCCGAGCTCTCGACGACCGTCTTCGCCTTGCCGTTCGGCGAGACGCCGATGGCGTTGGCGCGCTCGGCCACCTCGTCGACGTACTGGCGCGCGGTGTTGACCAGCTCGTCGAGCTGCAGGTGCGCGCTGCGGAAGTTCGGGCCGACGACGTTCCAGTGCGCCTGCTTGGCGATGAGGGACAGGTCGACCAGGTCGACCAGCGTGGCCTGCAGGGCGTTGCCGGTGATCTCCTTGTCGGCCTCGGACAGCGGGCTCTTGATCGGAGAGTTGCTCATCTGGTTGATCCTTTCCTCGTACTGGTTCGGACCGGGGTGCGCGGGTCAGACCGTCGCGGAGAGCGCGACCTCGATGTTGCCGCGGGTCGCGTTCGAGTACGGGCACACCTGGTGGGCCTGCTCGACCAGCTGGTCGGCCTGCGCCTGGTCCAGGCCGGGGAGCGAGACCTTGAGCGCGACGCCGAGGCCGAAGCCGACCTCCTGCTTGAGCACGCTCACCTCCGCCGTCACGGTCGAGCCGTTCAGCGGCACCTTGGCCTGGCGCGCGACCAGCTGCAGGGCGCTGTGGAAGCAGGCCGAGTAGCCGGCGGCGAAGAGCTGCTCGGGGTTGGTCTTGTCACCACCGGGGCCGCCCATCTCCTTCGGGACGGCCAGCGACTCGTCGATGACGCCGTCCGACGACGTCACCTCGCCGTTTCGGCCGTCCCCGCGTGCCGTCGCCACCGCCGTGTAGAGCGCCTGACCCATGTTCAGCCTGCCTTTGCGTTCCGGACGCTCCACTTCGAGCGTTCTCACTGGGCACAACATCCCGGCCCCGCGGAATGGTGCCGCTGCATGGCAGGCATCACGTGGACGAGTTACCCGGCGGCCTCCGGGCAAAACGTCATGCGGCGCGCGTCACCGCGAATTCGGCGACCTGTCGCCCGATCAGGCGAAGGGTGCGGACGCTCTTCTCGTCCGACGCGCCCCCGGCCTCGTCGAACTTGGTTTCGGCCGAGTTGATCGAGCCACCGAGCGGCGTGGCCCAGCCGCGCAGGGCGTGCGTGATCGTGCGCAGCTGCTCGAGCGTGGTCACCGCGGCCTGCCAGCCGTAGGCGACGGCGGCGAGGCCGACGGCGCGCCCGTCGAGGTAGGGACGGCGGTCGTCCCGCAGGTCCTCGACGTAGTCCAGGGCGTTCTTGACCAGGCCGGACAGCGCGCCGTGGTAGCCGGGCGACACGACGATCAGGCCGTCGGCCTGCCGGATGGCCTCGACGAGCCGGGTGGCGCGCTCGTCGCGCTCGGGCACGCCGGCGTCGTAGAACGGCAGCACCAGCTCCGGGCCGGTGAGCAGGCTGGTCCGCACGCCCACCTCGGCCGCGCCGTCGAGCGCGATCCGCAGGGCGTGTTCGGACTGCGAGCCCTCCCGGAGCGAGCCGCCGATCCCGAGCACGTTGACCGTCCTGGCTGAAGTCACGTTTTCCAGGCTAACCCCTCCACTTAACTGGAGGACCAGACTCTGGGACGGAGGTCCTGGTCACAGCTGGACCCGTTACCTACTGGCAAGTAACGTCCAGGGCGGCACCGACGCTCAGGAGGAACCATGGCGATCCCGCTCCCGATCCGTGTCCAGGCGGCCGCGTCCCAGCTGGTCTTCGGCCTGCCCGCACCGGCCCGGCGGGCGCTGGCGGGACGGCCCGTCCGCCTCGACGGCCAGGAACTCGCGCTCGACGCCCAGCTGCTGCTCCGGCTGCAGAAGATCGCGGGCGCCGAGCTGGTCCGCGGCTCGGTCGAGGAGTCCCGCGCCCTGCTCGACCTGGGCAGGCACCTGGTCAGCGGCAAGCCGATCGAGCCGGTCTCGGTGCGCGAGATCGCCGTGCCGACGCCCGACGGGGACCTGCCCGCGACGCTGTACACGCCGGCCGGGCTGCCCGACAAGTCGCCGCTGCTGGTGTTCTTCCACGGCGGCGGCTGGGTGGTCGGCACCCGCGCAAGCCACGACAACGCCGTCCGCTACCTGGCCAAGCACGCCGGCGTCCGGGTGCTGTCGATCGAGTACCGGCTGGCCCCGGAGTTCCCCTTCCCGGCGGCGACCGAGGACGCGCTGGCGGCGTTCGAGTACGCGGTGGCCAAGGCGGCCGACCTCGGCGCCGACCCGGCCCGCGTCGCCGTCGGCGGCGACAGCGCGGGCGGCAACCTCGCCGCGGTGACCGCCCAGCAGGCCGTCCGCCGCGGCGGCCCGGCACCGGCGTTCCAGCTGCTGATCTACCCGGCGACGGACTTCGCGCGGCGCTACCGCTCGCAGGACCTGTTCGCCGAGGACCTGTTCCTGACCGACGTGCACATGAAGTGGTTCGAGGGCCACTACGTGCCCGAAGGCACGGACCTGACCGACCCGCGGCTCTCGCCGTTGCGCGCGGACGACCTGAGCGGCCTGCCGCCCGCCCTGGTCGTCACGGCCGGGTTCGACCCGCTGCGCGACGAAGGCGAGGCGTACGCGGAGAAGCTGCGCGAAGCGGGGGTCGAGGTGGCGCTGCGGCGGCACGAGGACCTGATCCACGGGTTCATCAACTTCACCGGGGTCGGCACCCGGTTCCGCGAGGCGATGGCCGAGATGGCGGGCGCCCTGCGCCAGGGTCTGTCCACACGGGACTGACCGCTCCGGGCCAACGCGTACTGAAGTGCACCTTCCGTGCCGGTGACGCAAGGAAGGTGCCCTTCGCTGCGTCAGATGCCGCACAAGGTGGGCAAACCACCTTGTGCGGACCTACCGCTCGCGTGGAACCGCGGTCGGAGGCGGTCCGGTGTCTTGAATGACTCATTCAGGACCTCCCAAGACCCGAATGAGTCATTCAAGACACTGAGGTGAGCCGCCGCCGACCACCCAGGAAACCCGGAGCCCGGCGCGGAGAAATGTCCGCCGCCGGGCCCCGGGCCCCCCATTTTTCCTGTGGCTGCTTTCCTGTGACTAAGCCGTCACGACCCCGGCACCGGCAGTGGTGGCAGCGGCAGCGGCGGCACCGGCAGGGCACCGAGCAGGCCGCCCAGGATGCCGGTCAGGGCACCCAGCAGAGCCTTCAGCAGGTCGCTGACGATCTTCAGCGGGCCGGGCAGGTCCGGGATCGGCGGCAGCGGCAACGGCGGCAGCTGGCGCGGCTTCGCCGTCGGGTCGGCCAGCAGCCGGGCGGACTCGTCGGCGCGGCCCTTGGCCAGGCCGGCGAGCTGCTGGGTGTCGGTCTGGATCGTGTAGCGCTTCCCCGCCGCGATGTCCGCGAGCACGGGGTTCAGCTGACCCAGATCCGCCCGCGTCGCGCCGACGTTGCCCGCGTAGGCCACCTTGGTCAGGTCGTCACGCATCTGGAGCACCTGAGCGGCGAGGGCCTGGGTGCTGGAGGACCCCTTGCCCCCTGCCGGGCTCGCCGAAGCGATCCCCGCCGTCGCGACCGCAAGCAGACTGCCGGCGGCTACCAGGGCGATGGATCGCCCGAACTTGCCTTTCATTCCTTACCTCCTGGCCTCGGGAGACCTGACGGGATAAATCGATACCCCCCGTATCGGAGATAAGCCACCCGATCACCGGTTAGGGACGTTTTCTAACCCTTACGTGCCGAATCCGGAAGGGGCGAACTGGACCGCAATTGATTAACGTCGAAACCTTGTCCATCACCCCGAAGATCAACATGACCGATTCCGAGCATCACTGCTGGTAGCGGTTGTCCACTTTGGAGCAGCCGGGTAACTCACCCGGGTGTAAACGGTGATCGTTTGGCTTCATCACTCCGTCGGACCGCGTGTCGGGACTGCTCCAGACGGGGCGTCCCCCACGCTCGCACCGCCACCCACACGGGACGGGCGAGGTCGGCGCGGAAATGCGAAATCCGTTCGCCGATCGGAGCGGCGGACCCCGTCTCCAGGCGGTCCAGGACCACCAAAGTGGCGGCGTCCGGATCGCCCGCGGCCGGACGTCCGCCCGGCGCGAGCGTGCGGGCCGGCACCCGCCTCCCCGGAAATAACTTGCACGCGCGTACCACCCTGGGTTCTCATCGAGGACGTGCCGATGCAGCCCTATCGCCGGGTCCTCACCGTTCCCGGCGTCCCGTCGACGATGGCCCTGATGTTCCTGGCCCGGCTGCCGATGACCATGAACGGCGTGATGATGACGCTGTACATCGTCACCGGGCTCGGCCGCGGCTACGGCGCCGCGGGGCTGGTCGGCGCGGGTATCACCCTCGGCATGGCGCTCGGCGCGCCGCTGCTCGGCCGGTGCTTCGACCGGTACGGGCTGCGCCCGGTGGTCGCGGTGTGCGGGCTCGGCACGACGGCGTTCTGGTTCGCCGCGCCGCACCTGCCGTACGAGGCGCTGGCCGTCGTCGCGGTCCCGGCCGGGATGCTCTCGGTCCCCGCGGGTTCGCTGGCCCGGCAGATCCTGGCCGCGCTCGTCCCGCTCTCCGAGCGGCGGGCGGCGTACGCGCTCGACACGATCTCGATCGAAGCGACGTTCATGATCGGCCCGGCGGCGGGCATCGCGGCGATCACGGCGTTCTCCCCGACGTGGACGCTGTCGGCGCTCGGCGTGCTGTTCGGCGGCACGGCGCTGCTGATCTGGCTGGTCGACCCGCCGATCCGCGACGACCGCGAGCCGGTCGTGGCCGGGGTGCGGCCGAAGCTGCGCACCTGGCTGAGCGGCCACCTGGTGGCGACCCTGCTGATCGCGGGCGGCGCGCTGTTCGTGCTGGTCGGGACGGAACTGGCGACGCTCGCGGCCCTGCGCGAGCACGGCGACATCGGCAAGACGGGCCTGATCATCGCGGTGATGTGCGCGGCCTCGATCACCGGCGGGATCATCCACGGCGCCGTGCGGCGGTCACTGCCCCAGGGCGTGCTGATGTTCCTGCTCGCGGTGCTGGTCATCCCGGTCGGCCTGGCAGGCCATCCGTGGTGGCTGCTGATGCTGGTGCTGATCCCGACGAACCTGCTGTGCGCGCCGACCCTGGCGGCGACGACCGAGACGGTCAGCCGGATCGCGCCACCACAGGTCCGCGGCGAGGCAATGGGCCTGCAGGACGCGTCGACCCGCCTCGGCCTGGCACTGGGCAGCCCGGTGGTCGGCTTCGCGATCGACCACACGAGCCCGGCCTGGGGCTTCGCGGCGGCCGGGCTGGGCGGGCTGGTGATCGCGGCGGCCGGGCTGCTGCGCCGCCGCACCCCCGAACCGGCGCCGGCGGCGGAACTGGCGGAAAGCTCCTGCTAGCGGGTCTGCCGCAGCTGGTCGTGAGTGAGAAACAGTGTTCTAACCCTGTTTCTCACTCACGACCGCGGAACGGCGGGTTCAGCTGCAGGCCGCGCGCAGGGCGTCGAGCTTCTTGACGTTGCGCTGCACCCACTTGGCCACGACACCCGCGTCCTCGATGCGCTCCTTCTGCACCTCGACGTAGGAGTCGGCCATGCCGAGCAGCGCCTTCTTGACGTCCTGGTCGCCGACGTTCGCCGCCAGCTCGCGCAGCCGGCGCTCCTTGTCCTCGGCGCGGGCCTTGAGCCGGTCCGGGTCGACCAGCGGGTTCAGGTCGGCGAGCCCGAGTGCCTCGGTGCACGTCGAAACCTTGTCCGCCGCCTTGCTCCCCTGGTCGACCGCGTTGCTGACCTGGTCGCACCCGCTCAGCAGCAGTGCGCTCGCGGCCAGCAGCGCGGCCGTGGTTCCACCCCTCGTCATGAAGCCACGGTACCGGTCAGCCCTTGACGCAGACCACCTGCTTGAGGTGGGCGACGACCTCGACCAGGTCCGTCTGCGCGCGGATCACCGATTCGATGTCCTTGTACGCCGCCGGGATCTCGTCGACGACGCCCGAGTCCTTGCGGCATTCCACGCCCGCCGTCTGCGCCGCGAGGTCGTCGGCCGTGAACAGCTTCTTGGCCTTGTTCCGCGACATCCGCCGTCCCGCGCCGTGCGAGGCCGACTGGAACGACGACTCGTTGCCCAGCCCGCGGACGATGTACGAACCGGTCCCCATGCTGCCCGGGATGATCCCGAGGTCGCCGGAACCCGCCCGGATCGCCCCCTTCCGGGTGACGAGCAGGTCGACGCCGTCGTAGGTCTCCTCGGCGACGTAGTTGTGGTGGCAGGAGATCGCGTCGTCGAACGTGACCTGCGGCAGCTCGTCGCGCACCGCCTGCTTCACCAGCGCGACCATCGTGGCGCGGTTGCGCGCCGCGTAGTCCTGCGCCCAGAACAGGTCGCGCCGGTACGCCTCCATCTCCGGCGTGCCCGCGACGAACACCGCGAGGTCGCGGTCCGGCAGGTCGGCGTTGTGCGGGAGCTTGCGCGCGACCGCCATGTGCCGCTCCGCCAGCTCCTTGCCGATGTTGCGCGAACCCGAGTGCAGCATCAGCCAGACCCGGCCCTCGTCGGCGCCGCCCTGTTCGAGGCAGACCTCGATGAAGTGGTTCCCGCCGCCGAGGCTGCCGATCTGCCGCGCGGCCCGGTCGTGCAGCTCCTGGACGCCGGGGTGCAGCTCGCCGAAGCCCTTCCAGAACGCGTCCCAGCCGCCGACGCCGTGCACCTTCGCCGGGTTCACCGGCGTCTTGTGCAGCCCGAAGCCCACCGGCACGGCCGACTCGATGCGGCGGCGCAGCCTGCCGAGGTCGTCCGGCAGGTCGGCGGCGGTGAGCGACGTCCGGACGGCACTCATCCCGCACCCGATGTCGACCCCGACGGCGGCGGGCGAGACGGCGTCGCGCATCGCGATGACGCTGCCGACGGTCGCGCCCTTGCCGTAGTGCACGTCGGGCATCACGGCGACGCCGTGCACCCACGGCAGGTTCGCGACGTTCTGCAGCTGCCGCATGGCCTGGTCTTCGACGGACGCGGGGTCCGCCCACATCCGGATCGGGACGCGGGCCCCCTCGACAGCGGTGTACATGGTTCCTCCCCTGAAAGCGTTTTGCGGTGCCCAGGATCCCCCGGGCACCGCAAACGAACAAGGCGATTTCCGCAGCCTCCCGGGCTCCTCACATCGGTGGTTCTCCCGCACCGGCCGGGAACCTACGCTGCCGGAAACCGTCTCCGGCGAAAGGACCTGCCGTGAACCGCATCGAAGCCGCCGCTTCCGCCCTCCCCGCCCCGCTCGAAATCGTCGTCGAGGAACGGCCCGTGGCCTGCTTCGCCGCCGCCGCGCAGTACGTCGAGAACGTCAGGCGTGCCATGGCCACCCACCAGCGCCACGTCGACGGCGGGACGGGCAACGGGTTCGCCGACGACCGCCGGCTGGGCGGCCTGGCGGCGAACCGGGAAACGCTGTCCGCGACGGCGTTGCTGGCACTGCGTGCGTGACCGGCGCGGCGCTCAGCCCCGGGCGACCAGCTCCGCGATCTGCACGGCGTTGAGCGCCGCGCCCTTGCGCAGGTTGTCGTTCGAGATGAACAGCGCCAGCCCGCGACCGCCCTCGACGCCCTGGTCGACGCGGATGCGGCCGACGTAGCTCGGGTCGTTGCCCGCCGCCTGCAGCGGGGTCGGGATCTCCGACAGCTCGACGCCGGGGGCGTGCGACAGCAGCTCGGTCGCGCGTTCGACGGTCAGCGGCCGCTCGAACTCCGCGTTCACCGAGATCGAGTGACCCGAGAACACCGGCACCCGCACGCAGGTGCAGGAGACGCCGAGGCCGGGGATGCTCAGGATCTTGCGGCTCTCGTTGCGGAACTTCTTCTCCTCGTCCGTCTCCAGCTCGCCGTCGTCCACAATGGACCCGGCCATCGGCAGGACGTTGAACGCGATCGGGCGGACGTACTTCTCCGGCGCAGGGAACTCGATCGCCGCGCCGTCGTGGGTCAGCAGCGCCGCGTGCTCGGCCGCCGCCTTGACCTGGTTCGCCAGCTCGTCGACACCGGCCAGCCCGCTGCCGGACACCGCCTGGTAGGTCGAGGCGACCAGCCGCACCAGCCCCGCCTCGTCGTGCAGCGGCTTGAGCACTGGCATCGCGGCCATGGTGGTGCAGTTGGGGTTCGCGATGATCCCCTTCCGCGCCTCCTTGACGGCTTCGGGGTTGACCTCGCTGACGACCAGCGGCACGTCCGGGTCCATCCGGAACGCCGAGGAGTTGTCGATCACCGTGACCCCGGCGGCGGCGAACCGCGGCGCCTGCGCCTTCGACGTCGACCCGCCCGCGGAGAACAGCGCGATGTCCAAACCGGACGGATCGGCCGTCGCCGCGTCCTCGACCGTGATTTCGGTGTCGCGCCAGGGAAGCTTCGACCCCGCCGAGCGCGCCGAAGCGAAGTAACGCAGTTCCGCGATCGGGAACTCCCGCTCCGCCAGCAGCTTGCGCATCACCGCGCCGACCTGGCCGGTCGCGCCGACCACCCCGACCCGCAGCCCGTCCGCCATCAGCGACCACTCCCCGCGTAGACGACGGCTTCTTCGTCGCCGCCGAGTTCGAACGCCTCGTGGATCGCGCGCACGGCGTCGTCGAGCTGCGCGTCCCGGATCAGCACCGAGATGCGGATCTCCGAGGTGTTGATGATTTCGATGTTGACGCCGACCTGGGCCAGCGCCTCGCAGAACGTCGCCGTGACACCCGGGTGCGAGCGCATCCCGGCGCCGACCAGCGACACCTTGCCGACATGGTCGTCGTAGAGGACCGACTCGAAGCCGATCTCCTCCTTGACCTTCTCCAGTTCCTTGACCGCCTTGGCGCCGTTGGCCTTCGACAGCGTGAAGGTGATGTCCGTGCGGCCGGACACGGTGCTGGACACGTTCTGCAGCACCATGTCGATGTCGATCTCGGCGTCGGCGATCACGCGGAAGATCCGGGCCGCGGCACCGGCGTGGTCCGGCACCCCGGTGACCGTGATCTTGGCTTCGGAGCGGTCGTGCGCCACACCGGTGATCAGGGCTTGTTCCACGGGGATCTCCTCGATAGAACCGGTCACCGTGGTGCCCGGCTTGTCACTGTAGGAAGAACGGACTCGGATCGGCACGCCGTAGCGGCGCGCGTACTCGACCGAACGCAGGTGCAGGATCTTCGACCCGCTGGCGGCCAGCTCCAGCATCTCCTCGTACGGGATGGTGTCGAGCTTGCGCGCGTCCGGCACGATCCGCGGGTCGGCGGAGTACACACCGTCCACATCGGAGTAGATCTCGCAGACGTCGGCGTTGAGCGCGGCGGCGAGCGCGACGGCGGTGGTGTCCGACCCGCCCCGGCCCAGCGTGGTGATGTCCTTGGTGTCCTGCGCGACGCCCTGGAAGCCGGCGACGAGTGCGATGTAGCCCTGCTCGAGGGCCTCGGTGACCCGGCTGGGGGTGACGTCGATGATGCGCGCGTTGCCGTGCACGGACGTCGTGACGACGCCTGCCTGCGAGCCGGTGAACGACCAGGCCTCGGCGCCGTGTGCCGAGATCGCCATGGCGACCAGCGCGTTCGAGATGCGCTCACCGGCGGTGAGCAGCATGTCCATCTCCCGCTCCGGCGGCGCCGGGTTCACCTGCTGCGCCAGGTCGAGCAGCTCGTCGGTGGTGTCACCCATCGCCGAGCAGACGACCACGACGTCGTTGCCTGCCTTCTTGGTGGCGACGATCCGTTCCGCGACGCGCTTGATCCGGTCGGCACTTTCCAGCGACGATCCGCCGTACTTCTGGACCACGAGGGCCACGCCCGAACCTCCTCGCGGGCCGGGCGGCTCCCTGGTGGGCACCGGAGAGCCCCCGCGTCCCATGATTTGACCAGGAGCCTACCGGGGCGGCAGCGGCCCGCCACCCTCTTGACGTGGGCGGGGCCCGTCCGGCGGGTCACTCGGAAGTAAATCTTCCGCAACAGCAACGAAATGTGCGGAGCCCTTCCTTCCGAGTGATGCAGCGCACGCCTGGGTAGGGTCGGCATCATGCGAAAGCCGGCTGTGACGAGTGTCCCGATCGCCCGCCTCCTGGCCGAGCGCTGGAGCCCCCGCGCGTACGACGAGTCGGCGAGCGTGCCCCCGGACCAGCTCCGCGCCCTGCTGGAGGCGGCCCGCTGGGCCCCGTCGTTCGGCAACACCCAGCCGGCCCGCTACCTGGTGGGCGTCCGCGGAACAAGGTCGTTCGACGCGATCCTGGCGGCGTTGAACTCGGGCAACCAGGCCTGGGCCCACCGCGCGAGCGTGCTGCTGATCGGCGCGATGGTGACAACGAACGAGAAGGGACAGGTGCCGTACGCGGAGTACGGGCTCGGGCTGGCGACGGAGAACCTGGTGCTGCAGGCGGTGGAGCTGGGACTGGCGGCCCACCAGATGGCGGGATTCTCGCCGGAGTCGGTGCGGACGTCGTTCTCCCTGCCGGACGACGTGGTGCCGCGCGTGGCCGTCGCGGTCGGGCTGCCTGCCGCGCCGGAGGTCCTGGAGGAGGAGTGGCGGATCGCGCGGGAGAAGGCGGAGCGGGAGCGGGTGCCGCTGACGGAGTTCGCGTTCACCGGCGAGTGGGGCAAGCCGGCCCTCTGACCCAGCCTGAGCTGCCAAGTTGCTCCTAACTTCAACTTGCCCCGACGGGGAAAGTTCCGGTTTCGGGCAACTTATTGTTGACTGTACGTATTCACTCGTGACACTATGCTGCCATGAGCGCCGTCGAGCCCCCCGCTGAGCCTTCGCTGCTCGAGCGAGCGCTCGAAACGCTACGGGGAGTACTGGGCACCCACTGGTCGGTCGTCATCGGCAACGCCAGGGAGATCGGCGCCGGCTCCCGCACGGGACTCGACGCCCTGGTTCGGATCATTCCGCCCGGTACCCGGGACAAGCCTGCCGAACTCCTGGTCGAAGTCAGGGAGCAGGTCACTCCGCGCTACGCGGAAAGCCACCTCGTCCCGTTGAGCAGCAGCCTCCGGGAAGCGCAAATACCGTTCATCGTGCTTCTGGTGGCGCGCTGGATCAGTCCCCGCACCCAGGACGTGCTGCGTGGACACGGGATCGGGTACCTGGATCTCACCGGCAATGCCTTCCTGTCCTCGACCGACCCGGCGATAAGAATCCTCACCCAAGGAGACCGCCGCGCTCCCAGACCGGTCCAACCGAATTCGAAGAACGTCACACTCGCCGGGCCGAGAGCCGGCCGCGTCGTTCGGTTCCTGGTGGATTTCACACCCCCGTACCGACCGACGGACATAGCCGAAGCCGCCGGGGTCAGCCTGCCGTGGGTATCCCGGCTGCTGACGCAACTGGAGGAGCAGTTGCTCGTCCGGCGCGAAGGCCGCGACATCGTCCGTGTCGACTGGCCGGAACTACTGCGCGCCCGGGCAGCCTCCTACGACCTGCTCCGGCACAACCCGTATGTCGGAGCTCTTGCGCCCCGGGGCATCGGCGAGGTGCTCGACCGGCTCCGGAAGCTGGACCTCGGAGCCGAAGAACGGCCACGAGCCGCAGTCACCGGACACTACGCGGCACGCGTGCTCTCACCACTCGCCAGCGGCGGGCAGCTGATGCTCTACACGGAAGCCGGCCCGCATCCGCCCCACCGGCTCGCCGAAGAGCTCGGCCTTTTCGAGGTCGACGAAGGAGCGGAAGTCCTCCTGCTGCGCCGTCACGACGAGGTGGTCTTCGAGAGGTGCCGTGTCGTGGACGGGATTCCGCATGTGGCGTACAGCCAGCTCGTCCTGGACGGGCTCGGCGGCCCAGGACGGATGCCGTCCGAAGCCGTGGCAGTGCTTGAGTACATGTCCGAAAACGAGAGCTCCTGGCGGGAACCGGGCAAGCCCGTCCGGCTGCCCCGGTTCTGAGCCTTCCTCCACGAGAAAGCGATCTGGTGTCCAAAGTTCCGGACGGCATCGACCCTCGGCAACTCTCGATCGTGGCGCGGCGGGTGCTGCTCGACGGCCTCGAGGCCCTGCGCGATCACGCCGAAGCGATCACTGTCGTCGGTGCCCAGGCTGTCTACCTGCGATCGGCCGATGCCGCTGTCACGGCGGCTGCCTACACGTCCGACGGTGACCTGGGACTCGACCCGTGCCTGCTCGAAAACGAGCCTCTGCTGAGTGAAGCACTGCGTAGCGCAGGTTTCGAACTGCTCCAGCCCGACCAGGCCGGCCTGTGGGGCCGCACCGAGCTGATCCACGGCGTCGCGACGTCCGTCGAACTCGATCTGCTGATGGGCGACTCACTGGTTCGCGGTCGCCGCGGTGCTCGAATCCCACCCCACGACGAGAGATCCGTTCGCCGGGTGGCTGGCATCGAAACCGCCGTCGTCGATCGTTCCCGGCTCACCATCGCCGCTCTGGACGAAACCGACAAGCGGCAAATGTCCGTCTACGTCGCGGGCACCGCAGCCTTGCTGGTGGCCAAGGCCTACAAGCTCAAAGACCGATACGACGCGCGGGTAAGCAAGCCACACCGGCTCGTCGACAAAGACGCGGGAGATGTCTACCGGCTGATGTCGGCCACCCGCCCGGCTGACGTTGCCGCTTCCTTCCTGAACCTGATCGCCCACGATCGGGTGAGCGCAGTCACCACGACCGGTCTGGGCTACCTGCACGAACTGTTCGGCGGAGCGGAGGCCCCCGGTGTGCGGCTGGCGGTCAGCGCCCTCGCCGGCGATGTTCCGGCAGCACGTATCCGTGCGCTCGCGCCGGCGTTCGTTCGCGCGCTGCCCCGGCCGAACTGAGCCGCGGCCTCAAGCAGCGCCGCCCACCCGGCGGATGACCTTCGCGACGATCCCCGACACCACGAGCCAGAAGATCGCCGCGATGCCGTAGTTCACCAGGACGCGCAGCTTTTCGTCACTCGGTGTGAACAGGTCGCCGAAGCCCAGGGCCAGGCTGTCGGCCCAGGAGCGGACGAACGACACTATGCCGTTGTTCGGGTTCGCCGAGCCCACCGTGAAGATCACGTGGATCACCAGCAGTGCCGCGAAGACCAGGCCCGCCCAGCGGACGATCGAGGCCAGCACCGAGGCCACGCGGCCCCGCGTCTGGCGCCAGTCGACGGGCGCCCGGCGGGAGACGCGGGTCTCCTCCGCCGATGACGACTCTGCGTGTTCACCCATGCCCGCAGTCTGACATGGAGCTACACCGATGGCTACCCGCTGGTAACACCAATGGCGCATCCTCGAATAACAGTTCCGTCGCGGCCCGGCTTCCCTCCGCCCGCGGTCCGTGGTTATGGTGGGGTCGTGGCGCGCGCTCTCCTGCTTCGCTGCCGCGACGGGGCCTGACCGGACCGGCTCCCCGTCGCGGGGATTCGTGGTGCCGGTCGCACCCGTCGATCTGGAGACACCCGAACTCGCATGAGCAAGATCCGCAAACCCTCCCGTCCCGCGCCCGCCGGCCAGCCCGCCTGGAACACCCAGCGCGGCACGTCCATGCCGGTCCACCGCTACCGTCCGTGGTACGACCTGGTCGAGAACATCGACCTGCCCGACCGCACGTGGCCCGACAAGCGCATCGAGCGCGCGCCGCTGTGGTGTGCCGTCGACCTGCGGGACGGCAACCAGGCGCTGATCGACCCGATGTCGCCCGCGCGCAAGCGCAAGTTCTTCGACCTGCTGGTCCGCATGGGCTACAAGGAGATCGAGGTCGGCTTCCCGGCCGCGTCGCAGACCGACTTCGACTTCGTCCGCGAGATCATCGACGAGCACGCCATCCCCGACGACGTCAGCATCCAGGTGCTGACCCAGTGCCGTCCCGAGCTGATCGAGCGGACCTTCGAGGCCCTCGAAGGCGCGCCGCGCGCGATCGTCCACATCTACAACTCGACGTCGATCCTGCAGCGCCGCGTGGTCTTCCGCGAGGAACGCGAAGGCATCAAGAAGATCGCGACGCAGGGCGCCGAAATGGTCCTCGACCTGGCCGCCCGGCAGCCCGACACCGACTTCCGCTTCCAGTACTCGCCGGAGTCCTACACCGGCACCGAGCTGTCGTACGCGCTCGAGGTCTGCAACGCCGTCACCGACATCTGGCAGCCGACGCCCGAGAAGCCGGTGATCCTGAACCTGCCGGCGACCGTCGAGATGGCCACCCCGAACGTCTACGCCGACTCGATCGAGTGGATGAGCCGCAACCTGGCCCGCCGCGACTCGGTCATCCTGTCGCTGCACCCGCACAACGACCGCGGCACCGGCATCGCCGCCGCCGAGCTGGGCTACCAGGCCGGCGCGGACCGGATCGAGGGCTGCCTGTTCGGCAACGGCGAGCGCACCGGCAACGTCGACCTGGTCGCGCTGGGCATGAACCTCTACAGCCAGGGCATCGACCCGCAGATCGACTTCTCCGACATGGACGAGATCAAGCGGACGGTCGAGTACTGCAACCAGCTGCCGGTCGGCGAGCGCTCGCCGTGGGGCGGCGACCTGGTGTTCACCGCGTTCTCCGGCAGCCACCAGGACGCGATCAACAAGGGTCTCGACGCACTGAAGGACGCCGCCGACAAGGCGGGCGTACCGGTCGAGGACTACCCGTGGGAGGTCCCGTACCTGCCGATCGACCCGAAGGACGTCGGCCGCACGTACGAGGCCGTGATCCGGGTGAACTCGCAGTCGGGCAAGGGCGGCGTCGCCTACATCATGAAGGCCGAGCACCAGCTCGACCTGCCGCGGCGCCTGCAGATCGAGTTCTCGAAGGTGATCCAGCGCTACACCGACACCGAGGGCGGCGAGGTCGACCCGGCCACGATGTGGAACGCGTTCTCGGCCGAGTACCTGGAGCTGAAGACGCCGCTGGAGCTGGTCCGCCAGCACGTCCGCGACAACGGCGACGGCGAGTACGACATCACCGCGACGGTCCGCGTGGAGGGTGACGAGCACGAGGTCACCGGCCGCGGCAACGGCCCGATCGCGGCGTTCTTCGACGCGCTGTCGACGGTCGGGTTCGACCTGCGCCTGCTGGACTACAGCGAGCACACGCTCTCCCCGGGCGACGACGCGCGCGCGGCGTCGTACATCGAGTGCGCGATCTCCGACCGGGTGTTCTGGGGCATCGGGATCGACCCGTCGATCGTCACGGCGTCGCTGCGTGCGGTCGTGTCGGCGGTGAACCGCGCCAACCGGTGAGGGCCGAGCGGCTGGTCGCGCTGCTGTTCACGCTCCAGCGTCGACGCAGCGCGACCGCCGCCGAGCTCGCGGCGGAGCTGGGGGTCTCGGAGCGCACGATGCACCGCGACCTGGCGGCGCTGCGCGACGCGGGCGTTCCACTGTGGACGGAACAGGGCCGCCACGGCGGCTTCCGCCTGGTCGACGGCTGGCGCGCAAAACTCGACGGCCTGACAGCACGCGAGGCGGTCGCGCTGTTCGCACTCGGCGTGCCGGAGGCACTGGCGGTGCTGGGCCTCGACACGGCGGGCAGCGCGGCGCGGGCGAAGGTGGCCGCCGGCATGCCCGCCGAGCTGCGCGAACACGCGGCACTGGTGGCCGGCCGCTTCCACCTGGACGCACCGGGCTGGTTCGGCAGCGCGGACGAGCCGACGGCGCTGGCGACGGTGGTCCAGGCGGTGTGGGCGCAGCGCCGTCTCGCGGTGGTCTACCAGCGCCGCGACAAGCCGGCGACGCGAGAGCTGGAGCCGCTGGGCCTCGTGCTGAAGGCGGGCGTGTGGTACCTGGTGGCCCGGGTGGTCCCGGACGACGCGCTCCGGACGTACCGGGTGTCCCGCATCGCCCGCGCGGAGCTGCAGGAGACCACGTTCGACCGGCCGCCGGACTTCGACCTGCGCGCGTGGTGGCGTGCTTCGTCGGCGACGTTCGAGCAGGTGGCGCGGCCGTTGCGGGTGAAGGCGCGGCTGAGCCGCCTTGCGGTCCGCGAACTGCGGCGGGTGTTCGGCGGGGAGCACCTCGCGGATACCGTGGTGTCGCTGGCGGAGCCGGATGCGACAGGGTGGGCCGAGGCCGAACTCGCCCTGGAAGACGACGAGATCGGCCTCGGCCAGCTGGTTGCGTTGAGCCCGGGGGTCGAGGTGCTGGACCCGCCGTCGCTGCGGGCGGCACTGGCCCGGGTCGGTGCCGAGCTGGCGGCGCGGAACGGGTGACGCCGGGCTGGGCTTCCGGCCGCCCGAAACGACATGAACGAGTCGTTCATATCGTCCGGCGACATGAACGAGTCGTTCAGGTCACCGCAGCGACCTCAGCGGTAACCCGTGGTGTCCGCGGGCTTCCCCGCCTCGGCGACCTCGGCCATGTACCGCCAGGCGTCCGGACGGCTCCCGTCGACGTCGTCCACCCCGTACACCTTCGCCAGCTGTCCGCTGCTCACCGTCTGCCCGGACCACCGCTGCCGGTCGGGGTCCGCCGCCAGGGCCACCACCGTGCGGCCGCCGAAGGTCGGGGACTCCGAGATCGCGAAATGCGGCACGCGTGCGCACGCGTCGCGCCAGTTGTCCTCCGTTACCCCGTAGTGCTCCAGCATGGCCTCCGACCTCAGGTATCCCGGGGTGAACGCCACCGCCGTCGCGCCGTGCGGGGCCAGCTCCGCCGCCTCGCCGATAGCCAGCAGGTGCGCTGATGCCTTTGCCAGGTAGAACGGCAGCGAAGTGCCGTCGCGGTACTTCGCGTTGGCCTCGGCCGTGCCGTCGGTCAGCTCGACCAGGAGGCCGCCCGGGCGCTTGATCAGCAGGGGCAGCAAGTAGTGGCTGGTGATCAGGTGCGCGTCGATGCCGAGGCGGATCATGCGCAGGCCCGCCTCGAGGTCGTGCTCCCACACCGGCTGGCCCCAGCCCAGGTGCTTGTCGCCGCCCCAGAGGCCGTCGATCAGGATGTCCAGCCGGTCGATCCGCTCGGCCAGTGCCGCCACCTCGGCAGGCTGCAGGTGGTCGACGCGGATCGCCTCCGCCTCGCCGCCCGCCTTCTCGATCAGCTCCGCCGTCTCCTCGATCGTCTCCGGACGGTCCACTTCGGACCGTCCGGCGCGCGTGGTCCGGCCCGTCACGTACACGAAGGCGCCCGCGCGCCCCAGCTCGACGGCGATGGCCCGGCTCGCGCCCCGCGTGCCGCCCGCCACCAGTGCCACTTTTCCGGAAAGTTCGTTCATGCCGTCAGCCTCACCGGAAACCATGACAACTCCTGGCATGGTTTCCGGAACCGGCCGGGAGTCACGCCGTGAGCTGGGTGACCTCCGCGCGCAGTTCCTCGATCACCTGCGCCACCGCCGGGCGCTGCAGTGCGCCGGTCCGGCAGACCGCCTCCACCAGCCGCGCCGCGCGGATGCCCGCCAGCGGGCGGCCGACCAGGCCGCTGTCGCGCCGGGTGTCCATTGTGTACCGCGGAAGCAGCGCGATGCCGTGGCCGGCGGCGACCAGCCGCTCGGTGATCCGGAAGTCGTTGATCCGCTGTACGACGACCGGCCGCACGCCGGTGCGGATGGTCAGCGAGCGCAGCACGTCGTCCACCGGGAAGCCGAAGTCGACGCTGATCCAGCGTTCGTCCGCCAGTTCCGCCGGCTCCACACGGCGCCGTCCCGCCAAGCGGTGCCCGGCAGGCAGCGCGACGTCGAGGGGTTCGCGCAGCAGTGGCACGACGTCGAGGCGGGTGGCGTCGAACTCCGGCGCGTGCTCGTCGCGGTGCGCCACGACGATGTCGTAGTCCGCGACCAGCCCCGGCACCTCCGGCGGCGTCATGTCGACGTCCCGGACGTCGACCTCCAGCCCGTCGTGACCGGCGATGCGGGTCAGCAGCCCCGGCAGCAGCATCAGCCCGGCCGACTGGAAGATCGCGAGCCGCACCCGGCCGCGCGGCGCGCTGCGGTAGGTGTCCAGTTCGGACTCGGCGCGGTCGAGGGCGGCGAGCACCTCGTCGGCGCGGGCGACCAGCGCGCGGCCCGCGTCGGTCAGCCGCAGCCCGCGCCCGGCGGGCTCGGTGAGCGGCAGCCCGACCTCGCTCTGCAGCGCCCGCAGCTGCTGCGAAACCGCGGACGGCGTGCAGTGCAGTGCCCGCGCGGCCGCCGTCACGCTCCCGCGGTCGGCGAACTCGCGCAGCGTGCGCAGGCGACCCAGATCCACCACGTCAGCATACGTGAAGCTCTGCTACACGGTTCGTGAAGATATATTCGCTGGTCCTACACGGTCGCCGTTGCCACAGTGGAGGCATGCCCGCTCGTGATCGCCTGCTCGCCGTGCTCGTCGCCGTCCTCTGGGGCCTCAACTTCCTCGCCATCCACGCCACGCTCGGTCAGTTCCCGCCGATGTTCGCGGGCGCGCTGCGGTTCGCCGTGCTCGCCGTCCCGACGATCCTGTTCGTGCCGTGGCCGAAGGTGAAGGTGCGGCACCTGCTCGGCTACGGCCTCGGCTTCGGCACCGGGCAGTTCGCGTTCCTGTTCATCGCGATGGACACCGGGATGCCGACCGGGCTCGCGTCGCTGGTGCTGCAGGCGTCGGCGCCGTTCACGGTGCTGCTCGGCGCGGTCTTCCTGCGCGAACGCGTCACGCCGCACCAGCTGGCCGGCATCGCGCTGGCGGTGGCAGGCATGGCCACGATCGCCTGGCAGCGGGCCGGGCACGCGGCGCTGTTGCCGATGGTGCTGACCCTGCTGGCCGCGCTGAGCTGGGCGTTCGGCAACCTCAGCACGCGCAAGGCCGAGCCGGACAACCCGCTGCACTTCACGCTGTGGATGTCGGTGGTGCCGCCGCTGCCGATGTTCGCGTTGTCCCTGGTCATGGAGGGCCCGGCGGCGCAGTGGCGGTCGCTGACGACGCTGGGGACGCCGACCGGCCTGACCGCGCTCGGCGGCCTGGCCTACGTCGTGCTGATCGGCACGGTCGTGGGTTCCGGCCTGTGGACGACGCTGATGCGGCGCAACCCGGCGGGCGTCGTCTCGCCGTTCTCCCTGCTGGTGCCGGTGGTCGGGCTGACGGCGTCGTTCGTGCTGCTCGGCGAGCGGCCGACGGGCCTGGAGATCGGCGCGGCGCTGGTCGTGATCGCCGGCGTCCTGCTCGGCTCCCTGCGGCGGACAGCACGCAAGCCCGAACCGGAACTCGTGACGGTCTAGGCCGCCGTTTCCTCCTGCTTTTCCTCTTCGGCGTGCTTGCGGCCCAGGCGCTTCTTCATGACGAAGAAGACGACGACGCCGATGACGATCGCGGCGACCAGGCCGTACTTGGAGAAGTTGCCGAGCCATTCTTCGGCGACGACCCCGAGGTAGTAGACGGCCGCGGTCGTACCGCCCGCCCAGACGATGCCGCCCGCGGCGTTGGCCAGCAGGAACTTCGGGTAGTGCATGCGCAGCGACCCGGCGAGCGGGCCGGCGAGAATGCGCAGGAAGGCGATGAACCGGCCGAGGAAGACGGCCCACACGCCGCGCTTGTTGAAAATGCGTTCGGCGTTGGCGATGTGCGTCGGCCCGAAATGCTTCGGGAATTTCCGCCCCGCCCAGGCGAACAGGCGCTGGCCACCGGTCTTGCCGATGAGATAGCCGATGCTGTCGCCGATGATGGCGCCGGCACTGGCCAGAATGCCGATCCAGAGCGGGTTGAGCGTGTCGTGCTGTGAAGCGAGCAGGGCGGCGCTGACCAGCACAATCTCGCCCGGCAGCGGAATGCCGAGGCTTTCGATCATGATCACCGCGCCGACGATCAGGTAAACCGACAACGGCGGGATCGCCTGCAGCCATTGGTCGATGTGCACTGCTCGTACCCCCTGCTGTCCGGAATCTGCTTTCCGCAGGGTACCGGGGGCGGTCCGCTGCGGGCGGCCTACTCAGGTATGGGTCCGGGTCCTCCTTTGGTCGGGGTCTGGGTGGTGGCCCGAGATTCACCTGTTCGGGGATGGGTTGGGGTTGGGTGTTCTTTGGGGCGGTGACCAGCGGGGAGTTGGGTTGGCAGGGGTTGCCCACAGGTTGTCCACAGGGGTATCCCCTTGTGGACAACTTCGGATCTTGGGGTTGTTTCGCGGGGGTCGGGTCGGGTGGCGGCGATAGGCTGGGACCGGGGATGGCCCCCTTGGGAGGGCGGGCTCCGGCGGGGGCGGCTTCGGCGGGGCGGGCCCCAGCACGGCAGCTCCGGCAGGTGCGCTCCGGCAGGGGCGGGTGGCTTCGGCGGGGTGGACTTCCAGCAGGGCGGGCCCCAGCAGGGGCGGGGCGGCTCCGGCGGGGTGGACTTCCAGCAGGGCGGGCCCCAGCAGGGGCGGGGCGGCTCCGGCGGGGCATGCGAGGTTCCGGGGGGGGGGGGGGGGAGCGGCTCCGGCTGGGCGGGCTGGTCCCGGCAGGAGGCCCCCGGCAATGCCTCCCGCAGGTCCCGCACGACATGAACGAGTCGTTCATGTCGTCTGACGGCATGAAAGAGTCGTTCATGTCGCCCGCACCGAGGCGACCACCCACCCCCAGCAGGTCACCACACTCGCGCAGCACCACCGCGGGACGTGACTCTGCCAAGGCCCGCGAGGGGACCCAGCCAAAGAGCACGAGTCACGGGCTAAGCCGGGCCGCCTGGGCGCGTAGGTACTCCTGCTCCGGCAGGCTCAACGTCCGCCCGGCCGCCGCCTCGTACGCCTCCCGCGCTCCCTTCAAGTCGCCCGACAACTCCAACAGGTGCCCTCGGACCGCGTCCACGCGGTGGTGCGTCGCCAGTGCCGGGTCCGCGGCCGCCGTCGTCAGCTCTGCCAAGCCTGCCGCCGGGCCGTTCACCTGGGCCAATGCCACCACCCGGTTCAACGTCACCATCGGTCCCGGGGCCACCACGCGCAGCAGGTCGTACAGCGTCAGGATCTGCTTCCAGTCCGTCTCCGCCGCCGACTTCGCCTCCGCGTGGACCGCCGCGATCGCCGCCTGCAGCTGGTACGGGCCCACCGGGGCCGATGTCAGCGCTCCCGTGATCAGTGCGGTCCCCTCCTCGATCAGCTCCGCGTTCCACAACGCGCGGTCCTGGGCGTCCAGTGGGACCAGCGCGCCCGATGGTGACACCCGGGCCGGGCGGCGGGCCTCCGTCAGCAGCATCAACGCCAGCAACCCCGTGACCTCGCCGTCTTCCGGGAGCGATGCGTGCAGGCGGCGGGTCAGGCGGATTGCCTCCGTTGTCAGGTCCACCCGGTTCAGCTCGTCTCCGGAACTGGCCGTGTGTCCCTCCGTGAAGATCAGGTACAGCACCTGCAGCACCGCCGCCAGCCTCGATGGCTCCGGTGGCCCGAACCGCGCGCCGCGCAGGGAGCGCTTCGCCCGGCTGATGCGCTGGCCGATCGTCGGCTCCGGGACCAGGAACGCCCGCGCGATCTCCGCCGTCGTCAGACCTCCGACCGCGCGCAGCGTCAGCGCCACCTGGGACTGCCTCGGCAACGATGGGTGGCAGCACAGCAGCAGTACCGTCAGCGTGTCGTCGACGTCCGGGACCGGCGGTGGCTCCGGTGGCTGCGCGAGCGCCACCTCCTCCTCGCGACGGCGGCGGGCCGTGTCGCTGCGCCACTGCTCGATGCGGCGGCGGGACGCCGTCGTGATCAGCCAGCCCTTCGGGTTGTCCGGGATCCCTGAGGACGGCCACTGCCGGTACGCCGCCAGCAGCGCCTCCTGGACGGCGTCCTCGCAGGCGTCGAAGTCACCGTACCGGCGGACCAGCGCCGCCAGGACCTGCGGGGCCAGCGTACGCAGCAGCTCCGGGTTCACAATCCCATCACCGGCCGCACCTCCACCACCCCGAACGCCGCCTCCGGGATGCGCGCGGCGATCTCCGTCGCGCGGTCGAAGTCCGCGCAGTCCAGCAGGTAGAACCCGGCCAGGAACTCCTTGGCCTCGGCGAACGGCCCGTCGGTCGTCAGCGGGCCGTCCCCGGTCACGCGGACCCGCTTGGCCCGCTCCGGGAACGCCAGCCGCTCCGAGACGATGCGCTCGCCGGACGCGTCGAGGTCGGCGTTGAGCTGCCGGTAGTACTCCAGGCCTGCCGCCTGCTGCTCCTCGCTCATCCCCTCCCACGCCGCGCGGGACTCCGGGTTGCCGTAGATCAGGACCACGAATTTCACGAACGCCTCCCGCTGGATGTCGAAATCCGCGCGGCGGCACCTACGTCCCAGGTGACAGGCAACCACCACCCCAGGAGGATGGCATGACCGAGCAGGACGAGAAGCAGATTCGCGAGCTGATGACCGCCCGCGCGAAGGCGATGACCGAGCGTGACGCCGAGACGCTCGCCGGGCAGTACCTTCCCGACGCGGTCGCGTACACCCTCGCGCCGCCGCTGGTGCACCACGGCGAAGACGCCGAGGTGCGCAAGGCCTGGTTCGCGGGCTTCGACGGCCCGATCGAGTACGAGATCCGGGACCTCGAGGTCACCGTCGGCGGCGACGTCGCCTACAGCCACTGCCTCACCCGGCTGTCGACGACGCCGAAGGGGATGCCGCAGAAGTTCGAGCTGTGGTTCCGGTCCACGACGGGCTTCCGCAGGACCGGCGGCGAGTGGCGGATCGCCCACGTGCACGACTCGACGCCGTTCTACATGGACGGCTCGATGAGCGCCGCGCTCGACCTCAAGCCCTGACGCCACTTTCACGTAAAAGTGGCGGGCGCAGGCACCCGCCACTTTCACGTGAAAGCTCCGGCTAGAGGATTTCGGCGGAGGTGCCGATGTCCGGCGGGCCCAGGTCGGGGTTCAGCGCCCCGGTGAGCTCCACCAGTTCCGGCTCCACCTCGTGCGGCTGGATGCGGCCGTCGCGGATGTCCTCCGCGTAGTGGCACGCCACCCGGTGCCCGCTGCCGATTTCGCGCAGCTGCGGGCGGTCGGTGTCGCACAGGCTCGCCTGCCGCCACGGGCAGCGCGTGTGGAACCGGCAGCCCGACGGCGGGTTCGCCGGCGAGGGCAGGTCACCGGCGAGCAGGATCTGCTCGCGGGTGTCCTCGACCTGCGGGTCCGGCACCGGGATGGCCGACAGCAGCGCCCGCGTGTACGGGTGCAGCGGGTCCCGGTACAGCGAGTCCGCGTCGGTCTCCTCGACCAGCGCACCCAGGTACATCACGCCGATGCGGTCGGAGATGTGCCGCACCACCGCGAGGTCGTGCGCGATCACCACGTACGTCAGGCCGAGCTGGTCCTGCAGGTCCTCCAGCAGGTTGACCACCTGGGCCTGCACCGAAACGTCCAATGCGGACACCGGCTCGTCGGCGACGATCAGGTCCGGCTCCACGGCCAGCGCCCGCGCGATGCCGATGCGCTGGCGCTGCCCGCCCGAGAACTCGTGCGGGTACTTCCGCAGCGCCGTCTCCGGCAGGCCGACCGCCGCCAGCAGCTCGCGCAGCCGCCGCTGGGTGGCCTCCTTGTCCTTGTCGAGGCCGTGCGCGCGCATGCCCTCCAGCAGGATCGACTCCACCGACTGCCGCGGGTCCAAACTGGACAGCGGGTCCTGGAAGATCATCTGCATCCGGCGCCGGGCCTTCCGCAGCTGCTCGCCCTTGAGGTGGGCGACGTCCGTGCCGTCGAAGACGACGTGGCCGTCGGTCGGCTCGTTCAGCCGCAGGATCGCCCGGCCCAAAGTGGACTTCCCGCACCCGGATTCGCCCACCAGGCCGTAGGTTTCGCCGCGGCGGATGGACAGGTCGACGCCGTCGACCGCGAACACGTGCCCGACCGTCCGGTCGAACACGACGCCGCTCTTGATCGGGAAGTGCACCTTGAGGTCGGTGACCTCGAGCAGCACGTCACCAGCGGGACGGGTCATCGGGTTCCTCCTCCCGCGGCGACCGCGGGCCGCACGGGGTTGTGACAGCGCAGCAGCCCGCCCTGGTCGGGCGCCAGCTCCGGCTGGACCTCGCGGCAGACCGGCAGCGCGTTGGGGCACCGCGGCGCGAACGCACACCCGTGGTCCCACGGGATGTTGTCGGCCACCGAGCCCCGGATCGGGATCAGTTTCTCGCCGCGGCCGGCGTCCAGGCGCGGGATCGACGCGAGCAGGCCGTGCGTGTACGGGTGCCGCGGCTCGGCGAACAGCCGGTGCCGCTGCGCCCGCTCCACGATCTTGCCGCCGTAGAGCACGTTGACCTCGTCGCACAGCCCGGCGACGACGCCGAGGTCGTGCGTGATCATGATCAGCGCGGTGCCGGTGTCCTGCACCAGTTCCCGCAGCAGGGCCAGGATCTGGGCCTGGATGGTGACGTCCAGCGCGGTGGTCGGCTCGTCGGCGATGAGCAGCCGCGGGCGGCACGCCAGCGCGATCGCGATCAGCGCGCGCTGCCGCATCCCGCCGGAAAGCTGGTGCGGGTACTCGGAAAGCCGCCGCGACGGGTCGGGGATGCCGACCTTGCCGAGCAGGTCGACCGCTTCCACCGACGCCGCCTTGCGGGACATCCCGCGGTGGCGTTCCAGCACCTCGGTGATCTGCAGCCCGATCGGGATGACCGGGTTCAGCGAGGACAGCGGGTCCTGGAACACCATGCCGAGGTCGCGGCCGCGGCGGTCGCGCATGTCCTTGTCGGACAGCTTGAGCAGGTCGGTGCCCTCGAAGCGCACCGAACCGGTGACCGTGTTGCCGCGCCGGGCCAGCAACCGCATGATCGCCAGCGACGTCACGGACTTGCCGCAGCCGGACTCGCCGACCAGGCCGACCGTCTGGCCCGGCTCGACGTCGAAGCTGACCCCGTCCACCGCGGTGAAGGGGCGCTCCCCCTTGCGCTGGAAGACGACCGAAAGGTCGCGGACTTCAAGGAGTGCCATGGGTGCTCACCGCCTGTTCTTCGGATCGAGGGCTTCGCGCAGGGACTCGCCGAGCAGCGTGAACCCGAGCGCCACCACGATGATCGCGATGGCCGGGTAGTACGCCAGCTCCGGGCGGACGTCGAGGAACTGGTGCGAGGCCTTGCCCAGCATCAGTCCCCACTCCGCCCGCGACGGGTCCGGGTCGCCCAGGCCGAGGAACGACAGCGCCGCGGCCTCCAGAATGGACGTTGCCAGCGTCAGCGTCGCCTGCACGATGACCGGGCCGAGCGAGTTCGGCAGCATGTGCCGGAACACGATCGTCCCGCGCTTCACGCCCAGCGACGTCGCCGCGAGGACGTGGTCGGCATCGCGTTGGGAGAGCATGGAACCACGCAGCAGCCGGGCGAAGATCGGCACGCCGATCATCGACACGGCCAGGATGACCGTCCACTGGCTCGGCTTCGCGAACAGCGCCGCGATCGAAATGGCCAGCAGCAGCGACGGGAACGACAGCATGACGTCGACCAGTCGCATGAGGACGGTGTCGACCCAGCCGCCGAACGCGCCGGCGAGCCCGCCGATGATGACACCGATCAGCACGCCGACCAGCGTCGCGAGCACACCGACGATCAGCGTCTGCTGGGCACCGGCGATCAGCCGCGACAGGAAGTCGCGGCCGAAGTCGTCCACGCCGAGCGGGAACCCGGACTGCGCGCCGGGGATGAAGTTCGGCCGGATCTGGTCGCCGAGGTAGTGGACGTCGGGGTCCTTCGGCTCCAGCAGCGGCGCGAAGATCGCGATGATCAGGAACAGGCCGGTGATGACGCCGCCGGTGATCGCGACCGGGCTGCGCAGCATCCGGCGGAACGCCTCGCCGCCGAGGCTGCGCCCGCTCGCCGCGGCGAGCTTGTCGATCGGTTCCTTCTTCTTGTTCAGCAGAGTGTTCATCGCACACGCACCCTCGGGTCGATGATCCCGTACGAGATGTCGACCAGCATGTTCACCAGCACGTACACCACCGCACCGAACAGCAGCAGGGCCTGCAGCCGGGGGTAGTCACGCCGCTCGATGCCTTCGGCAAGCAGGAACCCGAGGCCGCGGAAGTTGAACACCCGCTCGGTCAGCACCGCCCCGCCGAGCAGCGCGCCGGTCTGCAGGCCGATGGTGGTGACCACCGGGAGCAGGCCGTTGCGCAGCACGTGACGGCGGCGCACCACCGGCTGGGTCAGGCCCTTCGAGTTCGCCGTGCGGATGAAGTCCTCGTTGAGGACGTCGAGCACGGACGCGCGGGTGATCCGGGTGATCACCGCGAGCGGGATCGTGGCCAGCGCGAACGCGGGCAGGATCAGGTGCCGGATCGCGTCCCAGACGGCATCCCACTCGCTGGTCATGATGCCGTCGAGGATGGCGAAGTTGGTGATGGCCGTGGCGTCGAGGCCCGCGGCCTGACGTCCCTGCGACGGCAGGCCCAGCGGGGCCGCCAGGACGTCCTGCATCATGTAGCCGAGGAAGAAGACCGGCACCGCGACGCCGATCAGGCTCAGCACGATGACACCGTTGTCGACCACGCCGCCGCGGTAGCGGGCGGACAGGTAACCGGCGGGAATGCCGACGACGACCGCGATGATCATCGCGGACACGCCGAGCTCGATGGTGGCGGGCAGGAAGGTGACGATCTCGCCCATCACCGGCTGGGTCGAGACCAGCGAGTTGCCGAAGTCGCCGGTGAGCGCCCGGCCGAGGAACTTGAAGTACTGCAGGAAGATCGGCTGGTCGAGGCCGAGTACGCGGTTGAGGTCGGCGATCTTCTCGGGCGTTGCCTTGTCACCCAGCAGCGCGGTGGCGGGACCGCCGGGCAGGGAACGCAGCCATGCGAAGACCAGGATGGACAGGATGAAGAGCGTCGGGATCGCTTGTAGCAGCCGACGCACGATGAAACGGAGCACGTGGAGTCCTTTGTCGCCAGCCCGGGATCAGGCGCAGGGGGTGAGTGCGGTAGCACCCACCCCCTGCTCGGCTGATAGCTGCAATCAGCTCACGGTCACGGTGTTGAAGCGCTCGTCGGTGAGCGGGCTCGCCACCAGACCCTTGACCTTCGGGCCGACCACGATGGCCGGCGTCGGGTACGCGATTGGGACCGCCGGGAGGAAGTCCATGATCTTCTTGTTCACTTCCTGGTAGGCCTTGGCGTGCGCGTCACCGGCGGGCGACGCGTCCGCGGCGGCCAGCGCCTGGAACAGCTCGGGGTTGTTGAACCCGAACTCCTTCTTCTCGCGGCCGAAGAACGTGCCGACGAAGTTGCCGGCGTCGTTGTAGTCACCGGTCCAGCCGAGCAGGTGCAGGTCCTGCTTGCCGAACTTCTGGACGTCGTCCTTGTAGCCACCGTTCCACGGCTCGGCGTGCGCCTCGATCGTGATGCCGATCTTCTTCAGGTCCTCGGAGATCGCCGTGAAGGTGTCCGCCGGGTTCGGCATGTACGGACGGCTGACCTCGGTCGGATAGTAGAACTTCAGCGTCAGGTTCTGCGCGCCGGCTTCCTGCAGGAGCTGCTTGGCCTTGTCCACGTCGTACGGGTACTTCGTGACGTCGTCGGTGTAGCCCGAGATGACCTTCGGGACGAACTCGGTCGCGACCTCGGAACCCTCGGCCAGCTTGCTCTTCACGAACTGCTCGCGGTTGATGCCGTAGGCCAGCGCCTGGCGGACGCGGACGTCCTTCAGCTTCGGGTTGCCGGACTGGTTGATGCCCAGGTACAGCACGTTGAACGACGGGCGGATGAGCACCTGCTCGCCGTCGTTGCGCAGCAGGCCGTAGTCCGCCGGGTTCGGGTAGTCGTAGCCGTGGATGTCGCCGGCCTTCAGCGCCTGCTTGCGGGCGTTCTCGTCCGGGATGACCTTGAAGATCAGCTTGTCGAGCTTCGCCGGCGTCGGGCTGCTGTCGTTGCGCACCAGGGTGATCTCACCCTTGGCCTGGTCCCAGCTCTCGAACTTGAACGGGCCGGTGCCGACCGGGTGCTTGTTCGCGTACTCGCTGTAGGTGAACGAGTCGCCGCTCTGGGTGACAGTGTCGCCGTTGTACTGCTTGATCGCGGCCGGGCTCTGGATCGCGAAGGACGGCAGCGTGAACGCGGCCGGGAAGGCGCCCTTGGCCTTGTTCAGGTTGAGGACCGCGGTCGTCGGGTCCTTGGCCTCGCAGCTCTTGTAGACCGGCTGGCCGCCCGCGTCGCCCTCGTTCTTGGCGAAGCCCTCGAAGACGTCGCCGTAGTAGATCATCTGGCTCTGGGCGGCGGCGCCCTTCATGTTGTACCAGCGGTCGAAGTTGAAGCAGACCGCCGTGGCGTCCATCGGGGTGCCGTCGGAGAACTTGACGCCGGACTTCAGGGTGAACGTCCAGGTCTTGCCGTCGTTGCTCGGCTCCCACTTCTCCGCGAGGGAGGGCTCGAGGTCGGCGGTGCCCGGCTTGTTCTGGATCAGCGTGTCGAAGATCTGCCGCGTGATCCGGAAGGTCTCGCCCTCGTCGTTGAACGCGGGGTCGAACAGCTTCGGGTTACCGGCCGCACCGAAGATCATCGTGCCCCCGGAACCACCCCCGGCGCCCTCTTCACGCTTGGATTCCGCACAGGCGGACAGCGAAACCGCGAGCGCGCCGGCGAGCCCGATCAGGGCCACGCGGCGTGTTCGGGTCAGCCGCAATTGCTGCATCTGGCACCCCTTGGGAGATGTTTCGGCTTCAAAGTCACCGTCCGGTCGGTCAGGAACTCGCGGACGATCGTGTGTTCGCCGACACTAGCGGGAACAAGGCTCGCACTTAAGCACGTGAGGTTACGATCGCGCTACGTGGACGTCGATTTGACCGCAATGTGTCCGTAAATCACGACAGAATGTGACCGTTTGGGCACTGCGACTGCCCACTGTGCTGGATCACTAACTCACTTGGCGGTACCGGCGTTAGCCCGGTCGTGGTGAAACACTGGATCGATCCGGGCGTTCGTTCTACGCAGAGTAGGCGGTCCGTTCCCTACGAAAGTCGGGTGTCCGCGGCTCCGGGGGTACCGTCGACGGCGAACCAGCCCCGCTCGAACCGTTGCCAGCGGCCCAGTTCCGCCCGTGCGGCCTCGCCGTCCCGCGCGACGGCCCGGGCCAGCCGTTCGGCTTCGGAGCCGCCGGAGAGCCAGCAGAGATGGGAAAGCAGAGGTCTTACCGAAGTGCGTCCGCTGGAAACCCCCTCCAGCACCAGCACATCCGCCACGTTCACCACGACGAGTTCACCCGGCCGGGGCACCCCAGTGGTCCAGTCCATGGCCCGGTAGGCCCCGGGAACGCCGTCTGACAGTGGCCGCAGGACACCATCGACGAGCCGCGGCCACCACGAGACGGGGTCGTCCCAGGTGGCGAAGGCATCGGTGCTGACCAGTTCGGTCCGGCACCCCCGGGACCGAAGCCCGGCAACGACCCGGGCGGCAAAGGTGGATTTCCCGGCCCCCGACGGCCCGTCGACGGCCAGCACCCGAACCCCGCCCAGCCGCGCCGGAGCGGCCAGCAGGGCCTCGATCACGGCGTCACTTGCTGACGCGCTCAACCTCCGGAAGCCCTTTGACATCATCGGGCGCGGCGGTCTTGGCTTCCAGCTCGGAAATCCGGCCTTCCAGCGCCCGCCGGGTGTCTTCGAGTTCGCAGCGCAGCAACGCGATTTCCTCGACGGACGTGCGTACCTCTTCCTCGAGGTGCCCGACTTCGGTGGACAGGTGCAGCGACACCAGCGCCAGCACCACGCCTGCCAGGAGGAAGACGAAGTTCGACGGGGTTTCCACCCCGGTCAGCCGGGCCAGGAACTGCGCTGCCGAGGGGATCACGGCCAGCACCACGACGCCGACGGCGACGATCAGCCACACGCCCGCGTACTTCTCGCGAAGCTTGCGCCGCCGCATCATCTCGATGACGACGAACAGCACCAGGCAAGCGATGACGATGCTGAGGATGCGCCAACCGGCCATCTTCCCAAGCTCCTTATGCCGAGTCGGACGAGTCGACCGCGGGGCGGCGGCGGACCAGCGCGAGCAGCAGCGCCAGACCGGCCCGGCCCAGGTAGACGGCCGACTTGACGGGCGAGTGACTGGGCGTCCCGCCCGCGCGCTCGCGCATGATGACCGGGATCTCCTTGATGGTCAGCTTGGCCCGGATGGCCATGACCAGCGACTCCACGGTGTCGCCGAGGTACTCCGCCGGGTAGTAGCCGGCGAACAGCTTGATCGCCCGCGGTCCCATGGCCTTGAAGCCAGACGTGACGTCGGTCAGCCTCGTCTTCGCCAGCCGGGAGAACACGATCGACAGGGCCACCATGGCGTACTTGCGCGGCCCGCTGGCCTTGTAGGAGCCCTTGCCGGCGAACCGGGAGCCGATCACGATGTCCGCGTCGTCGAGGCCGCGCAGCAGCGCGTCCAGCTCCTCCGGGTCGTGCTGGCCGTCCGCGTCCACCTGCACGACGACGTCGTAGCCACGGGCCGCGGCGTACCGGAAGCCGGTGCGCATCGCGCCGCCGACCCCGAGGTTCACCGCGAGGCGGGCCACCTCGGCCCCGGCCGCGCGGGCCAGCGCGGCGGTGTCGTCCACCGAGCCGTCGTCGACGACCAGCAGATCGGCCTCGGGCCGCGCCCGCTTGACCTGCTCGATGACCGATGCGACGCTCGCCGACTCGTTGAGCGCGGGCATCACGATGAGCACGCGGCGGCTGGTCACGGAGGTCATGGACACGCGATCACTTTAGCCTTTCACTGCCCGTTACCGGCTGCGGACCCGGGCGCGGCACCGGCGGCCACGACGCCCTGCTGGCCCTCGATCTCGTAGATCTTGGCGCCGGCGTTGCGGAAGACCAGCTTGAACCCGGGGCTGGTGTCCAGGTGCTGGAGACCGACGTCGTTCTGCGTCGTCGCGGTCACCTTGCCCGACCCGACGAACGCGTACCGGACCTTCAGGTCGGTGAGCAGCTTGCGCACCTTCGGGTACTTTTCGACGTCGTTGGCGAACACGCTCAGGTAGCCCGCGTCGGTGTCGAACTCGGCGCCGTAGAAGTTCCACTGCGTCGGCATGACCCCGGCGAGCGCGTACATCCACACCGAGCCGTCGGCCTTGTCGTTCAGCACGCGCTCGCCCGGCGCGGTGTGCTGGGCGAGCCAGGTGAAGGCGGCTTCCTCGTCCTTGCTGACCGTGGGGCCGCCGCTGTAGTTGAGCTGCAGGCGGGCCGCGTTGCGGCCGATGTAGCCGCCCCGGCTGAGGCCGCCGACGACCAGCGCGACGACCACCACGCCGACCAGGGTGAGCGTGGCGGGCTTGAGGTTCGGCAACCGCGGGGCGACCTTCTCGGCGAACCATCCGGAGGCGGTGTGCGCGAACTCGCCGAACGCGACACAGCCGGCCAGCGGCACCAGGGCCGCGATGCGCCAGTGGTCGTTGTAGAACGGGCTGCTCAGGGTGTGCACGAGGTTGGTTTCGAGCGACACCGTCGCGGCGAACAGCCCGCCCAGCACGACGTACGCGCCGACCATCCACAGCATCCGGCGGTGCTTCACCAGCAGGAAGATGCCGATGATCGCCGGGATGCCGATCCACCACTGCGGGAACGCGGCCATCGGCGAGAACGTGATCGTCTCGCCGACCGCGCCGGACACCGTGGCCTCGGACGCCCAGTACGCGCTCGTCACCCCGCCGGCGTTGTACAGCGACGGGAGCACCACCGGGAGGCCGAACGCCGCGGCCAGCACGACGGTCGCGGCGAGCGACGGCAGCGAGCGGCGCCAGGTGATCGGCTCGAAGCGGAACAGCACCGCGGCGAGGATCAGCAGGAAGTACACGATGACGACGAACACGACACTCGTGTGCAGGCCGCACAGCCCGGCGACGCCGACCCCGATGCCGACCGGCCCGGCGATGCCACGCGGCTCCAGCAGGTGCCGGGCGACCGCCAGCATCGCCGGGATGAGCGCGACGCCGGCGACGAACGGCCACAGCGGACCACGCCACAGCGAGTCGTACGGGAACACCGTGAAGCACGCGGACACCGTGGCGGCCGCGGCCACGCCGATCGGCGGCATGCGCCAGGCGTGGCACATCGCGGCGACGCCGAGCGGCACCGTGAGGACCACCGCGAGCGCCGCGAGGTTCAGCGTCGGCATGATCGTCAGGCCGCCCTTGCCGAAGACCAGGGCGAGCAGCGCGTGGTAGGTGTCCGGGTAGAAGTAGTGCGTCTCGTCCGGCAGGTTCGCGATCGTGCCGACGGTCGACGGCCGGGCGTCGCCGTGCTCGGCGATCCAGCGCACCAGGTTCGCGTGGAAGGGGGCGTCCCAGCCCTGCTGGACGTTGCCGATGTTCCGGACGCCGCGCAGGAACGTGACGGTGCCGATGCCCAGGCCGGCGGCGACGCCGAGGCCGATGAGGACGTGGTCGCGGACACTGCGGGCGGGCCGCTCCGGTTCCGTCCAGTCGGGGTGGCGACGGCGCGTGAAGCGCGTCACGGCGAAGGCGAGCGCGAACCCGGCCGCCGACAGCACGAGCGTCCACAACGCGACGTCGAGCATCGTCCAGCGGATGCCGAACCGGCCAAGCACCGGGATGCCCAGCGCGACGAGGCCGAAGGTCAGCATGGGCGCGGTGGCGGCGAGCGTCCAGCCACGCAGCCGGATCGCGGCACCGAACACCAGACCCGGCAGCCAGAACGCGAGCAAAACGAGTAGCACGTTCATCGAATTCGCAGTCCAAACCTTACCGGCATTTCACGCCGTTTTCCCGTCCCTACCGGCGGGTTCGCAACCGCACCTTACTGGGCGGCTATGAAGACGTTTCACCGGTGCCCGAGGTTGCCCCGGACACGGTTTCCGGCGCCCGGCGCAGGACGAACGCGAGCACGACGGCCAGGCCGAGCGCCGGTGCCGCGGCGAGGGCGACGACCGCGCGGAACACCGTGTCACCGGGCAGCAGGACCAGCAGCAGCGAGGCCGTGCCGGTGACCACCGCCCAGGTCACCAGCACGAGCCGGGCCTGGGTGCGGGCGACGAGCACGGCCGTGAGCAGCTGCATCGGCACCAGCAGCACCGACGACCAGACGAGACCGGCGACCGGCCAGCCGTCGATGGCGTACTCCGGGCCGCTGACGAACCGGACCGCCCACGGGCCGAGCCAGAGCCCGACCAGCGCGCCCAGCGCGGCCAGTACCAGCGACGCGGCGGCGCCGAGGGCCAGCACGCGGCGCAGCCGGTGGCGGCCCTCTTCGGTGACCGAAAGCCGCACCACGAACGGCACGGCCAGCGACTGCACCGGCCCGATCAGCGTCAGCGGCAGCCGGGCGATGACCAGCGCGGCGAACAGGGCGCCGACGCGGTCGCCGTCACCACCGGGGGCCAGCAGGCCGACCAGCGCCGGGTAGCCGGTGATGACGGCCGCCGTCAACGCGGCGCCGACCAGCAGCATGCTCATCCGGCGGGTCGTGACGCCCCAGCCGTCGCCTTCGACGTGGACATCGAGCAGCTGCCGGGCGGGCCGCGCGAACAGCAGCCACGCGAACGAGCCGGCGGCGACCGCGATCGCCAGTGACACGACGTTGTAGGCGACCGAGACGAACAGGACGCCCAGGATGAGGGCACGCACGGCCGGTTCGGCGACCACGAGCAGCGAGAAGGACTTCACCCTGTGCTGCCCGATGAGCAGGCCGCGGGTGCCGAACTGGCAGGCGAAGGCGACGCCGCCGGCCAGCACGATGACCGCCAGCGACCACTCGCCGTGGAACAGCCGCTCGTTGACCGGCGGGATCAGCAGCGCGAGCGAGAAGGCGGCCGCGACGAACATCCCGACCGCGACCGCGCGCAGGGCCGGACGGCCCGCCTTGCCGCCGGTCAGCGCGGCCACCGCGGACTGGCGCGAGAGCTCCTGCTCCAGCGGCGAGAGCGCGCTGCCCAGGCCCATCACCAGGCCCCAGAACGTGACGAAGACCGCGTACTCCTGCGGCGGCAGCAGCCGCTGGCAGGCCACGGTCAGCACGTACCCGAGGCCGATCGAGACGATCAGCGAGCCGCCGAGGCTGCCCGCCGTCCTGCGTCCGCTGCCCGCGACGGCCGGGGTCTCCACGTCGGCACTCATCGACGGCGCAGCCCGGCGCGCACGGCCATGGCCAGTCCACGCAGGACACCGGCGCCGAAGCCGGCGGCGAACACCGGCAGCAGCTTGGTGACCGCGCGGGCCTCCGGGCCGGTCGCGCCGCACTTCTTGACGACCTCGCCCGCGGCGACCGCACCGAGGACTCCGGCGGCGAGGGTGGTCTTCGGCTTCTTCGCGGCGAAGGCCAGGCCGAGCACGCCGGCCGCGAGCGCGCCGAACAGGGCGTTGCGGGCCGGGCCGGGCGAGGCGATGTAGGAGTCCACGTAGGTCGTGCCGCGGAAGTAGGCCTGCTGCGTGAACTTCTTGAACGAGTCACGCCCGTTGTAGGTCGCCGACAGTTCCGGGGCCAGCCAGATCCGCTCGCGTTCGGCGATCCACCGCAGCATGCGGGTGTCGTCGCTGGCGAAGCGGAGGTCGTCGAAGAGCGACGCGAAGGCCGTCACGGAGCCTTCGAGGAGGCCGCGGCGGGCGCAGAAGAACGTCGTCCCCTTCGGGTAGACGTCGAACTCCTCGATGCCGTACGACATCAGGCGCGGGTTGGCGCAGTACTTGCGCCACGGCACCTTGACCAGCCCGGCCATGAAGCCCGCGTACGGATTGTGCTCGGACGCGACGTTGATGTGCCCGTTCCAGACCGCGCGCTCCGGGTGCTCCACGAGCTGGTCGCGCAGGAAGGTCAGGGTGTGCTCGTCGAGGATGACGCGGCTGTCGAGCAGCGCGACCCACTCGCCGGACGACTTGGCGATGCCCGCCCGGCGGGCCTCGAACCGGCCGCCGTTCGGCTGGCTGATCACGGTGATGCCGTGGCGTTCGCGCAGCTCGTCGAGCCGCGACGGGGTCGCGTCCGTGCTGCCGTCGTCGACCACGACGACCTCGATCGGCCAGTCCGCGGCCGACGCCGACGCGAGCAGCGCGCCGACACTGCGTTCGATCCAGTCCTGCTCGTTGTAGACCGGGATCACGACGCTGAGCGAGGGGAGGAGCGGGTTCGCACTCACCGTGCCGAGGCTACCCGGCGACCCCCGCGCCGGGTCGGCCAGTATCCTTACGCCACCGCACCCGACCAGAAATGGGCTCCTCCGGTGATTTCCTTCATTCTCGGCACCACCGCGGAACTGATCAAGATCGCGCCCGTCTACCACGGGATCCGCGAGCGCGGGATGCGGCCGAAGATCTGGTTCACCGCCCAGCACGTCGACGAGGTCGCCGACGTTCTCGCCGACCTGCAGATGCCGGAGCCGGACGTCTGGCTCGTGCCGCAGGACAAGGCCCACAACCTCGAGTCGCCCGCCCAGGTGCCCGGCTGGGCCGCGCAGGTGCTGCGCACCGCGTGGAGCCGCCGCCACGAGCTGCGCGCCGCGCTGACCGAGGACGGCCGCCCGCCGCTGGTGCTGGTGCACGGCGACACGTTCACCACGCCGTACGGCTCGCTGATCGGGAAGCGGATCCTCAAGTCCCGCGTCGGGCACGTCGAGGCGGGCGCGCGGTCGGGCAGCATCCTCTCGCCGCTGCCGGAGGAGCTGAACCGCAAGATCGCGGCGAAGATCGTCGACATCCACTTCGCGCCGAGCGCGCGTGAGGTGAACAACCTCCGCAACGCCCGCGGCGTGGTGGTCGACACCGAGGCGAACACGGCGATCGACGCGATGCGCCTTGCCATCGGCCAGCCGCTGGACGTGCCGAACCTGCCGGAGAAGTTCGGCCTGGCCACGCTGCACCGCTTCGAGCTGGTGTCGCGCCCGGACAAGTACCGCGAGGCGCTGGAGATCCTGCGCGAGCAGAGCCGCAAGATGCCGATCCTGTACATGGCGGGCGCGCCGGAGCGCGAGAAGATCCGCTCGCTGGGCATCGGGAACATCTTCGACGACCAGTTCATCGTCCAGCCGAAGATGCGGTACCTGAAGTTCCTGCCGCTGGTGGCCCGCGCCGAGTACGTCGTCACCGATTCGGGTGGTCTTTCGGCGGAGTGCTACTACCTCGGCCTCCCCTGCGCGGTGCACCGCGAGCGCACGGAGACCCCCCAGCACCTCGGCGAGACGGTCGTCCTGACCGAAATGCGCGGCGACAAGCTGCAGAACTTCCTGGACACGTACCAGAACCGCCGTGGCGAGTCCTGGATGGACAAGTACCACCCGTCCGAGATCGTCGTGGACACCCTGGCACAGCTCGGCTACTGCTGAGGCCTCCATCGGGTGACGCGGGTCGCTGATCCGCGGTGGATCGGGCAGCTTTTCCGCCATGATCCACATCGGACTTGCCGCTCTGTTGCTGGTGACCCCGCCGGTCGACCAGGCATCCGTTCGCGAGGCCGCGCTGGATTCGGGTTTCCAGCAGGAGTACGTCGGCGCGGCGGCCCCGATCGCCCGCGCGATCCACGCGGCGTACGACATCCCGGCATCGGTGACGGTGGCCCAGTCGATCCTGGAGTCGAACTGGGGCCGCAGCAAGCTGTCGGCGGACGAGCGCAACTACTTCGGCTTCAAGTGCGTGACGCCGACGAACCCGGGCCCGATCGCGGTGCGCTGCGCGCGGTACCCGACGACGGAATGCGTGCCGCCGCCGTGCCATCCGGTGGACGCGTACTTCCGGTCGTACGCGTCGATCGGGGACTCGTTCCGCGACTACGGGCGCCTGTTGACGACTTCGTCGAACTACGCGGCGGCGCTGCCGGTTCGTGACGACCCGGATGCGTTCATCCGTGCGGTGGCGAAGAAGTACGCCACCGACCCGGAGTACGCGGACAAGGTGATCAGGCTGATGGACCGGTACGACCTGCGCCGCCTCGACCAGTGAGCCCGGCCGGTGCGGGCTCGTCCTCGCCCGGGTCGAGCCAGGCCGGGCGAAGGGCCGACACCAGCAACAGCGCCAGAGCCAGCGCCACGTACAGCGCGTGGGCCAGCGCCTGTGCCACCGGTGAATGGTTTTCCGGGAGCAGCACCAAGCCCACCAGGGGGATGTCCTTGCGGCCCGACCCCACCTGCCAGGGCAGCACCAGCAGGTAGGCCAGGACCAGCACGCCCGCCGGCCACCAGTGGCGGGCGCGGTGGGCCGCGCAGGCCGCCATCACGAAGAACGGGATGAACCACACCCAGTAGTGCGTCCACGTCCACGGGGTCACCAGGACCATCAGCGCGCCCACCACGCTCAGCGCCAGGAGTTCCCGGTTCCGGTGGTGCGCCCGCACGGCGATCCAGAGGGCCGCCACGGCGACCGCCGCGGTCACCGGGACCCAGACCGTGCCCGGGACGTCCTGGACGTCCAGCAAGCGGGCGAGGGCGCCGCGGATCGACTGGTTCTCGGGGGACATCACTTCGCTGTCACCCGTGATGCGCGACGGGTCCGCCACATTGGCCGACCAGAACGCCGCCGAGTCACGCGGGAGGGCCACGAAGCCCGCCAGCACCGTCGCGCCGAACGTCGCCACGGCCACCGCCGCCGCCCGGAAGCGGCGGGTCAGCAGCAGGTACACCACGAAGATCGCCGGAGTCAGCTTGATCGCGGCCGCGAGGCCGACGCCCGCGCCGGTCCACCAGTGCCTGCGGCCGGTCAGGTCCGCCAGCACCAGCAGGAGCAGGAGCAGGTTCACCTGGCCGGCGGTGAAGTTCATCAGCACCGGCTGCATCGGCAGCGCGAGCGCCGTCAGCGCCGCCGTCGCCGCCACCCGGCCGTGATCGCGTGCGTAGCCCAGCTGTCCCAGCGACACCCAGACCACGGCCAGCAGCGAGAACAGGTTCACCAGCACGGCGAACAACGGCAGCAGCAGCTTCGGGATCACCGTCAACGGGACGAACACCCCGGCCGCGAACGGCGTGTACTTGAACGTGCCGCCGATCGTCGGCAGGTGCGAGACACCCGGCTCGTAGAGGGGCATCCCGGTGCGCACCGCCCGGCCCGTGGCCACATAGGACCGGAAGTCCTCGAGATAGATCCCGGTCGCCGACCAGACACCGGCCCACACCGTGTAGCCCGCGAACACGACCAGCAGGAGTGTCCCGGACAGCGCCACCCACCACACCGGTGCCGGCAAGCTGCGTTCGCCCGGCTGCCGCCGGGACATGGTCATCGCCATCTACCCTGCCCCCCTCGGCTGCGGGCCAGTGTAGTGACCGGAAAACAACCCCGCAGATTAGCCCGAAAGAGGTATCCGGGAGTGGCGCTCAGAGCGCCCGGCGTCCGGAGAGGGCGCGGCCCAGGGTCAGCTCGTCCGCGAACTCCAGGTCGCCGCCCATCGGGAGGCCCGATGCCAGCCTCGTCACGCTCAGGCCCGGGAAGTCCCTCAGCATGCGGACCAGGTACGTCGCCGTCGCCTCGCCTTCGGTGTTCGGGTCCGTGGCGATGATGATCTCCTTGATGTCCGCCTCGCCGATGCGCTTGAGCAGCTCGCGCATGCGCAGCTGCTCCGGGCCGATGCCCGACAGCGGGTCGAGGGCGCCGCCCAGGACGTGGTAGCGGCCCTTGAACTCGCGGGTGCGCTCGACCGCCAGGACGTCCTTCGGCTCCTCCACCACGCAGATGACCGTCAGGTCGCGGCGCTCGTCGCGGCAGATGCGGCACGTCTGCTGCTCGGAGACGTTGCCGCAAATCTCGCAGAACTGCACGCCCTCCTTGACCTTGCCGAGCACCTCCTGCAGGCGGGCGATGTCGGCCGGGTCGGTGGCCAGCAGGTGGAACGCGATGCGCTGGGCGCTCTTCGGCCCGACCCCCGGCAACCGCCCGAGCTCGTCGATCAGGTCCTGGACGACACCCTCGTACAAGTTCGTCAGCCGCCGAAGCCGAGGCTGCCGAGGTCCGGCATGCCGCCACCGCCGCCGAGGCCGCTGGCCAGGGGGCCGAGCTTCTGCTCGGTGAGCTTCTGCGCGTTCGCCGACGCGTCGCGGACCGCCGCGACGACCAGGTCGGACAGCGTCTCCACGTCGTCGGGGTCGACGACCTTCGGGTCGATCTGCAGGCTCTTCAGCTGGCTGTCCCCGGAGACGGTCGCGGTGACCAGCCCGCCGCCCGCCGTGCCGGTGACCTCGGTGTTGGCGAGCTCCTCCTGGGCCTCCACCAGCTTCTGCTGCATCTGCTGCGCCTGCTGCATCAGCTGGGAAAGGTCGAAGCCGCCGCCTGGTTGCGCCATGATCGCACTCGGTCCTCTCTGCACGCCTGTGTCCCCACCAGGGTAGTCGCGCCCCGCGTGGTGGCGGGCTGTGGCACCGTGGTCGCCGTGCGACGCGCGACTGTCCCCCTGCTGCTGGCCGGGGCCCTGCTGCTCAGCGGCTGCGAAGAAGAGTCACCGGCGGCCGCGCCCGGCACCACGCGGGCGGCCACCTCGACGTCTTCCCCGACGTCTTCCCCGCCGTCGACGCCGTCCGCGGTGACGCCGACGTCCGCCCCGCCGACGTCCACGCCGACGCCTGCCGGGAAGGTCGTCGTGCTCGATCCCGGGCACAACGGCGGGAACGGCGCGCACCCGGCGGAGATCAACCGGCCGGTGCCCGCCGGGCGCGGGCAGACCAAGCCGTGCAACACCACCGGCACCTCGACCGACGGCGGCTACCCCGAGCACGCCTTCACGTTCGACGTCGCCCAGCGCGTCGGGGAAGCGTTGGCCGCCAAGGGAATCCGCGTTGTCTACACGCGACAGAACGACACCGGCGTCGGCCCCTGCGTCGACCGCCGGGCGGCGATCGGCAACGAAGCCGACGCCGACGCGGTCGTCTCGATCCACGCCGACGGCTCGGAAGCGGCCGGGGCCACCGGCTTCCACGTCGCGTACTCGGCGCCGCCGTTGAACGCCGCGCAGGGCGCGCCGTCGCTGCGGCTGGCGCAGACGCTGCGGGACACCATGCGCACGAACGGCTTCAGCGCGGCGAACTACATCGGCAGCAACGGCCTGTCGCCGCGGTCGGACCTGGCCGGGCTCAACCTGTCGACGCGCCCGGCGGCCCTGGTCGAGTGCGGGAACATGCGCAACGCGGCCGAGGCGGCCCGCATGACGAGCGCGGCCGGGCGGCAGCAGTTCGCCGCCGCCATCGCGGCCGCGATCGAGGCCTACCTCGCTTCTTGAGCTTCGAGGACGGCTTCGCCGTGCCGCGTCGCCCACTGCGTGAGGACGCCGATCGGCTCGACGAGCGTCTGGCCCAGCTCGGTCAGCGAGTACTCGACCCGCGGCGGCGCTTCGGCGTACGCGTGCCGCTCGACGAGCCCGTAGCCCTGGAGCTTGCGGAGGGTCTGCGTGAGGACCTTGCGGGAGATGCCGCCGATGAGGGCGGCCAGCTCGCCGTGCCGGCGCGGGCCGCGGCTGAGCGCGAACACCACGACGACGGCCCACTTGTCGGCGATGATCTCGATCGCCAGGCGGGCCGGGCAGTCGGCGAGGAAGACGTCGCCGGAGAAGTCACCCATGGAAACCAAGGTACCGAGCGGTACCTTTCGGATTCCTAGGCTCGGGAGCATGAAACTTCCCGAAAGCTGTCACCGCCTGTTCGAGCGGCCGTTCGACGCCGTGCTGACGACGATCAACCCCGACGGCTCCCCGCAGACCTCGCTGGTCTGGGCCAGCCGGGAGGGCGACGAGATCGTCATGGGCATGGAGGGCAGCCGCCCCAAGGTGCGCAACATCCGGCGCGACCCACGCGTCACGGTGCTGATCGAGGACCACGACGAGCGCAACGCGCTGGGGCTGCCGCAGTATCTGCTGGTCCGGGGCACGGCCCGGGTGACAGGGCCGGACATCCCCGGCGAGTTCACCGCGCTGATGGACCGCCAGGCCCGGCGATACCTGGGCGCCGAGCGGTACGAGCTGGGCAACCAGGGTTCCCGGACGGCCGTCATCGTGCGGATCACGGCCGACCGGGTCACCGGCATCGGCCCCTGGGCGTCCTGAGGGTCCGTACGGGCGCCCGATGTGCTCTTCGTCAGTCCAGGGGGCGGGCGCCGAGGTGCTCGGAGAGGAGCTTGCGGGCCACCTCGTCCGGGTCCTGCTCCGGCGGGGGCGGAGGTGGCGGCGGGGCCGGGCTGGCGTCCTCGTTGTAGAGGTCCTCGTCGTCCTCGTCGGCCGGTTCCGGGGGCAGCGGGATGTCCGGCTCGGTCGTCGTGACCTTGGGCCGCGACGGCGCAGGCGGGGCCGCCGGTCGCGCGGGCTCGGCGGGGGCGGCCGCCGACTGGCGCGTGAACGACCGCTCCGGCGCGGGCGCCGCCTGCGGGGGACGGGCCGCGGGGGCCGCCGCCGGGGCGTTGCCGTGGACGCAGCGGACCTGCCAGTCGCCGCCCAGGACGTCGGACAGCGCGCCGGCGATCTTGCGGGCGTTGTCCTGGTCGGAGAGGCGGCGGGCCAGTGGCTCGGACTTGTGGGTGAGCGTGACGGCGTTGCCCTCGACGCTCGCCACCGCGGCCTGGGTCAGCATCGCCTCGAGGCTGCGGCCGCCGGTGAACTTGCGCAGCGCGGTCATCAGCTGTGGCCAGACGTTGCGGATCGCGGCCGCGTCCATGCCGCCCGAAGGAGCGGCTTCCGGCGCGGGGGCCGGTGTGGCGGCGGGGGTGGGGGTGCCGCCGCCCGGCGTGCGGACCGCGCCCCAGCCACCGTCGGACGGCTGGGCTGCGGCCGGAGCCGGTGTGGCAGCGGGGACGGGCGTGCCGCCGCCCGGGGTGCGGACCGCGCCCCAGCCACCGTCGGACGGCTGGGCTGCGGCCGCAGCCGGAGCCGGTGGGGCAGCCGGAGCGGGCGTGCCGCCACCCGGGGTGCGTGGCGTTCCCCAGCCACCGTCAGCCGACTGAGCCGCAGCCGGAGCAGGCGTGCCGCCACCCGGCGTCCGCGGCGTCCCCCAACCACCGTCGGCGGGCGCGGCGCCGTCGTCCGCGGGCTTTGCCGGTGCCGGTTCGGCCACGCGACCGGGCGGCTTGACCGGCTCGGGCAGCGGGGCCGGGCCCGCCGAGGCCGCGCGCTGGGACGGCCGGGAGAACTCCCGCTCCGGCGTCGCCCGGACCGGGGGTTCCACGCCGCCTTCAGCCGGGGCGGAAGGGGCCGTCGCGCGGCGCTCCAGCCGCTCGATGCGGGCCAGCAGGGCCTTCTCCGCGTCGGTCACCGAGGGCAGCAGCATCCGCGCGCACAGCAGCTCGAGCACGAGCCGGGGCGAGGTGGCGCCGCGCATCTCCAGGAGTCCATTGTGGACGATGTCGGCGTAGCGCGACAGCGTGGCGAGGCCGATCCGCTCGGCCTGCGCGACCATCCGCGACAGCTCCTCCTCCGGCGCGGACACCAGGCCGCCCGCGGACTCCGGCACCGCGCGCAGCAGCACCAGGTCGCGCAGCCGGTCGAGCAGGTCGGTGGCGAACCGGCGCGGGTCGTGGCCCGCCTCGGTCAGCTTCTCGACCGTGCCGAACACCGTGGCGGCGTCCTCGGTCGACAGCGCGTCCACCATGTCGTCGATCAGCGCGACGTCGGTGACGCCCAGCAGCGAGACCGCCCGCGAGTACGAGACGCCGTCCGGCCCGGCGCCGGCCAGCAGCTGGTCGAGCACCGACTGCGTGTCGCGCGCCGACCCGCCGCCCGCGCGGATGACCAGCGGGTACACCGCGGGCTCGACCTGGACGCCCTCCGCCGCGACGTTGCGTTCCAGCAGCTCCCGCATCGAGCTCGGCGGGATCAGCCGGAAGGGGTAGTGGTGCGTGCGCGAGCGGATGGTGGTGAGCACCTTGTCCGGCTCGGTGGTCGCGAAGATGAAGATGACGTGTTCCGGCGGCTCTTCCACGATCTTCAGCAGGGCGTTGAAGCCCTGCGTGGTGACCATGTGCGCCTCGTCGATGATGAACACCCGGTAGCGCGACTCCGCAGGCGCGTAGAACGCCTTGTCCCGCAGCTCACGGGCGTCGTCGACACCACCGTGGCTGGCCGCGTCGAGTTCCGTGACGTCGACGCTGCCCGGCCCCTCGGGGGCGAGCGCGCGGCACGAGTTGCACTCGCCGCACGGGTCCGGCGTCGGTCCTTTGGCGCAGTTCAGCGAGCGCGCCATGATGCGCGCGCTGGACGTCTTGCCACAGCCACGCGGCCCCGAGAACAGGTAGGCGTGGTTGATCCGCCCGGCGGCCAGCGCCGTGCGGAGAGGTTCGGTCACATGCTCCTGACCGATGACCTCGGCGAAGGTCGCCGGACGGTACTTGCGGTACAGCGCGAGAGCCACCTCGCGAGGGTACCGGGCACCACCGACAACCTTCGCCCTGCGGTCAGGGCGAAGGTGGCCGGGCTTGTCGCCAGGGTGGCCGGAACGTTTCCGATAGCCTCGGACACCGTGAGCCGCACACGAAAGCCCGGCCCGCTCCCCGGCCGCCACCCGGTGCGCTTCGGAACGGCCGAGCTGCGCAGAGACGACGACCGCAGCAACGCCTGGCTACTGTCAGTGGACGGCGTAGCGCAGTCATACGTCGACCTCGACAACCCAACCCACCTGGAGTTCGACTACATCCGCCGATTCGGCGACGTGATAGACCACCTACCGCAGGGCCCGCTGGAAGCCCTCCACATCGGCGGAGCAGCCTGCACGCTACCCAGGTACATCGCAGCAACAAGGCCAGGCTCACGCCAGCTGGTCTTCGACGCGGACGCAGAGCTGGTAGACCTGGTCCGCACCCACCTGGGCCTGAAGATCCCAGGCCTCCGCGTCCGCATCACAGACGGCCGCACGGGCCTGGCAACACGCCACGAAAACTCGGCAGACCTCCTGGTGATCGACGCATTCGAGAGAGCAACCCTGGCAGCAACCCTGGCAACCCTCGAAGCAACCCGAGCAGCGGCAAAAATCCTCCGCCCCCAAGGCACCTACCTGGCCAACATCACAGACGGCGCAGGCCTCCCTTTCGCCCGCCGTTTCCTAGCCACGCTCCACGAAGCATTCCCCCACGTCCTCCTCCTGGCAGACCCAGCAGTCCTCCGAGGCCGCCGCTTCGGAAACCTGGTATTCGCAGCCTCCCCAACCCCCCTCCCAACAGCCAAAATAGCAACCCGAACAGCCTCAGCCCCATTCCCGGCAAGATGCATCCACGGCCCCGACCTCCAAAAACTGGCAGCCAAAGCCCACCCCCTAACAGACACAGACACACCCCACCCCCCAACCCCACCCAAAGACATCCTGGGCCTGTTCTGACACACACCCCAAGCCACGGAAGAGGCCACGGCAGACCCCCCAGGCCGCGACGAAGGCACCGTGGGGGTCCGGGGGGCTCGGCCCCCCGGGCAAAAGGACGAAGTGAAGGCCCGGCGAAGGGGCGAAGCCCCGAGAGCCGGAGCCGAAACGAAGGGGACCCCGCGCACCCGCCAGAGCCTGCTTATCCTTGCTGCCTTCCGGCCCTGGGGAGGTTCACAGGGTGGACGCCGCGCGGGGTCCGTGGATCAGTGTAGCGAAGGGTGCTCAAGCGCCTGCGCCCGCCTGGGCTCTGGCCTTCTTGAACGTGTTGTGCAGGACTGCCAGCAGTGCGTCGCGTACCGAGAGTTTCTGCCGGGCGTCGAACGTGATCAGGGGGACGTCGTCGCTCACCGCGAGTGCCCAGCGGACGTCGTCGAGGTTGTGGCCGAGTGCTCCGTCGAACATGTTGACCGCCACCACGAAGGGGAGGCCCGCGTTCTCGAAGTAGTCGACTGCCGGGTAGCAGTCGTCCATGCGGCGGGTGTCGACGATCACCAGTGCGCCGAGTGCGCCGTGGACGAGGTCCTGCCACATGAAGCCGAAGCGGTCCTGGCCGGGGGTGCCGAACAGGTACAGCTTGACTTCTTCGTCGATCGTGATGCAGCCGAAGTCGAGGGCGACGGTGGTCGTGGTCTTGGCCGGGACGTGGCCGGTGCGGTCGACCGAGGCCGCCACCGATGTGATGGCCGCCTCGGTGGTCAGGGGCTTGATCTCGGAGATGGACGACACCGCTGTCGTCTTGCCGACGCCGAAGCCGCCCGCGATGACGATCTTGACCGGGGCCGGCGGCCGGGCGCCCGGTTCAGTGTATGGCTTCGAGTCCACGAATGACCCTTTCGATCATGCCGAGGTCGTGCTTGTTGTGGTTGCCCGGCCGCCGGACGACGACGTAGCCCAGTTCGGCGAGGTCGGCCACCAGTACCCTGGCGACGCCGATGTGGAGGCCGAGCATGGCGGCCACCTCGGCGACCGACATCGTGTTGCGGCAGAGGGAAACGATTTCCTGGCGTTCGAACGTGAGCTTCGGGTGCGACGCCGCACCGAGGCGGGATGTCATGACCTGTGCCTCGATCTCGAGGCTCTGGTCGACCGGCTGGGCCCGTCCCGAGGTCATCAGGTACGGCCGCAGCAGCGAAGGTTCCTCGGTCATCGCTTCCCCTAACTGCCGACGGTGTTCTTCAGCTCCTCGATCAGGCCCGGTGTCAGCACCTCGGTGGCGCGGTTGGCGAACATCGCCATCTCGTAGGCGATGGTGCCGAGGCTGGCCTGCTTGTTCGCCAGGACGCCGAGCGAGCAGCCGATGCTGATGGTGCAGACCAGCAGGTAGCCGTGCTCGAGCTCGATGATCACCTTGTCGGGTGAGCCGAGCGGGTGGCTTTCGGAGACGCCGTGTGCGAGGCCGAGCATGGCGGAGGAGATCGCGGCGAGGCGGTCGGCGTTGGAGCGTTCGAGCTCCGACGACATCGCGATCAGCAGGCCGTCGGCCGAGACCGCGATGGCGGCTATCGCGCCCGCGGTGTGCTGCGCGAAGCGGCTCACCAGCCAGTTGAAGTTCTGGGCTTCGACACTGACGCCAGGTGCGGGGATGCTCATTTCCTGCTCTCTTCTCCTCGTTCCATCACACGACCGGCGACCACGCCTTGCGGCGGGCTGTCTGCCGTCACCACGTCCGCCTTGGCGAGGCCTGCGGCGAACGCGTCGAACGCCGCCCGCTCGGCCGCCGGGTCCCGCTTGGCGCGGGTGACGGCGGCGCGGGCGAGCGGCCGCCCGGCGGGCTGCTGGCGCAGGCCGGGGGCGAGCTGGGCGCCGGGGACGCGGCGGACCAGGCCGTCCCGCGACTGCGGGGCGGCGGTGATCGGGGCCGGGGCCGACGGCGGCACGTCCAGGGCGGGGACGCGGACCGGGAGGGACGGGCTCACGGGTTCGGTGACGACGGTGGGCGGCGCGGACGGCGGGTCGGTCGTCATCGCGCTGACCTCGGCGGCCTTCGCGAAAGCGCTCGCGAAGCCGTCCATGGCGGCCTTCGTCGCGTCGGGGTCGTGACGTGGTTTGCCGTCGTCGACGGGCGTCGAGGTTCCCGTGGTGGGCAGCTGGGCGCCGCGGACCCGGCGGCGCAGCCCGCCGCGGGTTTCGGCCTCGGCCTCGGGCTCTTCGGCGGGCCCGACGTCGGGTTCGGCGTCCGGCCAGACCGGTTCCAGCTCGCGGAACCAGCGGAAGCCGTTGCCGTTGCCGGTGCTCAGCAGCGCCGGGATCGCCGGCGGCGGGAGCTCGACGGGCCGCTCGGCGGCAGGCGGCCGGAAATCCTCCACAGTGGACCGGACTTCTTCCACAGTGGACGACGCGGGAGCGGCGTGGCGCGGGGCCGTGGCGGGCGCCGGGATCACCGGCGCTGCTTCGGGTTTCTTCGGGGCCTGACCGGTGCGGTGGGTGAACAGCGACGGCGGGATGGTCAGCCGCGCGGTCACACCGCCGGTCGTCGGCGTCGCGAGCAGTTCGACGCCGAGGTCGTGCCGCCGGGCCAGGCGGCCGACCACGAACAGGCCGAGCACGCTGGTCGGCGCGAGTTCGAGACGTTCGCGTTCGACGAGCCGCTTGTTCTCCTCGGCCAGCTTCTCCGCGGTCATGCCGATGCCGTGGTCGACGATGCTGACCAGGCAGGCGCCGTCGGCGAGCAGCATCGTGTCCACTTCGACCATCGACCCCGGCGGCGAGAACGACGTCGCGTTCTCCAGCAGCTCGGCGAACACGAGCACCAGGTCGGCGCCCAATGCCGAGGACAGCAGGATCTCGGCGACGACGCCGAGCTTGACCCGCTGGTAGTCCTCGATTTCGGCGAGTGCCGAGCGCAGGGCCGTTGCCAGCTCGATCGGGCCCGCGATGCGGGTCTCGTCGCGGGTGCCGGACACCACGAGCAGGTTGTCGGCGTTGCGGCGCAGGCGGGTGGAGAGGTGGTCGAGCCGGTAGAGGCTGGCCAGCAGCCGGGTGTCCTGCTCGTTGCGCTCGACCTCGTCGATCAGCGCGAGCTGGCGGCCGACGAGGTTCTGCGTGCGCTTCGCGACGTTCGCGAACATCAGGCTGGTGTTGCGCCGGGTCAGCGCCTGGCGTTCGACCAGCTCGGCCGCGGTGGTCTGGACCCGGTTGAACGCGGCGGCGAGCTTGCCGAGCTCGTCGTCGGAGACGACGTCGATGGTGGCCAGCCGCGGGATCTGTTCCTCGGCTTCCTCGGTGTCGGTCACGCGGACGAGCTCGGTGCCCGCGAGGTCGGCGACCGACGTCGCCGCGGTGGTCAGCTGGCGCAGCGGGCCGGCGATCGAGCGGGACACCGCGACGGCGAGGAAGGCGACGAGCAGGAACAGCCCGCCCGCGCCGAGGCCGACCGTCCAGGCCAGCCGGGTCGCACTGTCGGCACGCCCGGTCGCGGAGTCGGCGATCTCGCTGATCGCCCGTTCCTGGACGAGTTTCCGTTGTCCCGCATGGGTGTCCGCCGCCGAAAGCACGTCGGCGACGTACTGCGTGGTGCCCGCCGCGTCGCGGGGGCTGCCGACCTGGGCGGCGAGGTCGTCGACGCGCCGCCCGGCCTCGCTCTGCTCGACCCGGACGACCAGCGCGGCCCGCTGGTCGTCGTCACCGTCGTCGCCCTGCCGGACGAACCGGTCGATGAAGATCGGCGCCTGCTGGGTCGCGTCGTCCAGGATGGGCCGTCCGGCGTCGGGCGACACCGCGGTCACGATGAGGGCCATGGCGCGCAGCGAGTTCTCCTCGTTCGCGCGCAGCAGCGCGTCCAGCGCCGTCAGCTCCCGTGCGCCCTCGGCGTCGCTGGTGAGCTGCGGGACCAGGCCGAGCGAGTCGATCACCGCGTCGATCACGGCGTTGTAGGTACGGGCCACGCTGTCGAGGGCGACACCGCGGCGGGCGGCGTTCTCCCGCAGCTCGCGGAGCGAGCCGATCCGGGTCAGTGCCGCGGAAAGCTCGTCGGGGGCGTCGGAGCCGAGCGCGTTGCGGACGTCTTCGACCGCCGCGTCGACGACCTTGCGCTGCTGGAGCATCTGGTCCGGGCTCGCCGACGGCGTCGCCACGAACGCGGCGGTCAGCAGCCGCTCGCGCTGCAGCTGCCACATCAGCCCGCCGAGCTGCTGGGCGTGCCGGGCGACGGTCGCCGACTGCGTGGCCGCGCCGGCGCTGTTCGCCTGCGTGAGCACGAACGGCACCGACACCAGCACCACCGCGGCCAGCGGGGGCAGCAGCAGCAGGTTCAGCTTGCCGCGAATGCCGAGCCGGGCGAGGAAACCCCCGCCGCCTGCCCGTTTGGCGGCCGACCTGCCGTGTCTCATCCCGCCACCTTCCCGTCTTGGCGTTCTCACTCGGCCGCGGCCACCCGGCTGACGTGCCCGCGGTGCTGCTCCCGGACCAGGTCCTCGATCCGGGCACGCAGCGCGAGGAACTCCGGTGTGCGCTTCACCGCCAGGTCCCGTTCGGCGGGCAGCGTCACCTCGACGTCGGCGGCGATCCGGCCGGGGTCGGAGGCGAGCACCACCACGCGGCCGCCGAGGAACACCGCTTCTTCGACGTCGTGGGTGACCATCAGCACCGTGGTGCCGGTGTCGGCCCACACCTGCCGGATGAGCACCTGCATGTCCTCTTTGGTCTGGACGTCCAGCGCGCCGAAGGGTTCGTCCAGCAGCAGGACTTCCGGCTCGCACGCCAGTGCCCGCGCGATCGCGACGCGCTGCTTCTGGCCACCGGAAAGCTGTTTCGGCAGCGACCGGCGCACGGTGTCGAGCCCGGTTTCGGCGAGGTACCAGTCCACGCGCCGGGCGCGCTCGGCCGCGTCGATCGGCAGCAGCTCGAGTCCGAACGCGACGTTCTTCTCGACGCTGCGCCACGGGTAGAGCGCGCCGTGCTGGAAGACCAGCCCGCGGTCCGGCCCGGGACCGGTGACCGGGACGCCGTCGAGCACGATCTCGCCCTCGGTCGGCGCGCTGAGCCCGGCGACCAGCGACAGCAGCGTCGACTTGCCCGAGCCGCTCGCGCCGACGACGCAGACGAACTCGCCGCGCAGCACTTCGAGGTCGACGCCGTCGAGGGCGCGGGTGACCTTGCCGCGGACGGTGTAGTCCTTGGCGACGTTCCGCAGTTCCAGCGTCATGCCGACCACTTCCCCACCCGCGTGCGCAGCAGGCGCAGCAGGACGTCGATGGCGAGCCCGGCGAGCCCGATCACCACGAGCACCGCGAAGATCCGGTCCGTCTGGGTGAACCGCTGCGCACGGATGATCCGGTAACCGAGCCCGGCATCGGAGTTGATCAGCTCGGCGACCACGACGAAGTTCCACGCCGCGGCGGCGTTGACCCGGATCGCGTCGAGAATGCCCGGAAGCGAATGGGGCACCACGATCTTGCCGAGCACCTCACCACGCCGGGCCCCGAGCGTGTACGACACGTCGATGAGCGAGCGCGGCACGCCACGCACGACGTCGGCGACCATCAAGGTGTTGAAGAACACCGTGCCGATGAACAGCAGCGCGATCTTGGACGGCTCCCCGAGGCCGAGCCAGATCATCAGCAGCGGGATGAACGCGCTGGCAGGCAGGTAGCGCAGCAACCCGATCACCGGCTCGAAGAGCGCCTGCCCGGCGGCGAAGGTGCCCATCAGGATGCCGAGCGGCGTCGAAACCAGCACGGCGAGGCCGAAGCCTTCGAGTACCCGCAGGGTCGTGGCCCAGAGGTCGCCGAACAGCTCGCCGGTGCCCACCATGTCGATCCCGGCCTTGAGGACCGCGGCCGGGGACGGCATGAACGTCGAGTCGACGGCACCCGTGGCACTCAACACGAACCACGCGACGAACGGGATCGCGAACGAGAGCACCCCGAGTGTCCAGCGGGCCGTCGAAGGAATCGGCGTCCGCAGGGAGAACAGCGGCGACGCGGACGGCTTCAGCCCGGCCCGGCGGGGCAGCGGCGACCAGTCCGGCCGCCCGCCTGCCCGCCCGGCCTCCTGCTGTTCGGCCAGCCGCTGCTCGGCCTCCAGTGCCTCGGCCGCCTGTTCGTCGGCCGGGACCGCCGCCGGGGTGGTGCGCTGGGTCGGACCGGTCACTGCGGTGCGGCCTTCACGAACTGGTCCTCGAACAGCCCGTCGAGCGACGGCCGCTGCTGGGCGAGCCCGGTGCCGGTGATGAAGTCGACGATCTTGTTCGCCTGGAAGTCCAGGTGCTGCGGGGTGACGCCGGGAGTGAACGCGTCGATGTTCTGCTGGCGGGTGAAGATCGTGGTGCCCGCGTCGTAGGACTTGTAGTCCGCTTCGGACACTCCGCCGCGCTTGGCCATGATCTTCACGGCCGCGTCCTTGTTGTTCTTGATCCAGGTCAGCGTCTCGAACCAGGTGTTGACCAGCGCCTGGACGTCCTTCGGGCGCTCCTTGACCAGCTTCTGCGACGTGACCAGGTGGTCCGGGATGGCGCCGGGGAACTCCGCCGAGGTGGAGATCGCGCGGCTGCCGGGGCGCTCCAGCGCGGTCGAGGTGAACGGCGCGAACGCGGCGACCGCGTCGACCTGGCCGCCCTTGAACGCGGCGGCCGCAGCGTCGGTCGGCAGGTTGACCAGCTGGATGTCCTTTTCGGTCAGTTTCGCCGCCTGCAGCGCCAGCAGCAGCAGGTAGTGGTCGACCGCGCCCTGCTCGACGGCGACCTTCTTGCCCTTGAGGTCGGCGACGCTGGTGATCCCGTCCCGCGCGATGATCTTGTCGTTGCCGGTGGAGTTGTCGTTCACCAGCACGATCGACAGCTTGGCGCCGCCGGAGACCGACGACAGCGTGTCGTTGAGGGTCTGGCTGTTGGCGTCGATGGCGCCGCTGGAAAGGGCGTTGATGCTGTCGGTGTAGTTGTCGAAGTACTTGAGGTCGACGTTCACGCCGTTCTTCGCGAACAGCCCCTGTTCCTGCGCCACCTGCCAGGGGAACCAGCCCGGCCACGCGCTGAACCCGAGGGTGATCTTGCTGCCGCCGCCCGAGGCGGTGCTGTCGCTGCATCCGGAGAGCGCGGTGACCCCGGCGAGGGTCAGCAAGGTCAGGAGCACCGTCAGCAGGCGGGGGCGGGAACGGGAAATCACAACGAACTCCAGGATGCGGGGGAAGTGGAGTAGTGCGGTACCAAAGGGGGAATTACGGCGCTCGGGGTTACGGGTCGTGACGGCGAAGAGGTGGGTCGGGCGAAGCGGCGTCACCGCGCACGGTCATCGCTGCTCTCTTCCGGCCGCACCTGATCGGGTCATGGCGAGAGAACGCGGACAGGGAGCACCTACACACAGTGAAGATCCAGCACTCTCCGCACTGGATCAGCCACCCCTTGTCCCTCTCCCGGCGGTGAGCCTAGCGACTAGCACAAGATCCCCACAACGGCAGTCCACTACATCCGAACGAGTGACCCGCAAGGGGTGCAACCAGCGCCATCAAGGCGCCTCAAGATCAACTTGAAGCGTTTTTCTGTCGGCCGCCCGGCCAACTTGATCGACTGCACGTGCGCCGCACGCGTGCAATCGCACGCGACATCGTCCCTTGTCGTTACGGCCACGCCGGGCAGTACCGAGATCATCACCGAGGGCGACGATCCGGGCCCGAACAATCGTTCGGAATTTGCCGTTCAGCGGCACCGCATTCGAACAGGTGTCCGCATCCGCGCGATACCGCATCCGTCTGGAATGCACCGAATGATTCGCAAGTGTTAACGCATCCGAAACAAAACGGCAGGGCTGCATCCCGGAATTGTCCGCCGGTCGGCCCAGTGCACTGCGTCAACCGACCGGCTTGGCAAGATCGTAGACGGTCGTGCCGCCGACGGCGACGGGCGCGAAGTGCCGCTCGACCCAGCTCTGGATCTCGCCGGAGTCGCGGCGGCCGCCGAAGCCGCCCCGCCCGCCCGCGACGTAGTAGCGGACGTCGCCATCGGTGACGTACTCCTGGAACTGCGTGAGCGTCGGCGCCGGGTCGTTGCCGCTGAAGCCGCCGATCGCGAGCACCGGCCGTCCGCTTGCCAGCGCCAGCCCGGCCGCCTGCATCGCGCTGGTCTGCGCCGCCGCCCACTTCGTCGTCGTGGTCCGCAGCAGGCCGATCAGTGCGGCAGAAGGCTGTCCGGTGCCGATGCCGGGCGAGTGTCCCTTCGCGACGGACGGCCCGGACGTCGGGCCGCCGCCGGTGTGCGCCTTCGCCGCCGTGGCCAGCGTGAAGGACGTCGTCCCGAGCATCGCCGCGCACAGGCCGAGCACGGCCACGGCCGGACCGAGCCGCCGGAGCCGGGCGGTCCCGAAGAGCAGCGTCAGCACGACCGCCGCGCCCAGCGCGAGGAGCGTGTATCGGATCCACGGCTGCCACTGCGGAACCCGCGCGAGCAGCAGGAAACTCCACACCACGGTCACCGCGAGCATGACGGCGAGGACCACGCGGGCGGCGAAGTTGGCGCGGCCGCGCCACAGTTCCCGCGTCGAGATCGCCACGGTGGCCGCGACTCCGGGCGCCAGCGCGACCGTGTAGTACGAGTGGATGATGCCGCTCATGTAGCTGAGCACGAGCGCGGTGCCGGCCAGCCAGCCACCCCAGAGCAGCAGCGCCGCGCGCGTGGCGTCGGTGCGGGGCGCGCGCCGGGTGAACCACAGCCCGGCGGCCAGCCCGACCAGCGCCGCGGGCAGCAGCCACGACGCTTCGCCGCCGAACTCGCCGCTGAACAACCGGGTCAGCCCGGCCGTGCCGGCCCGCGGTCCCGCGCCGGACGGCGGCGTGAACGTCCGGCCGCCGCCGTGGCTTCCGCCGAAGATCCGGCTGAGGCCGTTGTAGCCGAAAGCCAGCTGCAGCACGGAGTTGTCGGTCGAGCCGCTGATGTAGGGCCGGTTCGCGACCGGCCACACGGCGACGGCCAGGACCCACCAGCCGGCGGACACGAGCACGGCTGCGGCCGCGGCACACAGCTGGCCGATCCGCCGCCCGAGCGACACCGGCGCCGCGACGGCGTACGTCAGCACGAACGCGGGCAGCACGAGGAAGGCCTGCAGCATCTTGTCGAGGAAGCCGAACCCGAGTGCGGCCCCGGCGAGCACGAGCCACTTCGTGCTCGCGTGCTCCAGCGCGCGCACCAGGCAATACGCGGCGGCGACGAGCAGCAGCACGAGGAAGGCGTCGGGATTGTCGTAGCGGAACATCAACGCGGCGACGGGGGTCAGCGCGAGCCCGGCCCCGGCGAGCAGGCCGGCGCCCGGCCCCGAGATCCGCCGCACGGCGAGGTAGAGCAGGCCGACCGAGGCGACGCCCGCCAGCGCGTCCGGCACGAGCAGGCTCCAGCTGGAGAACCCGAAGATCCGTCCGGAGAGTCCCATGACCCACAACGAAAACGGCGGTTTGTCCACGGTGACGACGTTGCCCGGATCGAGCGAGCCGAAGAACAGCGCCTTCCAGCTCCACGTCCCGGCCTGCACGGCCATCGCGTAGAAGTCGTTGCCCCAGCCGTTCTTCGCGAGGTTCCACAGATAGAGGACACCGGAGGAGAGCAGGAGCGCCGCCACGGAAGGCTTGACCCAGCGGGGTTCCGGCGCCGCCGCGGGCACGGGCCGGACGGGCGCCGACAGCATGGTCGTCATGGACATGACCGTCTCGGCGCCGCATGTGGTGAACTTGTGCCGAAGCTGTGCGCCGGCTGTGTGTCGATGTCGAACGGGTGACCTGTGCCATGTCGGAAACCGGAACCGCGGACCACGCGGGCGAAACAGACCTTCCCGAGCTGGTGCGGCGGGCCGTGCGGGCGGCCGGACGCGCGGGATTCGCCTTCTCCTGCCATCCCGCCCAGGGCCGGTTGCTGCACTTGCTCGCCCGCGGGGTCACCGGCGGCCGGATCGGGGAAACCGGCACCGGTTTCGGCGTGGGACTGGCCTGGCTCGCGACCGGGGCAGGCCCGGGCACGACGCTGGTCAGCGTCGAGCGGGACCGCGAGCGGCACGCCGCCGCGGCCGAGGTCTTCGCGGACGTGCCGTCCGTGACGCTGCTGCACGGCGACTGGACGGAACTGGCGGCATCCGGGCCGTTCGACCTGCTGGTCGTGGACGGCGGCGGCCAGGGCAAGGGCGACGAGCCGCCGCTGGAACCCCGACGCTGGCTGCGGCCGGGCGGCTGCCTGGTCGTCGACGACTTCACGCCGATGACCGGCTGGCCACCGGTCTTCCGCGGCGAGCCCGACAACGCACGGCTGCACTGGTTGCGGCACAAGGACCTGCTCGCCACTGAACTGCGGCTGACCCCCGACCTCGCGACCGTCGTGGCCCGCTACCCCGGTCCGCGGTCGTGAGTGGTAATTAGGGTTAGAACCCGAATTACCACTCACGACAAGCCGCGGCAGACCCTAAGGAGCCGGAGCCGCCGGGAAGGTGATCTCGAACTCCGTCCACCCCGGACGGCTCTGCACCCCGACCCGGCCACCGTGTGCCGCGACCACCGCCGCCACGATCGCCAGTCCGAGCCCGGTGCTTCCCGCCGCCCGGGATCGCGAATTGTCCCCACGGGCAAAGCGTTCGAAGATGTTCGGCAGGATCTCCGGCGGGATGCCCGGACCGTCGTCGGTCACCCGCAGGCGGACGATTCCGTCCGAAGTGGACAAAGTGGCCGTCACCGTGGTGCCCGCGGGCGTGTGCGTGCGCGCGTTGGCCAGCACGTTGATCACCACCTGGTGCAGCTGCCCCGCGTCGCCGCGGACGCCGACCGGCTCGCCCGGCACGTCCATCAGCCACTTGTGGTCCGGGCCCGCGACGTGCGCGTCCGCGACCGCGTCGGCCACCAGGCGGCACAGGTCCACCCACTCGTGCACCACCGGCCGCCCCGAGTCGAGGCGCGCGAGCAGCAGCAGGTCCTCCACCAGCGTCGTCATCCGGCGGGATTCGGACTCGACGCGGCTCATCGCGAACGCGACGTCCGGCGGCACCTGCTCGCCGCCGCGGCGGGTCAGCTCGGCGTAGCCGCGGATGGCCGCCAGCGGGGTCCGCAGCTCGTGGCTGGCGTCCGCGACGAACTGGCGGACCCGGTTTTCGCTGGCGTGCCGGGCGGACAGCGCGTTCGCGACGTGCTGCAGCATCCGGTTCAGCGCCGAGCCGACCTTGCCGACCTCGGTGTTCGGATCGGTGTCGGCCTCGGGAACGCGTTCGGACAGGGCGACTTCGCCGCGGTCCAGCGGCAGCTCGGACACCCGCGTCGCGGTCGCGGCCAGCCGGTCGAGCGGCTGCATCGTGCGGCGGATCGTCGCCGCGCCGACCGCGCCCGCGACCAGGATCCCGGCGAGCGCGACGCCGCCGAGGATGAACCCGAGCTGCCAGAGCGTCTCGTTGACGTCCTTCAGCGGCAGCCCGATGACCGTGCGTTCGCCGCGCGGCGAAACCGTCGAGACGACGCGGTACTCGCCGAGGCTGCCGCCGAGGTCGACGCTGTGCTGCTTGCCGTCGGACGGCACCGCCAGCAGGTGCCGGACCTGGTCCGGCGCGATCTTCTTGAACGGCGGCTTGCCCTTCGACGGCACGCCGACGCTGGAGTCGAGCACCGCGGCCTTGGTCCCCGCGGCGTTCTGGACGACGGCGAGCGTGCCCTCGCCCTGGCCGAGCACACGCAGCGGGTCCGGCGGCGGCGCGTCGCCGTACAGCCAGGGCTGGCGTTCGCCGCTGTGCGCGGCCCGGTCGGCCGCCGCGGTGAGCCGCTCGTCCTGCTGCCGCACGAGGAACTCGCTCAGCGCGAACTCCGTCACCACGCCGACGACCAGGCAGACCAGCGCGAGCAGCGCGGCGAGCTGGACGATCAGCCGCCGCCGCAGCGACCACGGCCGCCGCGTGCGCTTCGGTTCAGCCGGCGGGCTTGAGGACATACCCGGCGCCCCGCATGGTGTGGATCATCGGCTCGCGGTCGGCGTCGATCTTCTTGCGCAGGTAGGAGATGTACAGCTCGACGATGTTGGCCTGGCCGCCGAAGTCGTAGCTCCACACGCGGTCCAGGATCTGGGCCTTCGACAGCACGCGTTTCGGGTTGCGCATCAGGTAGCGCAGCAGCTCGAACTCGGTCGCGGTCAGCGGCACCAGGTCGCCGCCGCGGTGCACCTCGCGGCTGTCCTCGTCGAGGGTGAGGTCGCCGACGACCAGCATCGACCCGCTCGCGCCGGTCACCCCGCCCGCCCGGCGCAGCAGCGCACGCAGGCGCAGGGCGACCTCTTCGAGGCTGAACGGCTTGGTGACGTAGTCGTCGCCGCCCGCGGTGAGCCCGGCGATGCGGTCCTCGACCGCGTCCTTGGCCGTGAGGAAGAGGACCGGCAGGTTCGGCGCCTCGGCACGCATCCGGCGCAGCACCTCGAGGCCGTTGAAGTCGGGGAGCATGACGTCGAGGACGACGGCGTCGGGACGGAAGTCGCGCGCGACCCGGACGGCCTCGGTGCCGTCGCCGGCGCTGCGCACCTCCCAGCCCTCCATCCGCAGGGCCATCGACACGAGCTCGGCCAGCGTCGCCTCGTCGTCGACGACGAGGACCCGCACCGGGCTCCCGTCGGCGCGGCGCAGGTCGGCCTTGCCGGAGCCCGGTGACGCGGCGTTCATAGCGGTCATGGTGCCATCTTCCCGGCCGGTGATCAGTGTTCACTGTGCGCCTGCTGTGCGTTTCCTGTGAAGCCCGATCGTTCGGATGGGTAACGGAGGCACAGCGCGTGCTGACGCTCCGCACAGCTCCGGCACAGCCACGGAGGCGAACCTGGGACGGACCAGTGTGGGATCACCGGAGGAAACGATGACGACCGAGCCGACGCCGACCACGCCGTCCCCCGCCAACTGGGGCGACCCGGCACCGGCCGCACCGAAGAAGGGCTGGTCCGGCCGCAAGACGGCGATCGCCGCAGGCGTCGCGGTGGTGATCGCGGCAGGCGGCGGCGCGGCGATCTGGGCGGGCACCAGCAACGCCGACAGCACGGCACAGGGCCCTGGCGGCTTCGGCGGCCCCGGCGGCCAGTTCCGCGGCCAGGGTCCCGGCGGTTTCGGCGGCCCGGCCGGCGGGCTGGCGGCCATGCGGGACGCCCTGCACGGCGACTTCGTCGTGGCGGACCCCAACGGCGGCTACACGACCGAGCGACTCCAGACGGGTGAGGTCACCGAGCTGAGCGCGACATCGGTGACGCTGACCAGCAAGGACGGCTACAAGCAGACGTACACGATCGACGCGTCGACCCAGAAGTCGGGCGAGGTGAAGCAGGGCGAGACGAACGTGACGGTGGTGGCAAAGGTGGACGGCCAGACGGCCACGGCAACGTCCCTCGGCAAGGGCTTCGAGACGGGCCAGCGAGGCCAGCGCCGCGGCGACTACTCGGCCCGCCCGACGAACTGACCCCCGGCTGAGCAGCTCCCCGAACGCCCCAATGTGGCCTTCGGTGCGTTGAACACGCCCAAGGTGGCCTTCGGTGCGTTGAGCGCACCGAAGGCCACCTTGGGGCGCTTGGGGCTACGCGGAACCCGCGAGATCCTCGTCCCAGCCAAGGAGGCCGAACGGGACACCGTCGAGGTAGGCGTGGATCCCGGCCAGCGGGTACGGGATCACGTCGCCGGGCAGGCGGTCCAGCGGGAACCAGCCGACCGCCGAGCACTTGTCCGGCTCGCGGTTGTACGGCTCCCCCGCCCACCGGCGGGCCTCGAAGAACACGCCGAGCCGCGGCCACTGCCCGGCCCCCGTCGCGTGCAGCGTGTGCGCGTGCCGCAGGTCGGCCGGGTCGATGGCGACGCCGACCTCCTCGGCCGCCTCGCGGGCCGCGGCGGCGGGCAGTGACTCGCCCGCTTCGAGCTTGCCCGACGGCAGGTGCCACAGGCCGTTGCCGTAGCTGCCGATCCGCCGGGTCAGCAGCAGCTCGCCGTCGCGGACCAGCAGGACGTGCACGTCGATGACCGCCGGTGTCATGCGCCGGGCACCAGCTTGTGCCGGTAGGCGTACACGACCGCGTGCACGCGGTCCGGCAGCCCGAGCTTCGCCAGCACCCGCGACACGTGCGTCTTGACCGTCTCCTCGCCGACGTGCAGCTGCCGCGCGATCTCGGCGTTGCTGCACGCGTTGGCCAGCAACAGCAGTACCTCGCGCTCGCGGGAGGTCAGCCGGGCCAGTTCGGGCGGTTCGGCCGCCACCGGTTCGAGTACCGAGGCGAACTTCGCGACCAGCCGCCGGGTCACCGACGGGTCGATCAGCGCGTCGCCGCGCGCCGCCACCCGCATGGCCGCGACCAGCTCCTCCGGGGCCAGGCTCTTCAGCAGGAACCCGCTCGCCCCGGCCCGCAGCGCGCGGTAGACGTACTCGTCGGCGTCGTAGGTGGTGAGCACGAGGACGCGCGTGTCGTTGCCCGGCGCGGCCAGGATCGCCTCGGTCGCGGCCAGGCCGTCGAGGCGCGGCATCCGGACGTCGATGACCGCGACGTCCGGGCGCAGCCGCGCGGTTTCGGCGACGGCTTCCCGGCCGTCGGACGCCTCGCCGACGCAGGTGAAGTCGGGCTGGGTGTCGAGCAGCGCACGCATCCCGGAGCGGAACATCGCGTGGTCGTCGGCCAGCAGGACGCGGATCATGTGCTCTCCACCGGGAAGGTCGTGCGCAACTGCCAGTGTTCGCCGGTCTCGCCGTAGGAGACCTGGCCGCCGAACAGGGTGACGCGCTGGCGGATCCCGGCCAGTCCGCGGTGCGCGTGCCCGTTGCGCGCGGCCCGGTCCGGACGCAGGGCGTTGGTCACGGTGAGCACGACTTCGGTGCGGCCGTGGTGCAGCTCCACCTCGACCGGGCCGTCGCCGTGGCGCAGCGCGTTGGTCAGGGCTTCCTGCGCGATCCGGTACAGCGCGACGTCGAGCGAGCCGGGCAGTTCGCGGGCCTCGCCGCGCAGCGTCAGCCGGGTGGGCAGGCCCGCCGCCCGGACGGTCTCGACCAGCTCGTCGAGGTTGTCGAGGCCGGGCTGCCCGGCGTCCGCGTCGGCGTGCAGCAGGTCGAGCAGCCGCCGCAGGTCGGCCATCGCCGAGCGGCTCGCGGACTCGACCGCGCCGAGGGACTTCCGCACCGGCGAATCACCGTCGGGCAGCCCGAGCCGGGCGGCGCCGGCGTGCACGCCGATGGCGCTGACGTGGTGGGAGATGACGTCGTGCAGGTCGCGCGCGATGGCAGCGCGTTCTTCGGTGACGGCCCGCCGGACGGCCTCCTCTTCGTGCTGCCGCCGTTCGTCGGCCGCCCGTTCGAGGTCGGCGATGTAGGCGCGCCGGGCGGTGGTGTACCGGCCGACCAGCCACGGGAGCAGCGCGGAGACGCCGACGTCGACGACGATCAGCCGCCAGTCCTTCGCGGTCTTCCCGCCCCCTTCGAGGCAGCTGGCGATGACCCCGGCGAGCAGCGCGGCCAGCGCGAGGACGGCGGGTTTCGGCCGCAGCCAGGCCCCGGCCCGGTAACCGGCGATGAGGATGCCGGCGTTGTTGCCGATGACGTACCCGTGGCAGGTGCACAGCAGCAGCGGCGCACCGGCGTAGAGGACGGCGTGGGCGAGCGCGACCCAGCCGGAGTACCGGGCGGCCCCGGCGAGGGCGGCGTTGACGGCGATCCCGCCGAGCAGGACGGCCCAGGCCCGCCAGCCTGCTTCCCCGAGCGGCCCGCGGATGACGAACAGGGCGCCGTCGCAGACGACACAGACGAGGGCGACCAGCAGCGACTGCCGCCTCAGTGACCCCCGGATGTCCTGCACACCGCAACTCTGCCCTAACGCGGCCGGGCAGGGCAGAGGAATCCGGCAGCACCCGTACCCCCGGCTTAGACTGGTCCCATGAGGCGCTGGATCACCCTCGCGGCCGGGGTCGTGCTCATCCTGGTCGGCGCCGTCTGGGTGCTGCAGGGCGTCGGCGTGCTCACCGGCAGCTTCATGACCGGGCAGAAGCTGTGGTTCCTCATCGGGCTCGGCGCCTTCCTCGTCGGCGTCGTCCTCGTGGCCGCGAACGCGACGCGGCGCAAACCTACTTCGTGAAGATCTCGAAGATCGGGTAGCCCGGCGCGATCTCGCGCAGCTTCTCGTCCGACGCCTTCGCGTCGACGCCGTCGAAGAACACGCCCACCTCGAACTTCCAGCGCTTGAGGTACGCGCGCAGGATGCCGGGCTTCTCGTCGTCGGCCAGCTCGCGGAAGGTGAACGTCTCGATCCGGCGACCGACGCGCAGCGTCCCCTCACCCGCGACGCGCAGGTTACGCACCCACTGCGTCTCGCCGCGCGGGGCGACGAGGTAGCGGACGCCGTCGACGGTCAGCAGGTTGACCGGCACCGAACGCGGCTCGCCGCTCTTGCGGCCGACGACCGTCAGCACCCGGCTGCCCCAGACGCTCACGCCCAGCTTGGTCAGCTTCGCGACGATCTCGTTGAAGACGCTGGTCGACTTCTTGGGCTCGATGTAGCGGGTCATTTCGTCCTCCAGGGGAAGCTTCGGGAGAGCAGTGCTCTCGGGTAAGAGCAGTGAACACCAGACTCGTGCTCACTGTCAAGAGCAGTGCTCTCTGTTTTGTGCGCCGCTCTCGACGTGGCACACTGATCTCATGACCGCGACCCGCACCGCGCGCGAACGCGCCCGCGCCGAACTGACCCAGGAGATCAAGGACGAGGCCCGCCGCCAGCTCGCCGAGGTCGGCGCGCACGGGCTGTCGCTGCGCGCGGTGGCCCGGGAGCTGGGCATGGTCTCCTCCGCGCTGTACCGGTACTTCCCCAGCCGCGACAAGCTGCTGACCGAGCTGATCGTCGACGCCTACAACGCCATCGGCGAGGCGGCCGAGCAGGCCGACCCGGGCCCGGACGCGGCACCCCGCGACCGGTGGCTGGCGATCTGGCAGGGCACCCGCGGCTGGGCCCGCGCCCACCCGCACGAGTACGCGCTCATCTACGGCTCCCCGATCCCCGGGTACGCGGCACCGCAGGACACCGTCGTGCCCGCCGCCCGCGTCGCGCTGGCCCTGGTCAAGGTGCTCACGCACACCGAACTGCGGGAGGTCGACGGCGAAGTGCCGCCCGAGCTGCGCGCCCAGACCGAGGTCCTCACGAAGGCACTCGGGATCATCGCCGGTCCCGAAACCACCGCGCGGCTGCTCATGGCGTGGACCCAGCTGTTCGGCGCGATCAGCTTCGAGCTGTTCGGCCAGTACGTCGGCAGCGTCGATCCGGCCGACGCGTTCTTCGCCCACTCGGCGAAACGGATGGCGGAGTTCGTCGGCCTCTAGGCTGAGGCGGGAAGTCCAACGGCGGAAGGCGGCGACGTGACGGGGTGGGCCGGGAAGGTCGGCAGGATCCGGGTGATCGGGACCGGGGTGATGGGCCGCGGCATCGCGCAGCTCGCCGCGACGGCGGGCGCGACCGTCGAGCTGGCCGACGCGCAGCCCGAAGCCGTCGCCAAGGCCGTCGAGTACGTCGGCGGGATGATCGGCAAGCTCGCCGCCAAGGGCAAGCTGGCCGAGGACCCGCAGGCGGTCACCGGCCGGCTGGTGCCGGTGGACGCGCCGGACGCGCCCGCGGACGGCGTCGACCTGGTGATCGAAGCCGTGCGCGAAGACCTCGCGACGAAGCAGGCGCTGTTCGCCGGCCTCGAACGCGTCTGTCCACAGGAGACGATCTTCGCGACCAACACCAGCTCGCTGTCGGTCACCGAGATTGCCGCCGGGCTGGCCGATCCCGGCAGGCTCGTCGGCCTGCACTTCTTCAACCCGGTGCCGCTGATGCGCCTGGTCGAGGTGGTGCCGGGCGCGCGCACGCACGGCTGGCTGCCCGGCCAGGCGCTGGAGCTGGTCCGGCGGTGGGGGCACGAGCCGGTGCTCGCCAAGGACGCGCCCGGGTTCCTGGTCAACCACGCCGGCCGCGGCCTGAACACCGAGGCGCTGCAGATCCTCGCCGAGGCGCTGGCCGAGCCCGCCGACGTCGACCGCATCGCGCGTGACGTGCTCGGTCTCAAGCTCGGCCCGTTCGAGCTGCTCGACCTCACCGGCCTCGACGTGTCGCACGCGGTGCTGGAGAGCATCTGGAGCGGCTTCCACGGCGATCCGCGGCTGCGGCCGTCGTGGCTGACCCGGCCGCGGGTGGCCGCCGGCCTGTTCGGCCGCAAGAACGGCGAAGGGTTCTACACCTACGAAGACGGGCAGCAGCAGGTCGCCGCCGAGCCGGCGGCGCCGCCGAAGCCGTCGAGCCCGGTGTTCACCGCGGACGAGCACCTCGCGCGCCTGCTCACCGCGGCGGGCGTGCACGTGGTGTCGGACGCCTACCCGGACGCGGTTCTGCTCGTCCCGCTGTACGGCGAGTCCACAGTGGACGCCGCGACCCGCGCCGGGCTGACCCTCGACCGGGTGGCGGGCGTCGACCCGCTCGGCGGGTACGAGCGCCGCCTGACGATGGCGGTCCACCCGGGACTCGACCCGGCGGCGGGCCGCGCGGCGTGGGGCGCGCTGGCCGCGACGGGCCGCCCGGTGACGGTCGTGCGCGACGGGCCGGCCCCGATCGCCCAGCGCCTGCTGGCCTCGATCGTCAACACGGCGTGCTTCATCGCGGGCCAGCACCTGGCGACGCCGTCGGACATCGACACGGCGGTCCGCCTCGGCCTCGGCTACCCGCGCGGCCCCCTGGCCTGGGGCGACCTCGTCGGCGGCGACGTCGTGCTGCGCATCCTGCACGGCCTGACCGCGGCCACCGGAGATCCCCGCTACCGGCCGAGCCCGTGGCTCACCGAACGCGTCGCCCTCGGCCTGCCGTTGTCGTCGGCCGGGACGACCCCGGCCGACCTGCTCAGCTGACCACCTGGACCTCGTCGCCCTTCTGCAGCGTGGTGAAGAACTTCAGCGACGCGGCGGGCGAGAGGTGCACGCAGCCGGCCGAGTACTTGCTCAGGCTGCCCTGGTGGAAGGCGACGCCGTTGTAGAAGAACACCGAGTTCGGCATCTCCGCGTTGTCGAACTCGTGGCTCAGGTGCATCTTTTCCTTGTACAGCACCTGCCACGTGCCGAGCGGCGTCGGGCTGCCCTTCTTGCCGGGCATGATCTTCACCGGGCCGTACACGATCTTGCCCTCGTCGAGCAGCCAAGCCTGCTTGCCCGACACGGAAACACACGCCTTTGCGGTGATCGTGCACGGAACCCCGGGCGCCATCGCGTGTTTCACCGGCTTGCTGTCCGCAGTGGACGGTGCAGTCGTGACCGGCGGCGTGTCGGCCACCATCCGGACGCCGGGGCTCCCACCCGCCGAGCACGCGGTCAGCACCGCCAAGGCGGCCAAAGTGGACAGAGCGGCCAGAACACGCCGTACGCGCATCGGTTCCCCCAGCATGAGTGGTTCTGCTTTCTGCCACCCAAGACGTGCCGCACCCGAAGAGGTTGCGAAAAAAGCGGGCCGCCTCCGGAAATCCGGAGACGGCCCGCCTGTGACGGTCAGGTCACCAGCGGTGGTCGACCGCGCCCGCCGCGAGCGTGAAGGTGATGTAGCCGCCCTCGAAGTCGCTGCGGTACACCCCGTTCGTCACGTACTCGTCGGTCCGCGGGTAACCCAGGTAGGACCGCTCCCACCCGAGCGACGCCCACTTCTTGCGGATCTCGCCCTTCACCACGTGCGCGCCCGTGGCCACGGTGTAGTAGATCGAGTGGCCGAGGCTGAAGTGGTTGAAGCGGCCGCGCCCGTCCGGCGTCCCGTCCTCGTCGTTGGTCGGGTAGCCGAGGCCACGCTCGTAGCCGTACTCCGCCCACTTCTTCCGGATCTCGCCGTAGATCGCGTGCGCACCCGTCGCGGCCGTGTAGTAGATCGACCCGACGTTGTTGCCCTTGACGAAGTGGTTGTAGCGGCCGACGCCGTCCGGCGTGCCTGCCTCGTCGGTCGTCGGGTAGCCGAGACCACGCTCGTAGTCCAGCGCCGCCCACTTCTTCCGGATCTCACCGTAGATCGCGTGCGCACCCGTCGCGGCCGTGTAGTAGATCGACCCGACGTTGCCGTTGTTGACGAAGTGGTTGAACTGCGCCACCCCGTCCGGCGTGGCCGCGGTGTCGGTCGTCGGCGGGCCGAGGACGCTGTGGCCGCCGAAGGCGACGTACTTGTCCAGCACCGGGCCGGTCACGAACTTCGTGCCGGTCGCGGCGCTCCAGTACAGCCTGCCGCTCGCGTAGGTCCGGTAGTGGACCGGGCCGTCGGTGACCTCGGCCGCCGTCGGCGCCCCGAGCTTCGCCTGCAGCGCCGGGTCGGCGTTGTAGCGCTGGTCGATCGGGGTCGCGTAGTTGGCGGTCAGCGTCATGTCGGTGGTGCCGACGGTGATGTCCCACTTGGTGTCCGCGGGACCGCCCTGCCAACCGGCGAACGTCGAAACGCCGTCGATGGCCAGCGGAGCGGCCCGGACGTCGAACGACGCGCCTTCGGTGACCAGGGCCGAGCTGACATCGCCCTCGACCGGGATCTTCAGCACCGCGGGCTGCGTGCTGACCAGCTTGAGCAGGTGCTGACGCGGCATCGCGGTGTAGGTCTTGGACGTGGTGACGCCCGCGCTGTCGGTCACCGTCGCGGTGAGCTCCATCCGGGAGTCCGGGTGCTCGGTGAACGGCTGCGTGAAGCTCGCCCCGGTTCCGCCGACGCCCGGGTGCGAGTGGCAGGTCGCGGCGCTCGGGCAGTGCCGGACCGTCGTCGCCCAGGTGATCGGCAGCACGCCGTCTTCCGCGTCGTTCGCGGTGGCGCTCACCGCGACCGGCTGGTCCACCGCGAAGGTCGCGGTGTCGCCCGGCGTGGTCAGGGTGAGTTCCGGGGTGTGGTTGCCGGGCGCGACCGTGATGGTGGTCGAGCCGGCGGCGTCCAGCGGGTCGCGCACGGTGAGCTTCGCCGTGAAGGACTCGGTCCCCGCCGGGTAGGCGTGCGACACCTTCGGGCCGCCGTTGTTCAGGATGACGCCGTCACCGAAGTCCCAGTCGTACTTCAGCGCGTCGTTGTCGTAGTCGATCGACGACGAGCCGTCGAACGTCACCGTGCGGGTGTCCGGGTCGGTCACCGTCGTGGCCTTCGCCACCGGCGCGGTGTTGCCCGCGGTGTAGGTCAGGCGGCGCAGGGTGCCGGACAGGATGTCGGCGTAGACGATGTCGCCGTTCGGCGCCGCCGCGAACTTCACCGGACCGCCGATGCCGGTGAAGACCGGCGGGTTCTCCGGGCCGCGGGTGAGCTTGCCCTGGCCGTCGTAGCGCAGGGTCCAGATCTTCTTGGCGACGTAGTCGCCGAAGAAGTACGAGCCGCGGTAGGACTCCGGGTAGCTCGTTCCGGTGTAGACGATGCCGCTGGTGATGCTGTTGCCCTGCATGACGCCGTCGCCGTGCAGGTAGGCGTAGAGCGGCGGCTGGTTCGCCACGCCGGCGCAGCCCGCGAGGGTGCTGTAGCCGGACGTCGGGTCGCTGCCCTCCCAGCACGGCCAGCCCTGGTTGGCGCCGCGCTGGACGACGTTGACCTCTTCCCAGGTGTTCCAGCCGACGTCACCGACGACCGGCAGGCCGAGGTTGGGGTCGATGCTGAACCGGAACGGGTTGCGGAAGCCGCGGGCGAAGACCTTGCTCGCGGTCGAGCCCGGGTTCGCGGCGTCGTAGTACGGGTTGGACGGGACGCCCTTGCCGTCGGCGGCCAGGTGGAAGACCTTGCCGTAGGGCTGGTTGATGTCCTGGGCGCGCAGCGATCCGGGGTCGACCTTCCGGAAGTCGCCGTTGTCGCCGATGGACAGCCACAGCGTCCCGTCGGCGGCGGCCTGGACGGTGTCGATGCCGTGGACGTTGAAGATGCCCGGCACCTCGAACAGCGACTGCTCGCCGGTCAGCCCGGACGGCGCGCCCGCCGCGTCCACGGTGACCGTGAACCGCGCGAGCCGCATGACGAAGCCGCTGCCGGTGTTGATCGACCGCGTCAGGTAGATGGTGCGGGACGTCGCGAAGTCCGGCGCGACGGCCAGCCCGACGAGCCCCAGGTCCTCGTCGGTGCGGACCGGCAGCGACGCGAGCTTCCGCTTCGGCGATCCGTCGGACGGCAGCCACTGGACGGTGCCGTTCTTCCCGGCGACGATGATCGAGTTGTCCGGCAGGTACGCGAAGTCGGTGAGTGATTCGGTTCCCAGTCCGGCGTTCGTGTCCTGCAACACGAATCCCGGCGGAAGTGCCGATGCTGCCGTCGCCACCCCCGTGGACACGACAGGCAGCAACGCCCCGGTCAATACTGCCGCCACCAGGGCATGGCGGAGTGCGCGAAGTTTTCGCAAGGCCATCTGGCCCCCCTTCCCAAGCGATCACTTATCGCCTGAACAGGGGGGCCAGTTGCACTCGCCAGTGTGAATTTATCGGACTGTGACCTACTGTCCGTATTCGGACGGAACCGGTTACGGAACCACCTGCACGACGTCACCGATGTGCAAAGTGTTGAAGAACTTCAGGGACGCCGCCGGCGACAGGTGGATGCAGCCGTGCGAGTACACCGAAAGGCTGCCGGTGTGGAAGGCGTCGCCGGGGTAGAAGAACACCGAGTTCGGCATCGGCGCGTTGTCGAACTGCTTCGACAGGTGCATCTTTTCCTTCGACAGCACGTGGAACGTGCCCGTCGGGGTCGGGTAGCCCTTGCGGCCCGGCAGCATCTTGACCGGCCCGTAGATCACCTTGCCGCCCTGCAGCAGCCACGCCTGGTGCGCCGAGATGTCGACGCAGGCGGCGGTGCCCGTGGCCGCGGCCGCCGCCGCGCACGGGACGTTCGCGGTGTTCTCGGGCTGCGGCTTGGGCTTCGGCTTGGCCGCGGCAGGCTTGGCCGTCGTCGGCGTCGGCGTCGGCGTGGCGCTGGTCGGAGTGGGCGTGGGCGTCGGGGACGCACTCGACGTCGTCGGCGCCGAGCTGGTGGTCCCCGCGGCCGCCACGGCGCCGCCGCCCGCGTTCGCCCCGCCGGTGGCCCCGCCGCCCCCGGAGCAGGCGGCCAGCACGAACGCGGTGGCCAGTGCGGCCGCTCCCGCCAGAAGCCTCTTCACGATCCGGTACCCCCAGCTGTCTCGATCATCGCCTGTGGACATCGGTAAGGACGGGGGTCACCCGGTCGAGGTTCGCCCGGGAAGGTCACGATTCGGTCAGCCGCCGACGCGCCCCAGCATCCGCGCGTACATCCGGCCGGGGCTGGGCACCGACGCCGGCTTCAGGAACCCCGGCAGCGCCGGCAGCTCGCCGACGAACGCGCCGAGCCGCTCGTAGAGGACGTCGGCGCCGGACGGCCGGGCCTCGGGATCCTTCGCCAGCGTCTGCGCGAGCAGGGCGTTGAGCTGCCGCGGGACGCCTCGCACCGGCGGCGGCAGCTCCTTGACCTGCCGCTCGAACACCGCGTACGCCGTCGGCCCGTCGAACAGCCGCCGTCCGGTGAGCATCTCGTGCAGCACGCACCCGAGCGCGTAGAGGTCGCTGCGCGGCTCCGCGCCGCCGCGCTGGATCTGCTCCGGCGCCATGTACGACGGCGTCCCGAGCAGCTGCCCGGCCCGCGTGAACTGGGCGGCGTCGGCTTCGCGCAGCACGGCGAGCCCGAAGTCCATCACCTTGACACCGCCGTCGGGACCGAGCATGAGGTTGGACGGCTTGAGGTCGCGGTGGCAGACCGCGAGGGCATGGGCGGCGGTCAGCACCGCGCACGTCTGCGCGGCGATCGCCGCGGCCCACGGGACCGGCAGCGGCCCGTGCTCGGCGAGCAGGTCGGCCACGGTCACGCCGTCGACGAACTGCATGACCTGGAACAACCGGTCGTCGTGGGTGCCGTAGTCGTACAGTGTCGGCACGCCGGGATGGTCGAGCGTCGCGAGGATCCGCGCCTCCCGCGCGAAGCGGGCTTCGAGTTCTTCGTCGCGGCCCGGCAGCCTGAGCAGCTTGATCGCCACGCGACGGCCCAGCCTGCGGTCGAACCCGCCGTGCACCGCGCCCATCCCGCCGCGGCCGAGCGGCAGCTCGTCGAGCTCGTAGCGGTCGGCGATCAGCATCCGTTCCCCTATCGGCCCGGGCGGAGCCGTCCCTCGACTAGTCCCGCAAAGCCTAGCCGGACCAGCTCACGGCCCGTTTCCGCCGTCTCGCGCAGGACGGTGTCGAACTCGGCGAGGTTCCGGAAGACCCGGCCGTATTCGCGCTGGACGGAGATCGGGACGCGCGGGATGCGCACGCGCCTGCCGTCGATCCGGGTCGACGCGGACGCCGCGGGCAGGTCGGCCGCGCGCAGGCAGCCGGCCAGGAAGTCCGCGTCCAGCCTGCCGGCGTCGACGCGGTACACGGTGAGCCCCGCACCGACCGGCTCCGGTTGTCCACTGTGGACGTACGCGATCCCGGTCACCGACGCGACGACGTCACCGTCCTCGGCGACCGGGTGCTCGGCGTCGGCGCGGGCCGCGTGCTTCACCTCGACGATCCCCGCCTTGACCAGCTCACCGATCGTCGTGAACACCGGCTCGGCGTCGGCGGTTTCGAGCGGCGGCAGTACCGGGGCCAGGCCGGTGAAGCGGTCGCGGACGGCCTGGAACGCCTGCCCGGGATCCTCGTCCCTGGCGCGGCGCCGGGACGGCGTGAGGTCGACGTCGTCGTCGAGCAGGTCGATGATCCGGACGCCGGATTCGGGCCGGGCCAGGAACTCCCGCCACGTTGTTTCCACTGTGGACAGATCGGCGCCCGCTTCGCCGAGCAGGACCGTGGACGGCGGGCGCTCGCCGGGAACCGGCCGCCGCAGCAGCCAGAGATCGGGACCCGCCGGCGTCAGCGTGACGACCGCGCGGACCGCGCCCGCGCGCAGCAGGTTGCCGCGGATGCGTTTGCCGCTGCGGCGCCCGGCCGCCGCGCCCGGCATCAGGATCGCCACCGGGCCACCGGGTTCGACGTGCGCGAGGCAGTGCTGCACCCAGGCCAGCTCGGGCTCGCCGCGCGGCGGCAGGCCGTACTCCCAGCGCTCGTCGCCGACGAGTTCGTCGTGCCCCCAGGCACGTTCGTTGAACGGCGGATCGCACAGCACGGCTTCGGCGGTCCGGCCGGCGAAGGCGTCTTCGCGCAGCGCGTCGACCGCGTAGACCTCGGTTTCGATGCCGCGCAGTTTCAGCCGCAGCGCCGCGATCGACGCCGTCATCGGGTCGCTGTCCTGGCCCAGCACGGTTTTCGCGCCGCTCGCCAGCGCGAGCGCGCCGAAGCCGCACGCGGGGTCGAGGATCGTCGCCGCCGGGCCGGTCAGCCGTGCCATCAGCTCGGCGACCGGCTCGGGCGTGGTCGACAGCCGCCGCGAATGCGCCTCGAAGTACCTGCGGCACAACAGTTCGAAGGCTTCGACCGGCCCGGACCGGTGGGTCATCTCGCTGAGCAGCGTGAGCAGCTCCGGGTCGTCGAGCTTGCTGTCGAAGGTGTCGAAGATGCCCGCCTGGAAGGCGAAGAAGACACCCGCGCGGCTCACGCGCTCGGCGAGGTCGAGGTCGTCGCCGAGGGCGCGCAGGCGCTGCCAGGCGCGTTCCCCGGCGCTCAGCTCGAACTTCTTCCCCCGTGCCTTGAACCAGCCCGCGACCGCCGAGAGGCCGAACAGCGGGCTCGACGCGGTACCGCCGACCGGCTGGGGAAAGTCCGGGTAGCGGCGGCGCCAGTTGCTCACCGCGGCCCGGCCGACCCCGGCGAGCCGCGCGATGTCGGCCGCGCTGACGGTCGCGTCGTCGTCCATGGCGGGGACTCTATCGGAGGATGCTCCGTTCAGCCGACATGCTTGTGAACTCAGTCAACCAATGCTTTCATGGGAACATGACACACGATCGGTACGTCCTGCGGTACGCCGCGGGGTCGGACGTCGGCAGGCGGCGCAAGGTCAACGAGGACTCGCTGTACGCGAGTTCCCGCCTGCTCGCCGTCGCCGACGGCATCGGCGGCCAGCCGCACGGCGAAGTCGCCAGCGCGACCGCGGTCGACGTGCTGCGCGAGCTCGACGTGGACCTGCGCCGGATGGACCTGACCGGCGTCGACCTGGCGGCCACCCTGGCCGGCCTGGTCAAGTCGATCGACGAGCGGCTGCACGAGGTGGCGTCCCAGGAGCCGACGACCTCGGGCATGGGCACAACGCTGACGGCCCTGCTGTTCGACGGCATCGAGTTCGCGGCGGCCCACATCGGCGACTCCCGCGGCTACCTCCTGCGCGACGGCACCCTGCGCCGCCTGACCCGCGACCACACGCTGGTCCAGGCCCTGGTCGAGGACGGCCGCGTCGCGGCCGAGGACGCGGAGAACCACCCGCGCCGATCGCTGCTGATGAAGGCACTCCAGACGGCAGGCTCGGGCGACCCGGACATCTGGACGTTCCCAGCGGCGGAGGGCGACCGCTACCTGCTCTGTTCGGACGGCCTCAGCGGCCCGGTCAGCGAGCCGCGGCTGCGCGAGGTCCTGACGTCGATCCCGGACCCGGCGGACGCAATCCCGGAGCTGATCCGCCTGGCCAACGAAGGCGGCGGCCCGGACAACATCACGTGCGTGGTGGCCGACGTCACCCGCTGACCCACCTGAAGACCCGGGAAGAGCCATCCGGTATCGTCTTCTGCGGAGGATTGGCCGAGCGGCCTAAGGCGCACGCTTGGAAAGCGTGTTGGGTTCACGCCCTCGCAGGTTCGAATCCTGTATCCTCCGCCGCAGTAACCAGGCAAGACGCCGGGTGTCCCAGTTTCGGGACACCCGGCGTTTTCCTTGCGTGGTCCCGGCTAGGTGATCGTGCCGTTGGCTCGCGCCCGCCAGATCGACGACCGCGCTTCGGGCGTGCCCAGCCGGGTCAACCCGGCGGTTGCCGATCCGCGCAGCGACTCGTCCGCACTGTCGAGCTGAGCGACGAGCACTGGCAGCGCGGCCGGGGAGCCGGACTCCGCGATCAGTTCCAGCAGCCAGCGGCGCAGTCCCTGGTCCTGCCGCTCACGCTCGAACTGCTCGATCAGTTCGGCGACGTGCTCGGCGGCGTGGAGACGCAGCTGGGCAAAGCCGTCTTCCTGCTGCTGCGGATCGCGGCTCCGCATCAGCCGCATTGCCGCGTCGAAACCCCTGGCCATGGCACGACACGCTATCGGGTGGCGCGGGTTCGTCCCTCCCCTTTCCGGGCCGGAGCCAACCCTTGGCCGTGAAGCCGCGCCCTTGGCGAATATGAAACGTTCTCCTCGGCTGCGGAATCCTGCTCACTCACCGGCACATCCGGGCAGGGCTGAGCGCAGCGCGTTACTCCGGTAGCGCTAGTCTCACCCCCACCTCGCCCGCCCCTTGTCGAGAAAGGCCAGCAGTGGCACGAAAACCGCTCTGAACTGGGGTGGCGCTGGCCGGCGACTTCAGCGTGCGGTCCGGGTCCCGGGTCGACCCCCGCACAGACCGTGATCAGCCCGGCCCCGGACGTCCCACGTCCGGGGCCGGGTCGCTTTCCATCACTCCGTAAAGTCAGATCATCACGCTGTGTCGCTGGATCTGTTTCAATGGAATCGCCCGTACTACACCAGATTCGAGGAGTAGAGGCCCGATGGCCGGAGTCGAAGAGATCCGCGCTGGCATCGCACTCGCCAACGAGAAGGCGTCCGCAGGCATCGCCGCTCTTCAACAAGCAGCGCAGTCTCTCGAAGAAGCCCAGCAGTCCCTCGCCCAGGCGACCCAGGGCAGCAGCCAGCACGAGGTGAGCCAGGCCCACGGCCTGCTCGCGCAGGCACTGCACGACATCAGCGGCATGCAGAGCACCATCCAGGCGAGCATCTCGTCGGCGGACTCGTATTCGGCCAGGCTCTGACCGGATGTCGCTCGCCGAACTCCACCAGCTGCTCACCGCGGTCGAGGCCGGGCTCGCCGATGCGCGAGCCCACTCCGAGCGGGCCACCAGCCTGCTCGGGGAAGCCCGGCAGGCTCTCGTGGACGCCCAGGCCAAGGCCGATCCTTGGCTCCCTTCGCAGTACGCGCAGGCCGGCGAGGGGCTGGACCAGCTCCTCGGCCGGCTGGCCTCGGCCGAGGACCTGGTGAGCGGATACCGGTCGCGCCTGTAATCCTTTCTAGGGACACCTTTCTTGGGGACGCCGATGGCCAACAAAGCAGCCGAGCAACGCAACCGCGTCGAAACCGCACTCGACCGGGTCCGGCACCAGATCGGGCTGGTACTGGGCGCGGCGGCCGGGGCGCGCCAAGCCGCGGAGGCCGAGCTCGCCAAGCTCCGGCTGGAGCAGGACATCGTCCGCGTCGGCATGAACCACGCCAGCACCGAGCAGCAGAACGAGTGGTCCCGCCACCCGGCCGCGCACGAAGTGTTCGGCGCGCTCGGCAGCGTGCGAAGCGCTTTCTACACCGATTGGAGCCAGGGCCCCGCCACCCTCCGGGAGCTGGTCGCGCAGAACGCGCCCGGCCCGGCGGGGCTGCCCCCCGGCGACTGGCTCGGCACGGTCGGGCGCGACCCCGGGCTGACGTCACCCGGGCTGTGGCGCGTCGGGTCGGCCACGGCCGCGGGCAACGACCCGACCCGCACCTTCGACGTCGCCGTCCCGCTGCTCGACGAGTCGCACCTGGCGATCACGTCGGCACCCAAGACGCGGCCGGTGATCGACGGCATCGTGCAGAACCTGCTGGTCCGGCTGCTCTCGACGTTCGAGCCCGGCGCGGTGCGCGTGCACCTGTGGGACATCGGGCAGCTGACCGCGATCCTGCCCGACCTCTACCCGCTCAGCCAGACCAGCGCACTGTCGCTGTACGACCCCGGCCGGCTCGAGGACCTGCTCGACGAGCTGGCCGGGCACATCCGCCGTATCCACGCCAGCTGCATGTCCGCCGGGTTCACGTCGCTGCGGGAAATGCGGCAGCACAACGGACAGCGGGGCGAGCCGTTCCGCGTCGTCGTGCTGTACGGCAACGGCGAAACGCTCGAACCCGAGCGCGCCCGCGACCTCAAGCGCGTCGCCAGCGGCGCGCTCGCCGCCGGCATCTGCCTGATCATGGTCGACGTGCCGACGGCGGTGAGCGCGCCGGTCGAGACGCTCAGCCTGATCGACGACCGGCACGCGATCAGCAGCATGACCGGCACCGACCTCGTCGTCGACCTCGATCCGCCGATGCCGTCCGGGCAGGTGATCCGCGCCGTCGACCGGATCGCCAAGGCGCTGATCGCCCGGCAGGGCGGGCCGCGGTCGTTCGACGACCTGCTGCCGGCGGAACTGGGCCGGGAGAACTCCGCGCGGGAGCTGCGCGCGCCCGTGGGGTTCTTCGAAGGCGAGCCGGTCGAGGTGGTGATCGGCGACGCGAGCCCGCACGCGCTGATCGGCGGCCCGTCCGGCTCGGGCAAGACGAACTTCCTGTACGCGCTGCTGGGCAGCCTCGCGGCGCGATACGACCCGAACGAGCTGGCGCTGTACCTGCTGGACTTCAAGGAAGGCGTCTCGTTCGCCGGGCTGGCGCCGGGCCGCAAGGACGGCAGCTGGCTGCCGCACGCGCGGCTGGTCGGCGTCAACGTCAACACCGACCGCGAGTTCGGCCTGGCGCTGCTGCGGTTCCTGGCCGACGAGCTGCGCCGCCGGTCCGCGGCCGCGAAGGAGCACGAGGTCACCAACCTCGCCGACCTGCGCGAAGCCGATCCGGCCGGGCACTGGCCGCGGATCGTCGCGGTGATCGACGAGTTCCAGTACCTGTTCGCGGGCCGCGACCAGGTGACCAACACGGCGACGCAGCTGCTCGAGGACATCGCGCGGCGCGGCCGGTCGCAGGGCATCCACATGGTCCTGGCCAGCCAGGACGTCGCGGGCATCGAGGCGTTCTGGGGCAAGCCCGCGGTGTTCGAGCAGTGCACGCTGCGGATCGCGATGCCGAAGGCGCGGCGCGTGCTGGCCGAGACGAACAACGCGGCGGTGTCGGCGCCGAAGTGGCACGCGGTGATCAACCACGACTCGGGCATCGCGCACGGCAACCAGCTGGCCCACGTGCCGGACGCGAGCAGCAAGAACGTGTTCGTCCGGCTGCAGCACCGGCTGTGGGAGGAGTACTCGGGCCACTTCCCGCGGCCACGCCTGTTCGACGGCGCGCACCAGCCGATCCTGGAACAGTTCCCGGCGTACCTCGACCTGAAGCCGAATTCGCGGCCGCGAGCGTTGCTGGGCCAGTCGATCGACGTGACCGAGACGGCCTGCGGCGTCGACCTGTCCTGGGCGCCGGGACGCAACGTCGCGGTGCTCGGGTCCGCCACCGCCGAAGCCCTATCTATTTTGGACTCTTCGGCCCGGTCGCTGTCCCGGCAGTACGAGCCGGGCGAGGTGGAGTTCGTGCTGGGCTGCGCGATCGAGGCGTGCGCACCGGCGGCACTGGAGCTGGCCGACCGGCTGCGCACCGACGGCCACCGGGCGTCCTTTGTGGAGGACCTGGGCTCCACTTTGGAGTCGATGACCGAGTCGATGAACACGGGCGCGAAGGTCCTGCTGCTGTACGGAGTGGACGCGGCGCTGCCGGCACTGGAGGCGAAGGCGGTCGGGCAGCTGAAGAGCGGCCTTGACCACCTGCGGGTGATCCTGAAACAGGGCCCTGGCCACGGAATCCACACGATCGGCTGGTGGCGCAGCATCGCCCGGCTGAAGGACACGCTGGGCTTCGGCGGCACGGACGACATCGGCACGTGGGCGGCGCTGGACGTCCAGGGCAACGAGCTGGCGCCGTTCGCGGCGGGCCAGGTGGTGCACTGGTCCCCGCGCCCGGGCCGCGCGTTGTTCTTCGACCGCACGACCCACGGCGCCCCTGAAGTGATCATCCCGTTCCAGCGTCCGGAGAACGCGCAATGACCGACGACAGCGCCACCGCGGCAATGCGGTACAAGGAGATCATCGCCCTGTCCCGGGGTTCGGCGGACAACCTGCGCCAGTGGGAGCTGGCCCGCGCGGAGGAACTGCAGGCCCAGATCGAGGAAGCCGAGCAGACGATCGAGCGGGAGAAGGAACGCGAAGCCCGCGCGACCGAGCGGGCCACGCGCTGGTGGAAGATGGCGCTGCACAACATCCAGGGCCTGAACTGGCTCGAACCCCGCGACGACCCCCAGCCGGTCCCCACGGCCCGGGCGGCTTACCTGGAGCGGTACCTCGAGGAGGTCAAGCCCAGTTACCAGGAGCTGGTCCAGGCGGTGCTGGGCCTGGGCTGGCGCGCGAAGCGAGCGGCGGCGAAGCGGGGCGAGCAGCCACCGGCCTAGCTGCCGCCGGTCCGCGGTCGTGGGGGGGGGGTGGGGGGGGGAACCCCCATACAAACAAACAAAACAATCGGGAGCGCC
>NZ_JBDZYD010000003.1:194171-663201 GCF_040064235.1 Amycolatopsis melonis
CCGTGGGGGCCGGGGGGGGGGGTTGTTGTGTTTTTTTGGGGTTCCAACCGATAATAACCCCCCACGACAAGCTGCGGCAGACCGCCCACCTAGACGTCGAAGACGGTGTCGTAGGGGACGTCGTCATCCGCCGGAATATGCCGCCGCCGCTGCGGCGCGGGTGGCTGCGGAGCGGCCGGGGTGACCTGTCCCCCGGCGGCCGCAGCTTCCCGGACGGCCGCGGTGATGGTCCGGCCGAGCGTGGCGGCGTCGAACCGCATTGCTTCGGGCGCGAGCCTGACCTCGCTGACCAGGCCACCGGGCCCGGCCAGCACGGTGACGCTCCGGTCCGGCGACACGACGGTCGTGTGGTTTCCGCTGGCCAGGAGGCGCTGGTTCTCGGCCTTGCGGTCCTCGATCTGCTTGAGCTGCCAGCGCAGTTCCTCGATCAGCTGTGCATTGTCCACATCGGCCTCCCGGTCACGGCGTTTCCCCGCTGCGCAGGCTCCAGGCGACTTTCGCGGTCGCTTCGGCCACCGCGGGCCAGGCGTCCTCCGACTCCGCGACCACCGAAAGGATCACCACGGACCGGTCGTCCGGCAGCGGGATCTGGTACTCGGCCTTGAACTGGGCCCGCACCTCCCGCCCGGGCAGGTGGAACTCCCCGCCGCTGATCGCGACGACGGCCGGGCCGATCGGGAGCCGCACCGGTTGCACCACCGCGCCCTTGTGACGGCTCCGGTACTCCTCGGCCATCGCCGCCACCACGGCTTCGCGATTCCCGGGCGCGGCTTCCGGCCACTGCGCGACACCCAGCGTCAAGGTCGCGACGTCACCCTTCCGTGGCCCGACGGCGAACTTGCCGAACACCCGGACGCCGTTGGCCTGCATGGCCGGCACCAGCGCCATCAGGAAGCTGCCGAACTCCTCGACGGACTTCCCGACGCCGGCGGCGACGTTCTCCGCCACCATCCAGGCGTGCCGCCGGTTCAGCTGGTCGTCGCTGCCCACCGGCAGGCCGGAGAACCCGGGCGGCAGGTCGATCCGCAGCGGCATCAGTTCCACACCTCGTCTTCCGCCCGCGCGCGGCGGCGATCGGGGGCGTTGTCGGCCTGCACTCCCGCGTCGGCCGCATTGCCGATCGCGACCACGGCCCACGGGGCAGGCCCGGCGATGACCGTGCCGGCGACCACTGCCGCCTGGCCCATGTCCTTGGGCACCCAGTAGTTGTTGAAGTCGTCCCAGGGACTCTCGAAGTTCTTGCCACCGGCAACTTCACCGGCCGCCTGCTCGCCGAGGAGCCCGTAGGCGGCGACCTTGATCGCGGCGTCCGGGAGCACGGGAACGAGTCCGGCCAGCGAAGTAGCCGCGCCCAGCAGGTCGAAGGTCAGCGTCTCGGGCGCCACGTCGGCGCCGGCCGTCTTGGCGAGGGCATGTCCGCCGAGCGCGCCGAGCCCCACGGCGGTGGCCACGAGACTCGTGAATTCACCCGCTGGTGGTGGCAGGAGGTCGCTCAGTACCCCGAGACCGTTGCCGATGTCGCCCATCACGTCGGAGAGCTTCGAGATCAGCTCCGCGTGGTCCTGGACGAAGTTCCACGCCTCGTCCACGCCGTCGGCGAGGGTGTTCGACAAGTCGACAAGTGCCCCGCCGACCGCGTCACCCAGCTTGTCGAGCAGGTCCGGCTCGTCCGGGGCCAGCTCCTTCGCCTTCCGCAGCAGCTCGGCGACACGGCCCGCCGCCTCGGTGTGCTCCTGCTGGAGCTGCTTCGCCGCGTCCTGGACGTTCTGGCAGCCGTCGATCGCGGCCTGGAGCTGCCGGCCCGCGTTGTCCAGCAGGCGCTGGGCGATCCGGAGGGATTCCTGGTCGGGGAACGTCCGGTTCGCCAGCGCCAGGTCCGGGTTCGCGCGGGCCTGCTCGGCCGCGCGGGCCGCCGCCTCCGCGCGGGCCTCCAGGTCCGCCGCGCGTTTCTGCAGGTCGCCGAGGTCGCGGGACCACGCTTCGAGCGCGTCCGCGGCCTGGCCCATCGACCTCGCCGCGCCTTCGAGGTACTGCGGCAGCGGGCCGATCCGCCGCGCGAAGGCCTCACTCGCTTCGCCCTGCCAGATGCCCTGCTTGCGGACGATCCGCCGCAGCGAGTCGTCCGCCTCGGTCAGGCTGGTGCTCACCGCCCGGTACTTGCCCGCCAGGTCGGCGATGCCGTCGAGGTCGCCGGGCGCCGGGTCGAAGCCCAGTGCCGGGAAGTCGCGGGCGCTCATCGGCCGAGGCCGTTCAGGATGTCGGTGATGCCGCCGGTGTAGCCGCCGCCGACCGGCCGGTCCCCAGGCTCGGCGAGGTCGCCGCTGCCCGGCACCCCACCGCCGCCGCGCCCGGCGGGGTCGTCGCTGCCCGGCACCCCACCGCCGCCGACCGGCCCGTCCCCTGACCCCACCGCCGAGCCGAACTTCCGCAGCTCACCGCCGAATTCGGCCTCGATCCGCTCGTACTTCTCCTTCGCCCGCTTCAGCCGCTCGGTGATCTCCGACGCCGCTTCGCCGAGACGTCCGATTCCGTAGCCCCACGCCTCCTCGAATTCGGCACCCGCCTTGCCCAGCTCGGCCGTCCCGAGCGAGCCGAACGCCCCGCCGCCGCCGAGCTTCCGGTTCGCGTCAGTCATCCTGGCCGCCGCCGTGTCGAGGTCGCCGATGAGCTTGCCCAGCTCGCTCACCTTCACCGCGTATCCGTCCACGCCACCCTCCCCTGTGGTTCCGTCCACGGTAAGACGGTGGTCGACGCTCCGCGGTTTCGCGATCACTCAAAGGTGTCAAAAACGGGAAAGCCACCTTCCGGCACCGGGCCCGAAGGTGGCTTTCCCGCCCGCACTCACTTGCCGAACAGCTGCTCCAGGCAGTCCAGCCAGTCGTTCACGCCGTCGAGGAACGCGTTTCCGGCGCTGGGCCGGAACCGCACCACCTGCGGGTCGTGGTCGCTGGCCTGGTCGGCGAACTCCGCGTTGATGTGGACGACGTCGTAGTCCACGCCCCGCGGCGCGTTCGACGCCAGGATGTGGTCCAGCACCTGCGACTGTCCCTCGAACACGTAGCTGTACCGCTCCGCCTCCGGCACCGAAGCGATCAGGTCCTTCAGCGCGCCACCCGCGGTCAGCGTCTGGACCGCCGGCGAGAACGGGTAGTCGTTGAGGTCGCCCGCCACGACGATGTTCGCGTGGCTGTCCGCCGCCAGGATCTGGTCGACGAACCCGCGCAGCACGGTCGCCTGCTTCGCCCGCTGCACCTCGGAACTGCGCGACGGCGGCTGGAAGCGGCCGTGCGTCGGCTGGTCGCCGCCCTTGGAGTTGAAGTGGTTGGCGATGACGAACACCGTGCGGCCCTTGAAGACGAACTCGCCCGCCAGCGGCTTGCGGCTGGCCGTCCAGGCCTCGTTCGCCGGGTCGACGCGGCCCGGCGACACCGTCAGGTGCGCCTTGCCGTGCTCGCGGACCACGCCGACCGCCGTCGTCGACGTCCCACCCGGACGGTCCACAAAGGACACGCGCGCCGGGTTGAACAGGAACGCCACGCGGATGTTGCCGCCCGGCTGACCACCGTCGGCGTCGTCGACCGGGTCGATCTCGCGCCACTCGTAGCGCGGACCGCCCTTCGCGACGATCGCGTCGGTGAACCGCTGCAGCGTCTGGTCGGCGGCGACCACGCTGTCGTTCGTCGGCCCGTTGTTGTCCTGGATCTCTTCCAGGTTCACGATGTCCGGCGTCGCGAGGTGCGTCACGATGCCGTCGGCGAGCCGGTCGAACTTCGCCTGGGTGTCCACAGGGGACAGGTTCTCGACGTTGTACGTCGCGACCGCCAGCTCACCGGAGCGCTGCTTACGCGTGGTCTCGCCCTGCAGCCCGTTGTCCTTTTCGGTCCCGAGCACGCTGGCGAACAGCGTGTAGCCACCGTAGTTGCTGTACTCGACGGGCCCCGAGGTGACGCCGGTCAGCACGTCGCCGACGTTGAGCTTCGGGAACGGCCGCTGCGCGAACGGGATCAGCGACTGTACCTTGAGGACACCGCTGTTGAGCTGGTCATAGCCGAGGTAGACGGTGCCGCCGCGGACCGAGCGGTGCTGGTCCGGCTTGGTCGTCACGTACAGCTCGTCGTGCGAGTTCGTCGGGCCGACGACCCGGGCGTCGGTGACGCTGACGATCTCGCTTTCGTGCGCCTCCCAGAAGTCCAGCGCGTACTTCGACGGCTCCAGCGTGAGCGGCTCGATGTTCCCGCCCGGCGACGGCGCGTACGTCACCGGCACGGTGTCCGGGTCCAGCACGGTCGGTGCGGGCAGCGCGTTCCCGTGGGATTCGACTGTCCACTGTGCACTGGTCAGTTCGGTGAGCGACTGGTACGGCGACGTCGACGGCGCGTCCGGGTAGAACTCGCGGACGGTGCCGGTCGCGGTCACCGCGTCGCCTGCCGCGACGGCCGGGCTCGCCGATCCGGTGAAGACGAACAGGCCCTCGCTGGTGCGCGGGTCGTTGTCCGGAACCGGGTCGGTCAGCCAGAACCCGCGGGAGGAGCCGAACGTCCGGGTCGCGGTGACGACGCCGGTGACGCCGCCGACCTTCTTGTCCTTGAAGGGGGAAATCCGGGTGGTGCCCTGGATGTCGTGGATCTTCGCCGGAATCGGCGCGGGGCCGGGGTCGCCGCCGGTGGACTCGCCCGCGCTGTTGGTCGGCGTGGGCTCGCCGGCGGTGAAGTCGGCGGCGTTGTCGTCGGTGTCGGCGAGCGCGGTGCCGCGCGCGACCGACGTCGTGTTCGACGGCGCCGCGGCCGGGCTGCCTTCGCGCACGGTCGCCGTGCCGAACCCGACGAGGTCCTTGATCCGGGTGTCGGCAGCGCAGTCCGCGGCGGTCTTGCAGGTCAGCGCGGTGGTGCCGGAGACGAGGGCGACCGTGCCCGCGGTGGCGGACATCGCGATCGCGCCGGTCGCGTCCGGCGACGGCAGCGCGACGGTGCCGCCGGAGCCCTTGCCCTCGCCCACGAGGTAGCGTCCGCCCGGCGCGACGCTGCCGGACAGCGGCGTCACCTGCCACGTGCTCGACGCGCCCGGCGAGCCGGGCAGGTACTGGACGCTGAACCCGGCCAGGCTCGCGGCCGCCGTCCCGCGGTTGGCGAGCTCGACGAAGTCGCTGGTGAGCGTCGCGCCGGAGTTGCCACCACCGCCGTAGACCTCGGCGATGACCGCGTCGGCGCTGGGTGCGGCGAGCGCGGCCGGTGCGGCCACCCCGCCGAGCACCAGGCCCGACGCGACGGCCACCGTGAAGGCGGCCTTGGATCTGTGGGTCTTGGTCACCCTGAGTCCCCTTTGTGCTTGAACAGTCGTGGCATAGTCCCCCGAACAAGTGAGGAGGAGGAAGACAAAGATGCAACGATTCGTAACAACTACTTTCGTCGTCACTCACTCGGCAGAGCAGGTTTCGTGATCACGCTTGTCCTCGGCGGAGACGTCAACCTCCAGGCCCGCGCCACCCCCGCAACGGCGTTCGAACGGCTGGAACCGCTGCTCAAGGGCGCCGACCTCCGATTCGTGAACCTGGAGGGGCCGCTGTCGGGCACGGCAGGCGACGGGGACATCCCGCACAAACCGAACTGGCGGCACTCCGCGCCCGAGATGGTCGAAGCGCTGACGGCCGCGGGCATCGACGTCGTGTCGTGCGCCAACAACGTCACCTACCCGGCGGCCGCGGCGATGGCGAGCCTCGCGGTCCTCGACCGCGCCGGCATCGCGCACTGCGGCGCGGGCGCGAACCGCGACGCCGCACACGCGCCGGCGGTCCTCGAGCGCGGCGGGCAGAAGGTCGCCTTCCTCGCCTACACCTCGCTCTGCTGGCCGGTCGGGCAGGCCGCGCAGGCGACGTCCCCCGGGGTCGCGCAAGCGTTTGCCACCACGTCCTACCAGCCGGATCCGCGCGTCATCGACATTCCGGGACGGCCACCGCTGGTCCGCACGGCGCCCGTGCCCGAGCACCTGGAACGGCTGGTCGCCGACGTGCGGCAGGCGAGGGCGGGGAACGACCACGTCGTCGTCTCGATGCACTGGGGCCTGCCGGGCCCCGACCTGACCGAGTACCAGGTCGCCTACGGGCGGGCCGCGATCGATGCTGGCGCCGACCTGGTCGCCGGGCACGGGCCGCACAGCATCCAGGCCGTCGAGGTGTACCGCGGCCGGCCGATCCTCTACAGCCTCGGCAACCTCGTGTTCGACTGGCCGGCAATGCGCGGGCGGCACCTGGACGGGCTGCTGGCCGGCTGCATGCTCGGCGACGAACCGCGGCTGGAGCTGATCCCGGTGCGCCGTAACGCGGACAACGAGTGCGAACCACTCGCCGGGGAAGAGGCGGGCAAGGTGCTGCGCTACGTCGCGGATCTCTCCGCTCTGCGTGGCACCACGGTGACAGTGAGGGACGGAATAGCGTCGGTTGTCGTTGGTACGTAACGGATCGCGCTCGATCTGTTACATCCGGACACTCCGGCGTCACCCATCCGGCGCATCTGCCTTAAATGCAGGTCAAGGACGGGAACAACCGATGTCAAGCGGGGGTACGGTCTGCGTGAGCCGCCGGAAAAGTGGCACAGACCACTCCCCGACAGCTCGCTGTCGGCACGACACGGGGGGAGGGAGAACGATCATGTGGGGGCTGATTGTTCTCAGCTGCGTGTTCGTGCTGGTGCTGGGGATAGCCGCGGTCGTGGACCTTCGGGACCACGACCGCGGCGAGCACCGCGTCTAGCGCACCGCCTGGCGCGCTTTGTAGCGGCCGAGCAGCGAACGCGCGCCGGCCAGCGCCACGCGTCCCGCGCCTTTCGCGCTCGCGGCCAGGACTGTCGTCCAGTCGAAGTAGTCGCGCCAGAGGACGATCCGGCCGCCTTCCACTTCGAACGTGCCGCACACCCAGAACTCCGCCTCCCACGCGCCGCGGCGCAGCACGTCCGTGCGTTCGGTGAGCACGACGTTGCCGTCCGCGGCGATGTGGTGCGTGCGTGCCTCGAACCCGGAACCGAACCGGGCCAGCAGCCGCAGCTGCTTTTCGACCGCCGCGAGGCCGCGGGCGGGCGGCAACGGCACGTTCTGGTACACGATGTCGCTCGCCGCGAACGTCAGCGCACGGTCGATGTCGAGGTCTTCGAGGGCCTTCAGGAAACCGGTCACCACTTCCCGGGGTTCATCGGTCATGACCCCAGGCTAAGGCTCAGAACGGCCGGTCGCCCGCGATGGCGACGCGCTCGGCGATCCGGACGTGCGGGTGGTAGTCGTTGACCGCGTAGTGCTGCGTCGCGCGGTTGTCCCAGAACGCCACCGAGTTCGGCCGCCAGCTGAACCGGACCTGGAATTCGGGCGTGTGAGCCTGCAGGAACAGGTACCGCAGCAGCCGGTCGCTCTCGGCCCGGTCCAGTCCGACGATGTGCGTGGTGAACGCCTGGTTGACGAACAGCGTGCGCCGCCCGGTCTCCGGGTGCGTGCGGACCACCGGGTGCTCGACCGGCGGGAAGCGGTCCTGCCAGCGCGCGAGCAGCGCGGGATCGGAGAACCGGGCGAAACCGGGGAGGTAGTCGTGGACCGCGGTGAGCCCGTCGATGCGGGCGCGGACGTCTTCGGGCAGGTTGTCGTAGGCGGCGGCCATGTCGGCCCACAGCGTGTCGCCCCCGATCGGCGGGACCTCGATCAGCCGCAGCACCGAACCGAGCGCCGGGTTCGGCCGCCAGGTGACGTCGGTGTGCCAGACGTTCTCGTAGCCCGGCATGGCCGCGGTCCGCTCGAAGCGCGTGACGTGGTCGTCGTCGCCGCGGGCGATGAACGGGTTCGTCTCCAGCTCGCCCCAGTTCGCGGCGAACGCGCGCTGCTGCGCCGACGTGATGTCCTGGTCGCGGAAGAAGAGCACCTTCCACTCCAGCAGCGCGCGGTTGAGTTCCGCACGCAGCTCGGGGGTGAGCGGCCGCGCGAGGTCGACGCCGTCGATCTCGGCGCCGATCACCCGGCCCAGCGGACGGAGGCCGAACAGCTCGAAGCTTTTCTGCGGTTCCCGCAGGATTCGCGGGCCTTCGAGGATGCCATCCGCGGGCGTGACGGCTTCGCGCAGCTGAATCCGGGCAGGCAGATCTACGGACATGGTTGTGCTCCAAGGGTTTCCGGGGACTGCGGACGCGGGCTCGCGTCAGGCAGGCGGCGAGCCCAGACGTCCGCGGCGCAGCAGCAACGCGACGACGCCTTCCCCGATCGACCGCGCGAAGGCCCGGATCGGCGTGCTTTCCGAGGTGGCGGGCATGCGTTCATGGTCGCTTTCGTCCCGGTGCGCGGTCAAGACGTCCACTGGCTGGAACGCTGACAATGCCGCAGGTCACCGCGATGCGGGCGGCGCGGGGCCATGAGGCAAGATCTTCCCCGATCGGGTGAGCGCCCTTGATGACGGAGGTCCCCATGCCGGAAGGCAGAGGCTCGCGGATCGACAGTGACATCCGGGGGCTGCGCCCCGTGGCGGACCGGCTGCGCGCGGCGGCCGATCAGCTGGACCAGGCGGCCGCCGCCGACGACAAGGCGGCGGGCCGGTTCGCCGAAGCCCGCGTCGATTCGACACCGTTCGGGATCTCGCCGCAGGCGCGCGAGCTGGCGGCCCGCTGGGCGGCCGCGCTGGCGGCCCGCGAAGCCGACGCGCGGGTCCTCGGCGACGCGACGTCCGACCTGGCCGGCCGCCTGCGCATGGCGGCGGGCAGCACCCGCAGCACCGGCTTCCGCGGCCGGATCGCGGTGGCACCGTGACGTCCGCCGTCGAAGTCTTCGAACACCCGGCGCTGACGGCGGCGGCTTCGTCGCTGGCGTCGTTGCGCGCGGCGGCGGGCAGGCTCGGGGTGGCGGACCCGGTCGCGGCACTGCGGCACCTGGACTGCTCGCCGTCCGCAATCCGCGCGTCCGCCACGGCGGTGGACGCGGGCGCGCTGGCGGTGACGTCGGCGCAGGCGGAGTTCCGCGCGGGCGTCGACCGCGCGGAAACCGGTGGCAGCACGGAAACCTTCGGCACGTGGGCGGACACAGTGGACGGTCAGTACGCCACGGCGGCCCGCGCGGCCGCGACGACGGCGGCACTGGGCACCCGGATCGCGGCCGAGCTGGACGAACTGGCCGTCTCGGCGGCGAAGGAGGTGACCCGCATCGCCGCGTCGGCCGAGCCATCGGTGACGGCGGTGCTGACGGGCGACCGGTCCGCCGAGGTGGTCAGCGCGGTGAGTTCGGCGTGCACGGCGGTGGTCCGCGCGGTGGCGGCGAAGGTGGCGTCGCTGTCCGAGCTGGCCGCGGAACTGGAGCCGTTGACGGCCCGGTCGGTCCAGCTCAGCTGAAGTGCTCGCGGGCCCAGTCTTCGAAGGGCCGCGCGGGATGCCCGGCCACCCGGGCGACGTCCAGCGAGACGGGTTCGGGCTCCTCGACGAGCGACGCCCAGTGCCGCAGGGCGTTCACCGCGAATTCCTCGCCCATGTGGTGGGCCAGCTGCGTTTTCGCCTCGTCGAGCGGCTGTTCTTCCCACCGCACCGGCTTTCCGAGCGCTTGACCGATGAGCCGCGCCTGTTCGGCCTGCGTGAGGGCTTCCGGTCCGGTGACGAGGTAGGTCTGCCGGGCGTGGTCCTCGGTGAGTGCCTTGACGGCCATGTCGGCGACATCGCGTTCGTGGACCAGCGACCGCTTCGCCTGCCCGTACGGCCCGCGGACGACACCGGTCCGGGCCTGCTCGGCCCAGCCGAGCGTGTTGGTCGCCAGCCCCGTGACGCGAAGGACGGTCCAATCGTCGGTGACCCGCCTGACGGCGGCCTCGACGTCACCCCAGACACCCCCGTCTTCGGCGGCCATCGCGGACAGGTAGACGATTTTCTTGCCCCGCAAGGGTTCCAGGTCGATACCTGCGGCGGTGAAGAACGGCCAGAGCAGGTAGACGGCATCGATTCCATCGGCGGCTGCGGCGAGATCGGTGATGTCGCCCTGGACGACGTCGACGCCTTCGGGGGCTTTCGCGCGGTCACGGACGAGGACTCTCGTCTTGACACCGGCGGCTGCCAGTCCGGCGACGACGTGACGTCCGGTGTGGCCGGTGGCCCCGGTGACGAGAACGGTCATGGTGCGCTCCTTGTGATCGGCTGGTGCCCGACCACGGTCACACTTCAAGAGCCCTTCAAGTCAAGCCGCGGCCCCGGAACACGAACGGACCCCCGGCCAGCTGGGCTGACCGGGGGTCCGGATGAGAGCGGTGGCGGTGGGATTTGAACCCACGGACGGGGTTAACCGTCACACGATTTCGAGTCGTGCTCCTTCGGCCGCTCGGACACGCCACCGCCGAGAACAATACCGGAGGCCCCGGCGGCGTCTCACGAGGGGTCGGCAGCGCGGGCCGCGCGTCGCCTGAGCTGGGCTTCCCGGAGCGCACCGCGGGCTCGGGTGCGCAGGTCGAAGGCCACCTCGCGAGCCTGGGCTCCGCGGCGCTGGGCCATTCCCGACAGCTGGAGCCTGCGGTTGCCCGTCGCCGAGCCGAGCTTCTGACGAGCGCCGCCGATCTTCTGCTGGATCTTGTGCTTCATCGTCATGCCCGCCGAGTACCCGGCTCAGCGGGAGCGAATCAGCGTCTCGTGGCGAAGTACGTCTCCAACAGCGACGCGCACTCGGTGACCAGCACGCCGCCATGGACCTCCGGGCGGTGATTGAGACGACGGTCACGCACCACGTCCCACAGCGAGCCCACCGCGCCCGTCTTGGGCTCCCACGCGCCGAACACCAGCCGGGAGATGCGGGCCAGCACCAGCGCGCCCGCGCACATCGTGCACGGCTCCAGCGTCACCGCCAGCGTGCAGCCCTCCAGCCGCCAGCCGTCGCCGACCACCTGGGCCGCCGCGCGCAGCGCCAGGATCTCCGCGTGTGCCGTCGGGTCGCCCAGCTCCACGCGCGCGTTGCGGGCCGCCGCCAGCGGGACGCCGTCGGGGCCGAACACGACCGCCCCGATGGGCACGTCCGCGCCCGGGGCGCGCGCCGCCTCCAGCGCCGCCTCCACGGCCTCGGTGTCGGACGGGCGTCTCAGAGCTCGTCCAGGAGCTTGGCGAACTCGCTGCCGAACCCGCAGCGCTGCGCGATCATCTGCAGCTGCTCGTCCGGATAGAGGTCGACCTCGCCGACGATGACCTCCAGCTCCGGCCCCGGCAGCCCGAGATCCGCCAGGATCTCCAGGTCGCCCTCGGGCCAGACGGCGTCGTCCTCCTCGTCCGGCGGGTCGACGCGCAGGACGTCGAGGACGTCCGCCGCGATGTCGTAGTCCAGTGCCGCCGCCGCGTCCGAGAGCAGCAGCGAGGGCCCCCGCGGGCTCGGCCGGACGATGACGAAGAACTCGTCGTCGACCGCCAGCAGCCCGAACGCCGCACCGGTGGAGCGTAGTTTGCCCAGTTCCGTGATCGCCGCGTCCAGCTCGGTCAGCGCTCCCGGGTCGAGCGCACTGCACCGCCACCGACCGTCTTCCCGGACCACGGCCACCGCGAAGCCCGTGACCGGCTCATCCACCGCCATGCGCACACCGTATTCCGCTGCCCGGCCGAGCGCACGCACGGTGCACCCGAAGCGCCGCATGAGGCACTATCGGGACCATGACCGGCCCCACTGACCTGCCCACCCTGCCCGGCACCCCGTTCGCGGGCCTCCTCGACGACGCGCGGGCACTGCAAGACCGCACGGTCGCGCTCCGGCGAGCCGTGCACCGCAGGCCGGAGCAGGGCCTCCAGCTGCCGCGCACCCAGGCCGCGATCCGGGAGGCGCTCGCCGGCCTGCCGCTGGAGATCACCGAGGGCAAGGCCACGACGTCCCTGACGGCCGTCCTGCGCGGCGCCCGGCCCGGTCCGGCGGTGCTGCTGCGCGGTGACATGGACGCGCTGCCGCTGACCGAGGAGACCGGGCTGGAGTTCGCGTCCGAGGACCCGGAGTCGATGCACGCCTGCGGGCACGACACGCACGTCGCGATGCTCGCCTCGGCGGCGCGGCTGCTCGCCGGCCGCCGGGACCAGCTGGCCGGGTCGGTCGTGTTCATGTTCCAGCCGGGTGAGGAGGGCCACCACGGCGCCCGGTTCATGATCCACGAGGGCGTGCTCGACGCCGCCGGGACGCGGGTCGAGCGCGCGTTCGGCGTGCACATCCTCGCCAACGCCCGCAGCGGGCTGCTGCAGCTGCGGCCGGGCCCGCTGATGGCGTCGGCCGACTCGTTCACCGTCCGCGTCACCGGCAAGGGCGGCCACGGCTCCGCGCCGCAGCACACGATCGACCCTGTCCCGGCCGCCGCCGCGATGGTCGGGGCGCTGCACACGATGATCACGCGCCGGGTCAGCGTGTTCGACCCCGCGGTGCTCTCGGTGACCCGGATCCAGGCCGGCACGACGTCGAACATCATCCCGGAGACCGCCGAGCTGCAGGGCACGATCCGGACGCTGTCCGAGCCGACGCGCGCGCTGGTCCGCGCCGAGCTGCCCAAGGTGTGCGAGCAGGTCGGCGCCGCCTACGGCTGCCGGGTGGCCGCCGACATCGAGCCGGGCTACCCGGTGACCGTGAACGACGACCGGATCGCGGCTGAGGTGCTGCGGCTCGGCGCGGCCGTGCTCGGCCCGGACAACGTCGAGCTGCTCGCGGACCCGCTGATGGGCGCCGAGGACTTTTCCTACGTCCTCCAGCGCGTTCCCGGCGCGTACGCGTTCCTCGGCGCCTGCCCGCCCGGCGTCGCGCCCGAAGAGGCCGCGGCGAACCACTCCAACCGCGTGCTCTTCGACGAGGACGCGATGCCGAGCGGCGTCGCGATGCTCGCCGCCTTCGCCCTCGACGCCCTGCGCTAAGGCGGCGTGTACGACGGACGGCCGTCCTCCAGGTGCCCGGCGAAGCGACGGCGCCACCCCGGCGTGGCGAACGTGACGTCGTACCAGCCGTCCTGAGCCGGCACGGGGAAGTCGTGCGAGCCGCCCGGCGGGAGGGTGACGTCGTCGAGCGTGACCGGCGCCGGTCCGCGGTTGGTCACCGTGATCCGGAGACCGGGCGTGGTCAGATACGTGACGGCGGCGTCGAGGTCCAGGCCGCCTGAGGCCTCGACGAGGAAGCCGTTGGGCCCGTGGACGGCGATGTCGTAGGACCCGCTGTGCGCGACCACGCCCGTCGTCGAGCTGCCGGGTGCGAGGTCGAAGCGTTGTGGCGCCCCGCCCGCGTGGTAGGCGTACACGGCCAGTTGCAGGGCGTGCGTGCCGTGGTTGGCCAGGTGCAGCCGCAGGACGTCCGGCTCGACCGCCGCCCAGGTGACCGGCTGGTACGGCAGGGGACGCGCCTTCGCCCGGCCGGGTTCCTGCACCAGTGCCCCCGGCCGCACCCGGGGTTTCGGCAGCCGAGGCTGCGTCCGGTCGGCCTCGGCGCGCAGCGCGTCGGCGTCCGGCAGCAGCGGGATCGTCGTGTCGTGCGTGCGGAAGTCGAAGCAGCTGGTCAGGTCGCCGCAGATCGCGCGGCGCCAGGCCGAGATGTTCGGCTCGCGCACGCCGGTCCACGTCTCCAGGAAGCGCAGCACCGAGGTGTGGTCGAAGACCTGCGAGTTCACCCAGCCACCGCGGCTCCACGGCGAGACGACCGTCATCGGCACGCGCGGCCCCAGCCCGATCGGGACGGGCGGGCCCGACGGCGCACCCTTCTCCGGCCGGTTTCCGGGCAGGTACTCGCCGGGCGTCCCGGGTGGTGGCGTCGGCGGGACGACGTGGTCGAAGAAGCCGTCGTTCTCGTCGTAGTTGATGAAGACGACGGTCGACTCCCCCAGCTCCGGCTTGTCCCACAGGGCTTTCAGCATCCGCTGCACGTACGCGGCCCCGTCGACCGGCCGGGCCGCGGGGTGCTCGCAGTAGCCGTAGGGTGCCACGACCCACGACACGGCGGGCAGCTTCCCGGTCGCGCAGTCGGCCAGGAAGTCGGCCAGCACGTGATCGACGTCCTTGCCCTTGCCGGAATCGGGCTTGAGCTGCGTGCGCAGGTTGGCGCGCTCGGCCAGCCGCCGCTTCAGCGGGTCGGCCGAGTGCAGGGCGTCGTGGTAGTTCTGGAACAGCCACAACGGGTTGTCGCCGTAGTCGCCGACGAAGTGCTCGGGGACGCCGCGTTCTTCGTCGTTCGCGTAGATCCGCCACGAGATGCCCGCCGCCTCCAGCCGCTCCGGGTACGTCGTCCAGCGGAACGACGGTTCGTAGTCCGGCGCGTTGTGCGTGACGGGCCCGCCGGCGAGCCCGTCCGGGTCGATCGTGCCGGTCCAGTGGAACAGCCGGTTCGGGTGCGTGGGGCCCTGCATCGAGCAGAAGTAGTGGTCGCACACCGTGAACGCCTTCGCCAGCGCGTGCTGGAACGGGATGTCCTCGCGCGTGAAGTACCCCATCGTCATGGGGCTCTTCGCCGGCAGCCAGGCGTCGTACCGGCCGTCGTTCCACGCGCGGTGCGTGCTGTTCCAGTCGTGCGGCAGCTCGCCGAGGTCCTGACCGTCCACAACGGACGTGTCGATCCGGAACGGCAGCACCGGCTCGCCGCCGCCGCGCTGGCGGAAGACGTCGCGCAACGCCGCTTTGTCGCCGAAGCCGCGTACGCCTGCCATGGTGCCGTAGTAGTGGTCGAACGACCGGTTCTCCTGCATCAGCACCACGACGTGCCGCACGTCGTCGATCGTGCCCGTCCGCGGCGCCGGCGCGCACGCCACGGGCAGCGCACCGGCCAGGGTGGCCGCGGCCGCGCCGCCGAGCACCGTCCGCCGCCGGATCCGGCTCATCTCCATCTCCTCGTCCCCGCTTCGCCGTCTTCTACACGGATGTCACCCGCCTCCAGTTCATGTCCGACACGCTGCCACAGACCCCCGACAAAAACGGTGCCTGGCAATTACACAACAGTGTTGATTTAATGGCGGCATGACCGAAGCCGACCTCCTCGCCCAGCTCCGCGCCCAGGAAGAACGCCTCCAGTTCACGAAGTTCGACAACGAGACCGCCCTCGCACTCGGCCAGCAGCTGCTGGCCGCCGCGCGCGACCGCGGCCTGCCGGTGACGATCTCCGTCCGCCGGAACGGCCAGCGCCTCTTCCACGCCGCGCTGCCCGGGACGTCGGCCGACAACGACGCGTGGATCGAGCGCAAGAGCCGCGTGACCGACCGCTACGGTCACAGCTCCTTCATGGTCGGCACGCACTTCCGCGCGAAGGGCCGGACGTTCGAGGAACACTCCCGCCTCGACCCCGCCGAGTACGCGGCGCACGGCGGCGTGTTCCCGGTGCTGGTGCGCGACGTCGGGCCGGTGGGCACGGTCGGCGTGTCCGGGCTGCCGGAGGCCGACGACCACGCCTTCGTCGTCGAACAGCTGGAGCTGTTCCTCGCCGACACCGGAAAATGAGCTGGCGTCCCCTGCTACCTTCGGAGACATGAAGCGTGCCGGACTGACGACGACGCCGGAGAGTGTCCCGGCGCGCTGAACGACGTTTCCAGCCCGGGGCGGTTGCCCCGGGCTTCGTCTTGTGGTCACCGCCTCGCCGTCTTTCGAGGAGTCCACAATGCACGACCACCGCAAGCTCGGCCGCGAGCTGGGCCTGTTCGGCAGCGACCCGCTGATCGGCGCCGGCCTGCCCTACTGGCTGCCCGACGGCGCGATCGTCCGGCACAGCCTGGAGGAGTACGTCCGCCGCCTCGAACGGCGTGCGGGGTACCGGCACGTCCATTCGCCGGTGCTCGGCAAACGCGAGCTGTACGAGATTTCCGGGCACTGGTCGCACTACCGCGACGACATGTTCCCGCCCATGGACGTCGGCGGCGACCAGCTCGTGCTGCGGCCGAGCCTGTGCCCGCACCACGCGCTGATCTACCGCGCACGCGGCCGCAGTCACCGCGAACTGCCGTTGCGCATCGCCGAAATCGGCGGGATGTACCGGGCCGAGCTGTCCGGCGTGCTCGGCGGGTTGAGCCGGGTACGCGCAATCCAGCTCAACGACGCGCACGTCTTCTGCACCATCGACCAGGTCGAAGCCGAGGCGTCCGCCGCGCTCGCCCTGATCCGGCGCGCCTACGACGCCATGGGCATCAGCGTCGCGCGCTACCGGCTTTCCCTGCCCGGCCCTGGCGGGAAGTACGTGGCAGGCAACTGGGACCGTTCGGTGGAGATCCTGCGGTCGGTCCTCGACGGCCTGCCGTACGACGCCGTCGAGGGCGAAGCGGCGTTCTACGGCCCCAAGATCGACGTCCAGATCGCCGACGGCGCGGGCCGCGAATCGACCCTTTCCACCGTCCAGGTCGACTTCCACCAGCCGGAGCAGTTCGGCCTGGAGTACGTCGGCGCGGACGCGGCCCGGCACCGGCCGGTCATCGTGCACCGCAGCATCATCGGCAGCATCGAGCGCGCGGTCGCCCAGCTGATCGAGGTCCACGGCGGCGCGTTCCCCGCCTGGCTGGCGCCCGTCCAGGTCCGGCTGCTGCCGGTGTCCGGGGCGGAACTGCCGTACGCGCGCGAAATCCTGGACCGGTGCGGGGACGTGCGCGCGGAGATCGCCGCGGAAGGCAGCCTCGGCGCGCGGATCCGGGACGGCCGGCTGGTGCCGTACCAGGTCGTGCTCGGCCCCGGCGAAGCCGCCGCGGGCGAGCTTTCGGTGCGGCTGCGCGACGGACGCCGTCTCGACGCCGCGCCCGCGGCCGACGTCCTGGCGCGGATCGCCGCGGAAGTCAGGATGCCGTAGCCGCGGTCAGCCAGTCGAAGGCCGGCGTCAGGCTTTCCGGCGCCGCCCAGCCGTTGATCACCGCCAGCAGGTCCAGGTAGCGCTCACGGCGGGGATCGTTGACCGCGACGAGCCATTTCCGCAGCTCGCCGGGGTCGCGGCCGAGAGTGTCGACGATCGCCGCAGCCTCCGGCGAGCGGGGTGGGACACCGGCTTCGAGCGCCGGTGTGACGGCGTCGCGCACCTGCGCGGCCAGGTCGCGCCGCAGGCCGGGTTCGATGCTGTCCACGAGCTCGCGCAGGATCGCGCGGAACTCCGCGTCCTGCATCAGCCCGGCCAGCTCGATCCAGGCGTCGAGCTGGGCGGGACTGGGATCTTCGGGTAGCTCCGGGGTCAGCGTGCGCACGAGGCCGGGACGGTCGCCCAGCGCTTCGGCGAGGAAGTCGCCGACCAGGCGCTGTCGCTCCACTTCGGACAGCCGGGTCAGTTCGTGCACGTGTCTCGTCTCCTCCGGGGTCGAATCGTGTCGTGCCAAGGCTTTCCAGACCGCGAGCCGCAGCCGGAGCACGCGGATCTCCACGGCGAGGGCCTCGGCGTGCCTCGCCGCGACGTCGGCGACGGTCGCTTCGCCGTCGACGATCCGGCGGATCGTGGCGAGGTCGAGGCCCAGCTCGCGCAGGGTGCGTACCAGGCCGAGCCGGGCGAGCGCGGCGTCGTCGTACCGGCGCTGACCTGCGGTGTTGCGTCCGGACGGCGGCACGAGACCGCGGTCGGAGTAGAACCGGACGGCCTTGACCGTCAGTCCCGTGCGCCGGGCCAGCTCACCGATCGAATACCGCATGCCGCCAGCGTGGCACCTCCCCTCGGGGGAGCCGCAAGCTCCGTTTCACCCCATCGTGTCGATCACGCGTTCGACAATCCGCGGTAAAGTCGATCACATGAGCGAACGAGCACCACCGGCCCTCAGGTCTCCTCCCGGATGCGGGTGACCAGCTGGGTCGGGTTCACGAACCGCAACGCGACAACGAGGAGCACGAGCATGGATCCCGTGTAGATGGCGGCCATCGCGTCGACCGACTGGTTCGCGCGGATGCCCGCGGCGAACACGGAGTTGTACAGCGCCACCACGAGCGTCGTCGAGTCCGGGCCCGCCGTCAGGAACGTCAGCTCGAACATGCCCACCGTGCGGACCAGCACCAGGATCGACGCGGCCAGGATGCCCGGCAGCAGCAGCGGGCCGAGGATGCGAGTGAACACCGAGGCGGTCCGTGCGCCGGACATGCGGGCCGCGGCCTCGATCTTCGGGTCGATCTGCTCGATGAACGGTGTCATCGTCAGCACCACGAACGGCACCGAGGGCACCAGATTGGCCAGGATGACGCCGGTGATCGTGCCGGCGAGGTGGACCTTGTAGAGCACGGTGGCCAGCGGGATGCCATAGGTGATGGGAGGGATCAGGATCGGCAGCACGAACAGCAGCAGCACCAGGCGCTTGCCGGGAAACGACCGGCGGGCCAGCGCGTAGGCGGCCGGGACGCCGACCGCCACCGACACGGCGATCACCACCAGGGCGACGATCGCCGTCGTGAGGAGGACGTCGGAGAGGCCGAACTCGCGCCAGGCGTCGGCGTACCAATGGGTGGTGAAGCCGTCCGGCAGCCAGGTACCGAACCACTGGGTGCCGAACGAGTCGACGACCACCGAGAGCACGACGCCCGCGAGGTTGACGAAGAAGAACGCGACCACGGACCAGACGACCCAACGTCCGGGACGCGCGACCCAACCGGTCATCCCTTGCCTCCGGTCGCTCCGCGGTACAGCGTGCCACGCCACGCCATGACCAGGCCGATCACGATCAGCATGACCACCGCCATGAGCATCGCGACGGCCGAGCCCATCGAGTAGTCGTACTCCTCGAACGCGGCGTGATAGGCGGCGATCGAGATGACGCGGGTCTCGTTCGCCGGGTCGCCGACAAGCTGTGCGGAGGGGAACACCGAGAACGCCATGACGAACGAGAGACAGAAGGTGATCGCCAGGCCGGGAGCCAGCAGCGGCAGCGTGATCCGCCGGAAGCGCTGGACGCCGTTGGCACCAAGCGTCGCGGCCGCCTTCTCCAAGGAGGAGTCGATGCCCGAGAGATAGGACAAGGTCAGCAGAAACGAGAACGGGAAGCCGGTGATCACCAGCGACAGCAGCACGCCGGTGTAGTTGTGGATCAGCGGCAGCGGCTGGTCGGTGATCCCGAGGACGGTGAGCACTTTGTTCAGCCACCCCGCCGGTCCCCCATACATGATCAGCCCCTGCGCGGTGAGCACCGTGCCGAGCGTGATCGGCACGACAAGGATCGTCGTGAGAAGACGCTTGCCACGAACGCGGCCGCGCATGACATAGGCGACCGGGATGCTGGCGAGGACGTTGACGAAGGTCGCGGGCAGCGCGATGCCGAGCGTCGTCCAGATGGTGTTGCGCAGGTAGGGGTCACCGAAGAAGCGGACGTAGTTGGCGAAGACGCCACCCTTGCGCGGAGCGAAGGAAAGCTGGAGGCCATAGAGAAAGGGGTAGACGAACAGGCAGGCAATGACGAGCAGACCGGGCACGAGAAGCAGCAGGGTGCGGTCAATACCGCGTTCGGCCAGCCGGTGCCGCAGGGCGGGGCGGCCGGAGGTTACGACGGTCACGGACCAACCTCCCCATTCCCAGCGGCGACCGGGATGCAACCGGCTCGCACAGCGGTGATGGCCGCGGCACCACGGCCGATCCCCGCAACGGGGACCACCGGAACCCAGGCGGCCTGGGCCGCCTCCACCGCCGGACCGCGACCGGTCCGCATGGTGGCCACCCTCGGAACGCAGGCGGCCCGTGCCACCTCGACCACCGAACCGCGGCTGCTCCGCATGGCGGCGGCCACCCTCGGAACGTGGGCGGCCCGCCCGGCAGCGACCACCGGGTCACCGGCGGCCGGGGCAGCAGCGGCGCCCGGAACGCAGGTGGCCAGGCCGGCGTGAGCCACCGGCACACCCGCGGACCGGGCAGCGGCGGCCACCTCCGAGCGTCCGCCACGCCCCTGCACGGCCGCCAGCGCGGTCAGCGCAGCCAGGGCGGTCAGCGCGGCCGGGGCGGTCAGAGCACCCAGGGCGACCGCGCCAGCCAGGGCGGTCATGGCGCGAACACCAGAACCCGCTCAGCCGGCACCCCGAGCTGCACCGTGTCCCCGGGGGCGAGGCGTTTGTCCGTCCGGAAGTAGACCGGCACCCCGGTCGCCAGCCGGGCCGAGACCGACAGCTCGCGGCCGTGGTACTCGACTATCTCCACCTTGACGTCGAGAGCGTTCTCCGTTCCGTCGCCGACGGTGAAGTCCTCCGGGCGGATTGCCGCCCTGGCCGGGCCTTCCGTGAGCGAGCCGCGGCCGGTCAGGCGGACTCCGTTGCCCTCCACCGTCAGCGTGGAGCCGGTTGCGCCGGTGACCGTCACCTCCAGGAGGTTGCGGTAGCCCATGAACGATGCCACGTAGCTGTTCACCGGCTGGGCGTAGACCTCCTCGGGGGTGCCGATCTGCTGGACCGCGCCCTCGCGCAGGACCACCAGGCGGTCGGCCAGCGACAGGGCCTCCTCCTGGTCGTGGGTTACGTACACCGTCGTCAGGCCGAGCGTCTGGTGGAGGCGGCGGATCTCCATGCGCATCTCCAGGCGGAGCTTTGCATCCAAATTGGACAGTGGTTCGTCCATCAGGACCACCGGTGGCTCCAGCACCACCGCGCGGGCGATGGCGACGCGCTGCTGCTGGCCACCGGACAGCTGCGCCGGGAACTTCGCCGCGTGCTCCGTCAGCTGCACCAGGCGCAGGGCCTCGTCGACGCGGCTGCGCGCCGACGCGCGGCCGACCTTGCGCATCTTGAGGCCGAAACCGACGTTTGCTCTGACGGACATGTGCGGGAACAACGCGTAGTTCTGGAACACCATCCCGAACCCGCGCTGCTCCGGGGGCCGGCCGTCGATGCGGGTGTCGTCCAGCCAGATGCTGCCTCCGGTCAGGGGCAGCAGCCCGGCCAGGCAGTTGAGCGCCGTCGACTTGCCGCAGCCGGACGGGCCCAGCAGGGCCACGAACTCGCCGCGGGTGATGGCGAGGTCGAGGTTGCGCAGGGCGTTCGCCGTGCCGAAGCTGCGCGAGACCGCCTCCAGCCGCAGCTGCTCGAACGTCACTTCTTGCCGACCTTCGAGCCGCCGACCAGCTGGTTCCACTTGTCGAACGCCTTGACCTGCTGCTCCGCCGGCAGGGACGTCTCCTTGGGGTACTGCGCGATCCACTGCTCGTACTCCGGGCGCCCGAACTGCCGGACCGTGTCCTGGCTCTTCTGCGGCGCCATCTGCAGGGTGACGTCCTTGACCGCCGGGCCCGGATAGAAATAACCGTCGTCGTAGGCGATGGCCTGCTGGTCCGGCTTGAGCATCCACGCCACCAGCTGGAGGATCGCCGACTCCTGGTCGGGCGACAGGCCCTTGGGCATCAGGGCGTACTGGGCGTCGGTGACCCAGTGCATCGGCTGCATGATCGCGGTCCTGACCGTGTTGGGCACCGTGCCGAGCTTGCGCGGGTTGAGGTCCCAGCCGGTCATCGACGTGACCATGTCGACCGAACCGGACGCCAGGTTCTTCATCGTCTCGGTCGTGCCGGACGGGTAGTACTTCACGTACTTGCCCAGTTCCTGCAGGAACGCCCAGGTCTTGTCCCACCCCTTGTCCGGATCCTTCGGGTCCTTGTCGCCGAGCAGGTACGGCAGGCCCATCAGGAACGTCCGGCCGGGACCGGAGTTCGACGGCTGCGCGTACTGGAACCGGTCCGGGTGTGCCTTCGCCCAGTCGAGCAGCTCCTGCGGCGACGCCGGTGCCGACGGCACCGCGGTGGGGTTGTACTCCAGCAGCGGCCCGGCCGGGGAGTACACCAGCTCGATGCCGTGGCCGTTCGCCAGCTCCTGCATCTTGGCCGCGGGTTCCTGGTAGTTCTGCATCAGGTTCGGGAACCGGTCGGCGAAGTCCGGGAGGATCCTGGCCAGGGTGCCGTTGGCGATGCCGGCGGACAGGCCGTCCGTGCCGCTGAGGACGAGGTGGGTCTGGGCGACGCCGCCGTCCTGCTCGGCCTTGAGCTTGCCCGCCATGCTCGGCGCGGGCGCCGTCGAATAGGTGACCTTGGCCAGCACGTCCGGGTGGGCGGCACGGAAGTTCTCGATCATCTGCTTGGTGAGCTGCAGGTTGCCCGCGACGTCGAGGATGTTCAGCTCGACCGGCTTGCCGGGCTTGGCGGGCACGGCCTGGGGATCCGCCGCCTGGCCGCCGTCGCCGCCGGGCGCGCCGCAGGCCGTCAGACCGGCGGCGACGCTCGCCGCCAGCAACACTCGTCGGAATCGGAAGCCGGTGCAACGCTAAATGGCTGCTCCCTAGGTCCGTGATAATGTTGTATGTCGCATCGTATATCAGATCGGACATGCCAGTGGCGAGCTCTTCTTCGGCCAGGAGGCCGCCGCCGCCGGTTTCGCGGACGGACTTCGTGCGGGACGCCGTCAAGGAAGCGATCTTGAGCGGCGAGTTCGGGCCGGGCGAAACGCTCGTCGAAGCCGAGGTGGGCGCGCTGCTCGGGGTGTCGAAGACGCCGGTGCGCGAGGCACTGCGGAGCCTGGCCGGTTCCGGTTTGGTCACGATGAGCACGTACAAGGGGGCGACGGTCCGCGTCATGGACGCCGAGAGCGCGCACGCCGTGTACGACCTGCGCGCGTTGCTGGAGCCCGAAGCCGTCCGGCGCGCGGTCGAGCGAGGCGCGGACTTCGGCGAGGCGAGGCGGGTGCTGGCCGAGGTCGAGACCGGTGCGGCGGCCGCCGACCGCGCGAAGGCCAGCCTGACCAACCGGCTGTTCCACCGCGCGCTCTACGCCGGCTGCGGCAATCCGCTGCTCGTCGAGGTCCTCGACGGGCTGCGCGACCAGGCCGCACTGGTCACGGTCACCGGCTGGGGCATCAGCCCGACCTGGCAGGGCGAGGCGGCCGAGCACCGCGCGATCCTGAACGCCGCCGAGCGCGGCAACGCCCGGCAGGCCGAACACCTGCTGCGCAAGCACATCACCGATTTCCTGGACCGGGTCGCCTTCGCGCTCCCGGGCCGGCGCACCACCGAAACCGGCGATTCGAAGGGGACCCGATGACGTTCGAGGACCAGAAGCGGCGGCTGTCCGGCGTGGTGGCCATCCCGGTCACGCCGTTCGACGCCGAGGGTGCCGTCGACGAGCAGACGTACGCGAAGCTCGTCGACCGCCTGATCACCGGCGGCATCGAGGTCGTGACGCCGAACGGGAACACCGGCGAGTTCTACGCCCTCGACGCCGCCGAAGCACGCCGCTGCCTGGAAGTCACGGTCGAGGCGGTGGCCGGCCGGGCGAGCGTGCTCGCCGGGATCGGCCACGACGTCGTTTCGGCGACGCGGGCCGCGCAGCACGCGCGGGACGCCGGCGCCGACATGATCATGATCCACCAGCCGGTGCACCCGTACGTCTCCGGTGAGGGCTGGATCGACTACCACGCCGCGATTGCCGGCGCAGTACCGGAACTCGGCGTCGTGCTCTACGTCCGCAACCCGGCGATCACCGGCGAGCAGCTGCGCGCGCTGGGCGAAGCAGCGCCGAATGTCGTCGGCGTGAAGTACGCGGTGCCGGATCCGGTGCGGTTCGGTTCGGTCGCCCGCGACGCGGGCTTCGAGCGGTTCACCTGGATCGCCGGGCTGGCGGAGCTTTCGGCACCGGGCTACTTCGCCGTCGGCGCCACCGGTTTCACCTCCGGGCTGGTGAACGTCGACCCGGCGACGTCGCTCGAGATGTTCCACGCACTGTCCACAGGGGACTATCGCGCGGCGATGACGGTCTGGGAACGCATCCGGCCGTTCGAGGAACTGCGTGCGGCGAACGCGAACGCCAACAACGTCAGCGTGGTCAAGGACGCCCTCGCCCAGCTCGGCCTGTGCCGCGCCGACGTCCGCCCGCCGAGCCGCCTGCTGACGGACGGCGAGCGGAAGCAGCTGTCCGGGCTGCTGTCGTCGTGGGGGCTGGCCTAGAGCGTCGCCGCGAGGCTGAAGGCGGCGAAGACGGCCGGGACGAAGGTGGTCACTTCCGCCACCCGGCCGTCGACGACGTGCAGCACGTTGAGGCCGAAGGCGTGGAACCGGCCGTCGTGGCGGAGGTACGTCGCGACGGCGGGACGGCCGTTCGCCCGCGTCGGCACCATGCGCAGTTCCATCGGCCCGTGCAGCACCGGCGCCCAGCCGTCGAGGACCGTCGCGAGGCCGCCGTACCAGGTCGGCTCCGGACCGTCGTGGCCGCCGGCACCCGGCTGGTGGCTGCAGCGGACGTCGTCGCGAAGCACGGCTGCGAGGGCCTTGTCGTCCGCCGCCGTGATCGCGGCGATGTAGCGCGAGACGACCGCGCGTTCTTCGTTGCTCGATTCGACGCGCCATTCCGTACGCCGCGAAGGCAGCTGCTCCTTCAACTCGGCACGCGCGCGTTGAAGCGAGCCGTTCACCGAAGCCGGGGGTGTCTGCAACGCGGCCGCGGTCTCCTTCGCCGACCAGCCGACGACGTCGCGAAGGATCAGCACGGCGCGTTGCCGCGGCGAGAGGTACTGGACCGCGGCGAGGAACGCCAGCTCGACGGTCTCGCGGGCGATGGCGGCGTCGAGGAGGTCGTCCGGGCACGGCTGCAGCCAAGGAACGGCGGCCGCGGGCCGCGGCGCCAGGTGCGAGTCTGCCGCCACCGGCAGGTCCACCGAGGGGATCGTCCGCGGGGTGCGGCCGAGGAAGTCGAGGCACGCGTTGGTGGCGATCCGGTACAGCCAGGCACGGACGCTCGCGCGTCCCGCGTACTGGTCACGGCCGCGCCACGCGCGCAGGAACGTCTCCTGCACCAGGTCCTCGGCTTCGTCGAGCGACCCCAGCAGCCGGTAGCAGTGCACCCGCAGCTCCCGCCGGTGCTGCTCGGTCAGTGCGGCGAATTCGGTCTCGTCCATCGTGTCGGTAACCATGCCCGATAAGACGACGCCCACCCCGGGAATTCACCTCTGCGCAGGTCAGCCGGGGTGTGGCCGGGGTTACTCGCGCGTCAAGAACGAGTAAGCGGGCAGCCACGCAACGTCAGAACCGCATTCACAGGGGACGCGCGGAACAGCCTCCGCGGGTGTGCTGGCGGAGTCCGATCCGCCGTGATGCCCGGAGGCACCCGTGACGCTCAGCGAGCTTCTTCCCAGCCTCGGCTGTGAAGCCGCCGATCACCTCGAGCCAGGAGTCTGGCCGCGAAGCACCCGACTCGGCGAAGACGGCGAACTGCTCTTCGCCGGCGCGCGCGTCAGTCACCTCGCCGCCCGCTTCGGGACGCCGTCGTACCTCATCGACGAACAGCAGGTACGCGACACCGCACGCGAGTACCGCGAAGCACTGCCGGACGTCGAAGTCGCGTACGCGAGCAAGGCGTTGTGTACGCGCGCTGTTCTGCGTTGGGTCGCCGAAGAGGGGTTGTCGCTCGACACGTGCTCCGCGGGCGAGATCGCCGTCGCTCGCTCAGTCGGCTTCCCCGCGGAGCGCATGCTGCTGCACGGCAACGCGAAGACGCCGGAGGACCTGAAGGCCGCTCTCGGGTACGGCGTCCGGCGGATCGTGGTCGACTCGCTCGACGAGATCGCGCAGCTCGGCGCCCTGGCCCACGGCGGGCAGCAGGTGATGATCCGGGTGACGCCGGGCGTCGCAGCGGGTTCGCATGCCGCGATCAGCACCGGCACCGAGGGGCAGAAGTTCGGCTTCTCGCTGCTCGACGGCGTTCCCGACAACGTCGACGCCGCCGTCGAAGCAGTGAAGGCGCAACCCGGGTTGCGCCTTGCGGGCCTGCACTGCCACATCGGCTCGCAGGTCTCCCGCGTCGACCGCTACGAGGCGGCCGCGCGGCGGATGGCCGCGGTGCTCGCCCGGATCCGGGACGTCCACGGCGTGACGCCGGCCGAACTCGATCTCGGCGGCGGGCACGCGGTGCCGTACGTCGGCGGCGAACCCGCGTTCGACCTCGGCGGCTACTCGCGACGCCTGCGCGTGGCGCTGGCCTACGAATGCGCGGCTCACGGCTTTCCCTTGCCCCGCTTGACGATCGAGCCGGGCCGGGCGCTCGTCGGGCCGGCCGGGATCACGGTGTACCGGGTGTGTGCGGTCAAGCGCGGCAGCCGCACGTTCGTCGCCGTCGACGGCGGCATGAGCGACAACGCACGCCCGTCGCTCTACGGCGCGCGCTACACGACCCGGCTCGTCGGACGGCGTTCGACGGCGAAGCGCATGCCGATGACGGTCGTCGGGCGGCACTGCGAGTCCGGGGACGTCCTCGCCGACGGCATCGCCCTGCCCGGCGACCTCCACGCCGGCGACCTCCTGGCCGTGCCGTGCACCGGCGCGTACCACCACTCGCTGGCCTCGAACTACAACCAGGTCGGACGGCCGCCGCTGGTCGGTGTCAAGGACGGCGTCGCGACGCTGCTGGTGCGCCGGGAAACCGAGGAGGACCTCAGCCGCCGCGACCTGGGCTGACCGCCTGGAGGCCCGCGAGCAACACGCCGAGTGCGTACCGGAAGTCGTCTTCGACCGTCGACCCGGCGCGTTCCCGCAGGCCACTGGCCATCAGCGGGAAGGGGAACGAGGACGCGGCGATGATCGCCGCCTCCTCGTCCGGCGACGGCCGGGTCTGCGCCTCGACGGCCCGGCCGAGCACGAAGTGCACCACCACCCCGGCCGCCCGCGTGGCCTCGCCGAGCGGGAAACCCGCGTCGTGCAGCACCCCGGTCGTCCGCTCGGCGAACTCGCCGAGCGCCCGCGCCACCCGCAGGTCCGCGCCGAGCGCGACGCGGGCGCCGTCGCGGTGGGCGAGCAACGCCGTGTGCAGCGCGAAGCCCGCTTCTTCCAGCCATTTCGGCCACGGGCCGGAGCCGGGCAGCGCCGCGACGACCGGCGCCACGATCGCGTCCGTCATGTGGTCGAGCAGTGCGCGCTTGTTCCGGAAGTGCCAGTACAACGCGGGTGCTTTGACGCCCAGTTCGGTGGCGAGCCGCCGCACGGTCAGCTTGTCCAGGCCCTCGTCCTCCAGCAGGCGCAGCGCGACGCGCACCGCGTCGGCGACCTCCAGCGGCATGATCCTCCTTGACGCCTTAACTAGTTAAGGACATCCTAGCCCTTAACTAGTTAAGGAGAAGCATGGATGCCGACGTGATCGTCGTGGGGGCCGGTCCGGTGGGCCTGTTCCTCGCCGCGGAACTCGAGCTGGCCGGCGCCGGAGCCCTGGTGCTCGAACGCCGGGAAACCCCGTCCACCGAGACGAAAGCCCGCGGCCTGGGCGCCTTGGCCACCGAAGCGCTCCGGCGACGCGGGCTCGGCGACCGGCTCGCCGAAGCCGACGTCGCGGGCACCAAGGACCTCGCCCGCGACCACGGCAGCACCCTCGGGCACTTCGCGGGCATCCACAAGATCGTCCCGGACCCCGACCGGCCGCGAACCAACATCTGGCAGCCCGAGCTGGAACGCCTCCTCGCGGAGCACGCCTCGGGTGTCCGGGTGCTGCGCGGGCACGACGTCACCGCGCTGGAGTCCGATGTGGATGGCGTGGCCGTCACCGCGGGCGGACGCGAGTGGCGCGCGAAATACCTGGTCGGCTGCGACGGCGGCCGCAGCACCGTCCGCAAGCTCGCCGGATTCGGCTTTCCCGGCACGCCCGCGCTCCTGCGCACGATCGCCGGGTGCGTCCGGTTCGCCGGCGACGTCCCGCCGGGCGGACGCTACGCCGCCGGCACCTTCATGTCCGGCGGGAGCATGGCCGGTGTCTCGGAACCGGCAGGTCCGGAGCGCGAAGGGCCGGTGACGCCGGACGAGCTGGCCGCGAGCATCGCCCGCGTCACCGGACGGCAGGTCACCGTCGAGGAAGTCCGCGACGGGCGGCGGTTCGGCGACCAGGCGAGGCAGGCCGACACCTACCGACGCGGCCGCGTGTTCCTCGCGGGCGACGCCGCGCACGTCCATTCGCCGAGCGGCGGCCAGGGGCTCAACCTCGGCATTCCGGACGCGGCCAACCTCGGCTGGAAGCTCGGTGCCGTCATCCGCGGCGACAAGCCCGAAGGGTTCCTTGACACGTACACGCGCGAAAGGCACCCGGCGGCCGAAGCGGTGCTACGCAACACAAGAGCCCAGTCGGCGTTGCTGGCCCCGGGCCCGCACGTGGACGCGCTGCGCGAAATCGTCGCCGAGCTGATGGACCTGCCGGAGGCGAACCGGTTCTTCGCCGACCTCATGTCGGGCGTCCGCCACCGCTACGCCTTGCCTTACCCCGCCCCGGCGCCGGCCGGCGAGCACTGCCCGGACCTGGAACTCGTCGACGGCAGCGGCCGCAAGACCCGGCTGCACGAGCACACCCGCACCGGCCGCGGCCTCCTGCTGACCACCGAACACCCGGCGGATCCGCGCATCGACGTCGTCGAGGCGGCGAACACCGGGCCGCTCCTGCTCCGGCCCGACGGCGTGATCGCGTGGGCCGGGGAGGGCCCGCTGGACGTCGCGCTCGACACCTGGTTCTAGGCCGTCTCGATGCTGTCGCCGCCGCGGGGGACGGCGCCGCGCGGCAGGCGGCGGCCGGCGAAGAAGTCGCGGCAGGCCCGGTGCACCGCGAACATCAGCGGCACCCCGAGCACGATCGACACCACGCCGATCACCGCGACGCCGCCGATGCCGAACACCGTCGTCTCGCCGGCGTCCGGCTGTGCGTACTCGACCAGCGCGAACCCCAGCACGGCCAGGAAGAACACCCCACCCGTGAACGGCAGGAGCCCCCGCAGCACGAAGTTGCGCGCGCTCGCGAACAGCGTCCGGCGGAACACCCAGACGCAGGCCAGTGCCGTCATCGTGTACTCGATCGCGATGGTCAGCCCGACCGCGTCGACCGAGTCCGCGAGCACGTTGCCGCTGACCAGCGCCAGCAGCACGTACACCGCCAGCGAGACGAGCCCGAACGCCCAGGTCGCCACCGACGGCGTCCGGAACCGCGGGTGCACGCGCCCGAACACGCGCGGCAGTGCGCCGTGGCTGGCCATCGACAACGTCGTGCGCGCCGCCGGCATGATCGTCGCCTGGCTGGTGGCCGCGCCGCTGGTGAGCACCGAGACGATCAGCAGCAGGCCGAGCAGCTTGCCCGTGGTGCCGTCGCCGAACACCGCGGCACCCAGCCCGGCCAGGACGTCCTCGGAGTTCGCCTCGTTGGCCAGCCCGATCCCGTCGCTGCCGACCCCGGCGAACGCCAGCGCGGCCACCGTGACGAGCAGGTAGTTCAGCACCAGCAGCACGGTCGAGAGCACCGCGGCGCGGCCCGGCGCGCGGCGCGGGTCGGCGGACTCCTCGTTGACCGACAGCGAGCTTTCCCAGCCCCAGTAGATGAACACGGCCAGCAGGACCGCCGAGACCGCGGTCCCGGCGGACACCCCGCCCGGCCACAGCCACCCGAAGCTGGGCACCGAGGCCTGCGGCCCCGCCGTGCCGTCGAAGACGCGGACCAGCGCGACGACGGAGAAGAGCACGAGGACGGCCAGCTCGACGCCGAGCAGGATCCACTGCACCCGCGCCGACACCTCGATGCCGCGGTAACACAGCCAGCACAGCACCAACAGCCAGGCCGCGCCGATCGCCGTCGTGATCCAGCGGTTCCCGGCCGCGTCCGAGGCGCCGAACAGCAGCAGCGTGTACCGGCCGGTGAGCGCGGACTGGCTGCTCATCACCAGCAGCTGCGCGACCGTCACGACCCAGCCGGTGAACCAGCCGGCGTACGGGCCGAACGCCCGCGCGGCCCAGGTGAAGTTGGTGCCGCAGTCGGGTTCGGCGGTGTTCAGCTCGCGGAAGGCGACGGCGACGAACAGCACGGGCACGAACGACAGCAGGACGAACGCGGCCGCCTTGAAGCCGGTGCCCGCCAGCACGATGAGGCCGAGCGTGGCCGCGATCGAGTACGCCGGGGCGGTCGACGACATGCCGATCACCATCGACGACACCATGCCCAGGGCGCCGCCGCGCAGCCCCTTCGCGGGGACAGCGGGAGCGACGCCGAGCGCCACGGCCTCCGACATGCGTTGGTCCTCCTGGAGTTGCGGGAGACGACAGAGCCGCCAGACGGTACCTGCCGCGGCCCGGAAAGCGCGTGCTGCTGTGCGCGGGCGCACAAAACCGCCTCGGAAAGCCGTGCGATTTCCACCCGTCGCCACCGATTCCTCGGCTGATCGGCACGTCGACGCCGGATCACGCGAAGCTGGCGCGGGGGTCTCGCTTTCTCGGCAGGTCTCGATACGCTGCGCACTTGACAAATCACATGCCGAAACACAGGGAGGGACGGCATGGGTGACGAAACACGTGCGCGCACGCTGGACAATACGGACAGATCGCTGATCGCCCTGCTCCAGGAAGACGGCCGGGCCTCGTTCACCGCGCTGGCCAAGGCGGTCGGGCTCTCCGAAGGAGCCGTCCGCCAGCGCGTGCAGCGGCTGCTGCGCGACGACCTCATGCAGATCGTCGCGGTGACCGACCCCGCCAACGTCGACCTGACGCGGCAGGCCATGGTCGGCATCAGCGTCGACGGCGCGGATCCCCGCGACGTCGCGGACAAGCTGTCCGAGCTGCCGAACGTGCACTACGTCGTGTTGTGCGCCGGGCGGTACGACCTGCTGGCCGAACTGGTCTGCCGGGACGACGACCACATGCTCGAGGTGCTGGGCGAAGAGGTCCGGAAAATTCCGGGCGTGTCCGGGACCGAGCTGTTCGTGTACCTGAAGCTGGCCAAGCAGAACTACTCCTGGGGCCGGCTCACGGCATAGCCGTCGTGAGTGAGTAACAGTGTTAGAACACTGTTACTCACTCACGAGGCGCTACAGGAATCGCCGGTGCCCGGCCCGCGCGGGGACCCCGGCTTCGGCGAGTCCGGCCAGTTCCGCCGGGAGCGGCTCCCGGTGCAGCACCCCGAGGCGCTGCGTGGCGCGGGTGAGCGCGACGTACAGCTCGGCCGCGCCACGCGCGCCTCCGGCCAGGATCCGCTCGGGTTCGACGACGAGCACGGCGTCGAATTCCAGGCCCTTGGCCGCCGACGGCGGAATGGTGCCCGGCACGCCCGGCGGCCCGAGCACGACGCTGGTCCCTTCGCGGCCGGCTTCCTCGCGGACGAAGTCGTCGATGGCTTCCTGCAATTCGCCATCGGCAACTCGTCTGGACCACGGCCGGACCCCGCACGCGCGGACCGATTCCGGCGGCCGCGCCCCGGGGGCGAACCGCGCGAGCAACGCGCCGGCGACGGTCATGATCTCCGCCGGCGTCCGGTAGTTGACGGTCAGTTGCCGGTACTGCCAGCGATCCCCGACGTACGGCGCGAGCATCGGCGCCCACGCCGTGGCCCCGGCCGCACTGCGGCGCTGGGCGAGGTCGCCGACGATCGTGAACGACCGGCTGGGACACCGCCGCATCAGCACCCGCCAGTCCATTTCGGACAGTTCCTGTGCCTCGTCGACGACGACGTGCCCGTACGTCCAGTCGCGGTCCGCGGCCGCGCGTTCGGCGAGGTCGCGCCGGTCCCGCTCGGCGAACCGCCCGGCCAGCTGCACCGCGTCGATGACGTTTTCGGCGGCCAGCAGGACGTCTTCGTCCATTTCCTCGCGGTCCAGCCTCATGACGTCCATGACGCCCGCGGCGTACTCGGCCTCCGCGGCCGCCTGGCGGCGAGCGGCGGCCCGTTCGGCGGAGTCGTCGCGGCCGAGCAGATCGGCCAGCTCGTCGAGCAACGGCACGTCGGACACCGTCCAGGCGGCGCCGTCCGCGCGGAACAACGCCGGGTCGGCGCCGGCCGCCGCCAGCCGCCGCGGCGACATGTACAACTGCGCCAGCAACGTCTCCGGCGTCAGCTCGGGCCACAGCGCGTCGAGCGTGGCCGCGAGCTCCTCGTGCTCCTGCAGCTCCTCCAGGACGTCGGCGCTGAGATCGGCCCACGCCCCGCCGTCCGCCCGGGTCAGCCAGCCCTCGCCGATCCGCTCGACCGCCCGCTCGGCGACGAGCAGCACGACGTGCTCGCGGAACACCGCGCGTGCCTCGTTGTGCGGCAGCCCCGAACTGCGGGCTTCCCGACGAGCTTCCTCCGCGATACCGGCGTCGAGCTGCACGGTGACGTCGGCCAGCTCGATCGGCACCGGCTCCTCCGGCACCCGCTGCCGGTCGGCGACCGCGGCCGCGAGGACGTCCAGGATCTGCCGCGATCCCTTGAGCCGCGCCACCTCCGGCGTCTCCTCCGCGGTGACGCGCAGGCCGGGGTAGAGGTCGCCGGGGGTCATGAAGACGACGTCCGACTCGCCGAGCGAGGGCAGCACGCGGCCGATATGGTCGAGGAACAGCGGGCTGGGCCCGACCACCAGGACGCCGCTGCGCGACATGCGCTCGCGCCGCGTGTAGAGCAGGTACGCCACCCGGTGCAGCGCGACGGCCGTCTTGCCGGTGCCGGGGCCGCCCTCGACCACCAGCACGCCCTGGTGGGCGAGGCGGATGATCTCGTCCTGCTCCGCCTGGATCGTCGCGACGATGTCCCGCATGCCCGCGCCGCGCGGCGCGGTGATCGCAGCGAGCAGGGCCGCGTCCCCGCGCACCCCCTCCTGTGGCCGTCCCAGGACCTCATCGGTGAAATCGACTACCCGTCGCCCGATCGTGTGGAACTGGCGGCGGCGGCGCATGTTCTCCGGAGAAGCCGCGGTGGCGACGTAGAACGGCCGCGCCGCCGGCACCCGCCAATCGAGCAGGAACGGTTCGTAGTCGTTTTCCGCGTCGAAGAGCCCGATTCTGCCGATGTAGCTGGTCTCGCCCGAAAGGGCATCCAGCCTGCCGAAGCAGAGCCCGTTGTCGGCGACGTCCAGGCGGGCCGCCTCCCGCGACCGGCACCGGACGTCGTCCTCCCGTTCCCCCGGTGTCAGGCCGGTTTGCCCGAGCGCCCGGTGGTACCGGGCCTGCGCCACCGCGCGCTCGCGGTCGAGCCGCTCGTACAGCGCGGCGACGTAGGCCCGTTCTTCCCGCAATTCCTCGTCGTACCCGTGGTTTGACAAGTTCCCCTCACAGCGGTTAGACTCTTCTCAGGTTCGGCGGGTACTCCTTTGTTTTGGAGAACACGCCGATTTTTTATTGTCCACCCGCTGTCAAGGCCCTCAGCCCAGCATGAATTCGCGCACGCTCAGCGGCCGGTCCACCACCCGCACGTCCCCGAGCAGCCCGGCGAAGCTGCGCTCGACCCGGCCGTCGTAGGACGAGGCACCGACCAGCCACGGCCCGCCCGGATCGGCGAGCCCGACGGCAGGCGTGGCCGGGTTCCGCACCACCGGGCAGCCGTCGACGTACATCGTCGTGCGCCTGCCGTCGTTGACCACGGCGACGTGCCACCACTTCCCGACCGCCAGCTCGTGCCCCCAGTTCGTCGAGGTCCGGTCCTGGTTCAGCGGGTACACCGCCCACTGCAGCTCGCCACCGTCCGAAAGGGACAGTGTGGCCGCGGACTCCTTCGGGTCGTCGCCGGTCTTGCCGGCGGCCGCGCCACTGCCGAGCCGGGAGAACAGGCCGCACCAGCCGTGGTGACCGTCCTTGAAGTCCGGCGGCAGCTTGAAGAACGCCTCGACGGTGTACCCGCAGTCGAACTTCAGCCGGTTCATCGGCGCCGCGTCGACGGTCTTCAGGTACGCGCCGCGGTCCGGGTTGCGGCTGCCGCCGAACCGCAGGCTCGTCCGCGACGGCTGCCGCGGCGAGAACTCACCCGAGTACTCCAGGGCGTCCGGCCCGCTGCCGGGCACGGTCACCCGCGTCAGGTCGTTACCGCGACCGGTCTGGTCGCGCACAACGACGTCGTCCGGCACCGGCTTTCCGTCCTGCCCGCCCTCGAAGCGCCAGTACGCGACGGTGCCGGGGATCAGCAGCTGCTTCGCCGGCCGCCCCGGCGGGACGGGCACGGGCGCGAAGCCCTTGAAGCGCTCGGCGAAGTCGATCTCCAGGCTGAAGTAGTCCGCCGCGCCGCTGCGCTCGACCTCGACCTGCTGCATCTCGGTGAGGTGGTCCTGCGCGGCGAGCCACGGCGAGAACGTCCGGACGTCGATCACGCCGCGCGCGAGATCGAACTGGTAGAGCCGGATCATCGCGCTGCCGCCGTAGTAGCGGTCCTGGTAGTTGGTGATGTGGACGTGCACGTCGTGGCCGGCGGCGTTCTTGCGGACGGTCCGCCCGGACGGCCAGTAGTGGCCGTTGAGGGTGAGGAAGATCTGGTCGTTGCCCTGCACCAGCTCCTGCCAGACGTGCTCGCCGAACGTCGAGAACTGCGCCTGGCCGTCGTCGCCCGCCCAGACCAGCTCGTGGATGGTGAGGATCGCCGGCAGCGCCGGATGCTGCGCGAGGACCTGCTTCGCCCAGTTCAGGCCGCCCGCCGACGGCCGCCAGTCGAGGGCGAGCAGCAGCCAGTCGCGGCCGCCGCCGCGGAAGACGTGGTAGCTGTTGTAGCCGTCCTTCGACGCGCCGCGGAACGTCGGCGAGGTGCGCTGGCGCTGCGGCCCGAAGGCGTCCAGGTACGGCGTCCGGCCGCGCTGGTCGTCGGTCGAGCCGTCGATGTCGTGGTTGCCTGCCAGCGTGCTGTACGGGAACCGGCGGCGGTCGAGCGTCTGGAACGAGCGGCTGATCCTGGCGAACTCGTCGGGCCGTCCGTTCTGCGTCAGATCGCCGAGGTGAGCAAGGAAGACAACGTTGTCGTCGGCCTCGTCGAGGACGTACCGCAGCGAGGCGTCCAGCGGGGCGGCGTCGCCGCGGTCCTCGTCGAACAGGTACTGCGTGTCCGGCATGACCACGAGCGTGAAACGCGGATCTTCGGGGTCGGGGCGGCGGTGGCCCCGCGCCTCGGCGGCCGGCGCGGCGAGGACGTTCGGCAGGGTCGCGGCCGCGGCGGCGCCCGCGCCGAGGAGGAAGGTCCGGCGGGAAGTGTCAGTCACGCGCCGGAAGCTACGTGCGCGTTCCGACCGTCCCGGCAACTGCTGCCGAACAGGGGATGAACAGCGGTAGTGTCCGCGGCATGAGGCTGTTCCGGCTGATCCAGCCCGTCGACGACATCGAAGCGGCCGTGGCGTTCTACGCGCAGGTCTTCGGCGCACCCGGGGAACGGGTCTCGGTCAACCGCCACTACTTCACCTGCGGCGAGGTCGTGCTCGCCTGCGTCGAAGCGCCGCCGGAAGACCGCGAGCCGCGGCCGCGCAAGGACCCGCGGATCGTCTACCTCGCCGTCGAAGACGTCGAGGAGACCTTCGAGCGCGTGCGCGCGGCGGGCCCCCGCTGGGTCGACGACGCGATCGAGACCCAGTTCTGGGGCGAACGCTCCTTCTATGCCGACGACCCGTTCGGCAACCCGCTCTGCTTCGTCCAGGAGGACACGCTCTACCTCGGCGGGCCCGTCGGCTGAGTGCCATTGTCCGGGTGCATCCGGATCGGCATGGCGAACCACAGCACCCCGAAGATCAGCAGGCACAGCACAGCCATGACGATCATCGCGATCCAGCCGTAGACGACCTTCGCGATCAGCGCAACGGTGAACGTGATCGCCAGCGCCAGGCAGACCAGCCCGACCAGGACCAGCCGGTTGCCGACGGTGAGGATCCGCTCCCGGCTGCCCGTGCGGAACAGCAGCCGGTGCCACGCCGCGGGCGCGGTCAGCAGCGCCGTCGAGGCCACGGCGAGCGCGACCGCGGACAGGTGCAGCGACTTCTCGAACCCGCTGGCGTCGTGGAACCGGTCGGTGAACACCACCGACAGCAGGAAGCCGAACAGGATCTGCACCCCGGCCTGCGCGACGCGCAGCTCCTGCAGCAACTCACCGACGTTGCGCGTCAGCTGCTCGTTGCGGGTTTCGCCGGTGTGTTCGGGCACGAAACGACCTTAACCGGCGCCGAGACCTCTCACCGGATGAGAAGGACGTCGCTTTCCCACCGCTGCGGTCGCTCGTTCGTGTGAAGATCACGTCGGCCGGCCTTGGCGCTGCTAGAGAAGGATCATGCGTCTTCGCCCCGCTTTCGCCGCCGCGGCGGCCGTTGCCGTGCTCGTCCCCGGCACCGCCTCCGCGTCACCCGTGCACGTCGCGACCGCGCACGGCACGTTCGCGGCGTACGCGCCCGGCGCCCACGCGGTGACGTACCGCCCGGACCTCGTCCCGCCCGGCGCCCGCGCGCACGTCTTCAGCCTTTCGGGCGCGCGAACCGGCACGATGACCACGCTCGTCGTCACCGGCCTGCGTCCTGGGCGCGCCTACGGCGCTCACGCGCACGCGCAGCCGTGCTGCGCCACCGGCGACGCCGCCGGGCCGCACTTCCAGCACGTGCCGGACCCGGTGAAGCCGTCGGTCGATCCCGCGTACGCGAACCCGCGCAACGAGATCTGGCTCGACTTCACCACCGACCGGCTCGGCACCGGCTTCGCTCTGTCCCAAGTGGACTGGACGTTCGGCTCGCGACGGGCGCGGTCCGTGGTCGTCCACGAGACGCACACGCACACCGCCCCAGGACACGCGGGCACCGCGGGCGCCCGGCTGGCCTGCCTGGACGTGAGTTTCTAACTCAGTCCCACCCCCAGGTCCGCTTGGGCACCACGCGGATGCGGACGGAGTACTCGGCGTCGAAGGCTTCCGGTGTCTCGAAGCCGATGCGCGCGTAGAAGGAGCCGTACTTGTCGAGGTAGCCCGGTGCTTCGGACGCCTTCGCCTCGTCGACCTGGGCCTTCCCGTTCACGACGAGGACGTGACCGCCGTGCTCGTCGCTGTTGAGGTGCAGGCTCACCTCGGGATTCGCCGCGATGTGCCGCAGCTTCGCGGTGTCCGGCTTGCTGAACACCAGAATGTCGTCGCCGTCGAGGACGAACCACACCGGCCGTGGTGCGGGCCGGCCCGACGGCGAAACCGTGGTCAGCCAGGCGATCTTCTCTCCGGCCCGGTCGGCGAGCTTCGGTGTTGTCATGTCGGTACCCCCTTCGTCGGTTGTGATCCAGACAACCACAGGGGACCGACAATTCTTCCGCGCTAGCGCGAGGCGACCCGCCGCGCGTACCGCGTCCCGGCCACCAGGAGCACCAGGCCCGCGCCGAGGAACGCGCCGACCCTGGCCAGCCCGTCCAGCGCCGAGAGGTCGAACAGCACCAGCTTGAGCACCGCGGCCCCGACCAGGACCAGCCCGGTGACCCGCAGCCCGGCGACGTCGATCCCGCGCAGCAGCAGCACGAGTGCCGCGACGGTCCACGAGACGGTGATCAGCGCGTGGCCGAGCAGGAACCCGGTCCGGCCGGGAACCACCAGCAGCGACGCGCACAGCACGACGCCGGCGGCGCCGTAGAGCGCCGAAATCCCGGCAGCGAGCCACACCGGCAGATCGTGGGCGGGACCGCGGAAGACGCCGAGGCGAGCCGCCGCCCACGGCAGCGCGACGGACACGGCGAGAATCAGCACGGCGACGGCCAGCGCCCCAGCGAGGTCGGCGGCCGTACGCGTCCGGGGGACGACGAGCAGCGCGGGCGTGACGTCGAAGGCGAAGCCGAGCAGGCCGCCGATGGTGGCGAACCCGAGCGCGGCCCCGAGCGCGAACCGGTTGCGGCCGCCCACCGCGGCCACGACGAGCAGCAGCGCTTCGCCGAGCAGCACCCCGGCGCGAGCGGGGCCGTCGAACTGCGTGACGGTGGCCTGCAGGATCGCGAGCAGCCCGGCGAGCCCGGCAACGTGCCCGGCGAACCCCGGCCACCAGCGGCGAGCGGCCCAGACGGCGAGCAGGACGGCTCCGGCCCCGGCGGTGACCGGCACGGCCTGCGTCTTCGGCAGCAGCAGGGCGGCGACGAGCACCGGAACCACGGCGGTGGCGAGCACCGAGAGCGCGGCGGGGTCGTTCTCACGGCGTCGCAGCACGACCAGGGCGAGCGCAACGCCGACGAGCCCGGCGCCGGCGGCCACGGCGGTGTTGGCCCAGCTGCCATTGGGGCCGAGTACGGCGCTGCTGACCACGGAGGCGAACAGCGGCGGCACCCCGGCGGTGAGGGTGAGGGCGGACCAGTCCCGGCGCAGCTGCACCGGCGTCGTCGCGAGCTGCACCATGAGCAGGAAGGTGACGAGTTCGGGCGTGAACCCCCAGGTGATCATCGGCGCACAGACGACACAGCCGACGACGACGGCGCAGGCCAGCAACGACGACTCCCACCGCACGGCAAGAAGCAGTCCGCCGACGGCAACGACGAGCCCGGCCCCGAGCCCGGCGGGCACCGGCAGGAATTCGTAGAGGGTGGTCGCGGCCACGACGTCGAGGTAGAGCGTCGCCATCCCGGTGGCGGCCAGGGCCACGGCCCCGGTCCGCCCGGCGGGCTTGCGATGCAGCCAGACCCCGCCACCGGCCAGCGCCAGCCCGAACCCGGCCCCGGCGAGCACCCGCGGAAGGGGGCCGAGCCAACCGCGTTGGACGGCGAGGACGAGGAGAAGGACAACGCCGAGGAGGGTGACGGCGCCCCCGACCCAGGCGAGAACCCGGCTTCCGGCGCCTTCCTTGCCGAGCTTTTCGCCCAGCGTCGGCCGGGGAACGGGCGGCGGCGGCGGAAAGTGCTGCGGCGGCTGCCACTGGTACTGCGGCATCGGTATCGGCTGGGGCTGGGGCTGCGGCATCGCCTGCGGCTGAGGTTGCTGCGGCTGGTGCGGCTGGGGTTGCGGCTGCGGCCCCGACTGCGGCTGGGGCTGCGGTACCGGCTGCGGCTGCGGCTGGGGTACCGACTGCGGCTGAGGTTGCTGCGGCTGGGGCTGGGGTTGCGGCTGCGGCTGGGCGGCCCGGACGCTGCGCAGTTCGGCGCCCACCACCGCGAGCCGACGCCCCAGGTCGTCGATCTCGCCGGCGAGCCGGAGGAGCACATCAGCTTCGGTGGTCATACCGGACAGGGTCACGCAACGGCGTCCACCTGCGGATCCGTAGCACTACTCAAACCGGGTCACGGGTCCGGCTCACCGAGCCAACCCCGTAAAGTGTTGCCCCGATCACGTCAGGTCGAGGGGGGACACGATGAGTGACGTCAGCCAGCCGCCGAAGAAGTCCGGGTGGGGGGAACTCGGACACAAGTGGATCACGGCGATCGCGGCGCTGGTCACCGCGCTCGCCGGGGCCGGGTTCTTCATCGGCCGGACCAGCGCGCGCCGGACGCGAAGCCTCCGGCAACCGCCACAGCCGCGCCGGCGACCGTCACCGTGACAGCGGGCGCGGCCCCTCCGGCCACCTCGGGCGCGGCACCGGTCAGCGCGGGCAAGGATGTGTACTGGCACGACTCCCTCGAATGGGGAAAGTTCAACCTGGACCAGAAGCCCCCGAACTACACCGACGGCGAATACATCGAGAACCTCGGCAGCGATCTCCTGTACGTCAACGGCAAAGCCAGGCTGGCCGCCTGGAAGAAAAGCGGGCAGCCCGGCAAGGACGACTGCACGGCGGCCGTCGACGCCGACGGCTCCAACCAGACGTACGTCGCGAGAGGCAACTACGTGTGCGGGCGCACCGCGGAAGGCCGGACGTTCCTCCTGACCGTGCTGTCGACCGGCAACACGCTCCGCACGGACACCACCATCTGGAACAAGTGAGAACCGGGCCGCCTGTGCGTGATCGACACCACAGGCGACAATGGAGGACGTGACCGCCACCCTGAGCAAGCCCGTCCTGAAGATCGGCCCCTACCGGGTCGATCCGCCAGTCGTGCTCGCGCCGATGGCCGGGATCACCAACGTCGCGTTCCGGCAGCTGTGCCAGGAGTACGGGGCCGGCATCTACGTGTGCGAGATGATCACCGCCCGTGCCGTCGTCGAACGGCATCCCGGGACCATGCACATGATGACCTTCGGGGCGAACGAAAAGCCCCGGTCCATGCAGCTCTACGGCGTCGACCCGAAGACCATGGCCGAGGCAGTCCGGATCATCGTCGGGGAAGGGCTGGCCGACCACGTCGACTCGAACTTCGGCTGTCCCGTCGCGAAGGTGACGCGCAAGGGCGGCGGGGCGGCGCTGCCGTTCAAGCGGAAGCTGTTCGAAGCGATCGTCCGCGAGTCCGTCAAGGCCGCGGGTGACGTCCCGTTCACCGTCAAGTTCCGCATCGGCATCGACGACGACCACCACACCTTCCTCGACGCCGGCCGCATCGCCGAGGGCGAGGGCGCGGCCGCCGTCAGCCTGCACGCGCGCACCGCCGCGCAGCGCTACTCCGGTCAGGCCGACTGGTCCAAGATCGCCGCGCTCAAGGAGGCCGTGACCAGCATCCCGGTGCTCGGCAACGGCGACATCTTCACCGCCGGGGACGCGCTGCGCATGGTCGCCGAGACCGGCTGCGACGGCGTGGTCGTCGGCCGCGGCTGCCTCGGCAGGCCGTGGCTGTTCGGCGAACTCGAAGCCGCCTTCCAGGGACGGGAAATCCCGCCGCCGCCGAAGCTGGGCGAGGTGGCGAAGGTCCTGCGCCGCCACACGGAACTGCTCGTCGAGCACGACGGCCACGACAAGGCCATGCGGGACATCCGCAAGCACATGGCCTGGTACCTGATGGGCTTCCCGGTGGGCTCTGAGCTGCGCCGCGGCTTCTCGATGGTGTCGTCGATGGACCAGCTGGACGACCTGATCGCCCAGCTCGACCACGACGCCCCGTTCCCGGAAGCGGCCACCGGTCCCCGCGGACGGCAGGGCTCGCCGGGCAAGGTCACGCTGCCGCACGGCTGGCTGGACGACCCGGACGACGACTGCGTTCCCGAAGCCGAGGACATGCACTCGGGCGGCTGAGCCGCAGCAGGCTGACCCCGAACAGCAGCACGCCGAGCGGGACGTGCACGACCTTGACGTGCGCGATCCCCAGCGCGACCTGCGCCGACACCAGCCCGAGGAAGACGGCCGCGTAGAGGATGGCCCCGGGTGATCCGCCGCCCGGCCGCCACGCGAGCACCGCAGCCACCACCTGCACCACGGCGACGACCCACACCGTGTACGCCGAAGCGCTGTGCAGGGCATGCCCGTGGGGCATGGTCAGCAACAGGCCGGCGGTGACCGGCGCCAGGAAGAGGGCCAGGGTCTGCAGCCCGGCCGTGACACGCAAGAACGTTCCCATGCGGACCGGACGAGGCAGCCCCGCCGACCGTGACATCTGTCAGGCCGAAGTCGTGGCGGACGGCATCCTTTCCGGGACCCTCGCCGCGACAAGCTCTTCTCATGACGACGAACCAGACCGGCAGCTCCCTCCTCAAGACCCTCGCGATCGAGATCGCCGTCCCGACCGGCGTCTACTACGGGCTCCACGCGCTCGGCGCGAGCGACTTCGCCGCGCTCGCCGCCGCCGGGGTCTTTCCGCTGGTCCGGACGCTCTACCAGTTCGCCAAGGACCGGACCCTCAACGGGCTCGCCCTGGTCGTCCTGGTGACCAACGTCGTCGGCATGCTGCTGACCTTCGTCTCCGGTGACGCCCGGATGATGATCGCCAAGGACTCGCTCGGCAGCGGCATCACCGGCCTGGTCATCCTGGCCTCCGCGTTCACCGCGGCGCCGATCATGACCAAGACGATCCGTCCCTTCCTCACCCGCGGCAAGGCGGCCAACGAAGCCGCGTGGGAACGGCTCAGCGGCACCGCCGAGTTCGACGCCATCCTGCGGCGGTGCAGCGTGATCTGGGGCGTCGGCTTCGCGATCGAAAGCGCCGTCCGCATCGCCGGGGCGTTCACCCTGCCCGTGCCCACCATGGTCTGGCTGAGCACCGTCATCTTCGCCGGGTCCTTCGCGGTGATCATGGTCGTCTCCGGCAAGGTCGCCGAAAAGGCGGGCAAGATGATCGCCGCCGAGGCGAACGCCGAGGTCAGGACGCTCGTCGCCGCCTGATCCCTGCAAAGTACGCTCGACCGGGATCGACAAGCCGCTGGAGGCCCCCGCCATGACCGGTTCCCGCAGGCTCGAGGTGGAGACCAACGGCCTCGACGTCATCGACGACGCCGAGCGCCGCGGGCGGCCGCGTCAGCTGTTCTGGCCGTGGTTCGGCGCGAACGTGTCGGTGCTGGGACTGAGCTACGGGTCGTTCACCCTCGGCTTCGGCATCTCGCTCGGGCAGGCGCTCGCCGCCGGCGTGGCCGGCATCCTGTTCTCGTTCCTGCTCTGCGGGTTCATCGCGATCGCGGGCAAGCGCGGCTCGGCGCCGACGATGCTGCTTTCGCGCGCGGCTTTCGGTGTCCGCGGCAACCGGCTGCCGTCGGCGATCTCGTGGCTGCTCACGGTCGGCTGGGAGACCGTGCTGGCCTCGCTGGCGACGCTGGCCACGGCGACGGTGTTCGACCGCCTCGGCTGGGGCGGTGGCGCGGCGACGAAGGTGATCGCGCTGGTCGTCGTGGCCACGCTGACCGTCGCGGCGGGCGTGCTCGGCTTCGGCGCGATCATGAAACTGCAGACGTGGATCACCTGGATCACCGGTGTGCTCACGGTCGTCTACGTCGTCCTGGTGGCCGGTGACGTGCACTGGGACGCGGTGCGGGCGCTGCCGTCCGGCTCGGCGCAGCAGTGGGTCGGCGCGCTGGTGTTCCTGATGACCGGCTTCGGCCTCGGCTGGGTCAACGCGGCGGCCGACTACTCGCGCTACCTGCCGCGGTCGGCGTCGAGCCGCGGCGTGGTCGGCTGGACGACGTTCGGCGCGTCGGTGGCGCCGCTGGTGCTGCTGGTGTTCGGGCTGCTGCTGGCAGGCTCGTCGCCGGACCTGGGCAAGGCGATCGCGGCCGACCCGATCGGGGCGCTGACGACGTTGCTGCCGCTGTGGTTCCTGGTGCCGTTCGCGATCGTGGCGGTGCTCGGCCTGGTCGGCGGCGCGGTGCTGGACATCTATTCGTCCGGGCTGGCCCTGCTCTCGGCGGGCGTGCGCATCCCCCGCCCCGCGGCGGCGCTGGTCGACGGCGTGCTCATGATCGCGGGCACGGTCTACATCGTGTTCTTCGGCGGCGAGTTCCTCGGCCAGTTCCAAGGTTTCCTGGTGACGCTGGGCGTCCCGGTGGCGGCGTGGTGCGGGGTGATGCTCGCGGACGTCCTGCTGCGCCGCCGCGACTACGCCGAGCGGGAGCTGTTCGACCCCGACGGCCGCTACGGCGACGTCCGGCCGGGCCCGATCGCCCTGGTGCTGGCGGCGACGGCGCTGGGCTGGGGCCTGGTGACGAACACGTCGGCGGAATGGCTGCAGTGGCAGGGATACCTCCTGGCGCCCTTCGGCCTCGGCGGCCGCGAAGGAGCGTGGGCGTACGCGAACCTGGGCGTGCTCGTGGCGCTGGCACTGGGTTTCGCGGGCACGCTGCCGACGCGGCGGCGGATCCGCGCCCAGGAGGCGTGACGAACTTCGTCACCACCGGCGGGGTGCTCGGCTAGTCTCGGCTCGGTGAGCCTCGAAGCGTCGGCGATCGCATTGACCACGGCGGTGGTGAAAGCGGCCTCGAAGATCTGGCTCGGCGACCGCCCGATCGCCGCCGACGTGTCGGCCAAGGCACTCGATCTGCTGGAGAAGCAGGTCACCGGGCTGAACGACCGCCGCAAGCTGCGGCTGCTGTTCACCAACCTCGAGTCCCGGGTCGCCGACCGGCTCCTGCCGTTCCTCGACGTGGAGTTCCGCGCGCTGCCGGAGCACGAGCGGGCCGCGGCGGTCGATGCCGTGCGCGAGACGTTCGACCGCGCCGCACTGACCGACGACGACCTGTTCGCCGCCGACCTCGACGCCGCCTACCTGTACCGCTACCTGCTCCGGACCGTCCCCGGCGCCACCCGGTTCCTCTCGTCCGACGCGACCCAGCTGTACCAGCGGGTGCTGCGGGAATGCTGCGCATACCTCGTCCAGGTCACCAGCACGCTGCCCCGGTTCCAGCCCGGCGCGCTCACCGAGGTCCTGCGGCGCGAGACGGAAATCCTCGAAACGGTCCGGAACGTCCTGGCCGCGCTGCCGGAACGCCGTCACCCGGACGACTTCGCCGCCGACTTCCGCCGCCAGGTGGTCACGGCGCTCGACCGGATGGCGTTGTTCGGCGCGGGCCTGACCGACGCGACCCGGCTCTACCCGCTGTCGGTCGCCTACCTGAGCCTGAGCGTCACCTCGGACGAAGACCTGCCGTCCGGCGACCGGATCGAGCACGTCCTGCCGCGGACGCGGCGGATCCTGCTGCGCGGCGAAGCCGGCTCCGGCAAGACGACGCTCCTGCAGTGGCTGGCCGTCCAGTGCGCGAGCCGTCAGCTGCAGGACGTCGACGGCTGGGCCGACCTCGACCCGTTCCTGGTGCGGCTGCGGCGGTTCAGCCGGTCCCCGCTGCCGGCGCCGGAGCGCTTCCTCGACGACGTCGGCAGGCACATCGCCGACGAGATGCCGTCCGGCTGGGTGCAGGAGCGCCTGCGGCGCGGCCGGTCCGTGCTGCTCGTCGACGGCCTCGACGAGCTCCCGGACGAGCGGCGCCGCGAGGTGCGCGAATGGCTCCGCGAACTCGTCATCGCGTTCCCGCGCGCCCGGTTCGTCGTCACCACCCGGCCGGCGGCGGTGGCCCCCGGATGGCTGCTCGACCAGGGATTCACCGAGGTCCGGCTCCAGCCGATGACACCCCGCGACGTCCACACGTTCGTCACGCGCTGGCACGCGGCACTGCCGGGCGAAGACCTCGACAGCGAACGAGACGCGCTGCTCACGGCCATCGGCTCGCGCAGTGCGTTGCGACGGCTGGCCGAGAACCCGTTGCTGTGCGCGCTTCTCTGCGCGCTGCACCACGAAGGCAACGGGCGGCTGCCGGACAACCGCATGGAGCTGTACGACGTCGCGTTGCGCATGCTGCTCGACAGCCGGGACATCGAGCGGCGGATCGAACCCGCCGTCCGGCTTTCGCTGACCGAGAAGCTCGTGCTGCTGCGCCACCTCGCGTACTGGCTGGTCCGCAACGGCCACACCGACGCCGCGGCCACCGACGCCGAGGCCAGGATCGCGGCGAAGCTGCGGTCGATGGGCCAGATCGAGGTGACGCCACGGACGGTGTTCCGGCACCTCCTCGACCGCGGCGGCGTGCTGCGCGAACCGGTCCCGGGCCGGATCGACTTCGTGCACCGGACGTTCCAGGAGTATCTGGCCGCGCAGGCGGCCGTCGAAGAGGACGACATCGGTGTCCTGACGGCGAACGCGCACCTTGACGAGTGGCGCGAAGTGGTCGTCCTCGCGGCGGGTCACGCGCACCCGGCCCAGCGCGAACGCCTGCTGGACGGCATCCTCGGCTGGGACGCGGACGAGCAGCAGCGGCTCAAGCTCGATCTCGTGGCGCTGGCCTGCCTGGAGACGTCGCCGGTGCTGAGCGAACGGCTGCGCAACGAGGTCGAAGACCGGGCCAGCACGTTGATCCCGCCGTCGAGCTTCGAGGTGGCGGAGGCGCTGGCGGCGGCGGGCGAGTTCGTGCTCGACCTGCTGGCCGGCTGCACACCGGCGCCGTCGCAGGTGCCGTACCTGATCCGGGCCGCGGCGGACATCGGCGGTCCGGGTGCTCTGGACCTCATCGCCCGGTACCGCGATTGCGGCGATCACTTCGTCGTCGGTGTACTGATCGCGGCCGAGACCAAGTTCGACGCCGCGGAGTATGCCGAGCGGGTGCTCGCCGATTCCCCGCTTTACAACGGCTCCCTCAGCATCCACGACCCGGCGAAAGTGGTGCTCATGCCGCACCTGCGCCACCTCGTGAGGCTGCGTTGCCGGTTCACCGACGGGTACGGGCGGCTCGACTTCGTCCGCGACCTGCCCCGCCTCGAGACGCTCGAGGTGGAGGACCTCGCGGGGTACGACCTGCCGTCGCTGGCCGGGAGCGGGCTGACCGAGATCGCGCTGACCGGGCCGCCGCTGCCGCCGTCGGTCGATCTCACCCCGCTCGCCAACGTACGCGGGCTGAGGTCGTTCGAAGCCCGGATCGCCACCAAGGGCTGGGCGGCGCTGGCCGAACTCCCCGAGTTGCGGGACCTCCGGCTGAGCTGGATCGACGATCCAGCCCACTTGGCCGGGCTCGCCCCCTTGCGCGGCCTGCGGTCGCTGTCGCTGAGCCATGTCTTCCGGCTGACCGATCTGGACCCGCTCGACTTCCTCGATGCACCGGTTTCCCTGGCGTTCCTGGTCTGCAAGGCCCTCAAGGACCTGAGCGTGCTGCGGCGGTGGGCACCCGGGCTGCGCGACCTGACCCTGATCGGCTGCCCGGCCGCGGATCCGGCGCCGATCGCCGACCTGACCGAGCTGCGGATGCTCGACCTGACCGCGATCTACCTGCCCGACCTTTCCCTGCTGTCCGGGTTGCGGCAGCTGCGCACCCTCCGGCTGCAGAATCTACGCGGCGTGCCCGACCTGAGCCCGCTGGCCGGACTCGACCGGCTCGCCACGCTCACGGTGACCGGGATGGGACGGCTCGACCTGCGGCCGCTCGCCGGGCGCCCCGGACTCCGGATCCAGGTGAGCGAACTCGTCGAGCCGGTCGGCACCGAACTGCTGGGGCCGGGCAGCGAGGTGGTACGGGACCGCGAAGTAGATTCGCCTGCGTGATCGACCACATCAGCATCCCCACCGAGGCCGGTTCCTTCGACGCCATCGCCGCCGGGCCCGAGGACGGGCGGCCCGTGCTGTTGCTGCACGGCTTTCCCGAAGCCGCCGTCGAGTGGGAGCACCAGGTGGCCACCCTGGGCGTGCTCGGGTTCCGTGCCGTCGCGCCCGACCAGCGGGGGTACTCGCCCGGGGTGCGGCCGGAGCAAGCGAGCGAGTACTCGATCGATCACCTCGTCGGGGACGTCGTCGCCATCGCCGGGGCGCTCGGGTGGCCGGAGTTCGACCTCGTCGGGCACGACTGGGGTGGCGCTGTCGCCTGGTGGACCGCCGACGCGCACCCGGAACGGCTGCGCAGCCTCGCCGTCGTGTCGACGCCGCATCCCGCCGCGCTCGCCGAGGCCATGAAGACCGACGAGGACCAGCATCTGCGCTCGCGCTACATGACCGAGTGGCGGCAGACCCGCGTCACCGAGCGGCGGATGCTGGAGAACGACGCCCGCGCGCTGCGGGACATGTTCGAGCGGCGCGTGTCGCCGTCCAAGGTCGACGACTACGTGCAGCGGCTGTCCGAGCCGGGTGCGCTCACCGCGGCCCTCAACTGGTACCGCGCGGGCCGTCCGGGCGGGAAGATCGGCAAGATCGCCGTGCCGACGCTGTACGTTTGGAGCACCGAGGACGTCTCGTTCGGGTCGACCGCCGCACTCGACACCGCGAACTGGGTCAGCGGGCCCTACCGGTTCGAAATGCTCGAAGACGTCACGCACTGGGCGCCGGAGGAGACGCCCGAGGCCGTCACCTCGCTGCTCGTCGAGCACCTCAACGCACGGTAGCGGCCCGTCACCCACCCGCCTCGCGGTACGGCCCGGTCCGGTTCATCGTGTTCACTGGGACCGTGGACACCGCGATCGAACCCGAGACCGAGCAGGTCGTCTTCGTCACCGAGGACGGCGTGCCCACCGGCGAGACCGGCCCGAAGCTGGCCAGTCACCACGAGCACACCCGGCTGCACCTGGCGTTTTCGTGCTACGTCCTGCGGCGTGCCGACAACGCCCTGCTGATCACCCAGCGGGCGCTGCACAAGAAGGTCTGGCCGGGCGTCTGGACGAACAGCGTCTGCGGACACCCGGCGCCGGGCGAGGCGATCGAGGACGCCGTCCGCCGCCGGGCCGCGTACGAGCTGGGGCTGCCGTCGCTGTCCGGGCTGCGCTGCCTGCTGCCGAGCTACCGGTACCGGACGCCGCCGTTCCAGGGGATCGTCGAGAACGAGTTCTGCCCGGTCTTCACCGCCTACGCCGACGACGAGCCCGCGCCGAACCCGGAGGAGGTCGGCGACTGGCGCTGGGTCACCTGGACCGACTACAAAGAGCTACTGAACGATGCGTCGGCTAATGTGAGTTACTGGGCGAAGGACCAGTTCTCGCAGCTCAAAGGTATTGAGCCGTTCTCCGGCCTCTGAGCGATCCACTCCACAGCGTCACCGTCGTCCTCCCGTTTGAGCGAAATTCACCTTCGTCCGGACCGACGTCTCAAGCGGAACCGCCCCGGCGACGACAACCAAAGCGTGGTCGAGGTGGGCATGGTCGCCGAGGGCGACGGCGCGCTGCGCCGGTCCGGCGGCCCGCAGCCGCCGGACCTTCTCCGCCTGCACGAGGCCATCGCCGGCCTCTTCGCCACCCAGGGCGACTGGCGCCGCGCCTACCAGCACCTGCGGTCGGCGCTGGAGATCGCGCGCGACGGGAGCCTGCGTGACGCGCTGACGTCCAGCTACAACCGCCGTTACCTCGACGAGCGGCTGTACGGACCGTTCACCGATCGGCCGCCGCTGGGTATTGCGCTGATCGATCTTGACCGCTTCAAGAGCGTCAACGACACGTACGGTCACCTCGTCGGCGACCGCGTCCTGTGCCGGGTCGCCGATCTCCTGCAGGAGGAACTGCCGCCGGAGGGCTTCTGCGCGCGCTACGGCGGCGAGGAGTTCGTGCTGTGGCTGCCGGGCGTCGACGCGGCGGCCGCGTTCGGCATCGTCGACGCGGCACGACGGCGCGTCGCGCGTCATCCCTGGTCAGAACTCCAGCCGGGGCTGCGCATGACGATCAGCGCCGGGCTGGCGCACGAAACGCCGGGGCCGGAGACGCCGCTGTCCCCCGAGCGCCAGCTGCGCAGCGCGGACGCGCTGCTTTACGCGGCGAAACGTGCGGGCCGGAACAAAGTGGCCTATCGCGACGCGCAAACCATGCAGTTAATAACCCACTCTGAGTAACGCAAACGCGACATTACCCCGGATTGCCGACATCGCCCTTCACCCGTTTGTCGACGCTCACCGGCCGTTCGTCGACTCAAGGTGAAGAAAATTCCGGGAGGGTGTCGTCACGAACGGGGGGTATCCGTACGATAACGAAAACCTGCGGGGGAACGATCACCTCCTGCGGGGGAAGACGGCCAAGTCGATCGCGCGGGAGGAGACCGAGTGCCGGACGAGCACGACAGCCCGGGAACCGGTCGCCGGAGCGGCAGACGCCGGTCGATGGAGGACCAGGGCGGGCTCAGCGTCTCCGACGTCGTCGCGAAGACCACCGGCGTCCGCCCGCTGCCGCCCCGAGCCGAGGCTCCGCCCCGCGCTCCGCGGCCGGCGCAGGCGTCCACGGAGAACCCAGTACCCACGGACGCGACACGTCAACCACGCCCTCCGCGGCCCCGCCAGCCCCGCCGCACAACGGCGGCGGCCCCGGTACCGGAGGCCCCGCTCCAGCGTCGCCCCCCGGCTGCGAACCCGGGTCCGCAGCAGACGTCGGCCGCAGCGCAGCCACCCCGGCGCCCGCGCCGTCCGGCGCCTGAGGCCGGTGCGCCCCGCCGGGCGACGGCGGAGGAAGCGGTGCCGCAGCGCCCGGAGATGCGGCGGCCGGAGGTGGCCCGCCGGGCGACTCCGGAAGAAGGCGGGCCGCAGCGTGACGCTCGCCGCCCTGCCGCTGGGCCTGAAGGGGCTGTGCCGCAGCGACCCGACTCGCGGCGCACGCCCGATGCGCCCGCACCCCGCCGGGCCACGGCCACGCCGGAAGAAGCCGCGCCGCAGCGCGATGCCCGCCGCCCTGCCGCTGGGCCTGAAGGAGCCGCGCCGCAGCGACCCGAACCTCGCCGTGCGCCCGACGCGGCCGCCCCTGCGCGGCCCCCCGCCGTCCGGCGTGCTCCCGAATCCGCCGCGGACGCTCCCCCGGTTGCCGAGTCCCCCAAGCGGCCGTCACAACCGCTGGCCGTGCCTCCGCGGGCGGCCCTCGATCCGCTCACCATGACCGACGAGATGGAAGCGATCGACGAGGCCACCCAGTACCGGCGCAAGATCGACCACACCCTCGCCCGGTTCTCCGCCGCGCACGACGAGATGGAAGCCGAGGAGGCGAAGCGGCGTGAACGCCGTGAACGTCTCTCGCCCGCTTCGCTCATCGAGAGCACCCGTACCGCCCTGCAGCGGGTTGTCGCCGCGACGAACGACGAGGCCGAGGCCGCCGAGCAGGCCGCGCTGACCCGGCTGCAGGAAAAGAAGCAGCAGAAGATCGAACGGTCCGCGCGGTTCGGGCGGATTGCCGCCGCCGTCGTGGCCGGGCTCGTCTTTCTCGGGGTCGGCGGGGCCTGGGGTGCCCAGACCTACTTCGACGCCAAGTTCACCCAGGTCTCCGCGCTCGACGAGAACTCCTCCGACATCCAGGACGCCGAAGCGCAGGCCAACGACGAGAACTTCCTCATGGTCGGCTCCGACACCCGCGACGGCGCCTCCGCCGAGGAAGGCGTCGGCACCGCCGACAGCACGCCCGGCGCGCGCAGTGACACCGTGATGGTCGCCCACATCCCAGCCGACCGGAAGCGGGTTGTCGTCACCTCCTTCCCGCGTGACCTCGAGATCGACCGGCCGGAGTGCCAGCGCTGGGACCCCGCGCAGAACAAGACCACCGACGAAAAGGTGCCCGAGCAGAAGATCGCGAAGCTCAACACCGCCTACGCGGTCGGCGGGCCCGCCTGCGTGACGAAGGTGATCCAGCAGATCACCGGGCTGCGGATCAACCACTTCGTCGGCATCGACTTCAACGGCTTCAAGGAGATGGTCGACGCCGTGCACGGGGTCACCATCCACAACGAGATCCCGATCGACGACTCGATCCTCGGCAAGGTGCTGCTGGAGACCGGCGACGTCACCATCTCCGGCGACCAGGCACTGAACTTCGTCCGCGCCCGGCACGTCAAGAACGACCCGACGTCGGACTACGGCCGGATCAAGCGGCAGCAGGAGTTCATCGGCGCGCTGCTGAAGAAGGTCATGTCGTCCGACGTCGTGCTCGATCCCGGCAAGCTCAGCGACTTCATCACCGCCTTCGCGAAAGCCACCTTCGGCGACAACCTCGGCGTCAAGCAGATGATGACGCTGGCGCAGTCGATGAAGGGCCTCGACCCGTCGAAGATCACCTTCCTCACCGTGCCGACGACCGGCATGGCCAACAATCGCGGCAACGAGGTCCTCGTCCGCAGCAAGACGAAGGCGCTCTTCGACGCGCTGCGCAACAACACCCCGCTGCCCGACCCGAACGCGCCGGTCCCGGTGAGCGAGCAGGCCCCGCCGACCAGCACGTCGAAGTCGAAGACGGGCACCTCGAAGTCGACGACGACCAGCAAGAAGAGCGGCACCACCGGCTGATCCGCGAGGATCGTTAGACCGGGTTCACGTGCGGTTCACCCGGCGATGCGGTATTCGGCCCCGGATGGCCGTAGGGTTGGGCCATGCGTGAGGCTTACCATGTCGAACTCGAACAGCTCGCCGACCACCTGGCCGCCATGTCGGTCCAGGTCGCCGAAGCCATGGAGCGGGCCACGCGGGCACTGCTGGAGGTCGATCTCAGTCTCGCCGAGCAGGTGATCAGCGACGACGCCAAGGTCGACGACGCCCGCGCCCAGTGCGAGGAGCAGGCGTACGCCCTGCTGGCCCTGCAGGCGCCGGTGGCGACCGACCTGCGTACCGTGCTCGCGGCGATCCACGCCGCGGAAAGCCTGGAGCGGATGGGCGACCTGGCCCTCCACGTGGCGAAGGCCGCGCGGCGCCGCCACCCCGAGCCGGTGCTGCCGGAGGCGGTGCGGCCGTACTTCGCCGAGATGGGCGAGATCGCCGTCAAGCTGGCCCGCCAGACCGAGCAGGTCATCAAGTCGAAGGACGTCGAAGCGGCGAAGACGCTGGAGTCCGACGACGACCAGGTGGACGACATCCACCGCCACCTCTTCACGGTGCTGATGGACCGCGAGTGGCCGCACGGCGTGGCCGCGGCGGTCGACGTCACCCTCCTCGGCCGGTTCTACGAGCGCTACGCCGACCACGCGGTGTCGGTCGCGAAGCGGATGATCTTCGTCGTCACCGGCAAGATGCCGGGCTACGGCACCGACGAGGAAATCTGAGTCCTGCCAACGGAAAAGCCCCCGGCCGCGGCCGGGGGCTTTCTCGTCTGTCCGTTGTGGACTCAGCCGAAGCGGCCGGAAATGTAGTCTTCCGTGGCCTTCTCGTCCGGGTTGGAGAAGATCTTCTCCGTGTCGTTCAGCTCCACCAGCCGGCCCGGCTGGCCGACGCCGGCGAGGTTGAAGAACGCCGTCTGGTCGGAAACCCGGGCCGCCTGCTGCATGTTGTGCGTGACGATGACGATCGTGTAGTCCTTCTTCAGCTCGCCGATCAGGTCCTCGATCGCCAGCGTCGAAATCGGGTCCAGCGCCGAGCACGGCTCGTCCATCAGCAGCACGTCCGGCTGGACCGCGATCGCGCGGGCAATGCACAGCCGCTGCTGCTGACCGCCCGAAAGGCCGCCGCCCGGCTTGTTGAGGCGGTCCTTGACCTCGTTCCACAGGTTCGCGCCGCGCAGCGCGCGCTCGGCGATTTCGTCGAGCGTCTTGCGGTTCTTCGTGCCGCCCAGTTTCAGGCCCGCCACCACGTTGTCCTTGATGGACATTGTCGGGAACGGGTTGGGACGCTGGAACACCATGCCGATCGTGCGGCGCACCTGGACCGGGTCGACCGACGACGCGTAGATGTCCTCGCCGTCGAGCAGCACCTGGCCGTCCACACGGGCGCCCGGAATCACTTCGTGCATGCGGTTGAGCGTGCGCAGCACCGTCGACTTGCCACAGCCCGACGGGCCGATGAACGCGGTGACGTTGCGCGGCGGCACCGACAGGGTGACGCCGTCCACGGCGTGGAACTTGCCGTAGTAGATGTCCACGTCCTTGACGTCGATTCGCTTGGCCATCAGGAACAGCTCACTTCTTCTTCGGGGCGACGAGGCGCGCGAACACGGTGGCGAGGAGGTTGATCAGCGCGATGATGAGCACCAGGGTGAGGGCCGCGCCCCAGATCCGGTCGAAGCCGACGCTGCCGGGGTCCATCGAGTTGGTGACGCGTTCGTTGTTCATCACCAGCGGCAGCGCGGCCTGCTCGCCGCTGAAGATGTCCCAGTGGACGTAGGACGAGTAGCCGACGAGCACCAGCAGCGGCGCCGTCTCGCCCATCACGCGGGCCAGCGCCATCATGATGCCGCCGATGATGCCGGACAACGCCGTCGGCAGCACGATCTTCATGATCGTCTTCCACTTCGGCACGCCCAGCGCGTAGGACGCCTCACGCAGGTCGTCCGGGACGATCCGCAGCATCTCTTCCGACGAGCGGACGACCACCGGGATCATCAGCAGCACCAGGGCAAGCGACACGGCGAAACCGCTGCGCGGCAGGCCGAGCGTGGTGATCCACAGCGCGTAGATGAACAGCGCGGCCACGATGGACGGCACACCGGAGAGGATGTCCACCATGAACGTGGTGGCCTTGGCGAGCTTGCCGCGCCCGTACTCGACGAGGTAGATCGCGACGAGCATGCCGATCGGCACCGCGATGATCGCGCAGACGAGGCCCTGCAGCAGGCTGCCGATGATGGCGTGCAGCACGCCGCCGCCGACCTCGTCGGACAGCACGTCCCCGAAGTCCTGCGTCCACCAGTTGCTGTACGGGATGCGCTTGATGCCGTTCGCGATCACCGTGTAGAGCACCCACACCAGCGGGACGACGGCGACCAGGAACGACAGCCAGACCAGCGTGGTCGCGATCCCGTTCTTGACCTTGCGGCCGAGGCTGACCTGCTGGAACGCCGGAGTCGACGCGGGCGCTTCGAGTGTCGAGGTGGACATGCTCACTCCCCCTTCTTGCCGATGATGGAGCGCGCGAAGAAGTTCACGACGAAGGTGAGCACGAACAGCACCAGGCCGGCCGCGATGTACGCGCCTGCCGAGACCTCGTTGTTGAACTCGCTGTAGTTCGCGGCGATCTTCGACGCGAACGTCGACCCGCCGTCGAAGAGGCTCCAGTCGAAGTTGCGGCCCTGCGGGATGAGCAGGATGACGGCCAGCGCGATCGTCTCGCCCAGCGCGCGGCCGAGGCCGAGCATGGACGCGCCGATGTAGCCCGCCTTGCCGAACGGCAGCACCGTGGTGCGGATGACCTCCCAGCGGGTGGCGCCGAGCGCCAGCGCGCCCTCGATGTGCGGTGTCGGCGTCCGCTCGAACACCTCGCGCGAAAGGGAGGTGATGATCGGCAGGATCATCACGGCCAGCACGATGCCCGCGGTGAAGATCGTGCCGCGCACGCTCGGCGCGACGTTGCCGGGCGCCAGCAGCGGGAACCACGAGAACGTGTCGTTGATCCACCGGGAGAACGGCTCGATCGCCGGGGCGAACACGAGGATGCCCCAGAGGCCGAAGATGATCGACGGCACCGCGGCGAGCAGGTCGACGACGTACGCGAACGGCCGGGCCAGGCGCGGCGGCGCGTACTGGGTCAGGAACAGCGCGATGCCCAGCGAAACCGGCATCGCGATGATCAGCGCCACGAGCGACGTCGCCACTGTGACCTCGAGCAGGTCGAGGATGCCGAACGACATGTTCGCCGGGTCGCTGGTCGACCAGCCGTGGTTGGTCAGGAAGTTGCCCTTGTTGGCCTTCAGCGCCGGGATCGCCTGGATGAGCAGGAAGAGCCCGATCAGGCCGATCAGGCCGACGACGAAGATTCCCGCCCCGGTGGTCAGGTTCTGGAAGATGCGGTCACCGGGCCGCACCTTCTTCGGTTTCTCGCTCGCGGGCGGCTCGGGCGCCGCCGGCGGGGCTGCTTGCTCCGAAATCGGGACCTCCGGGGGCGTCGTGACGGACGACGAACGCCCACCGGGGTCGCCGGTGGGCGTTCGCGTCGAGGATGACTCGCTCATCAGCTACTTCTGACCAGCCTCTATCACTCGGGTATCAGTCGCAATGCGTCAGGAGATCGCCTTGACGGCAGTCAGGACCTTGGTCTGCAGCGACTGCGGGATCGGCACGTAGCCCTTCGCGGACAGCGGCTGCTGGCCGTCGGTCGCGGCCACCGTCAGGAACGCCTTGACGGCCTTCGCGACGTCCGGGTTCGAGTACTTCGAGCAGACGATCTCGTAGGTCGTCAGCAGCAGCGGGTAGGCACCCGGGGTGTTGCTGGCGTAGATGCCGTTGAGGTCGAGCGCGAGGTCGTTCGTGCCTTCGTGGAGGAACTTGGCCGCGTCCAGGGACTTGGCCACGTTCTCCGCGGTCAGCTCGACGCCGCCGGAGCCGCTGTCGATCAGGGCGGCGTTGAGGCCGTCCTTGGCGTAGGCGCCCTCGACGTAGGTGATGGCGCCGTCGGCGGCCTTGACCGCGCTGGCGACACCGTTGGACTTCTCCGCGCCGTTGCCGACGCCGCCCTTGAACGCCTTGCCGTCGCCCTGGGTCCAGGCGCCCTTGGAGGCGGCCTTCAGGTACTTCTGGAAGTTGTCGGTGGTGCCCGACTCGTCCGAACGGGACACGACCTGGATCGGCTTGTCCGGCAGGTTCAGGCTCTCGTTGCCCTTGACCGCCTTGATGGCCGGGTCGTTCCACTTGGTGATGCCGCCGTTGAAGATCTTCGCGGTGACCTCGGGGGTCAGCACCAGCTTGTCCACACCGGACAGCTTGTAGGCGACCGCGATCGGGCCGACCACGAGCGGGAGGTTCCAGGCGTCGCTGCCGCAGCGCTTCTTGGCCGCCTCGGCGTCGGCGTCCTTGATCGGCGAGTCCGAGCCGCCGAAGTCGATCTGGTTGGCGTTGAACTGCTTGACGCCCGCGCCCGAACCGCTCGGGTTGTAGTTGACCTGCTGGCCGGCGCACTTCTTGGTGTACTGCTGCGTGAAGATTTGGATGGCGTTGGCCTGCGCCGACGAGCCCTCCGCGGACAGCGGGCTCTTGCCGCCGCACGCCACGTCGGCGGTACCGGTCGCAGCGGGCGCCGAGCCGGAGCTGCTGCTGTTGGTCGCCGCGGGATCGGTACCACAGGCGGCGAGCACGAGGGCGGCGCTCGCGACGATGCCCACCGCGCTCAGGGGCCGCATGATCTTCACTGCTGTTTCCTCCATCAGGAGCTTGACCGGGTCGCCGCGGCGTGGTGCCGCGCCGGATCCGGACATTAGGCAGCGCTGATGGACGGGCGGCCGTGAACAAATGAACGGAAAGTGAACAAGCCCGCCGATGTGAGGAGGGCTACTCCCTTGGACGGCCGTCGTGTCCCGCCTGTGACCTGCGGGTTTGCCGTCCGTGACGACACGCTCGCAGGGCGTCGACCGTGCTCACCGACCGTACTGGACGTCGGTTTCGTGAGGCGAAAACCCGAGCTTGGTGTAGACCGCCAGAGCCGGCGCGTTGTCGCCCTCGACGTACAGGATGATCTGCCGCAGCCCGCGGCTCGCGAGGTACCGCAGCCCGGCGAGCGTCAGCGCCCGGCCGAGCCCGCCGCCCTGTGCGGCCGGGTCGACGCCGACGACGTAGACCTCGCCGACGCGCTCGCCGCGGAACCGGCCGGGCACCGGCTCGTGCACCTTCGTCCAGTGGAAGCCGATGACCTCGCCGTGTTCTTCGGCGAGGAAGAAGCCGTCGGCGTCGAACCACGGCCGCCGCTCGTCGGCGCGGACGTCGTCGGCGGTGAGCGCGCCCTGCTCGGGGTGCCAGTCGAAGGCCCGCGCGTTGACCCGGACGACGGCATCCTCGTCCTGGCCCGGCACGAACGTCCGCAGCGAAACGCCGTCGCGCAGCACCGGCTCTGGCCAGTCCGCGCCCTCGACGTCGACGTGCAGGATCAGCAGCTCGCGCTTGCGTTCCAGGCCCGCCTTCTGCGCCAGCCGCCGCGCACCCGGGTGGTCGCCGTGCGCCCAGACGCGGAAGCCGACCGCGGCCCGCTCGTCGACCGCCTGGAGCAGCTTCGCGCCGTAGCCGCGGTTGCGGTGGGCGGGGTGGACGAACAGCTCGGCGACCTGGTGGCCGAAGGAGTCGCCGGTGGTGTCGAGGTGGGCGTAGCCGACGACCTCGCCGTCGACGCACGCGACGAGGTGCTCACCGCCGTCGAACTCGCCGGGCAGCGCCCCGCCGGGCTCGACCTCGGGCCTGCCGTCGGTCTCGCGCACGGCCAGCAGCAGCCGCCGCACGTCCTCGAGCTGCCGCTCGTCCAGTTCCTGCCGCCACTCGCCGGTTCCGCTCACCCTGCGACCGTACCCGCGGCGGCCGAAACGTGACGGCTGGAACCGCGCGTCACCGACGTCCTGAACGACTCGTTCATGACGTCGGACGCGACGAAAGACCCTTTCATGGCACCAGGCGAGACGAGCTCACCGGACGCAACGCGACGGCCGGCACCGCGTCCTGGGAAGCATGGGGTCGTCAGTGCGCGAGTTCGGGGGTCTCGGCGGGCGCCTCGGACTGCGCGGGCACACCCGGGCGGGCCGGGCCGCTCTTGGCGGGCCGCTCGAACTTGTAGCCGACGTTGCGCACCGTCCCGATCATCTGCTCGTGCTCGGGGCCGAGCTTGGCGCGCAGCCGCCGGACGTGCACGTCGACCGTGCGGGTGCCACCGAAGAAGTCGTAGCCCCAGACCTCCTGCAGCAGCTGGGCGCGGGTGAACACCCGGCCCGCGTGCTGGGCGAGGTACTTGAGCAGCTCGAACTCCTTGTAGGTCAGTTCGAGGGTGCGCTTGCGCAGCCGCGCGGTGTAGGTCGCCTCGTCGATGACCAGCTCGCCGACCCGCAGCTCGGCGTCGACCTGCGCGGACCCGCCGTCGCGGGTGGTGACCAGCCGCAGCCGGGCGTCGACCTCGGCCGGGCCCGCGGTGGGCAGCAGGATGTCGTCGGTGCGCCACTCGGCGCTGACCGCCACCAGCCCGCCTTCGCCGACGACGGCGATGATCGGCGTCGCGGCCTCGTCCTCGCCGGTGCCCTTGAGCAGGCGGCAGAGGCTCTTCGCCGAGGCCAGGTCGCTGCGGGCGTCGAGGAGGATGACGTCGCGGTGGCCCGCGTCGAGCAGGGCCGTCACTTCGGGAGCGCGGACGCGTACGGTGTGCGGCAGCAGGTCCAGTGCGGGAAGCACCGAAGTGGCGTCGGCTTCCGCTGTCAGTACCAGAAGGTCCAGGCTCATTCAGCCGCACCGCCTTCTCAAGTCGTCGCCTCACAGGTGGCGTATGCCGGTGCTAAGTGAGAATAGCGGCTGAACGGCCGGGCACCTAACCCGTGCTGGATCGATCACACCTGGAGAAACCCCGGTGCCCCCGACGAACAGGAGTACGGACGCGATGGTGAGCAGGCCCGTGACCCGGGACGACCGACCGGGACCGAGGCCGGACGCACGGCGCCGCGGGCGCCGGGCCCGGCGCTGGGTGATCGCGCTGGTCGTCCTGGTTCTGTTGCTGGTGGGCGCCGATTTCGGGGCCGCCGCGTTCGCCGAGCACATGATCTCGCAGAAGGCGCGGACGCAGCTGCAGCTGTCCGACGACCCGTCGGTCACGATCCGCGGCTTCCCGTTCCTCACGCAGGCGCTCGGAGGTGACTACCGTCACATCAGCGTGGCCGCCGCGGGGGTCCCGGTCGCGGGCAAGCTGCAGGACGTCGCCGTCAACGCCGAGCTGGAGGACGTCACGGCCCCGCTGTCGGACCTGGCGAACGGCAACACGAAGGCGATCACCATCGGCAAGCTGACCGGCTCGGTCACGATCAAGGCCGCCGACCTGGCGCGGCTCTCGCCGCTGGACAAGATCAAGGACCTGCGGATCGAGCCGTCGACCACCGAGTACGTCGAGAACGGCGACAGCGGGCAGAGCGAGCCGACGACCACGAAGACGAACGCCGACGGCCAGCCGGTCGACGAGTCGAGCACCGGTGTCCGCATTTCGGGACACCTTCAGTTCGCGGGCAAGGATCTGGAAATCTTCTGTTTCGCGATGATCGAGGCCGACGCCAAGGGCGGGACGATCAACTTCGTCCCCAAGCGGCTGCAGTTCGGGAATGACCAGGAGACCACGGTCGTTCCCCAGGCGGTGCAGAACGCGCTGATGCCGAACTTCAAGGCGGCGATCAGCACGAAGGACCTGCCGCTGTCGGTCACCCCGACCGGCGTGCGGGTGCAGAGCGGATCGGTGACGATCAAGGGCGAGGCGACCAACGTGTCCTTCGCGGACCTGAGCAGGTAGGAGCGGCCGGTGACGGGAGTGTGGGTGCTCGTGGCCACGCTGGCGGCCGCGGTGGCCGCCGGCGTGCTGCTCAAGGCCCGCAACGGCCGGGTACGGGCCGCCAGGCCCGCCACCCGCGAGCTGCCCGCTCCCGTCACCGCCGCGCTCGACCCGGCGTCCGCGGTGACGCTGGTCCAGATCTCCACCACCTTCTGCGCGCCCTGCCGGCACGCGAAGGCCGTCCTCGGCCACCTCGCCGACCGGACCGACGGCCTGCACCACGTCGAACTCGACGTCACGAACCAGCCCGAGGTCGCGCAGTCGCTGTCGGTCCTGCGGACGCCGACCACGATCGCGCTGACCCCGGACGGCCGGGAGCTGCTGCGCGTCGGCGGCGTCCCGAAGGGTCCCGAGCTGCTCGAAGCGCTCCGGCCCCATCTCACGACGCGGACGTCCTGACCAGGCCGGCGTCCCAGAAACCGGGAATCGTCCCAAGGTATGAACGTGGTTCCCACCCTGAGGGAGCCGTGGGTACCCTCGCACCCGTGACCGGGCTGACCAGCTTCTTCCTGACGCAGCGGCGCGCAGTGGACCTCTGCCGCGTCCGCAGCAGCCTGTGTCGCGCGTCGTCCGGCCGGCGCTGAACGACGCCCCGGCTCAGCCGTCCCGAAGCCGCTGACGCGTGCCGTTCGCACGCACCCCCTCTGCACCAGCTGGAGGAACCATGCCCGCCGGACCGGCCGTCGACCCGCGAGGCCCGCGGTTCGCCGCCATCCTGACCACGATCGTGCTCGCGGTCGTCCTGGTCACCCAGTGGTGGCCGCTGCTGGCACTGCAGACCGTCGTGTTCGCCATCGGCGCGTTCGTCGGGCTCAAGCCGGCGCCCTACTCGATCGTGTATCGCACGCTCGTGGCCCCGCGCCTCGGCCCGACCGACGAGCGGGAGGACGCGGCCCCGCTGCGGTTCGCCCAGGCCGTCGGGTTCGTGTTCGCGCTCGCCGGCACGGTCGGCTTCGCCACCGGGATCACCCCGCTCGGCATCGTCGCGACGGCGTTCGCGCTGTTCGCGGCCTTCCTCAACGCGGCCTTCAACTTCTGCCTCGGCTGCGAGATGTACCTGCTCATCAAACGCTTCAGCCCCGCCCGCGCGTCCTGATTACGTTCAACCCCAGAAAGAGAGTTCGCTTCATGAGCCGTGAAGACGTCCTGGTCACCACCCAGTGGGCCGAGGAGAACCTGGACACCCCCGGCGTCGTGTTCGCCGAGGTCGACGAGGACACCACCGCCTACGACGCCGGCCACATCCGGGGCGCGGTGAAGTTCGACTGGCGGAAGGACCTGCAGGACGGGGTGCGCCGCGACTTCGTCTCCAAGGAGGGCTTCGAGCAGCTCCTGTCGGAGAAGGGCATCTCGAACGACGACCTCGTGATCCTCTACGGCGGCAACAACAACTGGTTCGCCGCGTACGCGTACTGGTACTTCAAGCTGTACGGCCACGAGAAGGTCAAGCTGCTCGACGGCGGCCGCAAGAAGTGGGAGCTCGACGGCCGCGAGCTGAACTCCGACGAGGTCAAGCGCGAGCGGACGAACTACCAGGCCAAGGACCAGGACCTGTCGCTGCGCGCGTTCCGCGACGAGGTCGTCCAGTCGATCGGGTCGAAGAACTTCGTCGACGTCCGCTCCCCGGACGAGTTCTCCGGCAAGCTGCTCGCCCCGGCGCACCTGCCGCAGGAGCAGTCCCAGGTCCCCGGCCACATCCCCGGCGCGCTGAACGTGCCGTGGGCGAAGGTCGCCAACGAGGACGGCACCTTCAAGACCGAGGAAGAGATCCGGGAGCTGTACAAGGACGAGGGCATCGACGAGAGCAAGGGCACCATCGCCTACTGCCGCATCGGTGAGCGGTCCTCGATCGCCTGGTTCGCGCTGCACGAGCTGCTGGGCTACCAGGACGTGAAGAACTACGACGGTTCATGGACGGAATACGGCTCGCTCGTCGGCGTGCCGGTCGAGTTGGGAGCCAAGTGATGGCGGTTGACGACAGCTGCGGCGCACCGGTCCAGGAGGCCACGCCGGCGGACTTCGACACGCGCGGGCAGGTCGTGCTCGCGGGCAAGGTGACGGGCGCGGACGGGCCGGTCGCCGGCGCGTTCGTCCGGCTGCTGGACGGCGGCGGCGACTTCACGGGCGAGGTCGTCTCCTCGGCCGACGGCGACTTCCGCTTCTACGCGGCGCCGGGCGAGTGGACGGTGCGCGCCCTGCACCGCACCGGCAACGGCGAAGCGTCGGTTACCGCGGAGGGCCCGGGCCTGCACCAGCTGGCCATCTCCGTCGGCTGAGTGCCGACCTCGTGAAGGCCACCTCGAGTTCCTCGAGGTGGCCTTCACGGCTTTCCGGCCGGGTGACCGTGCTCACCGCAGCCACCCTGGGCGGGGCCGGACGCGGCCGGGCGGACTAAGCTCCCACCCGTGGAAGCTCTGTTTACGACCTTGCTGGTGCTGGCCGGCGTCGCGATCACCTGGTTCGCCGTGTACGTCGTCTACCGGCTGTACGCGGACCAGCGCTGACCCATGACCGCCAGCGGCGACGAAGCCATCGCGGCAGCGGAGAGGCGCGCGGAAAGCACCCGCGGGCGCAACCTGCCGCTGTGGGACGACCTGCCCATCCCCAACGACACCGCGAACCTGCGCGAGGGGCCGAACCTCAATGACGCCTGCCTCGCGCTGCTGCCGCTCGTCGGTGTCTGGCGCGGTGAGGGCGAGGTCGACTACCCGACCATCGACGGCCCGCGCAAGTTCGCGCAGCAGCTGACGATCTCGCACGACGGCAGGCCGTTCCTCATCCACGAGTCCCGCTCCTGGCTGCTGGACGACGACGGCAACGTCGTCCGCCCCGCCGCCCGCGAGTCCGGGTTCTGGCGGCCGCAGGAAGACGACACGATCGAGCTGCTGCTCACCCACAACACCGGCATCGTCGAGCTGTACTACGGCAAGCCGCGCAACCAGACGTCCTGGGAGCTGGGCACCGACGCGGTGATCCGCACGGCCACGGCCAAGGACGTCACCGCGGCCCAGCGCCTGTACGGCCTGATCGAGGGCTCCCTCGGCTACGTCGAGGAGCGCGCGATGATGGGCCAGGAGATGCAGCCCCACACTTCGGCCCTGCTCCGCCGCGTCGCCGGCTGACGTCGTGCGCTGGCGGCGCTGCGGCGAGGACGCCGCCCTGCTGGACTGCGACTCCCCCGACCGGATGCGGGCGGCCCACGCCACCGTGCTGGCCGCCCGCCCCGAAGGCGTCGTGGACCTCGTGCCCGGCGCGCGCAGCCTGCTGGTCGTCGGGAACGTCGCCGCCGTGCGGGCGCTGCTGGAGGACGCCGACCTCGCCCATCCGCCGTCCGGCGAACCCCGCGAAGTGACGCTGGACGTCCGCTACGACGGCGAGGACCTCGACCTGATCGCCCGCGACGCCGGCCTGTCCGCCGAAGCCGTCGTCGAGCTGCACACCGGAGCCGTCTACACGGTCGCCTTCACCGGGTTCGCCCCCGGCTTCGGCTACCTGACCGGCCTGCCGGAGCCGTTGCGGCAACCGCGGCTGGAGTCGCCGCGCACCCGTGTCCCGGCCGGTTCGGTGGGGCTCGCGGGCGAGTTCACCGGCGTCTACCCACGCGAGTCGCCGGGTGGGTGGCGGCTGCTCGGGCACACGTCCGCGACGCTGTTCGACCCGCACGCCGACCCGCCCGCGCTGTTCGCCCCCGGCGACCGCGTCCGCTTCCGGAGTGTCCGATGAGGACACTCGAGGTGCTCGACCCCGGCCGGTACGCGCTGGTCGAGGACCTGGGCAGGCCCGGCTACGCCCACCTCGGCGTCGCGCCGTCGGGAGCGCTCGACACGGCGTCGCTGCGGCTGGCGAACCGCCTGGTAGGCAACGACGAAGCCGCGGCGGGCATCGAGACGCTGCTCGGCGGTCTTTCCGTGCGGTTCACCGCGGCGGCGACGGTCGCGGTGACCGGCCCGGCGGTCGACGTCCGGGTCGACGGCCGCGGCGCCGGCTCCCACGCGCCGGTGCCGGTCCGCGCCGGGCAGACGCTGACGCTGGGCACCCCGGCCACCGGACTGCGCTGCTACCTGGCCGTGTCCGGCGGGATCGCGGTGGAACCGGTACTCGGCAGCCGGTCATGGGACGTCCTGTCCGGCATCGGTCCCCCGCCGCTGGAAGCCGGCGACGTGCTCCCGCTCGGCGTCCCGGCCGGGATCCCGGCGGGCGCGGACGTCGTCGTCCCCGTGGCCGCCCCGGCGGACCTGGTGATCCCGGTGACGCTGGGCCCGCGCGACGACTGGTTCGACGACCCGGCGCGCAGCCTCTCGGCGTGGTGGACGGTCACCGCGGAATCGAACCGCGTCGGATTGCGCCTCGACGGGACGCCGTTGCGCCGGTCCGTCGAGGGCGAGCTGCCCAGCGAGGGCGTCGTCACGGGCGCGATCCAGGTGCCGCCGAGCGGGCTGCCGGTGGTGTTCCTCGCCGACCACCCGACCACCGGCGGCTATCCCGTCGCGGCGGTCGTGCGCCGGGCCGCGCTCGGCGCGCTCGCCCAGGCGCGGCCGGGCACCCGGGTGCGCTTCCGGATGTCCTGAAAGTCCGGTACCACCACGCGGGTGAGACGCCGATCACGCGTGCACCCGTCCGGGTAAGGGTCGGAACCATGTGGCGCCGCCGCCCGTCCTGATAGGCGTGGAACAGGTGACGATCAGCGGTGGCACGGGTTTCCTCGACGTGAACACGCGGGTGCGGGCGGAGCTGCCGCAGTCGCTGCGGATCGCACTGGCCACCGGGCAGCTGCGCCGTCCGCTGGCCACCACGCTCGGCCCGGTGCTCGACCTGCTCGTCGACGGCGACTACCGGGTGAGCGGTCCGGAACGGCCGGCCGAAGAGCGGGAACTCACCCCGACCGACACGTGGCCGCCGTCCGACGAGGCCCGCGTCGGCTACTACCGGACGGCCATCCGCACCGGGCACCGGCCGGTCGCGGTGGTGCTGGCCGACGGCGACCGCGAGCTGATCCTCGACGGCCACCACAAGATCGCCGCCTACCGCGCCGAAGCGGTCGCCCCGGCGATCGTGCGGATCGCCATCGCTCAGGCGTATTCGCCCTCGTAGGCGGCCACCAGCTCGGCGTACACCGGTCCGGACTCGGGGAGCCGCTCGCCGTCCAGCGTGTGCACGCGGGTCAGCTTGCGGACGCTGGAGGCCATGAAGACGCCGTCGCCCTCGACGAGGTCCCGCACGGTCAGCGGCTCCACCTTGACCGCCCAGCCCGCCTTCTCGGCGCCGCGGAACACCGCGGCCTGGGTGGTGCCCGGCAGGATGCCGATGCTCGACGGCGGTGTGTAGAGCGTCCGGCCCTTCGCCAGCACGACGGTCGAGGTCGGGCCTTCGAAGACCGAACCGTCGGCAGCGGTGAAAATCACATCTTCGGCACCGCGGCGGCCTGCCTCGCGCAGCGCGGCCATGTTCACGGCGTAGGACAGCGGCTTGGCCCCGAGCAGCAGCCAGGGCGCGCGCTCGGCGAGGTCCGGCGGGAAACCGCGGTCCAGGGTGATCGCGGCAACGCCCTCGGCGCGGGCCCGCAGGATCGACGGCGGCACCTCCGACCCCAGTGCGAACCCGGTCGGCACCGCGGCGGGATCGCCGTCGGATCCCCGCGTGTACACCAGTTTCAGCACCATTTCCGGGCCGCCCGCCCACCTTTCGAGCACGAGCGAAACGACCCGTTCCCACGCCACTAAGTCGGGCGCGGGCAGGTCGAGCATGGCCGCCGAACGGGCCAGCCGGTCCAGGTGCGGCCCGAGCTCCCGCGGACGGCCGTCGACGACGAGGATCGTCTCGAAGACGCCGTCGCCGCGCATCAGCCCGAGGTCGTCGACCTTGATCTGGGCGACGTCGGGGTCGGCCGGGGTTCCGTCGAGGAAGACGAGCACGCGCATGCGCACACGGTACTCACCTAGGCTGGGAGGCATGCCGTACCGCTCGCCGCTGCTGGACGTGCCCGGATCGATCCCCCCGCCCGACGACCACCCCGAAGCCGGCGTCCCCTGGCACTGGGGAGACCCCTTCGCGGAGCAGCGCACGGCTTCGCGCGGCGTGGTCGTGATCGACCGCTCGCACCGCGAGTTCATCGCCGTCACCGGCGAAGAACGGCTGTCGTGGCTGCACCTGGTCATCTCCCAGCACGTGACCGGGCTGGCCGAGGGCTCCGGCACCGAGGCGCTGGTGCTGGACAGCCAGGGCCGCATCGACACGCACATGGTGCTGGCCCACCTCGACGGCACGGTGTACCTCGACACCGACCCTGGCCCGACGGCGACCAGCGCGCTGCCCAAGGGCGGCGACCAGACGCTGCGCGAGTACCTCGAAGCGATGAAGTTCTGGTCCAAGGTGGACATCCGCGACGCGACCGGCGAGCTGGCGCTGCTGACCGTGCTCGGCCCGGACGCCGAGCGGGTGCTGAGCGCGGTGGGCGCCGAGGTAGGCCCGGAGCCGTACGCGGTGGCGGCGCTGCCGGGCGGCGGGTTCGCGCGGCGGATGCCGTGGCCCGGCCGGTCCAGCGTGGACCTGGCGGTGCCGCGCGCCGCGCTGGCGGAGTGGTGGAAGCGGCTCACCGACGCGGGTGCCCGTGCGGCGGGCAGCTGGGTGTTCGACGCCCTGCGCGTCGAGTCGGTGCGGCCCCGGCTGGGTGTCGACACCGACGAGCGCACGATCCCGCACGAGGTGGGCTGGGTGGGCGCGGCCGCCCACGTCGCGAAGGGCTGCTACCGCGGCCAGGAGACGGTCGCGAAGGTGCACAACGTCGGCCGTCCGCCGCGGAACCTGCTCCTGCTGCACCTCGACGGCTCCCCGGAGGTCACGCCGGAGACGGGCGACCCGGTGCTGCTCGACGGCCGGACGGTCGGCCGGATCGGCACGGTGATCCAGCACCACGAGCTGGGCCCGATCGCGTTGGCGCTGGTCAAGCGGTCGACCCCGGTGGGCGCGGAGCTGCTGGCGGGGTCGGAGGACAACCTCGTCCAGGCAGCGATCGACCCGGACTCCGTGCCGTCGGAACTGCCTGCTCCCGGGCGTGCGGCGGCGGCGCAACTTCGTGGCTGAACGAAAGCCCCTGACAGCGAGATCACGCTCAACCGGGATAAACTGCGCTGTGATCGAAGTGCGGCCCGGCGGCAGGCGGCGGATCGACCGCGTGCTCGGCCCGGGATACCTCAGCGGCCTGGGTGACCTGCCGCTGAAGGTGCTGCGCGAGCGGCGCGACGAAGCCGCGCAGGAGGAGACGGACCTGTCCTACCTGCGCCGGCTGCTGCACGCCCGGATCGACATCGTGCGTGCGGAACAGGCCCGGCGCAGCTCCGGCGGCGGCAAGTCCAGCATCGTCGACCAGCTGGCGACGATCCTGGCGGACAACGCACTGGGCCCGGCGGCGGGCTCCGGACGGCACCAGCAGCTGGAGCCGTCCCGCGCCGGCGAGCACCGGCGGCACGCCGAAGCGCTGATCGGCGACACCGACCTGACCGACGTCGAGTCCCTCTCGGACGAGAAGCTCGCCTCCGCTTTGGACACCTACGCCCGCGAGGAGCTGTCGGTGTCGTCCTTCCGGCGCGAGGTCCAGGCCGTGATGGACACGCTCAACGCGGAGATCGCGAAGCGCTACCAGCAGGGTTCGGCCACTGTGGACGAGCTGCTGGAGAACGAGGGCCGCGGCGAGTGACCAACCCGGTGCTCGCCGAAGTGGTGCGGTCGGGTTTCGTGGAGAGCGTCCACCGCGGCGCACTGGTGGTGACCGGCCCGGAGGGCACGGCCCGCCTCGCACTCGGCGACGTGACATCCCCGGTGTTCCCGAGGTCGTCGAACAAGCCCCTGCAGGCAGTCGGCATGCTGCGCGCGGGACTGGACTTCCGCGACGAGGACCTGGCGCTGGCGTGCGCGTCCCACTCCGGCGAGCCGGGGCACGTGAAGCGGGTCCTGGAGCTGCTGGAGGCGGCCGGGCTGTGCGAAGAGGACCTGGCGTGTCCCCCGGACTTCCCGCTGCACGTCCCGAGCATGCGCGACGCGGCCGAGCCCCGCCGGGTGATGATGAACTGTTCGGGCAAGCACGCGGCCATGCTGACGACGTGCGTCCGCGCGGGCTGGCCGACGGCGGGCTACGAGGCCCCGGACCACCCGCTGCAGCAGACGATCGCGACGACCGTCGCGGAGCTGACGGACGAGCCGATCGCCCACACGGGTGTCGACGGCTGCGGAGCACCGCTGTTCGCGTTTTCGCTGACAGGACTGGCCAGGGCCTTCGGCCGTCTGGCCCAGGCGACGGAGGGACCGCCGGCGGCGGTGGCGTCGGCGATGCGGGCCCACCCGTGGCTGGTGGCGGGCACGGGCCGCGAGGACACGGAGCTGATGTCCGCCGTGGACGGTCTGGTCTCGAAGGCGGGAGCGGAGGGTGTCCAGGCGTTCGCACTGCCGGACGGCTTCGCGGCGGCAATCAAGATCGACGACGGGAACAAGCGAGCCTGCGCGCCGTTGGCGGTGGAGACGCTGCGGTACCTCGGGGTGGACGTGAGCGGCCTGGAGGAACTCGCGCGCCCGGCGGTGCTGGGCGGCGGACGTCCGGTGGGCGAGATCCGGGTGCCGGAACTGCGCGGGTGATCGAGGAAGCCCGGCGCTGATCCCGCCATCGCGCAGCCGACCTGAGCAGCCGACCTGAGCAGCCGACCTGAGCAGCCGACCTGAGCAGCCGACCTGAGCAGCCGACCTGAGCAGCCGACCTGAGCAGCCGACCTGAGCAGCCGACCTGAGCAGCCGACCTGAGCAGCCCCCGTTTTCCACGCTACCGGCAGGCACCGACAGTTTCCGGGCTGGCAGCTGAAGTGTGCGGGAGATGTCCCCAAGGCGAACCCATCACTCTCCGGCCTGGCAGCCGAGGCGCGCGGGAGATGCCCCCAGGCGGTGCCGTCGCTAGTTGGCGCGTTCGCGGGCGGCCAGGTCGCCCCAGAACTCGCGCAGGTCCGAGAACAGCTCGGCCAGCTCCTCGACGTTGCCCGAGCGGAGCGCGTCCAGGATGTCGTGGACCTCGTCGGCCGTGTTGTCGGCTTCCAGGGCCGCGTCCGAGAACAGCTGGACCAGACCGCCGTAGTCCAGCTCGACCACCGAGTCAGGGTGGAAGTTGTCCAGCCACCTGCGCGTCTCGAACAACACCCGGCCCGGCCCCGAGTCGCCGAACGTCTGCTCCAGCAGTTCGCCCGCTTCGCGTGCCCGGTGCTGTGCCTCCGCGAGCGTGACCCGCCAGGACAGTTCGCGCTGCGGGTCGTCGCGGCCGCTGCCGAGGACCAGCCTGCGGTCGTCCGGGTCGACCAGGACGAACCACGGCAGCGGGACGGTCCAGGTCGTCGACAGCGTGTGCGCCGCCGTCGTGCTCAGGTCCGCCATCGCTGACTTCGTCCGGGCGCGGATCTTCTCCTGGGTGAAGCCGCCCTCGTCGAGGACGACGTTCTTCAGCGCCGGATGCGCGTCGCCGATGAACGTGACCAGCGCGGCCGCCGACCGGGCGCGCAGCTCCAGCGGGCAGACCAGGGGCCCGTGCTCGGCCTTGCCGCCGGGGACCTCGTCCGGATCCAGCACGAGGACGTCGGTCAGCAGGCTCGGCGCGGGACGGCCGTCGGCGAGCTCGGCGGGCAGCAGCCGCCGGGGCGCGGCGACCTGTGACTTGAGCCACATGGACTGCTCGCGCGCGCCCACGTCCGTCCGCCGCAGCTTGGCCGCCGCCACGGCCGCACGCAGCCGCTCGTCCGGCGGGTCGCCCAGGGCGAGCAGGGGTTCGTACACCCGCAGGTAGGCCACGAAGGGACGGAGCACGGGGTAGATCGTGGCACGTTTACCTGCGCCGATCGTCACCGACCGGCCGGTAACCGGTGTCCGCCGGACACTGTCACCACCGGCACACCGTGCCACGTCGCATCCAACCCCCCGGACACGGTACGGTGTGAGCAGGAAAGAATTGTCGAGACGATGCGGGGCCGCCGATTCCCCCGGCCGCCCCGCCCCTGTGCGAGGGGGTCGAGCCATGGGGCGCGGCCGGGCTAAGGCCAAGCAGACGAAGGTGGCGCGTGAGCTCAAGTACAGCTCGCACGAGACCGACTTCGATGCTTTGCAGCGCGAGCTGTCGAGTAACTCCTCCAGTGACAACCACCATGAGGACTCTGCCGACAGCCGGTATGAAGACCCGTACGACGACGGGTACGACGAGTACCGTCGTTGAGCACGCGTAAACGCGCGAGGGTGAAGCCGGGCACCACCCGGCACCGCCCTCGCGCGTCGCGTGCTGCCCACAGTCGTGCCCACCAGCACGCGGGGCTGCGAAGCGATGAAGGAGTGAACCGGTGGTAAGTCGGGTTGGCGTCGTCGGTGCGGGACTGATGGGTTCCGGCATCGCCGAGGTGCACGCACGGTCCGGGTTGGACGTCGTGGTCACCGAGGTGAACCAGCCGGCGCTCGACGCGGGCAGGGCACGCATCGAGAAGTCCCTGCAGCGCGGCGTCAAGAACGGCAAGCTCACGGCCGAGGACGCCGACGCGGCGCTGGCCAGGCTCCGGTTCACGACGGACATCGCCGAGTTCGCCGACCGCGAACTCGTCATCGAGGCGATCCTCGAGCAGGAGCAGGCGAAGGTCGAGGTCTTCCGCCAGCTGGACAAGATCGTCGAGGCCGAGGACGCGCTGTTCGCGTCCAACACGTCGTCGATCCCGATCATGAAGCTGGGCATGGCGACGGGCCGTCCCCAGCAGGTGGTCGGCATCCACTTCTTCAACCCGGTGCCGGTGCTGCCGCTGGTGGAGCTGGTGCCCTCGCTGCTGACCAGCGAGGAGACCGCCCGCCGCGCGGAGGAGCACGCGACGACGGCGCTGGGCAAGACCGTGATCCGCTCGCAGGACCGCGCCGGGTTCATCGTGAACTCGCTGCTGGTGCCGTACCTGCTCTCGGCGATCCGGATGATCGAGTCGGGCTTCGCCTCGGCCGAGGACATCGACCGCGGCATGGAGCTGGGCACGGCCCACCCGATGGGCCCGCTGCGCCTGTCCGACCTCATCGGGCTGGACACCATCAAGGCCATCGCGGACTCGATGTACGCGGAGTTCAAGGAGCCGCTGTACTCGTCGCCGCCACTGCTGCTGCGCATGGTGGACGCGGGCCTGCTCGGCAAGAAGACCGGCCGGGGCTTCTACTCCTACAGCTGATCGACTTTCGTTGCGGTCCGGGCCTCCGTTCGGTGCTCCGGACGGCGACTTCGTCGGCTGGGCGCCGCCGCCCGGGTCCGCTTGACTGCCGGGTATGCCCGAACCGACCCGACGCACCGTCCTCCAAGCCGCTCCCGCCGCCGGCCTCCCGCGGCCGTCCCCCGGTCACCGCGTGACGACGTTCGTCTTCGCCGCGGGCGCCAACGGCGTCTCGGCCGCGCCGGCCGAGCTGGTCCTGCGCGGCCACCGCGGTGTCGGGGTCGACCTGGCGGGCCACCAGTTCCGCCTTTCCTACCAGGCGCCCCAGGACCTGGCGGCGTTCGCGACCGAGCGGTCACCGCTGGCCGGCGTGACGGTGGCGGACCAGGTGGCGGCCACAGTGGACGTCGTCCGCCGCGCGGCCGCGCACGGCCCGGTGGTCCTGGTCGGCGCGAGCATCGGCGGCGCGGCGATCACCCTGGTCGCGGACGCGGTACCGCACCTGATCGATCTCCTCGTCTACGACGCGGCGTTCTGCTGCGTCGACCTCCCGACCCCGGACGAGTACCTGAAGACCCCCGAGGCGGCCGCGTCGGCCATCGGCGACCTCCTGGGTTTCGTCGCCGCGGACCCGGCGGTGACCGGCGCGATCCGCTGCAACTGGCGCACCGCCGACCGCGCCCTGCTCGCGGCGGCGAAGAACGCGTTCATGGCGGAAGCGACGGACGCGGAGTTCTTCACGTTCCTCAACGGCATGGCCCCCGACGAGCTTCCCGCCAAGGGCTCGACCCCGGCCCGCGGCGACCGCACCCGCTGGGGCCGGGTGCCCCGCGTCTACGTCCGGCACCTGCGCGACCGCGTCATCCCGCTCGCCCTGCAGAACCGCATGATCCGCGAGGCGGACGCGGCCACCCCCGGCAACCGCTTCCGCGTGTTCGACCTCGACACGAGCCACGTCCCGGACACCCGGAAGCTCGCCGAGCTGGCCGGAATCTACGACGAGCTGGCCTGATCGAACCGCACGGGAGCCTCGAAGGCGGCGCGCCGGGCGGCCCGCCGCAGGACGGCGAGCACGGCGGGCCCGAGCAGCACGATCGCGACGGCGTTGGTGATCGCCCGCCCGGTGTCCCAGCCGAGGGTCGACGTCACGAGCGTGAAGGCCAGGAACCGGTGCAGGTTGTCGGCCGGCGGCGCGCCGGGCACGAAGCCGAGCTGGGTGCCGGTGCCGGCGAGGAACGGCCACGTCCACAGGCTCATCAGGAGCCCGAAGAAGTAGGCGGCGAACACACCGTAGGCGACCAGCAGGAAGATCTCCGCCTTGCCGCGGGCCCGGGGAAGCAACCCGGCACCAAGCCCGATGAGCGAAGAGGCCAGCATCTGGAACGGCAGCCACGGCCCGACACCGGCGGTGAGCAGCGCCGAGGTGAACAGCGACGTCGAGCCGAGCACGAACCCGAAGCCGGGCCCGAACACCCGCCCGGCGAGCACGAGCAGGAAGAACACCAGCTCGATCCCCCCGGTCCCGGCCCCGAGCGGCCGCAGCCCGGCATTGACGGCCGAGAGCACGCCGAGCAGCGCAAGCGCCTTGGCATCGATGCCCCCGCGGGAAAGCTCGGCCAGCACGACGAGGATCAGCACGGGCAACGTGGCCATGAAGACGAACGGAGCATCAGCGCCGTGCGCGGCGGCGCTGGGCTGCGGGTGCGCGAACAGCGGCCAGCAGAACATGGCCAGCCCGAGGAGGCTCGCGACGGTGAGCACCAGCGCGGGCCTGAGGGTGAGCCGGACGGGGCGAGGCGGGGTGAGGAACTCGGTCATGCCGGGGACTCCGGCGGTGCGGAGGCCCGGAGGGGTCGAGTCGGTTGCGCGGCTCCGGGGATTGGAGCGTGCGGCGGGGTGGGCGCGGCGATCCGGGCGGATCCGGGCGGGTTCGCCGCCTCGGGAGTGGACGGCCGTCCAGGTGGGGTGCCACGGAGGGGCCGCCGCCTGGCGCTGATCGCTGCCAGACGCCGAGGCACGCCGGGGCGCTCGGCGGCGCCGCTACGCGGCCTGGCCGGGACATCGGCGACCACCGCGGGGAGACACCGAAGCGCGCCGGGACGCCGGGCAGCTCCGGACATGCCGCCACAAGACCTGACCGCGGCACCCGCGACCACCACGCGGACACACCGAGACGCGCCAGGGCGCTCGGCAACTCCGGCCACGCCGCCACAAGACCTGACCCCGGCACCGGCGACCACCACGCGGACACACCGAGACGCGCCGAGGCGCTCGGCAACTCCGGCCACGCCGCCACAAGACCTGACCCCGGCACCCGCGACCACCACACGGACACACCGAGACGCGCCGAGGCGCTCGGCAACTCCGGCCACGCCGCCACAAGACCTGACCCCGGCACCCGCGACCACCACGCCGAGACACCGAGACGCGCCGAGGCGCTCGGCAACTCCGGCCACGCCGCCACAAGACCTGACCCCGGCACCGGCGACCACCACGCCGAGACACCGAGACGCGCCGAGGCGCTCGGCAACTCCGGCCACGCCGCCACAAGACCTGACCCCGGCACCGGCGACCACCACGCCGAGACACCGAGACGCGCCGAGGCGCTCGGCAACTCCGGCCACGCCGCCACAAGACCTGACCCCGGCACCGGCGACCACCACGCCGAGACACCGAGGCACGCCGAGGCGCTCGGCGACTCCGGCCACGCCGCCACGCGGCCGCATGCCCGGAGCACCGACGACCGCCGCCGGGGCGCGTGGTGGCAGGGGCGAGGCGTCGCCCGGCTCTGGCTGGTGCCGCGCGGCCGGCGGGCGCCTCACTTCAATGCCTCCGCGACCTCGTCCACCGTCAGCCAGGGCTGGGGGGCGAGGATCTTCGCCACCTGCGGGGCGAACGCCGGGGAGGCGACGACCACCTCCCTTGCCGGGCCGTCGGCGACCACCTCTCCCTCTGCCATGACCACCACGCGATCCGCCACCGTTGCCACGAACTCCACGTCGTGGGTCGAGAGCAGCACCGCCCGGTCCTGCGAGGCCAGCTCTCGCAGGACCGTGGCGAAGCGCTTCTTCGCGTGGTAGTCGAGGCCGCGGGTCGGCTCGTCGAGCAGGACCACCGGTGGGGCCGCCGCCAGCTGGACCGCCAGCACCAGCGCCAGTCGCTGCCCTTCCGAGAGGTCGCCGGGGTGCGCTTCACCGGCGATTCCGGGGGCGAGCCGGTCCAGCAGGCCGCGGGCCGTCCCTGCCGGGACCTCCGATTCGGTGTCCGCCTGTGCGCACTCGGCGTCCACCGAATCGAGGTACAGCAGGTCGGCCGGGGTCTGCGGGACCAGCCCCACGCGCCGACGGGCCGCTCGTGGCTTGAGCGATGCCGGGTCCGCGCCGCCGACGTCGACCTTCCCCGCCGACCTCGGGCCACTGCCCTGCACCGCCCAGAGAAGCGACGACTTGCCGGAGCCGTTGCGTCCCATCAGCGCGACTGTCTCCCCCGGTCCGACACGCAGGTCGACCCCGCGTACCGCCAGGACATCTCCGTATCGCACCACCACCCCTCTCACGTCCAGTGCCGGACCGGTCACCGAGAAGCTACCCCCACCCACCGACAATTCCGGAAGCCGCGAGCGCAGCGGCCCGGCCAGACGCCGTGCGTCCCGTACCGACAGCGGCAGCGGCGACCACCCCGCGAGCCGCCCCAGCTCGGCGATCGGGGGCGCGATCTCCGAGGTCGCCAGGATTTCCGAGGGCGTCCCGGAGCGCACCGAACCGTCGCCCGGCAGGTACAACAACCGGTCCGCGTACTGCGCCACGCGCTCCATCCGGTGCTCCGCCACGATCACCGTCGTCCCCAGGTCGTGCACCAGCCGCGTGATCGCCGCGAGCACGTCCTCGGCCGCCGTCGGGTCCAGTGCCGACGTCGGCTCGTCGAGGACCAGCACCGACGGGTGCGCCGTCAGCACCGAGCCGATCGCGACACGCTGCTGCTGCCCGCCCGACAGCGTCCGAAGTGGACGGTGGCGCAGGTCCGCGATCCCCATCAGGTCCAGGGTTTCCTCGACCCGCTTGCGCATGACGTCCGGCGGGACCGCCAGCTGCTCCATCGCGTACGCCAGCTCTTCCTCGACGGTGTCCGTGACGAACCCGGCCAGCGGGTCCTGCCCGACGACGCCGACCACCGAGGCCAGTTCCCGGGGCGGGTACAAGGAAGTGTCATGCCCGGCGACCACCACCCGGCCCGCCAGCCGTCCGCCGGTGAAGTGCGGGACGAGCCCGTTGAGCGCGCCGAGGAACGTCGACTTCCCCGCGCCCGTCGGGCCCGCGACCAGGCACAGCTCGCCTTCCTCGATCCGCAGCGAGACGTCCGCCAGCACCGGCCGCGCCGCGTCCGGGTAGGTCACCGTGACCCGCGAGAACTCGATCACCGGACGACCTCCGACACCGGGGGCGGCGCCAGCCAGGCCGGCAGCACCGCGATCAGCAGGGACACCACGTGCACCCAGGAAACCCCGGGCCAGCGCAACGGGCTCAGCGACGGGTAGAGGTTCCCCGGGTCGATCCGCGCGGTGACGAACAGCAGCACGCACGCGCCCACCCCGGCGACCACGACCAGCGTCTCGGGACGACCCCACGGATCCGGCCGGTACGCCGTCCGCCGCACGCGCCGCCCGCCGAGGACGAAGCCGGCCACCGCCACGGCCAGCCCGGCCGCCAGCAGCGGCACGCCGAGCCACGTCGACGTCCCGTCGAGCACGCCGTAGACGCCGACGCAGACCCCGGCCAGCCCGCCGAGCACGCACCCGGCGATGGCGGCCCGCAGGCTAGGACTCAGGTACGCCCGGCGGCCGTAGCCACGGGAGTCCATTGCCGCCGCGAGCTGCAGCGACCGGTTCATCGCGTCCTCCAGCACCGGGACCACGATGCCCCGGACCGCCCGCAGGCCGCGAGTCCGGCCGGCCCGCAGCCGCCGGGCCCGCCGGACTCGCTGGACGCTCTCGACCAGCTGTGGCGCCACCGTCAACGCCACGGTCACCGCCGTCCCGACCTCGTACAGGGCGCCCGGCACCGCTTTGAGCAGGCGTTTCGGGTTGGCCAGTGCGTTCGCCGCGCCGATGCAGACGACCATCGCCGCCAGCCGCAGGCCGTCGTAGAACCCGCCGAGCAGTTCCTCCGCCGACGCGGGACCGAACAGGGAGAACCCCGGGGTGAGCGCGATCCGCGGCAGCGTGAACAGCACGTGCCCGCCGTCTTCGCCGCCGACCACGATCCGGAACAGCACGCGCGACGCGACGACGAACGCGCCGACGTACGCGTACAGCCGGAAGGCCAGCGCCCACGGCGCGTCACTCCGGCGGTTCGCGACGACGAAGCCGGCCACCGCGATGATCAGGCCGAGCAGCAGCGGGTTGGTCGTGCGGCTGGCGGCGACGGCCAGCGCGAGCGCCCAGACCCACCAGGCGCCGGGGTGCAGTGCCCTACTGCGCACGCCGGCGGCGGGCGACGAGGGTTCCCGCGACGCCGATGACCACGATCACCAGGGCGCCGACCACCACGTCCCACGGGAACGAGCTGCCGCCCTGGTCGGCGGGCGCGGAAGCCGGCGCGGACGCCTGCCGCACGGGGGCGATGCGCGGCGGGGACGGCAGGTCGTTCGCCGACTTCGGGCGCGCGAACGCCCATCCCTCGAACGAGCCGGGCGCCGGCTTCGCCGTCTGGGCGCCTTCCTGGCTCGACGTCCAGCTCCCGCCCGCCGAGGCGTGCCAATAGCTCCAGTACGCCGTGGCCGACGGCATCCCCGCGCAGGACTCGACGTCGGGGCCGGGCTTGCCGTTGATCCGGCAGGCCACGGCGAGGCCGTACTTCTGCGAGCCGGCGACCTCGATCCCGGCTTCCTGCAGGGCCGCGATGCCGTTCGCGGGCGTCCCGGGCGCGCAGCGGACGACGGGCGCGGGGCCCAGGTCGCCGAAGTCGACGACCACCGTGACGCCGCCGCCTTCGGGGCAGGCCCCGTCCGTGCCCGTCGCCGAAGCGGGGGCGGCGCCGGCGAGGCAGGCGCCGAGCAGCACGGCGGAGGCGGTGACGAGACGGGCCAGGCGAGAGGCGATCATGCAGGCACTTTAGCCAGGGCGGGGCCTGCCGCAGGTGCGGTTCCGGCGCGACGCGGGCCACACCTAGACTGCGGGCCGTGGGACAGCTCATCGCGGACGGACAGCTGCGCGTCGGCCTGATCGGCGCCGGCCCGTGGGCGACGACGATCCACGCGCCCGGCCTCGCGGACCATCCCGGCACCGCGCTCACCGCGGTCTGGGCCCGGCGGCCGGAGGCGGCGCAAGCGCTTGCGGAGACGCACTGCGCGACCGCCGCGGGCAGCGTCGAGGAGCTGTTCGAGCAGGTGGACGCGGTGGCGTTCGCCGTCCCGCCGTCCATCCAGGCGGAGCTGGGCGTGCGCGCGGCCGAGGCCGGGAAGCACCTGATCCTCGAGAAGCCGATCGCCGCCGACCTCGAGGGCGCGCAGCGGCTGGCCGACGCGGTCGCCGACGCGGGTGTCGCCGCGCTCGTCGTGCTGACCCTGCGCTTCTCGGCGCAGACGCAGGAGTGGCTCGCCGGGCTCGCGCAGGCGGGCGGCTGGGCGGGCGGCGGCGCGCGCTGGCTGTCCGGCGCCCTGCTCGGCGGCCAGTACGCGGCTTCGGCGTGGCGTCAGGACGACGGCGGCGCACTGTTCGACATCGGCCCGCACGCGCTCGACATGCTGGACGCGGCGCTCGGCCCGATCACCGAGGTCGTCGCGGCGCGGCAGAGCCCCGGCGATCTCTGGCACCTGATGCTGGCCCACGACGGCGGCGTGATCAGCACCGCCACGCTTTCGCTGCGGCTGCCGGTGCAGCCGACCGTCGTCGAGGTCGCCGTCTGGGGGCAGCACGGCTACCGGACGCTGGGCCGCAAACCGGGCTCGGCGCAGGAGTCCTACACGGCACTGCTGGACGACTTCGCGGCGATGATCGCGAGTGGCACGACAACCCACCCGTGTGACGTCCGGCGTGGCCTGCACTTGCAGAAACTGCTCGACCAGGCCCGCAGGCTCGCCGAGTAGTACACAGCCGCGCACCACGCGTTTTTCTTGTGCTGCAACGCTTTCCGGATTAATCCCCGAATTCTTCCACAGGGTTGTCCACAATCTCCACAATGGACAGTGCACCCCCTGACCGAACCACGTGCGGACAAACTGCGCCACCGGAAAGATCACCGAATAGTGCGGTCCGCTCGGACTGCCGAGTCGATCTTGTGATGCGAAGGTGATCTTGGGAGGGGCCGTCTAATCGCGCATCGAAGATCTTTTCAGGGGTTCGGGAAGGGAGGCGCATGGAAGCCCTGCTGCGCGCCTTCTGGGGGATGATTCCGGTTTCGGCCGTCGCTCTGCCGTACGCGCTGATCGGCTGGCCACTGCTCGCGGCCCGGCGCCGCCGAAGACTGCCCGTCCGCTACGCGACCGCGACGGCCGGCGTCGACAGCGCGGCCTGCCTCGTCGCCTTCCTGGTGTTGTGCCTGGTCACGATGCCCGTCGGCGACTCCGCCGAGAGCACGCTCGACCTCGTGCCCGGCGCCGACATCACGGCCGCGTTCGGCAACGACGGTTCACTCTGGCAGGTGATCGGCAACGTCCTGCTGCTGTGCCCGCTCGGCGCGCTGCTGCCGATGCGGGTGCGCCGGCTGCGCACGCTGCTGCGGGTCGCGCTGGCCGCGCTGGTCGCGTCCGTGCTGGTGGAAGGCACGCAATATCTGATCCACGACGGCCGCGTGACCTCGACCGACGACGTCCTGCTGAACACCGTCGGCGCGACGCTCGGCGCCGCACTCAGCCGCCGCGGCTGGCGCTGGCTCGACGTGCCGCCGGTCCCGGTGGTGGTGCCGGTGGTGATCCCGTCGCCGCGGCGCACCATCTGCGAAGCGCCGACGCTCACCCTGCGGGTGCCGCGTTCGGTGTGGGACAAGCGCTACGCGGCCATCGCGCACCCGGAGCGTCAATAATCCGGTTGCGGCCCGTGCGAAACTGGGCCGGAAGAGCCCCTTCGAGTCAAGGAATGACCGCCTATGCCTGGCGCCGCCTCCGGCGCCGGCCCTCGCTAGGCCCGGCGCCCAGCGTTCCGCCCGCATGCCCGGTTCGTGGCTGCGGTTCCTTGACGCGCTCTTGAAAGGGCTTTCACCAGCAATGTCTGCTATCCAGACGTATGTCCGCAGGACGGCACCCCGCGGCCGGACGACCGAGCGGATCGGCCCGTTCCTGGCCACCTACTCGCCGGACACCACCCACCCGATGCTCAACTACGCGATCCCGGACGACGGCGCCGAGCCGACGGCGGCCGAGATCGACGCGCTGACCGGGGCGTACCGGCGGCGGGGCCTGCTCCCGCGGCTGGAGTACTTCACCGACGTCGCCCCCGGCCTGGAGAAACTCCTGGCCGGCGCGGGGTACACGCTGGAGCGGCGGGTGCCGCTGATGACGTGCACGCCCGCCGAGCGGGCCGACCGCCCGGTGCCGCCGGGAATCCGGCTGCGCGCGCCGGAGTCCGCCGAGGACCTCCGGCGGATGCGGTCGGCGCAGAACACCGCGTACGGCGAGCCGGCGGAAATCGGCGACGACGAGGTCGCGCGCCTCGAGGCCGGAATCGACGCCGGGGTGCGGCACGTCCTGGCCGAGGACACCGAAACCGGCGTGGTGGTCGGCGGCGGGCTCGCTCTCGAAATCGTCGATGCCACCACCGAAATCGCCGGGATCGGCGTGCTCGACGCCTACCGCGGGCGCGGGATCGCCGCGGCACTCACCGCCCGGCTCACCCGCGAGGTCCACGAGGCCGGGGCGCACACGGCGTTCCTCACCCCCGGTGACCTGGGGATCGGGAACGTCTACGCCCGGGTCGGCTACCGGCCTGCCGGGGAGTGCGTGCACCTGTCCTTCGGCTAGTCCTCGAAGCGGCCGGAGCGACCACGCTTGACGTCGCTCCGGCGCTTCTTCGACGCCAGGCGGCGCTCCTTCGAGCCGCGGGACGGCTTGGTGGGGCGCCGCTTGGGCGGCGGTGGCGCCGACGCGTCCAGCAGCAGGTTCGCGAGGCGGCCACGGGCCGCCTCGCGGTTCTGCAGCTGGGAGCGATGCTCACTGGCCGCGATCGTCAGGACGCCGTCGACCAGCCGGGACGCCAGCGCCGCCAGCACCCGCTCGCGCAGGTGGTCCGGGATCGACGGCGACGCGGCCACGTCGAACGACAGCTCCACCCGCGAGTCCGTCGTGTTGACGCCCTGGCCGCCCGGGCCGGACGAGCGCGAGAAGCGCTCGCTCAGCTCGGCCTCCGGGATCACGAACCGGGAGCCGACCACCACGTCACCGGTGGCCGCCACCGTCAGAACCGCGGGTGGTCGCCCGAGAGCACCGCGCGCGGGCCGTCGACGTCCTCGGCAGGCTGGACCTCGCCCAGCACCCAGGCCGGGACGTGCCGCGCGGTGAGCATGGCCAGCGCCCGGTCGACGTCGTCCGCGCCGACGATCGCGACCATGCCGACGCCCATGTTGAACGTCTTCTCCAGCTCGGCCCGCTCGACCTTGCCGCGCTGGCCGATCAGCGCGAACACCGGCGCCGGGGTCCAGGTGCCGCGGTCGAGCCGGGCGACCAGGCCACGCGGCATGACGCGGGCGAGGTTGGCCTCCAGGCCACCGCCGGTGATGTGCGCGAACGTGCGGACCTCGGTCTCGGCGGCGAGCGCCAGGCAGTCCTTCGCGTAGATCCGCGTCGGCTCCAGCAGCTCCTCGCCGAGGGTGCGGTCGAACTCCTCGACATGCCCCTCCAGCGGCATCCGCGCGATGTCCAGCAGCACGTGCCGGGCCAGCGAGTAGCCGTTGGAGTGCAGGCCGGACGAGCCGAGCGCGAGCACGACGTCACCCGGGCGGACCTTCTCCGGGCCGAGCAGCGCGGACGCCTCGACCACGCCGACGCCGGTGGCCGACAGGTCGTAGTCGTGCTCGCCCATCAGGCCGGGGTGCTCGGCGGTCTCGCCGCCGAGCAGCGCGCAGCCGGCCAGGACACAGCCCTCGGCGATGCCGCCGACCAGCGCGGCGACCTTCTCCGGCTGGACCTTGCCGACGGCGATGTAGTCCTGGAGGAACAGCGGCTCGGCGCCGGTCACGACCAGGTCGTCGACCACCATGGCGACCAGGTCGATGCCGACCGTGTCGTGCTTGTCGAGCGCCTGCGCGACCGCGATCTTGGTGCCGACGCCGTCGGTCGACGACGCGAGCACCGGCTCCTTCCACTTGTCGAGCTTCAGGGAGAAGAGCCCGGCGAAACCGCCGACACCACCCATGACCTCGGGCCGCGTTGCCCGCTCGGCGTGCGGCTTGAGCAGCTCGACGGCTTGGTCGCCGGCCTCGATGCTGACGCCGGCGGCGGCGTACGTGGCGCTCGTGGACTCGCTCACGGTGGAAGGACTCCCTACTGGAAGGACTGTTCAGGGACGCCGGACGGCGTCTTCGGCACCGTACCCGGCGGGGCTGACCGGGGTCGCCGCGCCATTGACCGCGTCGAGGCTTTCGAGCAGGTGCTTCCCGATCAGCGCGTCCTCCGGCAGCGGGATCGGGTACTCGCCGGAGAAGCACGCCGTGCACAGCCGCGACTTCGGCTGTTCCGCGGCCGCGACCAGGCCGTCCAGGGAAATGTAGCCCAGGGAGTCGGCCCCGATCGAGCGGCGGATGCCGTCGAGGTCGACGCCGTTGGCGACCAGTTCGGCCCGCGACGCGAAGTCGATGCCGTAGAAGCACGGCCAGCGCACCGGCGGCGACGCGATCCGGACGTGCACCTCGAGCGCGCCCGCCTCCCGCAGCATCCGGACGAGCGCGCGCTGGGTGTTGCCGCGGACGATCGAGTCGTCCACCACCACCAGGCGCTTGCCGCGGATGACGTCGCGCAGCGGGTTCAGCTTGAGCCGGATGCCCAGCTGGCGGATGGTCTGCGACGGCTGGATGAACGTGCGCCCGACGTAGGCGTTCTTCACCAGGCCGGTGCCGTAGGGAATGCCGGAGCCCTGCGCGTACCCGATCGCGGCCGGGGTGCCCGACTCGGGCACCGGCATGACCAGGTCGGCCTCGACCGGCTGCTCGGCGGCCAGGCGGCGGCCGATCTCGACGCGGGTGGCGTGCACGCCGCGGCCGGCGATCGTCGTGTCGGGGCGGGCCAGGTAGACGTACTCGAAGACGCAGCCCTTGGGGTCCGGGTTCGCGAACCGCGAGGACCGCAGGCCCTCGGCGTCGATGGCGATCAGCTCGCCCGGCTCGATCTCGCGGACGAACGACGCGCCGACGATGTCGAGACCCGCCGTCTCGCTGGAGACGACCCAGCCGCGTTCGAGGCGGCCGAGCACCAACGGGTGAACTCCGTGCGGGTCGCGGGCGGCGTACAGGGTGTTCTCGTCGGAGAACACCAGGCAGAACGCACCCTTCAGGGTGGGCAGCAGCTCCATGGCCGCGGCCTCGATGCCCTTGTCGGCGGCGTTCGCGGCGAGCAGGCCGCAGATGAGGTCGGAGTCGCTGGACGAGCCGGTCAGGCCCGCGTGCGGCTTCAGCCCCGCTTCGATGGTGCGTTCCCGCAGCTCGGCGGTGTTCACCAGGTTGCCGTTGTGCGCGAAGGACAGGCCGCTGCCGGTCTCGGTGGTGCGGAAGATCGGCTGGGCGTTCTCCCAGATGGTCGCGCCGGTGGTCGAGTACCGGCAGTGCCCGACGGCGATGTGGCCCTGCAGCGACTGCAGGATCTGCTCGTCGAACACCTGGCTGACCAGGCCGAGGTCCTTGAAGACCACGATCTGGGAGCCGTCGGAGACGGAGATGCCGGCCGCCTCCTGCCCGCGGTGCTGCAGGGCGTAGAGGCCGTAGTAGGTGAGCTTCGCTACTTCTTCCCCGGGAGCCCAGACGCCGAAGACGCCACACTCCTCACGGGGTTCCGGTTCGGGCTGGTCGGACACGAGCTGGGGGTCGGAAACCACCGAAGAGCTCCTGGGAAGACGTGGTCAGGCCGGATTCAGTGTAAACGGTCCCGGCATGAGCCAGGCCCCGCCCGACGTGGTTCTGACCACTTCGGACAGGGCCTTGGGCCTTCGCGGAGTCAGCACGCGTCGGGCAGCGAGAGGATCTCCGTGAGCACTTGGGCACCGTCACCGCGGCGGCGCCACAGCCACCGCTCCGGCTCGAAGATGTTCTCCTCCGTGCCGGGCATCCGGGTCGCGACCACGTCGTCTTCGGCGTTCAGCCGGACGACGTCCACCACGTCGTCGTGCACGCGCACACCGACGACGGCGACGACCTCGCCGCGCTCGTCGGCGGGGTGGACGAACTGGTAGCCGCGGGCCACCAGTTCCTGCAGTCCGGTTTCGATGTCGAAGACGGGTGCGACGGCCTCAGCCGAGGACATCGTCGAATTCACCGTCCTTCGCGCCCGCCAGGAACGCGGCCATCTCGGCACGCGTGTAGACCAGCGCCGGGCCGGTCGGGAAGCGCGAGTTGCGCATCGCGATCTCGCCGTTGGCCAGCGGGGCGACCTCGACGCAGTTGCCGTTGAAGTTGCTGTAGCTCGCCTTGCGCCACTGGGCACCGGTCAGCCGATCAGCCGGGATGCCGTTCTCGAATCGCTCAGCCATGATCCCACCTCTCGAAGCGGATAGCGATGCATATGCATGTGCATTTGCCCGCGTGTCCGAGGCTAGCACGTGAGAGTGCAGCGGTAAATGCACGTGCAGAATTTCTTGCAAAGTTCTCGGACGGTAAAGAAACAGCCGGTCAGCGCTAACCTATCGGGTGACAGGTACTCGTCCCAACGGGTTAATCGCTACGCCAAGTTACCGGTCAGCGGGCACACCTCGGCACCGCCGAATCGGGTACAGGCAAGGGTTTCTAGATCTCCTGGCGCCGCTTCGCGAGCATCGCGCGGCTGCGCTCCGGAGTCTCCGCGTCGACCGCCAGCATGTCGAGCGCGCGGCTGTACTTTTCGATCTCTTCGCGCTTCTCGATGTAGTGCGCGCCGGTCAGGTACTCGACGTAGGCGATGTTCGGCAGTTCCGGCTCGCCGAACCGCAGCAGCGAAAACGCGTGTTCGGCGGACAGCCCGCTGCGCTCGTACGGCAGCACCTGGATCGACACGTGCGGCAGCGCGCTCATTTCCAGCAGGTATTCGATCTGCTGTTTGAGGACCTTGATGCCGCCGATCGGCCGGTACAGCACCGACTGGTCGAGCACCATCCACACCCGGGGCGCGTCCGGTCTGCTGAACATCTTCTGCCGCCGCATCCGCAGCGCGACCAGCTGGTCGACGCGCTCGTCGGCCATCTCCGGGCGGCCGTGGCTGAAGATCGCCCGCGCGTACGGCTCGATCTGGAGCAGGCCCGACACGTAGATCGGCTCCCAGATCTGGATGCGCGCGGCGGCCTCCTCCAGGCCGACCAGGTCGGTGAACCAGTTCGGCATGGTCTCGCCGAACCGCCGCCACCAGCCCGGCTCGTTCGGCTGCTTGACCATGTCCAGGAAGATCTGGCGCTCGGTGGGGTCGTCGACGCCGTACATCGTCAGCAGGTCGGTGACGTCGCGTTCCTTGAACCCGACCCGGCCCAGCTCCAGCCTGCTGATCTTCGACTCGGAGCCGCGGATGTTGTAGCCGGCCTGCTGGCGGGTGATCCCGGCCTCTTCACGGAGGCGGCGCAGCTGTGAGCCCAGGATCATCCGGCGCGCCGTCGGGCCGATGTTCTGCTCGCCACTGGACGCGTTCACCGCGTTCATCCCGGACCTTCCGCACTCACGTCACCAGGGGGTTCTAGCCCGACTACCGAAAGTACACGTTGGGCCGTCCTGCGCAAAGAGGTGACCCGGTTTACCGCGTGCGTGTGGAGTCCTACTCTACGTAGAGTACGAGACTTTCGACACAGAACTTGCGAGGTTCATCATGCCCGACGCCGCGACCCGGACCGAACGAGTTCCCGTGGGGGTCGACCCGACCCGAGCGAGCATCGCGCGCGTGTACGACGCCTTCCTGCTCGGGAAGGACAACTACGAGATCGACCGGGAGGTCCTGCACAAGGTGCAGAAGGCCGCACCGGAGGCACAGGACCTCGCGTTCGAAAACCGCGGCTTCCTCATCCGGGCCTGCCGGTTCCTCGCCGGCCAGACCGGCATCACGCAGTTCCTCGACTGCGGCTCCGGCCTGCCGACCGCCGAGAACACCCACCAGGTCGTCCAGCGGATCAACCCGGAGATCAAGGTCGTCTACATCGACAACGACCCGGTGGTGCTGGCCCACGGCCGCGCGCTGCTGGAGGAGAACGAGAACACCCACTTCGTCGCCGAGGACATCTTCGAGCCGCAGCGGATCCTCGAGAACGAGGTCGTCCGGCAGCACATCGACTTCTCGCAGCCGGTGGCGTTCCTCCAGCTCGGCACGCTGCACCACTACAACGGCCCGCACGAGCGGCCGGCGGAGATCATGAAGGAGTACGTCGACGCGCTGCCGTCGGGTTCGTACGTGGCGATTTCGCACTTCTTCGACCCCGAGGACGAGGATTCCGCGACCGCCCGCCGCATGGAGGAGTTCTTCCTGCACAGCCCGATGGGCTCGGGGACGTTCCGGACCCAGAAGGAGATCGAGGACCTCTTCCCCGGCCTCGAGATGGTGCCCCCCGGCGTCGTCCGCTGCGCCGACTGGTGGCCGGACGGACCGCGGCTGAAGGAACTGAACGTGGCACAGCGGACGATCGCCGGCGGCATCGGCCGCAAGCCGTAACTCCCGTCCGTCAGAGACGGACGAGGGGGAGCCAGTGGGAAAGGTCGGCCCGGGTGCCCGATGCGGACACCCGGCCGTCCGCCACCGCCGTGGTCCAGTCCAGGACGCCCGTGGCCAGTTCGAGCCACGTGCGCGGGTCCGTCTCGACCACGTTCGGCGGGGTGCCGCGGGTGTGCCGCGGCCCCTCCACGCACTGCACCGCCGCGAACGGCGGAACGCGGACTTCGACCGTGCGCCCCGGCGCGTCCGCCGCCAGCGCACGCAGGCTGAGGCGGACCGCCGCCGCGAGTTCCGGCCGCGCCGGATCGGGCGCGTCGCCCTGCAACCACGGGGAAATCGCCAGCACCGCCGCACGTAACTGTCCGGGGTCGACCGAACGCGAAGAGGCCATGGGCAAACAGTAGAGTGGCGCACCAAGACTTTTCAGGCACACCCGAGAACGTGGGGATGACGATGGCGCAGCGGGACGAGGCGGATCGGATGGTTTCGCAGCAGCCCACCGGAAGCGGAGCCGATCGCCCCGGCAGGCACGGCAAGCACAACCGCGCCGCGCGGCGCGAAGGCCAGCAGGCACGGCGCTCCGGCAAGCACGGCACGCCGGAGATCACCGCGGAGATGCGCGCGAACGCCCGCGCCAACCCCAACAGCTGGCTGTACGTCATCGACGAAGCGTTCGACCCGAACGGTCCGGTCCCGTCCTGGGCGGTCGTCGGCGCCTACCCGGTGAACGGGGCGGGCGACGTCGTGGCGGACTTCCACCCCAACGACCGCTACCGGCCCTCGCCCAAGGCGCTCGGCTTCCCGGAGCCCGCCAACGACCTCGAGCAGCTGCTCCAGCTCGTCCGCACCGAGCACCGCCCGGCGTCGGACCTGCCGCGCGTGGTGCTCGACGCGACGCTGTTCGTCTACGCGATGTCGCCGGTGCAGCGGACGGTCATCGGCTTCCACAACGCCGACGGCCGCGTCATGGTCCCGGCGTACACGCGCAAGGCACTGGTGCCGCGCGAGTGGCCGCACGCCCGCGCGGTCCTCGGCCGCGACATCGTCGGCCTGCTCGGCGGCCACCCGGTCGCGATCAACCCGCACGACCTCATCACGGCCGTGGTGCCTGCCGAGCACCTGCTGAAGGCCCTCGCCGACGAACGCCGCTGACCTGGAGGGCGTCTTCCGAGCCCGCCGCCGGTCCGCGGTCGTGAGTGGTAATTCGGGTTAGAACGCGAATTACCACTCACGACAAGCCGCGGCAGACCGCCCAACGTCGTTGACCTGCGGTTTTCACTCCGTCGAGTGACCATCCGAGTCGCCGATCCGGCGGCTCGGGTGCATCGTGAGGCTGGACAAGTCTCACGAGACCGGTGGGGAGCATGAGGGTGAAACGTCGTTCGCTGCTGCCCTTCGCCGCCGCCGTCCTGCTGATCGCCGGCCAGTCGCCCGCCTACGCCGTTCCCGATCTCTACGCCGGCGCCGAAGACCACTACGCCGGTTCGCAGATCGCCAAGGCCGAGGGCGTCGGCGCGGTGCCCGGCGTCCTGTACGGGAACGACGACCAGCAGCTCGGGCACGACGTCAGCGGGCACCAGGGACCGGTCGACTGGCCAGGGGCGGCGCGCACCGGCGCCCGGTTCGTCTACGTCAAGGCGACCGAGGGCACCGGGTTCGTCAACCCGCAGTTCGCCCAGCAGTACAACGGCTCCTACAACGCCGGCCTGATCCGCGGTGCCTACCACTTCGCCCGCCCGGACGTCTCCGGCGGAGCCGAGCAGGCCCGGTACTTCCTCGCCCACGGCGGCGGCTGGTCGGCCGACGGCAAGACGCTGCCGGGCGCGCTCGACGCGGAATACAACCCGTACGGCGAAACCTGCTACGGCAAGGACGCCGCGGGCATGGTCGCCTGGATCCGGGACTTCTCCGACACCTACCGCGCCGCCACCGGCCGGTATCCGACGATCTACACGTCGACGAGCTGGTGGAAGCGGTGCACCGCGAACAACGGCGGGTTCGGCGACAACCCGCTCTGGATCGCCCGCTACAACACCTACATCGGCGAACTGCCCGCAGGCTGGGCCGTGCACACCATCTGGCAGTTCGCCGACCGCGGCCCGCTGCCCGGCGACCAGAACTGGTTCAACGGCCCGGCGGACCGGCTGCTCGCCCTCGCGCTGGGCTGAACGGCGCAGCGTTTTGAGTAATAGGTGTTAACCAGTCACCAAGTAAAGATCAACTTCCCGGGAAAATCACCCACGCGTATACCCAATTTCACGGAACTGAGTGACAAACGCCACTTCGTCCCCAACAATCGTGCACGGGCGGCTACCTGCAGTAAGCCGCCCTCAGCGAGGGTATCTGTGAAGGGATCCGACGATGTCCACTTCCCGAAGAGGGCGGCTGTTCGCCGCCCTGGTCGTCCCGGCCACGCTGCTCCTGCTCGGCAGCACGGCACAGGCGGCGACCTACTCCCCCGAAGTCGACCCCGTGGCCGCGATCAACGCGGACATCGCACAGCACAACCACGAACTGGGGTCACAGATCCGGCGCGTCGAAGGCGACAAGTCGACGCCGGACACGCAGCGGGCCGCGCAGCAGCCACAGCCCGGCCAGGCCGTCCCGAACCAGGTGCTGGCCACGGTGGCCGGCATGGACGTCGCCAGCTACCAGGGCAACGTCGACTGGGCGAGCTGGTGGAACCAGGGCAAGCGGTTCGTCTGGACCAAGGCCACGGAGAGCACCAGCTACACCAACCCGTACTTCGCGCAGCAGTACAACGGCTCCTACAACCAGGGTTTCATCCGCGGCGCCTACCACTTCGCCACCCCGAACACCTCCAGCGGCGCGGCGCAGGCCCGGTACTTCGTCGCGCACGGCGGTGGCTGGTCCAAGGACGGCAAGACGCTGCCCGGCGCGCTGGACATGGAGTACAACCCGTACGGCTCGACCTGCTACGGGCTGAGCAAGGCGGCAATGACGTCGTGGATCCTCGACTTCCACGACACCTATCACTCCCTGACCGGGCGCTGGCCGGTGATCTACACGTCGACGAGCTGGTGGGGCCAGTGCGTGAGCGGTGACTTCTCCAGCACCGCCCCGCTCTGGGTCGCGCGGTACGCCTCGACGGTCGGCACCCTGCCCTACAACTGGAGTTACTACACCGTCTGGCAGTACACCTCGAGCCCGCTCGACCAGGACACCTTCAACGGTGCCTACGACCGGCTCCAGGCACTCGCCAACGGCTGATCCCCGCACCCGCCGGCTCCCGGACCGTGCCGATTTCGATGTCGCCACGGCCGGGGGCCGGCGCCATGCCGTACCGTCCGAGCTTGCAGAACGCTGCTCACGTCCTGGGGAACCGCATGCGTACGCCGGACGTCGGAAGCGCACGAACCACCCAGCGCCCGGAAGGCATGGAAGATGACGTACCCGCCGCAGCCCGGCCAGCCCGATCCGTACGGCCAGCAGCCGCAGTCCGGCGGCTTCCCGCAGCAGGGCGGGTGGGACCCCAACCAGCAGCAGCCGTATCCGACGCAGCAGTACCCGCAGGGATATCCGCAGGCCGGGTGGGGTGACCCGAACGCGCAGCAGCAGCAGGCGTGGGCGGACCCGAACGCGCAGCAGTACGGGCAGCAGGCCTGGGACCCGAACCAGGGCGGCCAGATGTCCGGCTGGGATCCGGCGACCGGTGGGTACTCGCAGGGCTTCGGCGGGCCGCCCGCGCCGCCGAAGAAGAGCAGGACCGGCATGTGGATCGCCATCGGCGCCGCCGTGGTCGTGGTGCTGGCGGCCGTGGGCATCACCGGGTTCGTCGCGCCCGGGTTCTTCCTGTCCAAGGACGAGGGCACCGTCGCGGCCCCGCCGTCGTCGAGCACGGCGGCCCCGAAGCCGACGACCCCGAAGAAGTCGGCGCCGCCGTCGGAAAAGCCGTCCGGCTCCGGCGAAGGTGTCAGCGTCATCAAGAACTTCGTCGCCAAGCTGAACTCGGGCGACACCGCGGGCGCGATCCAGCTCGGCTGCGCCGACAAGCGGGAGCTGCTGACGCAGTCGCTCGACCTCATCAAGCCGCCCTTCCAGCTGGAGGCCGCCGACGGCTCGGACAGCGACTTCATGGCGCAGGTGGAGGTCGGTGGCACCGCGGGAGGCAAGAACGTCGACGGCTTCATCATGGCGACGAACATCGACGGTTCCGGCTTCTGCGTCAGCCTCATGCTGGTTTCGTGAGTGATGCGGCTCTGGAAGTCACCGCTGGCGTGGACGTTCCTCGCGTCGGTGGTCCTGCTGGCCGCGGTCGGGGGCTGGCTGCTGACCGACCCCGCCACCAGCCGCAGTGACGCGCTGAAGACCGGCGGCCTCGCCGGCGGCGCGGTCGTGGCGCTGTACGCGCTGTGGCTGAACGACCGGCGGCGCCGGGTCGAGGAACGCCGTCAGGACATCGAGCGGCAGCGGCACGAACTCGAGGCGCAGCGCGCGGAACAGGACCGTGAGCGCGTCGCCGACGAACGGTTCGCGAAGGCCGTCGAGCTGCTCGGCAACTCGGCCGACCAGGTGCGTGTGGGGGCGTTGCACGCGCTCGCCGGGCTGGCGCGCAGCCGGCCGTCCTACACGCAGACGGTGCTGGACGTGCTGTGCTCGTACCTGCGGCGGCCGTTCCTGCACGGCCGCTACGAGAAACCGACGCGGGATCCCACCTCCGAGGAGGAACTCGAACTCACCGTCCGGCTCACCGCGCAGCGGCTGATCTCGGAACTGCTGCCCGGCCGCGACGAACCGGGTCCGTCCTACGACCTCGACCTGACCGGCGCGGTGCTGGAGTACCTCGACCTCTCGGGCAAGCTGGTCGGCGGCTTGCTGCTGCGGCACGCGTCGCTGCACAGCAGCACGAACTTCAGCGGCTGCCGCTTCACGCGCCGCGTCTACCTCACCGCCGCGGGGACCGACAAGGGCCGCCTGGTCGGCTACTTCCGTTGCCGCGGCGCGGTTTTCGAGAGCCACGCGTGGTTCAGCGCGGTGAACTTCACCGAGACCGCGGACTTCTCGGAAACGACGTTCGCCGGGCCGACGACGTTCAAGGACGCGAAGTTCGCGAAGGACGCCGTCTTCACCGACGCGGTCGCCGCGGACTCGCTCGACCTGCGCTGGACGTGGTTCGCGGGGCAGACCGACCTGCGGTTCGCCTCGCTGGCGGACGCGGTTTCGCTGTACAACACCCGGGTCCGGCCGGAGAAGGACGTCCAGCTGCCGGACGGCTGGGAGCTGGAGGAACTGCGCGACGGGGACGCCCGGATCGTGGCACGGGCGGGCTGAGGTCCGTGGGGGCCTTCACGCGAAGGCCCCCACGACCCGCTCAGTCGAACAGGGCGGGCAGGGTGCGCTCCCAGGCTTCGCGCAGCTCGTCGAGCGTGAACTCGGTGATGCCCTGCAGCTCCAGCGTGCCCGACTCCGGGTCGACCACGCCGGTCTTGCGCCACGGGAGGCCGCGCGCGGTGCACATCTCGGTGAACCGCAGCTCTTCCGTGCGCGGGACGGCCACCAGCACGCGGCCCGCCGACTCGGAGAACAGCTGGACGAACGGGTCCTGGTCGCTGTCGAGGAAGACCCGCGCGCCGCACTGTCCGATGAGGACGGTCTCGACCAGCGTCTGGATCAGGCCGCCGTCGGAAAGGTCGTGCGCCGCCGAGATCATGCCGTCGCGGGAACCCGCGACCAGGATCTCCGCCAGCAGCTTCTCGCGCGCCAGGTCGACCTTCGGCGGGACACCGCCGAGGTGGCCGTGCAGCTCGCGGGCCCACGCCGAGCCGTCCAGCTCGTCGTGCGTTTCGCCGAGCAGCAGCAGGGTTTCGCCCGCTTCGGCGCCGATGCCGGTCGGGATGCGGCGGGTGACGTCGTCGATCACGCCGAGCACGCCGATCACCGGGGTCGGCAGGATCGCCGTGTCGCCGGTCTGGTTGAAGAAGCTGACGTTGCCGCCGGTCACCGGGATGCCCAGCTCGACGCAGCCGTCCGCCAGGCCGTGCACGGCCTGCTCGAACTGCCACATCACGCCGGGGTCGGTCGGGGCGCCGAAGTTCAGGCAGTCCGACACCGCGACCGGCGTCGCGCCGCCGGTCGCGACGTTGCGGTACGCCTCCGCCAGCGCCAGCTGCGCGCCGCGGTACGGGTCGAGGTAGACGAACTTGCTGTTGCAGTCCGTCGCGACCGAGACGCCGCGGCCGGTCGACTCGTCGATCCGGATCATGCCCGAGTCCGACGGCTGCGCGAGGACCGAGTTGCCACGCACGTACCGGTCGTACTGCGAGGTCACCCATTCCTTCGACGCCTGGTTCGGCGAGGAGATCAGCTTGAGGATGTCCGCGCGCAGTTCGTCCGGAGTGGACGGACGCGGCAGCTTCGCCGAGGTGTCGGCGACCAGAGCGTCCTGAGTGGACGGTCGCTGGACCGGCCGGTCGTACACCGGGCCCTGGTGGGCGACCGTGTGCGCCGGGACGTCGACGACGGTCTCGCCGTGCCAGGTGATGACCAGGTGCTCGCCGTCGGTGACCTCGCCGATGTCGGTGGCGATGACGTCCCACTTGCGGCAGACGGCCATGAACGCCTCGACGTTCTCCGGCGCGACGACCGCGCACATGCGCTCCTGCGACTCGCTGGAGAGCACCTCGGCGGACGTCATGCCACTGGCGCGCAGCGGAACGCGGTCGAGGTAGATGTGCATGCCGCCGTCACCGGCCGCGGCCAGCTCCGACGTCGCGCAGGACAGCCCGGCGCCGCCGAGGTCCTGGATGCCGACGACGAGCTTCTGCGCGAACAGCTCGAGGCAGCACTCGATGAGCACCTTCTCGGTGAACGGGTCGCCGACCTGGACGCTCGGCAGCTTCTTGCGGCCCGACGCGGACTCGTCACCCGAAAAGGTGTCACTCGCCAGGACGGAAACGCCGCCGATACCGTCGAGGCCGGTGCGCGCACCGAACAGGATGATCTTGTTGCCGGTGCCGGAGGCGAAGGCCAGGTGCAGGTCCTCGACGCGCATCGCGCCGACGCACAGGGCGTTCACCAGCGGGTTGCCGGCGTAGGAGGGGTCGAAGACCAGCTCGCCGCCGATGTTGGGCAGGCCGAGGCAGTTGCCGTAGCCGCCGACGCCGGCGACGACCCCGGGCAGCACACGCTTGGTGTCGGGCGCGTCGGCCGGCCCGAACCGCAGCGCGTCGGCGACCGCGAGGGGCCGCGCGCCCATGGCCATGATGTCGCGGACGATGCCGCCGACCCCGGTCGCGGCACCCTGGTAGGGCTCCACATAGGACGGGTGGTTGTGGCTTTCCACCTTGAAGGTGACCGCCCAGCCCTCGCCGATGTCGACGACACCGGCGTTCTCGCCGATGCCGGCCAGCATCTTGGCCTTCATCTCGTCGGTGGCGGTCTCCCCGAAGTAGCGGAGGTGCTTCTTGGACGACTTGTAGGAGCAGTGCTCGCTCCACATCACCGAGTACATGGCCAGCTCGGCATCGGTGGGCCGGCGGCCGAGGATCTCCCGGATCCGGGCGTACTCGTCGTCGGCGAGCCCGAGCTCGCGATAGGGCTGGGTGTGGTCCGGGGTCGCCCCGGCCCGCTCGGTGGTGTCAACGGTGCTGGTCACGGTGTCCGTGTCAGGGTTCGCCACGGCCGCCAGGATACGTGCCGGGCCGAGGAGCGTTGGACACTGGGGCGGGGAAATCGGAGGGGCCGCGGGTGGTGTGACGGAGGTGACAGGCCGGGGGTTGGTGAGTGGGGTCTCGGGCCTGGGTGGCACGGGTCGGGCGCGGTCCGGGCACGGCCCGAGCGCCCGGGTTTCGGCACACGTTCGCCGCGGCCGGAGCCCAGTCCAGGCTCGAGCGCGGTCCGGGCACGATCTTGGCGCGGCCGGACCGGGAGCCTGGGGACAACTCCGGTTCGCGGGCCCGGAATTGTCGGTGCCTGGGAGTAACGTTGAAACCGGGGGTCCCCCAAGCGCCGGGGGGTGGCTGAAGCGCCACGCGCAGCTGCCCGGACGGCTGCGCGAAGGGGCACCCAACCAGCGGGGCCGCCGGAAAATCGGTCGCCTTCCTCCCGGCCTCGGCTTACCGTCGGGAATCGTGCTTTCCGCCACATATCCCTTTCCGCCGCTGCGGCTGCCTGGGCGGCCGACCGCGAGCCGGTTTCTGCTTGCCGTGTTCCGGGCTCGGCTCGGGACCGTGCTCGGTGCTGCCGCGATCGGGGTTGTCTGGGCGCTTCCGGGCGCGCTGCTTCCGCTCGTTGTCGGGCAGGGCATCGGGGCCATCGGGGCGCACGATGGTGCCGCCGTTGCGCGGTGGGCGCTTGTTGCCGCCGCGCTCGGGGTTGTCCAGACCCTGTTCGGGACCTGGCTGCACTTTCTCAACTACGGCCTCTGGCTGCACGGTGCTGGCTCGACCCAGCGGGTCGTCTCGGCGCACACCACGCGTGTCGGGGCGGGGCTGCGCGAGCACACCACCACCGGGAACCTCGTCGCCGTCTCCACCACCGATGTCAACCACATCGGCAACACCGTCGAGATGACCGGCCGGGCCTTCGGGTCGCTGCTGGCCTTCGTCGTCGTGGCCGTTTGGCTCGTCTCGACGTCGCCGCTGCTCGGGGTCGTCGCGCTGGTCGGCGTGCCCGTTGCCGTGCTCGGGATCGGGCCGCTGCTTGCGCCGCTGCAGAAGCGGAAGGCGAAGCAGCGGGAGAAGCGCAGTGACGTCAGTGCGCTCGGGGCGGACATCGTGTCCGGCCTGCGGATCCTGCGGGGCATCGGTGGCGAGCGGCGGTTCTTCGCGCGCTTCCGCGAAACGAGCCAGCGGGTGCGGCGGGCCGGGATCGAGGTCGGGCAGGCCGAAGCCTGGCTGGCCGCCGCCGAGATCGCGCTGCCGGGGCTGGTCACCGTGGTGATCACCTGGCTGGGTGCGCGGCTGGCCGTGGCAGGCACGATCGACGTCGGGCAGCTGGTCGCCTTCTACGGCGTTTCGGCCTTCCTCATCTGGCCGGTCAACGCCGCCACCGAGGCCGTCGGGTCGATCACCTCGGGACTGGTCGCGTCGCGGAAAGTCGTGGCGCTGCTGGCCATCCGGCCGACGCTGGCCGACCCCGAGCAGCCGGTGCCGCTGCCCGAGGGCCCGCTGGAGCTGGTGGACACCGAGTCCGGGGTCCGCGTCGCGCCCGGCAGGCTGACGGTCGTCGACTTCGGTGCCGAAGGCGAGGCCGTCGCCGACCGGCTGGCCCGGTTCGCCGATCCCGCCGACGGCGAGGAAGTCCTGGTCGGTGGCGTCCGGGCGGACCGCGTCGCGCTCGCGGAGCTGCGGCAGCGCGTCGTCTACGCGCACAACCAGGACATCTGGTTCTCCGGCGTGCTGCGCGAACAGCTGGCACCGGCGCGGCCGAGTGACGTGAGCATCACCGAAGCGCTGTACGCGGCCGACGCCGACGACATCGTCGAGGCGCTGCCCCACGGCGTCGACGAGGTGATCGGCGAGCGCGGCCGCGAGGTGTCCGGCGGTCAGCGGCAGCGGCTGAACCTGGCCCGCGCGCTGGCCACCGACGCCGACGTCCTGGTGCTCGACGAGCCGACGTCGGCGGTCGACGCGCACACGGAGGCCCGCATCACCGAACGCGTCGCGCGGCTGCGGCGCGGCAAGACGACGGTGGTGTTCAGCCAGAGTCCCTTGTGGACACATGTGGCAGACGAAGTCTTCACGGCGAAAGCGGTGACGGTATGAAACGGCTCCCCACGGCGACCCGGCGGGACGTCCGCCGGTGGGCGCTGAAGACGGCCGCCGTCCACAAACGCGAGTTCGGCCTGCTGCTGGGCTCGCTGGCGGTGGCCACGCTGATCGGCCTGGCCGGGCCGCAGCTGCTCGGCACGCTCGTCGACGACGTCGCGGCAGGCACCACGACGAGCCACATCGACGTGCTGGCGGCGGCGTTCGTCGCGATCCTGCTGCTGCAGGCGGTGGCGCGGAAGATCGCGCGGATGCGCGCGGCGGTGTTCGGCGAGCTGGTGCTCGCCGAGACGCGTGAGGAGTTCGTCGGGACCGCGCTGCAGCTGCCGCTCGGCACGGTCGAGGCGGCGGGCACCGGCGACCTGCTCAGCCGGGCCACCACCGACCTCGGCCGGATCGACCACGCCGCGCGGTTCGCGGTGCCGCAGATCCTCGTCGCGGCGGTCGGCGTCGGGTTCACCGTCGTCGCGATGGTGGTGACGTCGCCGCTGCTGTCGCTGGGCCTGCTGGTCGCGCTGCCGCTGCTGGTGCCGGTGAACGTCTGGTACCAGCGGCGGATCCCGGCGATCATGCAGTGGATGCTGGACCGCTGGGCCGACCTGACCACCAGCGTCCACGAGACCGCGGAGGGCGCGCGCACGATCGAGGCGCTCGGGCTGACCGAGCGGCGGATCGGCGCCGCGTACGACGCGCTGGACCAGAGCATCTACGGCGAACGCCGGATGCGGGCGCTGCAGCTGCGCTGGCTGCCGTCGCTGGAGATCAGCTACGTCGTGCCGCTGGCGGTCATGCTGCCGCTCGGGCTGCTCGCGTACACGCAGGGCTGGGCCGGGCTTGGCGAGATCACCACGATGCTGCTGTACATGCAGGGGATGGCGGCGCCGCTGAACGAGGCGCTGTTCTGGCTGGAGGACCTGCAGGTGGCGGCGGCCGCGGCGCGGCGCATCCTCGGCGTGCACTCGGTGGCCGCCGAGGATGCGCCGAAGGTGACCGAGGTGCCGCGCGGGCGCGACATCGACGTGCATGACGTCCGGTTCGCCTACACCGCCGACCGCGAGGTGCTGCACGGCATCGACCTGCGGGTCCCGCGCGGCGAGCGGCTGGCGATCGTCGGGCCGTCCGGCGCGGGCAAGTCGACGCTCGGGCGGCTGCTGGCGGGCATCGCGGCGCCGTCGTCGGGCTCGGTGCGCATCGGCGGCCAGGACGTCTCGGCGCTGGCCGACGACGTGCTGCGCGGCGAGGTCCTGCTGCTGACCCAGGAGCACCACGTGTTCTCCGGGACGCTGCGGCAGAACCTGGCGCTGCCGGCCCGCCGGGAAGGCGGCGACTGGACCGACGAGGAGCTGCTGGCGGCGCTGGCCTCGGCGGGCGCGTCGGACTGGGTCGCCACCCTGCCGGACGGGCTCGACACGAAGCTGGGCTCGGGCGAGCACCCGGTGCCGGCGGCGATCGCGCAGCAGCTGGCGCTGGCCCGGGTGGTCCTGGCCGACCCGCACACGCTGGTGCTCGACGAGGCGACGTCGCTGCTGGACACGGGCTCGGCCCGCGACCTGGAGCGTTCGCTGAACAGCGTGCTGTCCGGCCGGACGGTGATCGCGATCGCCCACCGCCTGCACACGGCGGCGGCGGCCGACCGGGTCGCGGTGGTCGAGGGCGGCCGGATCACCGAGCTGGGCCCGCACGAGGAACTGCTGTCGGCAGGCGGCTCGTACGCCCGGCTGGTCGCGGCGGCTTCGTAGTCCGGAATGTCCGGACTGCCCGGCGTGTTGCTCCCCAGGTAGTGATCACCTACCTGGGGAGTGCCATGTCGTCGTTCGTGATGACCGCCGCGGAGCGCGAGGAGTTCCTGAGCGGAGTGCACGTGGGAGTGCTGGCGGTGGAGCGCGCCGGACGCGCGCCGCTGGCGGTGCCGGTCTGGTACGACTACTCGCCGGGCGGCGAGCTGCTGATCTGGATGGAACGCGACACGGTCAAGGACCGGTCGATCCGCGCCGCCGGCCGCCTGAGCCTGGTGGCGCAGGACGAGAACCCGCCGTACAAGTACGTGACGGTGGAGGGCCCGGTGGTGGCGAACGACGAGCCGCCCACGCGCGAGCAGGCACTGCGGATCGCGAAGCGGTACTGGCCGGAGGACCAGGCCACGGCGTACGTCGACTCGGCGCTGGGCGAGAAGTCGATCCTGGTGCGGGTGCGGCCGGAGAAGTGGCTGTCGAACGACCAGAGCAAGAGCTGAAAGCGGTCCGGGGCTGTGGACAACCCACGTCCGCAGCCCCGGAACTGTCAGTGGTCCCCGGTAGAATGATCACCGGGGGCGGTGGCCCACCCTCAAGCCTTCACCAGCGCGTCCACCGCGCTGAAGAACATGCCGAGACCGTCGTCCGACGGACCCGTCAGCGCGTCGATCGCGTGCTCCGGGTGCGGCATCAGCCCGACGACCCGGCCGTTCTCGCTGCGGATGCCCGCGATGTCGTTGCGGGACCCGTTCGGGTTGCCACCGACGTACCGGAACACCACGCGGCCCTCGGCCTCCAGCTCGTCCAAAGTGGACTGCTCGGCCATGTAGCAGCCGTCGATGTTCTTCATCGGGACGAGGATCTCGGCGCCCGGCTCGTAGCGGGTGGTCCACGTCGTCGAGGTGTTCTCCACGCGCAGCCACTGGTCGCGGCAGATGAAGTGCAGGCCCTGGTTGCGGATCATCGCGCCCGGCAGGAGACCGGCCTCGCACAGGATCTGGAAGCCGTTGCAGATGCCCAGCACCGGCATGCCGCCGCGGGCCGCCTCGATGACCGACGTCATGATCGGCGCGAACCGGGCGATCACGCCCGCGCGCAGGTAGTCGCCGTAGGAGAACCCGCCGGGAACGACGACCGCGTCGACGTCGCGCAGGTCCTCGTCCGCGTGCCACAGCGACACGGCCTCGGCGCCGGCGTAGCGGACCGCGCGGGCCGCGTCGACGTCGTCCAGCGTGCCCGGGAAGGTGATGACCCCGATGCGCGCGCTCACGCGTCCACCCGCTTGATCGTCCACTGCTCGATGACCGGGTTGGCGAGGAAGCCTTCGGCGATCTTCTCGAGCGTCGCGTCGTCGACCGTGTCGTCGACCTCGATCTCGAAGTGCTTGCCCTGGCGGATCTCGGTGATCCCGGTGAACCCCAGGCGGCCGGCGGCGCCGAGCGCGGCCTGTCCCTGCGGGTCGAGGATTTCGGGCTTCGGCATGACGTCGACGACGACTCGGGCCACGGCAGGCTGCTCCTTATTCACGCAGGTCGTGGATACCCCGCGAGCATAGTTCACCCGGTCGCCCACCCGGCGAGGACCACCGCGAAACCTAGACTGGCCGACGGCGCCGGGCTGCGCCATGATGAGTCGTTGACATCTCGCCAACAGGAGGCGCCGTGGCCGTCCAGGACTCCTACGACTACGTCATCGTCGGTGCCGGCAGCGCGGGGTGCGTCCTCGCCAACCGCCTCACCGAGGACCCGTCCGCCCAGGTCCTGCTCCTCGAAGCGGGCGCCGAGGACACCGCGGACGAGATCCACATTCCCGCGGCGTTCCCGTCGCTGTTCAAGACCAGGTGGGACTGGAACTACGAGACCGTCGAGCAGAAGCACACGGGCAAGCCGTCGTACTGGCCGCGCGGCCGGATGCTGGGCGGCTGCTCGTCGATCAACGCGATGATCTACATCCGCGGCAACCGCGCCGACTACGACGGCTGGCGCGATTCTCACGGCGCCGAGGGCTGGGGCTGGGACGACGTCCTCCCGTACTTCAAGCGCGCCGAGGGCAACCAGCGGCTCGGCGGGCCGCTGCACGGCACCGACGGCCCGCTGCACGTCGAGGACCGCCGGTTCACCCACGAGCTGTCGCACGCCTGGGTCGACTCGGCCGTCGCCTGGGGCCTCAAGCGCACCGACGACTTCAACGGCGAAAGCCAGGAGGGCGCCGGCGTCTACCAGGTGACCTGCAAGAGGGGCCGCCGCTGGTCCACCGCCGACGCCTACCTGCGCCCGGCGCTCGCCCGCCCGAACCTCACCGTGAAGACCTGCGCGCAGGCCACCCGCGTCGTCTTCGAGGGCACCCGCGCCGTCGGTGTGTCCTATTTGGACGCCGGGGTCGAGCGGACGGCGCACGCGGCCGCCGAGGTGATCCTCTCCGGCGGCGCGGTCAACTCGCCGCAGCTGCTGATGGTTTCCGGCGTCGGCCCGGCCGAGCACCTGCGCGAGCACGGCATCGACGTCGTCGCCGCGCTGCCCGGCGTCGGCGAGAACCTGCACGACCACCCGGCGTGCGGGATCATCTGGTCCACGCGCGGCACCACCGACCTGGTCGACGCCGCGACACCGCGCGGGCTGGTGCGCTACCAGCTGACCAGGCGCGGGCCGCTGACGTCGAACATCGGCGAGGCGGGCGCGTTCTACCCGACCACCGACGGCCTGCCCGCCCCGGACATGCAGATCCACGTCGCGCCGACGTTGTTCTACGACAACGGGTTGCGCGAACCGACGGTCCCGGGATTCACGTCGGCGGCGACGCTGGTGGACGTCGCCAGCCGCGGCCGTCTCCGGCTGAAGTCCGCGAATCCGTTGTGGAAGCCGGAAATCGACCCGGCGTACTACTCGGAACCCCGCGACCTGGAGACGATGATCGCCGGGCTGCGCGCGCTGATCGAGATCGGCAGGGAAGGGCCGCTGCGGCGGTTCCTGGACAAGCCGTTCCTGCCGGAGCGCCACGATCTGAGCGACGCCGAGCTGGCCGAGCACATCCGGGAGAACACGCAGACGCTGTATCACCCGGTCGGGACGTGCGCGATCGGGTCGGTGGTCGATCCGCAGCTGCGGGTGCAGGGCGTGGAGAGCCTGCGGGTGGTGGATGCGTCCGTGATGCCTGTGGTGCCGCGGGGGAACACCAACGCGCCGACGATCATGGTCGCCGAGAAGGCCGCCGACCTGATCCGGGGGCGGTGAGGGGTGGGCCGCGGCCCCCGGTATCCAGCTTAGCGGTGGGCACCGACAGTTCCGGGCGTGCGGAAGCGGGCCACGGCGATGACCGCCAGCGCCAGCAGCCAGATCGTGGCCAGCGACAGCGGCATGCCCGCGGGGCCGAGCCAGTCGATCGCGACGCCGGAGTACGGGGGCCCGGCGATGCCGCCGAGGCCCCAGACGATCGCGAACGCCGTGTTGCCCAGCAGCAGGCCGGCCCCTTTCAGCCCGTCGCCCAGGATGGTGAGCGCCAGCGGGTAGCCGGCGAAGGCCAGGCCGCCCCACACCGCGACCAGCGGCCAGAACAGCCAGGGCACCTCCACCGCCCAGGGCAGCGCCAGCGCGCCCGCCGCGCCGGCGGACAGCGAAAGGACCAGCGCCCTCCGGGGGCCGATCCGGTCCGCCAGCCAGCCGAGCGGGTACTGGAACAGCACCTGCCCGACGAGCAGGACCGTCAGCGCCAGCGCGGCCAGCCGCGGGGAAAGCCCTTCGCCGAGCACGTAAGCGGGCAGGAACTGCAGCGTGACGCCGTCGAACACCGCCACCGACACCACCGCCAGCAGCAGCACCGACAGCCGGGCCAGCAGGCCCCGCACCGGAATCGCGCCGCTCGACACCATCCGCGGCACCCGGGCCCGCGCCGCCCACAGCGGCACCACCGCGAGCAGCGAGCAGGCGACGGCGACCACGAGCGGGACCAGCGAGCCGTCCCCGGCCACCGCCATGACGGCAGGCCCGACCGCGAATCCCAGTGCCATCACCGAGGTGTAGGCGGTGAGCAGCTGCCCCCGCCGCGGCCCGGCGGCGGCCTCGCTGATCCACGTCTCGCCGAGGACGAACATCGTGACCGCGCAGGAGCCGACGGCGAACCGCACCACGAACCACAGCGCGAGGTCGTCGGAGCCGGCGAGGACGGCGAGCAGGACCGCGATGGCGACCGAGGCGGCCGCCATCGCCCGCCACGGCGAGACGACCCGCACCAGGCGGGGGATCAGCGGCGCCGACACGACCATGCCCAGCGGGGTCATCGCCCCGTTCGCCCCGATGACGCCCCTCGGCAGGCCACGCTGTTCGAGCAGCAACGCCAGCAGCGGGTAAGTGATGCCGAGCGTGATTCCGAATACCGCGATGACGACGATCGGCGCGGCCGTCGCCAGGCCGGGGCGAGCGGCCGCCGAAACAGTCACCGGTTACTGCGGGATGAGTTCACAGCGTGCTCCTTCGACAGGAAAAAGGCACTTTTCCAGCTATCCCACCGAAGTCTTGCACTCCTGTTTCCACCGGTCACCGGCGAAAATTGTTCTTCAGCGCTTCGCGCGGCAATTCAGGGAAACCGCGGAACGGATATCACGGGCACGCAGTTCGCGCATTCTTTTCCGCAAAACGTCGAAGGCCGCCTTCGGGCGCGAACCCGAGGCGGCCTTCGCTACCGGATCAGCGCTTGCCGTGGAGGATGGTCACCAGCTTGGCCACCAGTGCGTCCGTGGACTGCTTGCGGCTGAACGACGTCAGCGTGATCGGGGCCGTGAACCGCTGGCGCGCGATGGCCTTCGTGCGGGCGAACTCGCGCAGGCCCTCCGGGCCGTGGATGCGGCCGAAGCCCGAGTCGCCGACGCCGCCGAACGGGAGGGACGCGATGCCCGCGAACGACAGCGGCGCGTTGATCGCCGTCATGCCCGTGCGCAGCTTCTCCGCCAGCTCGACGCCGCGGGACTTCGAAAACACCGTCGAGCCCAGGCCGTACTTCGTGTCGTTCGCGCGCTCGACCGCTTCGTCCATGTCGCGGACCTTCGCGATCGTCACCGTCGGGCCGAACGTCTCCTCCTTGACCGCCTCCGAGTCCTCCGGCACGTCGACCAGCACCGTCGGCTGGGCGTAGCGGTCGTCCACCGCGTCCTCTCCGCCGAGGACCGCCTTGCCGCCGCGGGCCAGCGCGTCCTGGATGTGGCGCTTGATCACGCCGAGCTGGGACGGCATCGTCACCGGGCCGTACTGCGCCGCCTCGTCCGAGCCCGCTCGGACGTCCTTCGCCTTCTCGACGACCTTCTTCACGAACTCGTCGTGGACCTTCTCGTGGACGTACACCCGCTCGACGCCGATGCACGTCTGGCCGGAGTTGGAGAACGCGCCCCACACCGTCGCGTCGGCGGCCGCGTCCAGGTCGGCGTCCGCGTCGACCAGGACCGGGTCCTTGCCGCCCGCCTCGATCACCACCGGGGTGAGCGTCTCGGCCGCCGCGGCCATGATGCGCTTGCCCGTGGCCGTCGAGCCGGTGAACGCGATCTTGTCGACGCCCGCGCGGACCAGCGCCGCGCCCGTCTCGCCGAAGCCGGTGACCAGCTGCAGCACCGGCTGCTCCGGCACGACCTCCGCGAACGCGTCGACCAGCCACTTCCCGACGCCGGGGGTGTACTCGCTGGGCTTGAACACGACCGCGTTGCCCGCCGCGAGGGCGTACGCGATCGAGCCGAGCGGAGTGAACACCGGGTAGTTCCACGGGCCGATCACGCCGACCACGCCCAGCGGCTGGTACTCGACGGTGGCCGCCTGGTTCGACATCAGCAGCCCGGCGGACCGCTTCTGCTTGCCCAGCACCTTCTTCGCGTGCTTGCCCGCCCACGCGATGTGCTCGATGGCCAGCACGCTCTCCAGCTGCGCGTCGGCGATCGGCTTGCCGGTCTCGTCGCGGACCACCTGGCACAGCTGTCCCAGCCGCCGCGTCAGCACGCCCTTCCAGGCCCGCAGCCGCTCGGCACGCCCGGCGAAGCCGAGGTCCGCCCACCACTGTCCCGCGACGCGCGCCCGTTCGACGGCCGCCTTGACGTCCTCGGCGGTGTGGATCGGGTAGGTTCCGACCACCTCGTCGGTCGCCGGGCTGAGCGAGTCGAAGGTCTCGCCGACCGACGTCGGCTTCGGCTGGACGGCAGTCATCGGCGTCTCCCGTGAGGTCGAGGGTCAGCCCAGGTTACGACGTTACTGACAGCGTGCCAATAGCTCTTGCCGGGGCTTCACCACCAGCATTGCACCGGCGATCGCCGCGGCAAAGACACCGGCCAGCGGGGCGAGCCACAACGGCAGCACGCCGACCGCCAGCGAGCCGAGCCCGAAGCCGCCCGCCTGCACGGTGAAGCTCAGCGAGAACCCCGCCGACCTGCGGTTCTTCGGCAGCAGACGCTGGAGGTTGACCGACGTCGCGGCGACCAGCGGCCCGGTGCACGCGCCGATCACCGCCACCGACGCGAGCAGTCCCGGCCACCCGAGATCCGCGCTGAGCACGAGCCCGCCGACGACGAACCCGGCCAGGAACAGCCGCGCGTCACCGGTCTTGCCGCGCCACGCGTAGCACCCGCTGCCCGCGATGCTCGCCCCGGTCAGCACGGCGATCACCACCGGCGCCGCCCCGTCCGGCGCGCCGAGGCGCTGGACCAGCGGCAGCGGCGCGACCTCGATCGTCGACAGCAGCAGGCCCACGGTGAACGCGCAGCACAGCCACGGCAGGTACCCGGCGAGCCGGGCGGGCGGGACGTCGGCGGCGGGTTCCACCCGATCGGGGTCACCCGCGCGGCGTGGCACGAGCACGGCGGCGGCCACGCACGCGACCGCCATGGCGCCGACGGGGACGAAGGTGCCCGCGACGTCGAGCAGCGCGACCAGCGCCGGGCCGCCGACGAGCACGCCTTCGAGGATCATCGAGTCGACCGAGATCGCGCGCGGCAGCAGTTCGTCGTCGACGGTGTCGGCGAGCAGCGTCCGGAAGCCGCCGGACAGCGCCCCGCCCGTGATGCCCGGCAGCACGACCAGCGCGAGCAGCACGGCGTCCGGCACGTCGTTCGCCGCGGCGACGGCCAGTGCCGCGAACCCGGCGGCGGTCAGGAGCAGCAGCACCGGCAACCCGCGTGCCGGGCCGGCGCGGTCGAGCAGCCGTCCGACGGGGACCGCGCAGAGCATCTCGGCGGTGACGTAGACCGACATCAGCACGCCGCCGAGCCGGTACGAGCCGGTCGTGGCCGTGGTCAGCAGGGTGAACGCGAGCGGCGCCATGGTCGCCGGGAGCCGGGCGAGCTGGACGCCCGCCGACCAGCGCCAGTAGGCGCGATGGGTGAACAACGACATGCGGACACGCTCGCGTGGCGGGGTCCTGCGGCACACTGATTCGGGTGAGAGCGAATCAGTCGTGATCGAGCTGGTCCTGACGGCGGCCGGCAGCCAGCGCGTGCGGTTCGCGATCTCGCCGCTGGAGGAGGTCCTGGGCGCCGTCCAGACGCTGCTCGGCCTGCGGCGGCATCCCGCGCGGCTGCCGTGGCTGTCCGGCCTGCCCGACGTGCCCGAGCTGACGGCGGTGCTGAGCGCGCGGCACTACATCACCGAGTTCCTGAGCCCGCCGCCCGACGGCCCGGAGACGACGGCCGAGGCGCAGCTGCGGGTGGTGCGGGCGACGCCGCCGCACCAGGTGGCGCTGGAACTCGGCATGGTCGACGCGGACCTGTCGGCGCTGCCGGACGACCCGGCGGCCGCGCGTGACCTGCTGGCCGAGCAGCTGGAAGTGGTGTGGCACGCGTTGCTGGCGCCGGAGTGGCCGCGCCTGCGCGAACTGCTCGCGGCGGACATCGCGTTCCGGACGCGGCAGCTGGGCACGGGCGGGCTCGCGGCGATGCTGGCGGAACTGCACCCGCGGGTCCGGCTGTCCGGGACGTCGGTGCTGGTCGACGTCCGCGCCCGCGAGCGCCTCACCGTCGACTCGCGCGGGCTGCTGCTGATCCCGGCGGTGTTCGCGTGGCCGAACGTCGGCGTGGTGACCGTGCCGCCATGGCAGATTTCGCTGCTGTACCCGGCCCGCGGGGTCGGTTCCCTGTGGACTTCTTCGGCGACACCACCGGAACCGCTGGCCGAGGTACTGGGCCGGACAAGGGCGGCGTTGCTGGCCACGCTCGACCGCCCGGCGGCGACGACCGAGCTGGCCCGGCGCCACGGCCTGGCCCCGGCAACGGTTTCGGCGCACCTGACGGCGTTGCGCGGCGCGGGATTGCTGAGTTCCGAGCGGCGGGGACACCGGGTGCTGTACCGGCGGACCGAACTGGGCGACGCGCTGCTCACCGGAAAGCTCTGAACGGGACTACGCTGGAATCGTCCACGTGCGAAGGAGAGCATCGATGCGTATCGTCCATTTCGGACACGCCTGCCTGTTGCTGGAGACCGGCGCCGAGCGGATCCTGATCGATCCCGGCGTGTTCTCCACCGGCTTCGAAGACGAGCGGGAGCTGTCCGCCGTGCTCGTCACGCACCAGCACTTCGACCACCTGGACGTCGAGCGGCTGCCGAAGGTCCTCGAAGCCAACCCGGCCGCCAAGCTGATCGTCGACCCCGGCTCGGCGCCGGAAATCGAGAAGCTGGGCCTGGACTTCGACGTCGCCAACGTCGGGGACGCCTTCGCCGTCGGGGACACCTCGATCAAGGCCGTCGGCGGGGAGCACGCCGTCATCCATGCCGACGTTCCCGTGATTCCCAACATCGGGTACGTCTTCGACGACGGTGCCTTCTTCCACCCCGGCGACTCGTTCTTCGTGCCGGAGCAGCAGATCGACGTCCTGGGCCTGCCGACCGGTGCGCCGTGGCTGAAGGCCGGCGAGGCCGTCGACTACCTGCGGGCCGTCGCGCCGCGGGTGGCCGTGCCGATTCACGAGGCCGTGCTCGCCCGGCCCGCCATGCACTACGGCCTGTTCGGCAAACTCGCGCCCGAAGGCACCGAGGTCAAGGTGCTCGACCGCGGCGAACCCGCGAAGCTCTAGGCCGCCACCGCGCGCAACGACCCGTACGTGGTGCCGAACGCGCGGTTCTCGAGCGCGACGTCGACCGCGTCGAGCAGGGCCTGGCGGAGGCCGGGGCGGGTCAGGTCCGTGGCGTCCACGCCCAGCCGGACCAGGCCGCCCCGGCGGGCCGCGCGCGCCGCCGCCAGTACCAGTGCGAAGCAGCGCACCGTCTCCGTGCGATGCGACTGGCTGGTGAACTCCTGGACGCGGGCGCGGTGCACCTCGCCGGTGACCAGGTCGCGGACCGCGCCGAGGTCCGCGCACAGCCGGAAGCCGTGCTCGGCCAGTGCCTGCAGCGTGCCCTGGGACGCGATCCAGCGGGGCGGGGCGAAGCCGTCGGCCGTCAGGCCCACGGTGTCCAGCAACGCCCGCGCCGCGATCAACCGCAGGCGTGCCTCGTGGGCAGGCAGGGCCGCGAACTCCGCCTTCTTGCCCAGGTTCACCGCGCGGTGCGAGGGCGTCACCGTGTGGTCGTATCCGTGCAGCAACACGGAATCACCGCCGCGGGCGCGGGCGCGCACCCACTCCGTCACCGGGCCTTCGCCGGTCCGGGCGGCGTACAGCACCGACAGCGGTACCCTGCGGCGGTCGAGCTCGGCCGCGAGGTCGGCGCACCGGTGCAGCGTGCGCGGGGTGATTCCCGACAGCGAAACCAGCAAGCGAGCTTCCACGCACCCCATTGGGACGCACGCGGCTGAAACCCCCGTGAACTGCGCAGAACCGGCGGGCGACCGTTGCCGGAAGCCTCAGACGCCCTCGCGCAGCCGTTTCACCGCCACCGCGATGCGGCCACGCAGGTCGGGATCGACGACCTGGCCGTCGGCCACCGCGTCGCGCGGGACCGGGATGCGCACGCACGCCTCCTCGACGATCCGGGCGCCCGCGTAGGTCAGGACCTTGCGCAGCGAGTCGTGCGCGTCCCGGCCGCCGGTCGGCGCCGCGACCGAGGACGCGTTGATCCACGCCACCGGCTTGCCGTACAGCTCGCCGCCGCCGACGGTCCAGTCGAGCAGGTTCTTGAACGAACCCGGCAGCCCGCCCGCGTACTCGGGCGTGCAGACCAGGACCGCGTCCGCCTCCTTGATCGCCGCGCGCAGGCCGGCGACCGCCGGGTGCAGCGGGTCGCGGTCGTCATCGGGGTTGAAGTGCGGCAGGTCGCCGAGGCCGGTGTACGTCTTGCTCGCGGTGAGGGTCGCGACGGTCCCCAGCACCGCCGCATTGCCCGAGCCTGCCCGCAGGCTGCCGCAGATCAGCAGGATCACGAGGCCAGTCTGCCAGCGAAAGCCCGGTGATGCGGTGATACGCCTCGAGATAGCGCTCGCGGGTGGCCGTGACCACCTCGGGCGGCAACGGGGGCAGCGGCGAGACGCAGTCCCAGCCGGACGCCGGGCCGACCAGCCAGTCCCGGACGTGCTGCTTGTCGAACGACGGCCGCGGCACGCCCGGCTGGTGGCCCTCGGCGAGCCAGTAGCGCGCCGAATCCGGCGTCAGCAGCTCGTCGGCGAGCACCAGCCTGCCGTTCGGCCCGATGCCGAACTCGAACTTCGTGTCGGCCAGCAGCAGGCCCTGCTCCGCCGCGCGCGCGGCACCCCGGCGGTACAGCTCCAGCGACGCCTCCCTGACCTCCTCGGCGAGCGCGCGGCCGAGCACCGCCACGCACGTGTCGAAGTCGATGTTCTCGTCCTTCTCGCCGGGCCGGGCCTTGGTGGACGGGGTGAAGATCGGCTCGGGCAGCCGTTCCCACTCGGCGAGGCCCGGCGGCAGCGCGACCCCGCACACCGACCCGGACCGGCGGTAGTCCCCGTACCCGCGGCCGGTCAGGTAGCCGCGGACGACCGCCTCGACCGGCAGCATGTCGAGCCGCTGGACCAGCAGCGCCCGGCCGCGGACGGACTCGGGGATGAGCGGCCCGTCGCAGGCCAGGAGGTGGTTGGGGAGGACGTCGGCGAGCTCGCGGAACCAGAACACGCTCATCGCGGTGAGCACGCGGCCCTTGTCCGGGACGGGGGTGGGGAACACGCGCTCGAACGCCGAGATGCGGTCGGAGGCGACGATCAGCAGGTCGTCGCCGACGGCATAGAGGTCGCGGACCTTGCCGGTGGCGAGGGCGGGGAGGGGGGTCACGCGCTGAACCCTAACGCGCACCCTCCGCCACCATGGATGATGCTGGCATGGCGTACGACTGGATCTCGGTGACCACCGACTACGGCCTGCGCGACGGCTTCGTGGCGGCCTGCCACGGCGTGATCGCGCGGCTGGCGCCCGCCGTGCGGGTGCTCGACGTGACCCACGAAGTGCCACCCCAGGACATCCGCCACGGCGCGATGGCGCTGGCCCAGACCGTGCCCTACCTGCCGGAAGCGGTGCACGTCGCCGTCGTCGACCCCGGCGTGGGAACCACCCGGCTGGGGGTGGTGGTCGTCGCCGCGGACGGGTTGCTGGTCGGGCCGGACAACGGCGTGCTGCTGCCGGCCGCGGAGGCGCTGGGCGGCGTCCGGGCGGCGTACGAGCTGGCCGAGCCGTCGCTGCGGCTGCCGGTCACGTCGGCGACGTTCCACGGCCGTGACGTCTTCGCGCCCGCGGCCGCGCACCTGGCGCTGGGCGTGGCGCCGTCCGACTTCGGCGACCCGGTCGGCGACCTGGTGGCGATGCCCGAGCCGTTCGTGGCGGCGTTCCCCGGCAAGCTGGTGTCGGAGGTGCTGACCGTCGACCACTTCGGCAACGTCCAGCTGGCCGCGACCCCGGCCGACCTGGAGCTGTCGGGCCTCTCGGGCGCGGTTTCGGTGCACAGCGAACGGGTCGCGGTGAGCACGGTGATCGGGCGGACGTTCGCGGACGTGCCCGCGGGCGCGACGGTGCTCTACACCGACTCGGCCGGACGGCTCGCGGTCGCGGTCAACGGCGGCTCCGCGGCCGCCGTGCTCGGGCTGGGCCCGGCCCAGGAGTGCACGATCACCTCGTCGCCGACCGCCACCTGACCGGGCCGCAGCACCGCGGCCTTCATGCCGAACACGACGCCGCCGTCGGGGTCACGCCGGTAGGTCGCGAGCGTGCGGATCGGCTCGGGGCCGTCCTTCGCGCCGGTCTCCTGGTCGACCATCGGGACCGTGCAGCGCACGCAACGCTCGGCGTAGCCGAACTTCGCGGTGCCCACGGTCATTTCGCGGACCTCGTCCTCGCGGTGCGGTTCCGCCCAGCCGGCGAGAACCACGTTGGGGCGGAAGCGGTCCATCGGGACCGGTTGCCCGCCGCGCTCGGCAATGCGGGCGTTCAGTTCGTCCAAAGAGGACTCGGCGAGGAAGAGCATGGCGTGCGCGTCGGCGAACGCGACCGTGCCCGGCGTCTCGCCGCCGGTGACGCGCTCGTGCCCGGGGGTGACGCGGACCAGCTCGGCGGGACGGCCGAGCAGGTCCGAGAACCACTCCGCGGCCTCGGCGCCCTGGTGGACGCCTTCGCCCTGCCAGCGGAACGCCGACACCGGACGCCGCGGGCGGTCGTACCGGATGGCGAAGACGAGGTCTTCGCGGCCCGGCGCCGACAACGCGAGCCGGTCGCCGAGCACCCGCGGCCGCACGACCGCCAGCACCGGGTGCGGCCGCTGGGTGAGGGGCTCGCCCTCCGGCGTGATGACCTGGAAGACCCGGTCGTGCGCGAGCCCGTCCGCGGTGACCTCGGCCGAGGACACGTCGGTTCCGGCGCAGGACTTGACCGGGTAGTACGTCAGCCGAGCGATTCTCGCCATCTCCGCAGGCTACCCGCTGCGGTGGCCGCCGCCGTGTCCTCCGTTCAGAGCACCTGCGACAGGAACCGCTGCAACCGGGGGCTCTGCGGGTCGTCGAAGATGCGGGCCGGTGGGCCCTGCTCGACGATGCGGCCCGCGTCCATGAACGCCACCTCGTCGGCGACACTGCGTGCGAAACCCATCTCGTGCGTGACCACGATCAGGGTGAGACCACGGGAAGCCAGCCCGGCCATCAGGTTCAGCACGCCCTTGACCAGCTCCGGGTCCAGTGCGCTGGTCGCCTCGTCGAACAGCATCACCTCGGGGTCCATCGCCAGCGCCCGCGCGATCGCCACGCGCTGCTGCTGGCCGCCCGACAACGCGCTCGGCCGGTACGGGGCCTTGTCCGCCAGTCCGACCTCCGCCAGCCGGGCGCGGGCGATCTCCGCCGCCTCCTCCTTGCCCAGCTTCTTCACGCTGCGCAGCGGGAGGACGATGTTGTCCAGCACGCTGCGGTGCCCGAACAGGTTGAAGTGCTGGAACACCATGCCGACACGCTGGCGCAGCGCGTCCGGGTCCGCCTTGATCACCGACTCGCCGTCGAGCAGCAGGTCGCCGGAATCGGGCTCCTGCAAGCGGTTCACGCACCGCAGGAGCGTCGACTTGCCCGAGCCCGACGGCCCGATGATGCACGTCGTCTTGCCGCTCGGCACGCGAAGGTCCACCCCGCGCAGCACTTCCAGCGTGCCGAAGCGGACGTGGATGTCGCGAAGCTCCACACTGGACGATCGCACCGCCGTCGTCACGAACCGACCTTCCCGCTGGCGACCAGGTCCAGCTCGTCCTCGTCGCCCGGCTCGTCCGCGCGCACCTTGCGGCCGGTCCGGAGCTTCTTGTCGATGTAGTTCACCAGGTGCGTCAGCGGCACCGTGATCACCAGGTAGACGAACCCGGCCGCGACCAGCGGCGACAGGTTGCCGGTGTTGGCCGCGAGGTCCTGGCCGATCCGGAACAGCTCGCGCTGCTCGGACAGCAGGCCGAGGAAGTACACCAGGCTGGAGTCCTTGATCAGCGCGATGAACTGGTTCACCAGCGCGGGCAGCACCCGCCGCACGCCCTGCGGGATGATCACCAGCAGCATCGCCTTGCTGTAGCTCATCCCCAGCGCGCGGCTGGCCTCCAGCTGTCCTTTGTCGACACTCTGGATGCCCGACCGGAAGATCTCGCCGATGTAGGCGGCCGCGATCAGGCTCAGCGCCAGGATGCCCAGCGGGTACGGGTTCGTGCCGACGACGTCCCGCGCGAGCGTGCCGAGACCCTGGCCGATCACGAGGATGGTCAGGATCGCCGGCAGCCCGCGGAAGATGTCGGTGTACACCCGGGCAGGCCAGCGCAGCCAGATCTTGGTCGACAGACCCATCACGGCCAGCACCATGCCGAGCACGGTGCCGATCAGCGCGGACGTGACCGCCAGGATCAGCGTGTTGAGCAGGCCGGTCTTCAGCAGGTCCGGGAAGACCTGCCAGATGTACTCCCAGTTGAGGAAGGTGTCGAAGAATTGATCCATTGTGGACTTACTGCCCCGGCTTGAACTCGGCGGGCACGGGCGCGGTGGGCTCGAACTGGTCGTGCACCTTGACCCAGGTGCCGTCCGCGACGACCTTCTTGATGCCGTCGTTCAGCTTCTGGATCAGCTCGGTGTTGCCCTTCCGGACCGCGAACCCGTGCGGGATGGTCGTGACGATGGCCTTGGTGACCTTGAGCTTCGCGTCCGGGTTGTGCTTCGCGTAGTCCTCGGCGGTCGCCTGGTCGAACACCGCGCCGTCGACCGCGCCGGTCTTCAGCGCGCTGAGCGCGGCCGCGTCGTTCGGGAACCGGACGGCCTGCGCAGTCGGCGCGTTCGACGCCAGCCAGTTGTCCGACACCGTGCCCTGTACGACGCCGATCCGCTTGCCCGCCAGGGAGTTCTCGTCGGTGATGCCCGCGGTTTCCTTGGCCTCGATGCCGAGGGCCTGGTAGTTGTACGGCGCCGAGAAGTCGACGGTCTTCTTGCGGGCGTCGGTCTGCGCGATCGCCGAGCTGCCGATGTCGAAGGTGCCGTTCGCGACCTGGCCGAGCAGCGCGGAGAAGTCGGTCGAGACGAACTCCAGCTTGAGGTTCTCCTTCGCGGCGATGGCCTTCAGCAGCTCGTTGTCGAAGCCGGTGAAGGTGCCGTTCTCCTGGTAGGCGTTCGGCTTGGAGTCGCTCAGCGTGCCCACGCGCAGCGTCTTCCCGTCACTGCCGGAGTCACTGCCGCCGCCACACGCCGTCAGCGCGGCGAGCAGCGTGGCCGCGAGCGCCGTGACCAGTGTCTTCCTCATGCTTCTCCTAACCTCGGAACCCGGCCGGCACCGGAGCGGTCGGCAGGAACTGCTGGTGCAGCTTAAGCCAGGTTCCGTCGGCGATCACCTGCTTGAGCCCGGCGTCGATCTTGCCGAGCAGCTCGGTGTTGCCCTTCTTCACGGCGAACCCGTGCGGCACGTCGGTGACGAAACTCTTCACCACGACGAGCTTGGCGTCCGGGTTGTCGGTGACGTTCTTCTCGGCGATGCTCTGGTCGAGGATGTACGCGTCGACGGCGCCGGTCTTGAGCGCGGTCAGCGCGGCGGCGTAGTCGGGGAAGCGCACGGCCTGCGCGGCCGGGACCGTGGTGGTCAGCCAGTGGTCGCCGACGGTCGCCTGGATGACGGCGACGCGCTTGCCCGCCAGTCCCTTCTCGTCGGTGACCGGCGTGCCCTGCTTGGCCTGGATGCTCATCGTTTCGAAGTCGTAGGCCGCGGAGAAGTCGACTGTCTTCTTGCGCTCGTCGGTCTGCGCGATCGCCGAGCTGGCGATGTCGTAGCGGCCGGAGGCGACCTGCCCGAGCAGCGCGGAGAAGTCGGTCGCGGCGAACTCCAGCTTGAGGTTCTGCTTGGCGGCGATGGCCTTGAGCAGCTCGTTGTCGAAGCCGGTGTAGTTGCCGTCCTTGAGGTAGATGTTCGGCGGCGCGTCGCTCAGCGTGCCCACGCGCAGCGTCTGCCCACCACTGCCGGAATCGCTGCCGGAGCCGCACGCGGTCAGCGTGAGCGCGGCGGCCAGCACGGTGACGATCAGCTTCTTCATGTCACGCGTCCAGGTTCTTCACGGGCAGGCCGGGCCCACCGGGCTGGAGTTCCTTCGACAGCGGCGTGTTCTTGTAGAACTGCCCGTAGATGCGGGCGACCGTGCCGTCCGCGATCGCCTTCGCGAGACCGTCGTTCAGCTTCTTCAGCAGCTCGGTGTTCTTCTTGGACACCGCGAACGCCGACGGCGTGTCCTTGTCCTCGACGGTGTACCCGAGTTCCAGCGGGACGGCCGGGTTCTGGTCGAGGTACTTCTGCCCGATGTCCTGCGGGACGACCCAGCCGTCGAGCGTGCCGTTCTTCAGCTGCGCGAAGCCGGCGTTGTAGTCCGGGAAGCGGACGACCTGGGCGCCGGCGACCTTGCCCGCGAACTCGTCCTGCACCGAGCCCTGGACCACGCCGAGGCGCTTCCCGCCCAGCGCGGCGGCGCTCTTGAGGTTGGCGCCCTTCGCCGTGACGACCGTGGTGAAGCCGGTGTTGTAGCCGTTGGAGAAGGCGACCGTCTTCTTGCGTGCCTCGGTGCTGGAGATCGTCGAGCTGCCGATGTCGAACTTGCCGTTCGCGACCCCGGCGAGCAGGCCGGAGAACTCCGTGCCGACGAACTCGACCTCGAAGCCCTCACGCTTGGCGATGTCGCGCAGCAGCTCGTTGTCGTAGCCGGTGAAGCGGCCGTTCTCCAGGTAGATCGACGGCGGGGCGTCGCTCAGCGTGCCGACGCGCAGGGTGGTCGCCTGCGCGCTCGAACCACCGCAGGCGGCCAGGGACAACGTCAGCGCGCCCGCGGTGAGGACGGCGGTGATCTTGGACAGCGTGGATCTCATCGCTTCTTCCATGGTGAGGATCAGCGCTTCGCAGCGCTCCGTGGTCAGCGATCGAGACTAGGGATTTCGCCCGTTCGGGTGGGATTCGTTCCAGTCCGTGGACTCGTGCGTCAGCTCACAGGATCGGCTGCGGCGCGTAGCCCGCGGCCTCCGGGAACCGCTCGAGCACGCGTTCGACGCGCTCGGTCACCTGCGCGACCTGACGGCCTGCCGTCCCGGTGAACGAGATCCGGTCCGCGAGGAGTTTGTCCAGCTCACCGCGGTCGAGCGGGAGCCGCTCGTCGGCGGCGAAGCGGTCGAGCAGGTCGTTTTCGGCCCGGCCCTCCCGCATCTCGAGCGCGACGGCGACCGCGTGCTCCTTGATGGCTTCGTGGGCCGTCTCACGTCCGACACCGGCGCGGACGGCCGCCATGAGCACCTTCGTCGTGGTGAGGAACGGCAGATAGCGATCCAGCTCACGCTCGATGACCGCCGGGAAGGCGCCGAACTCGCCGAGCACCGTGAGGAACGTCTCCAGCAGGCCGTCGAGGGCGAAGAAGGCGTCCGGCAGCGCGACGCGGCGGACGACCGAGTCGGAGACGTCACCCTCGTTCCACTGGTCGCCTGCCAGCTCGCCGATCATCGACAGGTAGCCGCGCAGCACGACGGCGAGGCCGTTCACGCGCTCGCAGGAGCGGGTGTTCATCTTGTGCGGCATGGCCGAGGAGCCGACCTGGCCGGGCTTGAAGCCCTCGGTGACCAGCTCGTGGCCCGCCATCAGCCGGATCGTCTTGGCCAGGCTGGACGGCGCCGCGGCGAGCTGGACCACAGTGGACAGCACGTCGAAGTCGAGCGAACGCGGGTAGACCTGCCCGACGCTGACGAACCGGTTCTTGAAGCCCAGGTGCTGCATCACGCGGTCTTCCAGCTGGTCCAAAGTGGACTCGTCGCCGAGCAGGTCCAGCATGTCCTGCGCGGTGCCGACCGGGCCCTTGATGCCGCGCAGCGGGTACCGCTCGATGAGGTTGTCGAGCCGGTCGAAGGCGACCAGCAGCTCGTCGGCGGCGGTGGCGAACCGCTTCCCGAGGGTGGTGGCCTGCGCAGCGACGTTGTGCGAGCGCCCGGCCATGACGGTGTCGGCGTGCTCGACGGCGAGCGCGGCCAGCCGCGCCAGCACGGCGGCGACGCGGGTGCGGACCAGCTCCAGTGACCGCAGCAGCTGCAGCTGCTCGACGTTCTCGGTGAGGTCGCGCGAGGTCATGCCCTTGTGGATGTGTTCCTGCCCGGCGAGGTCGCTGAACTCCTCGATCCGCGCCTTGACGTCGTGCCGGGTGACGCGCTCGCGCGCGGCGATCGACCCGAGGTCGACGTTCTCCAGGACCCGCTCGTAGGCCTCGATGACGCCGTCGGGCACCTCGACCCCGAGGTCCTTCTGCGCCTTGAGGACGGCGAGCCAGAGCTGCCGCTCCAGGACGACCTTGTGCTCCGGCGACCAGAGCGAGACCAGCTCCGCCGAGGCGTAGCGGGCGGCGAGCACGTTCGGAATGGAGGGCTTGTCCGTCACGCCCTCACGATACCTGCGCAGGTCAGCGCGGTGACGGCCCGGGGCGCGGGCCGTCACCGCGGCCGGTCAGGACTCGTACGGCAGCGCCTTGACGTCCGACGCCTTCACGTACACCACCCGGTGGTTGTACGACAGCTGGAAGTACGTCGTGTTCCCGGCCACCAGCGTGTGGTTGGCCGGCACCGCCGCCGGGTCGAAGCGCGCGTAGTAGTTCTCGCCGCGGAACGAGCCCGTCGCCACGTACGTCTGGCCCGCCGGGAGCGTCCACGGGATCGGCGCGACCGTCCAGATCGGGTCGAACGGGATCGCCGACGGGTACTCGGACTGCTCCGGGAACGCCCGGCCGTACAGCGGCACCGACGAGACGCCGTCGGGGGCCGTCAGCAGCAGGCCGCGGCCCGGCACCGTCGCCCGGTGGCCCGGGTTGGCGAACCACGCCTTCTGCCCGCCGTACCAGATCGCCGTCCAGTCGCCCTGCTCACCGGCGAGCGCGTACGACCGGCCCGCGACCGCCTTGTCGCCCCAGTCGTCGATCGACGTCGTGCCCGGTGAACCGTCCGGGTGCACCACCGGGTCGGTGATCAGCGGCGCGTTCTCGTCCGGGGCCGTGTGCAGGTAGACGAAGTTCGCGCCGTGCGCGGGCAGCGGGGTGCAGGTGCCCGCCGTGCACGTCGTCATCGGGGGCTGGTTCGTCGCGTAGTCCGGCTTGATCGTCACGACGCCGCTGTCCGCCGCACCGGTCGCCTTGATCGGCGCGCCGAGCAGGTCCATGTAGTGCGCCCAGTCCCAGTACGGGCCCGGGTCCCAGTGCGCGGCGCCGAAGTTCCTCGTGCGCTCGCGGGAAATGTCCTCGTGGCCGAGGATGTGCTGCCGGTCCAGCGGGATGTGGTACTTCGCCGCGAGGTACTTCACCAGCTCCGCGGACGCCCGGTACATCTGCTCGGTGTACCAGGTGCCGCCCTGTGCCGCGATGCCCTCGTGCTCGATGCCGATCGAGTGCTCGTTCATCGTCCAGTTGCCCGCGTGCCAGGCGACGTCCTTGGTCGGCACCATCTGCGTGACCTGGCCGTCGGACGAGCGGATCACGTAGTGCGAGCTGGACCCGCTCGCCGGGTCCTTGAAGGCCGCGATCGCCTGGTCGTACGGGCTCGCGGTGCTGCTCGGCACGCTTTCGGTGTCGTGGATGACGATGTACTGGATCTTCTGGCCGTCGGCCGGGCGGTTCGCCGGGTCGTAGTTGCCGTAGTTGTTGGGATCGCTGTGGTCGGCGCTGGACCAGTCGTACGCCGCGGGCACGAACCGGCAGTCGAGGTTGGCCGGGCACTCCGGTGCCGGTGTCTCCTGTGCGGTGGCCGTGGCGGGGACGAGGGCGGTGATCGCCAGCGCGAACACCGCGGCGGTCAGGCTTCTGGCTGTGATGGGCACGAGGCATGATCGCAGAAATCCGCCTGCGGTGAAGCGCTTTCACCATTCCGCGAAGCCGCCGTCGTCGTGCCGCCACACCGGGGACCGCCACGCGTGCCCGAGCTCGTCCGCCCGCCGGACCGCCGCCTCGTCGACCTCGATGCCGAGGCCCGGCCCCAGCGGCCTGGCCGCGTAGCCGTCCCGGAAGGCGAAGATCGACGAATCCACGAGGTAGCTGTGCTCGCGGCCCTCGTGGTAGTGCATGCCCGCACTCTGTTCCTGGATCAGGAAGTTCGGCGTCGCGAACGCGACCTGCAGCGACGCCGCCAGGGAAATCGGCCCGAGCGGGCAGTGCGGCGCGAGCGACGCGCCGTACAGCTCGGCCAGCGCGCCGATCCGCCGCAGCTCGGAGATGCCGCCCGCGTGCGACGGATCGGGCTGGACCACCGCGACCCCCGCGTCGAGCACCGGCTTGAACTCCCAGCGCGAGTACAGCCGCTCGCCGACCGCGACCGGCACCGTGGACGCCTCGACGACCGAGCGGAGCGCGTCACCCTGGGTCTCCGGCAGCACCGGCTCCTCGACGAACATCGGCTGGACGTCCTCCAGCAGCCGGACCAGCCGCCGCGCCATCGCGGGCGAGACGCGGCCGTGGAAGTCGATCGCCAGGTCGCGGTGCGGGCCGAGGGCCTCCCGCGCCTCCCAGGCACGGGACACCGCCGCGTCCGCCTCCGCCGGGGACGCGATCGCGGGCAGCGGGCCGGCGACGTTCATCTTCACCGCGGTGAAGCCCGCCTCGACCTGCGCGGCCACGGCCTCGCGGATGCCGTGCGGGCGGTCGCCGCCGACCCAGCTGTAGACCCGCACGCGGTCGCGGACCGGACCGCCGAGCAGCTCGTGCACCGGCGCGTCGCGGACCTTCCCGGCGATGTCCCACAGCGCCTGGTCGTAGCCGGACAGCGCGCTGGACAGCACCGGGCCGCCGCGGTAGAAACCGCCGCGCCGCAACACCTGCCAGTGGTCTTCGATGCGCAGCGGGTCCTGCCCGACCAGCAGTTCGGACAGCTCGTGCACGGCCGCGCGCACGGTCTCCGCGCGGCCCTCGACCACGGGCTCGCCCCAGCCGCAGATTCCCTCGTCGGTGCCGATCTTGAGGAACAGCCAGCGCGGCGCGACCAGGAACGTTTCGACTCCGGTGATCTTCACCCGTGTCCCTCTCTACGCGGAATCCTTGGCGGCCGACCAGCCGCCGTCGACGGTCAGCTCGGCTCCGGTCACGAACGACGCCGCGGCCGAGAGCAGGAACGCGATCACGTTCGCCACCTCCTCCGGCCTGCCGAGGCGGCCGGCCGGGGTCGCCCGCGCGCTGCGTTCGCGGTCGGCCGGCGAGATGCGGGCCCAGGCCTCGGTGAGCACCGGGCCGGGCAGCACGGAGTTGACGCGCACCTCGGGGGCGTATTCGACGGCCAGCTGCCGGGCCAGCGCGACCAGCGCGCCCTTGCTCGCGGCATATGCGGGATGGCCTGGCAACCCGAAGTGGGCGTGCACCGACGAGACGAGCACGACCGCGCCGCGGCGGGCCCGCAGCGACGGCAGGCAGGCCCGGACGGCGAGGTAGGTGCCGGTCAGGTTGACGTCGAGCTGGCGCTGCCACTCGGCGCGATCGATTTCGTGCAGCGGCCCGGTGCTGGGCACGTAGGCGTTGCTGACCAGGGCGTCCACCTCGCCGATGGCCGCCCACGTCGAGTCGTCGCGGACGTCACCGCGGACCGGCACGATCCCCTCTGGCAGTTCGGCGATGTCGACGCCCAGCACGCGGTAGCCGTCGTCGAGCAGCCGCCGGGCGGTCGCCGCGCCGATTCCGGACGCCGCTCCGGTCACCACCGCTGTCCGCATCGCCTCTCCCTTCCGGGTCGCTCCAGCAGCATGACCACGGCCGCGGCCGACGTCAAGATTAACTCCTAATTTAAGATTTCAGTGGCTATGACGGCCGTTCGCCGCGCGGAACCGGCGACGTGCCAGGCTGACCGGCGGCGGGTGCGCCGCCCGGGTCGAGACGCTGTTGAGGAGCGCGCATGGCTGAGCTGGTCTTCGTCGGGTGCTACACCGGGGAAGCGGGGAACGGCACGGGAATCACGACGTTCACGCGGTCGCCGTCGGGTGAGCTGCGCGAGATCGGTTCGCTGTCGCTGGAGTCGCCGTCGTGGCTGACGCGGCATCCGTCGCTGCCGGTGCTCTACGCGGCCAACGAGACGTCCTCGGGCGCGGTGACGGCGTTGTCGATGTCTTCCTCAGGCGATTTGTCGATCCTGGGCACGGCCGAGACGGGTGGCGCGCACCCGTGCCACCTCGCGGTGACCCCCGACGGCCGGTTCCTGCTGTGCGCCAACTACACCGGCGGCAGCCTGGCGGTGTTCGCGCTGTCGCCGTCGGGCGAAGTGGGGTCGCGGACGGCGCTGGTGCAGCACACCGGCAGCGGCCCGCGCGCCGACCGCCAGGAGGCGGCGCACGTCCACATGGCCGTCCCCGGCCAGGGGATGGTCAGCGCGGTCGACCTCGGCACGGACGAGATCCGCAGCTACACGCTGACTTCCTCGGGTGCGCTGGAGCCGCTGGCGGTGTCCGCGCTGCCGCCGGGCACCGGGCCGCGGCAGCTGGTCCGGCGGCCGGGCACCGACCTCGCGTACGTCGTCGGCGAGCTGGCCGGGACGCTGCTGACGGTCCGCGAGACATCGCCGGGTGCCTTCTCGGTGGTGTCGTCGACGGCTTCGACGTTCACCGAGCCGTCCGTGCCGAACCTCGTGGCCCACCTGGAACTGAGCGATTCCCGCCTGTACGTGTCGAACCGCGGCCCGGACTGCGTGACGGAGTTCGCCCTCGACGAGACGGCCGCGGTGGCCGACCAGCCGTGCGGCGCGAACCCCCGGCACTTCGCGCTGGTGGACGGAACGTGTTACGTGGCAGCGCAGTCGGAGGACGCGATCACGGCGTTCACGCTGACCGCGTCGGGCGAGGCCGAGCTGCGTTACCACCCGACCGGCTCCCCGACATTCGTGCTGCCGGTTTCGCTGCCCTGACCGTAGGATGCGCCTCACCTGCCAGCTGAGAGGGCCCTCCATGACCGAACACCGGCCCCGCGGGCTGCACGGCCAGACCGTGGAGGCACTGGCCAGCCGGATCCTCTCCGACGAGTGGGGCGAGGGCACCGTCCTCGACTTGCCCGCCCTGCGCGAAGAACTGGACATCAGCCTGACCGCGCTGCGCGAGGCACTGAAGGTGCTGGCGGCCAAGGGCATGATCGACGCACGGCAGAAGCGCGGCACGTTCGTCCAGCCGCGCGAGAAGTGGAACATGCTCGACGCCGACGTCATGCGCTGGCAGACCGCGGCCGCCGACGACCCGGGCCTGCTCGACGAGCTGACCGAGGTCCGCGCGATCGTGGAACCGGCGGCGGCCCGCATCGCCGCCGGGCGCGCGTCGGAGGAGGACATCGAGGGACTGCGGGAGGCACTGGCCGACATGGCCGCGGCGGGCACCGACCCGGAGGCGAGCGTCCAGGCCGACCTGGCCTTCCACCGGCGGCTGATGGCCGCCACCCACAACAACTTCCTCGTAAGGGTCGAGCGGATCATCGCGATCGGCCTGGCCGAGCGCGACAAGCTGGTCCACGGCGCCCCGGCGGCGGAGGACCCGGTGCCGAGCCACCGGAAGGTGGTCGACGCGATCGTGGCGAGCGACCCGGCGGCGGCGGAGCAGGCGATGCTCGCCCTGGTCGCCCAGTCCCGCGACGACCAGGAAAAGGCCCAGCGCGCCTAGCCCGAAGCCGTGAATGGCACATTCACGGACTCCAAGTCCCTCAATGTGCCATTCACGGAACTTCGAGGGCGGCCTGCAGCATCCGGGCCGCCGCGGCGCGGGGTTCCGGGTCGACCGCGATCAGCGCGTTGACCACCGCGCCGTCCACCAGCGCCACCAGGCGTTCGAGTTCGGCGGCCGAAACCGGGGTGCCCGAGCGCGCGAAGATCTCCATCAGCAGCTCGTTGAGCTGGGCCGACAGCGTCCGCATCAGCGGCCGCAGGTACGGGCGGCGGCCGGTGGCGACCAGCCGCTCGTAGCGCAGCAGGACCGCTTCCGCGTCGGCCTCCGGGTCGCCGCTCTCCGGGCCCAGCAGCATCTCCAGCACCAGCTCGACGGTCGCCTGGACGCCGCGGTGGCGGGTCGCCAGCTCCTCCAGCCGTCGGCGGCCGGTCTCCAGCTCCAGGTTCGAGTGGTGCTCGACGGCCGCCGTGACCAGGTCTTCCAGCGAGTCGAAGTAGTACGTCGTCGAGGCGAGCGGCAGGCCGGCGCGCTCGGCGACCGCGCGGTGGCGGACCGCGTCGAACCCGCCCTCGACGAGCAGCTTCGCGGCGGCCTCGACGAGCGCGGCGCGCCGTCGCTCCCCTTTCGGGGTGGTCGCAGCGGTCATGACCGGTCATTCTGCCAACCGGCCGCCCGCGGGCTCAGAAGCGGGGCGCGAGAGCGCGCGCGAACCGCTCCACCTGGTCGGCGTACGGCGCCACGCCACCGGCGGACGGCACGCTGACCAGCACCAGCATCCCCCCGGAGGCGGTCGCCACCTGCGCGGTCACCGTGCCGGCGGGCTGGGCCTTGAACGGCACCGGGACACCGCGGGGATACGCCGCCGCGGCCACTTCACCGCCCGGCACCGGGAACCCCGCGGACCGCGACACCGTCGAACAGGCGCCGCCCGGGACGGCCTGGGCGGCGACGACGTGGCCGGGGAGCTCGCCAGCGAGGGCAATGGCGAGCTCCCCGTCCACCTGTTCGCACCCGGAGGCGCCTTCGGCCAGCCGGCCGGTCTTCCCGTCCCCGCTGTCTCCCTGCTGAGGCGGCCGGGCCGGGAAGTTCGGTGACTCCCCGTCGATCTGAGGACGCATCGAGCCGTCGCCGGGTTGCGCGGACCCGGCTTCCGACTGCGCCGACACGGCGTTGTCCTGCGCCATGGTCGACGCCGACTTGGGACTACCCCCGGAGAGCTGGACGTAAGCCCCGACGCCGGCGACGACCAGCACCGCGGCCCCCACCCCGGCGGTGAACCGGTTGCGGCGGCGCACGGTCTGGCGGCGGGATTCGCGCACGACGTCGTCCTGGGTGAACGACGGCTCGGGGGCCTCACCCGGCGCGGCGGAGAACAACGAGCGCAGCTCCTGCTCATCCATTGGTCTCCACCTCCCGTTCCAGCACCTGCCTGAGGTTCGCCAGCCCGCGGGCGGTCTGGCTCTTGACGTTGCCTTCGCTGCAGCCGAGCGCCTTCGCCGCGCCGGTCACGTCGAGTCCTTCGAAGAACCGCATGACCAGCACCGCCCGCTGCCGGGGCGGCACTTCCTTCAGCGCCGCGAGCAGGTCCTCCCTGGTCGCGACGAGGTCGTCGAGGCCGGGCGCGTCGTCGGACGGCTCGGGCAGCGTCTCGGTCTGCCATTCGCGCCGCCACGGACGCCGCGATTCGTCGATCGTCGCCCGGACGAGCGTCTTGCGGACGTACGCGTCGGTCGCCGCGCGATCCCTGATCTTCTTCCACCTCCGGTGCAGTGCCACGAACGCCGTCTGGGCGAGGTCGTCCGCGCGGTGCCAGTCGCCGCAGAGCATGTACGCGGTCCGGCGCACGGCGTCCCGCCTGGCGGCGAAGTACTCCGCGAACTCCTGCTCGTCGCGCTGGTCCACGCGCAGTCGTGCTCCGCTCTGTTGTCGTTCGCCCGGGAGGACGGAATCAGGGGCGTCCACGGTTGCACGAGCGGAGTGGGTTCGACCACTCGGTGCCTCATTGATCCCCGGGAGGAAGGTGTGATGTGATCGGCTCGTGACCTTCTCGCTGCCCCCGCTGGACTTCCGCTCCGACACCGTGACCCGGCCGGACGAGGTGATGCGGGCGGCGATGGCGTCCGCCGAGGTCGGCGACAACGTCCTCGAGCGCGACCCCACGGTGGCAGTGCTGGAGGAGCGGGCGGCGCACGTCCTGGGCATGCCTGCCGCGCTCTGGGTGCCGAGCGGGACCATGGCCAACCTGATCGCGCTCAGCCTGCACCTGCAGCGCGGCGACCGCTTCCTGGCCACGCGCGGCGCGCACGTGCTGGTCAACGAGCTGGGCTCGGCGGCGTGGCTGGCCGGCGGGATGCCGGACATCCTGGAGCACGACGGCGGCCCCGGCCGTCCCTCGCCCGACGCCCTCGCGGCCGCGATCGGACACCCCGGGCCGTACTTCACATTGCGGACGTCCCTGCTCTGCCTGGAGAACACCCACAACGCCGCGGGCGGCGCGGTGACCCCGCCCGACGAGCACGCCCAGCTGCTGTCGGTCGCGAAGGAGGCCGGCCTGACCGTGCACCTCGACGGCGCCCGGCTCTGGCAGGCCGCGGTCGCCCTCGAAGTGCCGCCCGCCGCGCTGACCGTCGGCGTCGACACCGTGTCGGCCTGCTTCAGCAAGGGCCTCGGCGCGCCGGTCGGCTCGGTCGTCGCGGGCAGCGCGGAGTTCGTCGAGCGGGCCCGCCGGATGCGGCAGATGCTCGGCGGCGGCGTCCGGCAGGGCGGTGTCCTGGCCGCGGCCTGCCTGGTCGCCCTCGACCGCATCCCCGAGCTGGCCGAGTCGCACGAGAACGCCCAGCGGCTCGCCGACGGCCTGCGCGAGCACGGCTGGCCGACGAACCGGCCGGACACCAACATCGTGCTCGCCGAGGTGCCCGACATCCCGACCGCGCTGGCCTGGCTCGACTCGCTCGGCATCCGCGCGGTGCCGATGGCGGGCAAGATCCGGTTCGTCACGCACCGCGACCTGAGCGCGGCCGACGTCGAAGAAGCACTGCGCCGCCTCAAAACCGGCTCCTGACCTGGGGGAATACCATGAACTGGATCGTGTTCGACTACGGCGACGTGCTCAGCAAGCCGAGCGCCGCCCGTCCCGAGCTGGCCGCGGTGATGGGTGCGCCGCTGCCGGAGTTCGAGAAGGCCTACTGGGACCACCGGCTCCCGTACGACGCCGGCAGCACCCCGCTGGAGTACTGGCAGGCGGTCGGCGACGCCGTGGGCGTGTCCGTCGACGAAGCGATGTCGGCCGAGCTGACCCGCATCGACGTCGAGGGCTGGGGGCACCTGGAACCGGCGTCGGAGGCGCTGCTCGAAGCCCTTTCCGAAGCGGGCGCGGCGCTGGCGCTGCTGTCGAACGCGCCGTCGGTGTTCGGCGAGTGGGTCCGCGCCCAGGACTGGGTGCGGCACTTCCGCGTGACGCTGTTCTCCGGCGACGTCCGGTGCGTCAAGCCGGACGCGAAGATCTTCCGCCTTCTGCTGGACGAGCTCGGCGCCGAACCGGCCGACTGCCTGTTCTTCGACGACCGCGCGTCCAATGTGGACGGAGCACGGGCGGTCGGGCTGAAGGCCCACGTGTGGAGCGGCGCCGAGGCCGCCCGCGCCTGGCTGGGCTGAATCTTCACCCACACCGCATGTCCGCCTACCGATCGTGAAATCGATGTCCTAGGCTGTGGACGTCCCCCACCGACTTCCCCGGTAGGTAGCCCATGGCGTTGAGCGAACAACCGTCGGCCCGTGTCGACTTCGACCGGCCGAGCATCGCTCGCGTTTCCGACGCGCTCATGGGCGGGCACGACAACTACGCGGCCGACCGCGCCCTCGTCCGGCGAATCCTGGAAATCGCGCCGGAATCCCCGGCGATGGCCAGGGAAGTGCGCCAGTGGCTCGTCCGTTCGGTCCGCTACCTGACCGAACGGCTCGGCGTCGACCAGTTCCTCCACCTGGGCTCGGGGTTCCCGACGGCGGAGAACACCCACCAGGTGGCGCAGCGGTACAACCCGGAGGCGCACGTCGTCTACGTCGTCGACGACCCGGTGGTGCAGGCGCATAGCCGGGCCGTGCTGGTCGACAACGACTTCACGCACATCTCGGGCAACGACCCGCTGCACCCTGGCGAAACCCTCGCCGACGTCGCGCGGTTCATCGACACCGGCCGCCCGGTCGGGCTCGTGCTGTGCGGGATCGTCCACCACATCACGGACCTGCAGGAAGCGCAGCTCGTGGTGAAGTCGTACGTCGAGGCGATGGCGCCGGGCTCGTACCTGATCCTGCTGCACCACCACAACCCGGCCGACGGCTCGGACGCGGACGGCGTCGCGGCCTCGCTGCAGCGGCTGTACGCCGGTGCCGCGCTCGACACGCTCTACCGCACGCGCACCGAGATCGAATCCTTCTTCGACGGCCTCGAGCTGCTGGAACCCGGGCTGACGGCCCCCCATCTGTGGTGGCCGGACGGACCGCGCCTGGCGCCGCTGACGCCGGTCAACTGGACGGCACTGTGCGGCGTGGCGCGGATCCCCTGAAACGTCAGTAGCGGTTGATGCGCTTGTAGTCCTTCTTGCCGCTGAGGGCCTTGTAGCCCGCCGCGCCCAGGAACGCGATCCCGCCGATGACGGCGATCCACAGGACGGCCTTGAACACGAAGCCGATCACGGCACCCAGCACCATGAACGCCACCCAGGCGACGAGCAGGCCGCCGACGATCTTCCAGAACATGGCTCCTCCGTTTCCCGTGGCCCCACCGGCCCGGTGACTCCCAATGTGCCACCCGCGGCGGTGAAACTCCCCTCGTCGGGCCAACGTTCAGGGATGAATCAGGGTTCCCCCTGGCCGAGCCAGGCCCCGAGGCGGCGGACCCCTTCGTCGATGTCGCCGGCGCTGCCGGCGAAGGAGAACCGCACGTACTTGCCGCCGTCGACGGGGTCGAAGTCCACGCCGGGCGTGATGGCCAGCCCGGTTTCGGCGAGCAGCCGCTGACACCAGCTCAGGCTGTCGTCGGTGTAGGCGCTGACGTCGGCATAGGCGTAGAACGCCCCGTCCGCGGGCGCGAGCTTGTCGAGCCCGATGCGCTTCAGCCCGGCGAAGAGCCGGTCGCGGTTGGCGCGGTACCGCTCGACGTGCGCGTCGGCCTCGGCGTAGGCCTCCGGCGTGAAGGCGGCCAGGGCGGCGTACTGCGAAACGGCCGGCGGGCAGATGGTGAAGTTTCCGGTCAGGACGTCGACGGCGCGGTGCAGCCGCTGCGGCACGAGCATCCAGCCGAGCCGCCAGCCGGTCATCGCGAAGTACTTCGAGAAGCTCCCGAGCACGATCGGCTCGTGCCCGTACTGCCACGCGCAGTCGAGTCCGGCGCCGTACGAGATGCCGTGGTAGATCTCGTCGCTGATCAGCTGGACCCCGTGCGAGGAGCACCAGCCGGCAATCGCGGCCAGCTCCCCCGGCGGCAGCACGGTCCCGGTGGGATTGCTGGGGCTGGCGACGATCAGGCCGTCGACGGGGCCGAGCCGGTCGAGCAGCTCGACGGTGGGCTGGAAGTTCGTCTCGGCGGTGGTGGCGAACTCGACGACCTCGCAGCCGAGCACGGACAGCAGGTTCCGGTAGGCCGGATAGCCGGGCCGGGCCATGGCGACCCTGGCACCGGGATCGAAGGCGCTGAGGAAGGCGAGCAGGAAGCCACCGGAGGACCCGGTGGTCACGATGACGTCGTGCGCCTGGACGTCGACGTCGTACCGCCGCCGGTAGTGCCCGGCCACGGCTTCCCGCAGTTCGGGAAGGCCGAGCTGCTCGGTGTAGCCGAGGGTGTGGTTCCGCAGCGCTTCCTGAGCGGCATCGAGCACGGGCTTCGGCGCGGGCGCGGACGGCTGCCCGGCAGCGAGCGACACGAGATCACCATGACTGCGCTGCCGGGCACCAGCCGCGGAAAGAACCTCCATGACGTGAAAGGGCGGCACACCGGCCCGCAGCGCAGGATCGACCATGCGGCCAGGCTAACGCTGCGCACCGGACGCGCCGGGATCAGTAGCCGCGGTAGGCACCCCCATGGGCCATGGCCTTGATGCCCGGCACGTTGTCGAGGCTGCCGTACCGGTCGAAGGAGTACCGCACGCCCGCGATGATGTTGTCGACCGGGTTGTAGATGTTGTCGTGACCGGGCAGCTTGTGGGCGTTGAACGTCGAGTCGATGCACTGCATGAGCCCCTTGGACGGGTGCCCGGCGGCGGCATTGGAATTGCCGGTCAGGAAGAGGTGGTCGCCCTCCCGGGCCGTCCACGTGCCCAGTTCCGTCGTCACGCACCACACGTCCCCGCGGCCGGCGGCTTCCTTGTGCAGGAAGGCGCCGGTGACGATCGGGTTGTTCAGGTGCACGGAGAACTCCTGGCGCCAGGTCTCCGGCTGGTTCGCCCGGTGCACCGGGAGCACCCGGGGCCGCGCTCCGGACAGGTAGCCGGCGAGCGCGATCGCGTCGAGGACGGCACCGGGAGCCTGGTAGACGACCACCTGCGGTCGCGAGTAGCCGGGTCGCAGGTAGCGGCTGCCCTCGGCGTCGACGATCGCTTCGAGCCACGCCGCACGCTGTCCGGTGGACATCGCCAGCACCTGTTCGACGGCGTCGGACTTGGGATTTCCGGCCCGCGCCAGCAGGTCCTTGGCGTAGTCGTGGTCCAGCCGGAACTGGTGCCGGGGACCGCACCCACCGCGGTCGTCGACGTACAGCGCATGCGGCACGCCGTCGAGAAGCCGACGGAGTTTCGCCACCATTTCCGGCTTGGACTGCGCGATCGACACGGTCGGACGGTGCTGCCGGGTCTCGATGTGACCGTCCCCGGCGATCCACCCGAGAATGGCGGCCTCCGCCACGCTGATGTCCAGCGACGATTCGGTCGCGGCAGGTGCCGCCAGCAGAATCCGGTCGCGTGAGCGGACGTCCTGGGTGGTGACGAAGCCGGGCTCGGTCTCGTACCGGTTTTCCTGCTTCGCCGAGACAAAGCCGTGCTTCTTGCGCCGGTGCACCGCGACGCCGGTTTCCGGCTGCCGCGCCGCCCGGGGCTCCCAGCCGCATTCCGGGCAGACGGACGGCAGGCCGGTGCGCCGGACGTTGACCCGGGGCAGGTTGAGCCAGCGGTGGTTGGGCGTCGTGGTCGCCTGCCACCGGGAGTTGACCATGCGGACCAGCTCGGCGTCTTCGTGGTGGACGACCCGGGTGATCCGGGTCCACTCGCTGCGCCCGGTGGCCGGGTTGAACCCGATCGTCTCGTCGCCGACCTCGACGGCGTCGTGCTTGAGCAGACCGCGCCTGGTCACGATCTGCGTGTCCAGCGGCACGCAGTCCCAGTTGTTGATGGCGTTTGGATTTCCGCCGGATTCGTGCTGGATGATCGCCCAGATTTTCGGAATGTCGGCTTCGGTCACCGGAACGCCCGCGGCCTGCAGGGCCTTGAGCGCTTCCTGGATCCACTGCTGGACGTTCCCCGGCGGCGGCGAGGAGGGCGGGCCGCCGCTGGGGCCGAGGCCACCGCCGCCGCCTCCACCTCCGCCGCCTCCGCCGCCGCCGTGGTGGGAGGAGCCGTTGCTGTGGATGCCGCCGGTGCTCTTCGGTGCCGAGCCGGCGCTGCTCGGCAGCGGGACCTGGTCGTAGCCACCCTCGATCTGCTGGGACATCAGCTTCTGGGAGGCCTTGATCGCGGTGTCGGCCTGGGCCTGCAGGCCCGCCACGTCACTGTCGAAACCGGCGGTGATGTTGTGGATGTCCGTCTTCGCCGTGGCGAGGATTTCCGCGGAACTCGGGCTCGGTTTCGGCTTGTCCGGATGCTCCGCCGCTTCGGCTTCGGCTTTCTTCGCCTTGTTGATGTCGGCTTCGGCCTTGTCGTTGCGGGCGTTGACGGCCTTTTCCGCGGCGTCCAGTTTGTCCTGGACGTTCTTCTTGATCTGCGCGAGGCTCGCCTGCAGGTTGTCGAGGTCCTTCGCGACGTCCTCGAGGTGGCTCTGCACCTTGTCGCCGGCGTCGCGCACCTTCCGGACGTACTTGAAGAATTCGTCCGCGGCCGGGCCTGCCCACACGGTGCCGTTGAGGGCCTCGGTCGTGTTCCGCAGCGCCGCATTGTGGTCGCCGGCGTTCTTGCCCGCCTCGCGGAACTGCGTTGCCGCGTCCGTGATGACCTGGAGATTGACCTTTTCGACCTGGTTGACCTTCGCCATGAAGGCGTCCCAGTTGTCCGGGTTCCCCGCGCCATGCCCGTTCAATGCCACTGCCGTGCCCCCTGCTCAGTTCACTTGTCGACGTGCAGCTTGAGGTCGCTCGCCCCGACCTGGTCGGTCTCGGCGATCAGGCCCGCCGCCTTGCGCATGGCGAAGCCCAGCGCCTCCATGTGCCTACCCGCGGCGTCGAACTGGCTGTGCACGCCGTCCTTGAACTTGCCGACCGCGCCGTGCGCGTCGCCCGTCTGGTCCATGCCACCGAAGGGGCTCTCCTTCTCGTGGTCCATGCCGGTGACCTTCTGCTTGGACTTCTCGAACTCGTCCTTCAGCTTCTCCACCTGGCGGGCCGCGATGGCCATCGAGTCCGGGTCGTAGACAGGCACGGTTCGTCATCCCCTTCGGAAACTTGTCTCCGCCCGATCGGACGTCGCCATGACCAGGACGGTTCCCGCGCTCACTTTATGACTTCACGCGGGTCGTGCGTACGGATCTCCGGCAAACTCCACCCCAGCGGGCACCGGACACGCTTTGTAGCATGTCCGGCGGGGAGGAACGCCGATCATGAAACCGCTGAACCCGGACGAACCACGCCAGGTCGGGCGTTATCGGCTGGTCGCCGCGCTGGGGGAAGGCGGGATGGGCCGGGTGCTGCTCGGGGTGTCGCCGGACGGCAGGCTCGTGGCCGTCAAGCAGGTCCATCCCGGCTTCGCGCACGATGACGGGTTCCGGTCGCGGTTCCGCCGGGAAGTGCAGATCTCCCGGATGGTCTCCGGTGCCTACACCGCGGCGGTCATGGACGCCGATCCGGACGCGCCGACGCCGTGGCTGGCGTCGGTGTTCGTGGCCGGGCCGTCGCTGAAGGAGGCCGTCGAAGCGGCGGGCCCGCTGCCGCCCGCGGCCGTGCGGGTGCTGGCCGTCGGGCTGGCGTCGGCGCTCAGCGACATCCACCGGGCCGGGCTGATCCACCGCGACCTCAAGCCGAGCAACGTCCTGCTCACCGACGACGGCGCCCGCGTGATCGACTTCGGGATCGCCCGCGCCGCCGAGGGCGACTCGGAGCTGACGCACACCGGCTCGATCATCGGCTCGCCCGGCTTCATGTCGCCGGAGCAGGCCGACGGCCGCCCCCTCACCCCGGCGAGCGACGTCTTCTCCCTGGGCGGGCTGCTGGCCATGGCCGCCACGGGCCGCGCGCCCTTCGGCGGCGGATCGACCCCGCAGGTGCTCTACAACGTCGTCCACAGCCGCCCCGACCTCGGTGCGCTGCCGCCGGAGCTGCGCCGGCTGATCGAGCCGTGCCTGGCGAAGGACCCGGCACAACGGCCGACACCGGCGCAGATCCTGGACTTCCTGGGACCGGTCCAGCCCGGGGTGACGCCGTGGCCACCGGCCGTCCACGCGCTGATCGGGACCCAGAAAGCGCAGGTCAGCCAGGCTCTGGCACTCCCGGTTCCCGGCAGGAAACGGCGACGGTGGCCGCTCGTGGCCGCCGCGGTCGTCGCCGTGGTGGCCGTCGCCGGGGCGACCGTGGCTGTGGTGGCGGCGAACAGCGGCCGGAAGACCGCCGGGTCCGCTCCGGTCACGGCGACGACCTCACCGAAGCCCGAGCCCTTCAGCCTGGCCGATCTGCGGCAGATCGACCCCTGCAAGCTGCTGCCGCCGGACTCGATGCCGGGCACCGGCCGGGTGCGGCCCGCCGACCGCCGGGCGGGCCTGCTGGACCAGTGCTCCCTGTCGTTCGACGAGACGGCGGACAAGACGCGCAGCACCACCATCGACCTCAGCCTCTTCAACCCCGTCTCCCTGGACGGCGTCACGCCCATCCGCCTCGACGGGCACGACGTGTACTTCAAGAAGCACGACAGTTCCTGCGATGCCGCGGTGAAGATCACGGCTTCCCCGAACAACGCGGTCACCGCCTCGGCCCAGCGCAAGTCCGGCGACGCGTGCGCGGCGCCGCGCGAAGCGATTTCGGTGATCCTCAAGGAGATCTCGGACGGAACCGCCGAACGCTTCCCGGCCGCGGCAGGCTCGGCGATCTCCGTCGACCTGTGCCAGGACCTGCAGAGCCCGGTGGACAAGCCCGCCGACGACGTGAAGACGCTGCTGCACCAGTGCCAGTGGTACTTCGAAGGGATCGGCTCGTACGTCCTGTCCCTGACCGGCGGCACGAACAAGGACCTCAGCCTCGACGGGCAGCGCGCGGTCGACGTCGCGGGCACGAAGGCCTACGAACAGCTCGACACCGGCGAGAACAAGATCGACCGCTGCACGATCACGTGGACGCACCGGCAGGTCGACGCCTACTACACCGAGGAGTTCAGCCTCGTCTTCACGCCCGACCCGGAGCCGCCGCAGCCGACGGGGATCTGCCCGGCCGCCGAGGCGTACGCGCGCACGGTGCTGTCCCAGCTGCCGCCGGTGAAGTAGGTCAGGCCTCCGCCATCAGTTCGCGGATCCTGGTGGCCAGCAACGCGTTGTCCGCCGGGGTGACCGTGGCCCATTCGCGGCCTTCGCGGTCCTCCGCCACCTGGAACAGGTAGCGGCCCGCGTCCGTGTCGAAGAACGCCACCACCCGGCCCGCGCGGTGGATCACGCCGTCGCGGGAAGTGCGTTCCGCGCCGAACTGGCCGCGGGCTTCCTGGCCCAGCAGCATTCCTGACAGCTCCTGGGCCTGGAACAACGCCACTCCACGGTCCTCCAGGGCCGTGACCAGCGCTTTTGCGTCGCCCTTCGCGGCCGCGTCCGCCGCGCGCAGGACGTCGTACGGGATGCTCACCGTCTGGCCGATGCCCGGGCCCAGCTCGCCCGCCACCGAGACCGCCGCTTCCGGGAGGGCGTCCTCGGTGGCCGGGATCAGCCACACCTCGCCGTTGTCCACCACCGCCAGCACCGCCTGGCCGCGCAGGCTCACCGCGCGGCCGCGGATTTCGCGGTCCGCCCACACCCACACGTCCACGCCGAACCGGGGGCGGGCCAGCAGGTGCAGCAGGTCGGCCACTTCGCCGGACACCCGGCGGTTGCGGGCCAGGCGCCGCTCGCTCAGCGACGCCCACGCCGCGTCCACCAGCTCCTGCCGCTCGCTGCGGGTGGTTCCTTCGCTCGGCACGTCCAGCGACACGTGCCGCCGGGGCAGCTCGAACGACTCCCAGAGCACGTCGAACTCGCGCGCGGACAGGACCAGCGACACGGTCAGCGCCCGTCCCCGTGGTCACCGAGGACGTCCGGCGACACCATCCGCTGGTCGGCGAACAGGTCCTGGTCGTCGACGCCGTAGCGGCGGACGTGCTCGGCGTCGTCGTCGCGCGGTGCCGCCTCCGACAGGAACTTCGCCTCGCCCGGCTGCTGCTTCGGGCTGATCTGCTCCGACTTGCGCAGCGCGACGGCCTCCTCCTCGGGCAGCTCGCCGACCGGCAGCGGCCGCACCGGGCCCTTCGGCTGGCTCCTCTCCCGCCGCTGGCGCTCGCGGTCGCCGCTCAGCGCGCCGCCTGCCGCGCCCGCGCCGACGGCCGCCGCGCCCGCGCCCAGCTCGCCCGGGGACACGCCCGGCTTCACCGCGAACCCGCGTTCGGCCGTGAACTGGCCGGGCGGCAACGGCGGCTGCGGGGCCGCGCCGACCGTACGGCCCTTGGCGAGCAGGCCGTCCGGACCGCGGCCGGGCGAGCTGTCGATGCCGGTGGCCCCGCCGGACGCGCTCCCGCCACCGCCGAGCGACTTGATCGGCGCCGTCGCCGGGGAGGACCCGGGCGGCGTCGAGCCGGGCGGCAGCGCGCCGGGTGCGCCCGGCGGCACGAACGGCTCGCCGGTGCCCCCGGTCACCGGGCCGGGCGGGAAGCGGCCGGGCTCGTGGGACGCGCCCCGCCCGGGGGTGTTGGTGTTGACCCAGCCGGGGCCGGGGTTGGCCGTCGGCGGCTTCACGCTCGACGGCGTCGTCGACGAACTCGGCGTCGTGTGCTGGACCGGCGCCACCCCCGACGAGCCGGTCTGCCGCGGCGGCCGGGAGTGCTGCTGCGGCGCGGCGGCGACGCCGTAGGCCGAGGTCGGCGGGTCCGCGCACACCTGGTGCGACACCGGCTGCACCGCGGGCGGCTCGACGCGCACCGAGCGGACCCTGTCCGAGGCCGGTTTCACGCCGCCGTCCGGGGTCACCGCGACCGCGGAGCCGGCGACGTCGAGCACGCCCGGCTTGACGCCCGGGGTCGTCAGCTTCAGCGATTCGGGGTCCGACAGCGACTGCGTCGACAGCAGGTTGGCGCCGCTCTGCTGCGCGTATTCGTTCAGCGCCTGCTGGGCCTGTGCCTTGGCGTCGTTCGCGGCCTCGACCTGGCGCGCGTGGTCGGTCTCGAAGCCGATCAGGCTGAGCATCAGCCCGTCGGTGAGGGTGTAGCCGCCCGCGCCCTTCCGGACCGTTTCGGCGTCCGGCAGCTTGTACTTGGTCCGGTTGAAGGCCTCGCCCTGCTCGAACACCATCGTCGCGGCGTGCACGATCTTCGTCATGGCGTCCTGCGAGAACCCGGCCTGCTCGGTGAACACCTGGCCCGCGGCGCCGCCTGCCTGGCTCTGCCACTCGACGCCGAGCTTCTGCAGCTGCTCGCGCAGGGTCTGGTCGGTGTGGGAGAGCGCGGTCGCGACGGCTTTCAGCGCGTCGACGGCGGTGCCGATGCTGCCGGTGCCCTCGCCGTTGACCATCCGCGTGATCTGGTCGGCGATCGCGGTGTTGGTCCAGCCGTCGAACCGGTGGTTCTGGATCCCGGCGGCGAACTCGGAGAATTCCACGCGCCCTCCCTAGTTGCGTGCTTTCAACGTCTGCAGCGCGATGTCGGCGGCCCGCGCCGCCATGTCGCACAGCTGCGGCTGCGTGAGCTTGCCGCGGGTGATGGGAAACGTCCGGACGGACAGCGTCCGGCCCTGCGCGACGCCGACGAGGGTCGTGCAGTCGGCCGGGTCGCCCGCCGCGCGGTAGCTCGTCAGCGCCGGGTAGCCGCCGACGGTCTTCGGCTCGGTGGTCATGCTGTTCTTGTGCCGGGCACCGGTGAGCCACTGGTCGAGGTCCGCGGCGACCGAGCCCACCTGGTAGCCGTGGAACGGCTCTTCGCCGTCGGCGTCGAGCACGCAGACCGGCCCGTCCGGGCTGTCGGCCTGCCGGGGCGTGCTGGTGATCTTGAGCGTGTCGAGCTGCACCTGCGGGAAGAGGCCGCACAGGTCGGCGCCCTGCAGCGGCAGGTCGGCCGGGCGCCGGGGCAGCTGCGCGGCCTTCGCGCTCTGCGACGCCGCGGTGGCGGCCGTCTCGACCGGGTACGGCGTGCCGGACGTGCCCGCCGAGCAGCCGGCGAGCGCCGCCGTCGCGAGCACGCCGCCGGTGATCCGCAGCGCGTGGTTACGCACCGTGCTTGCCGCGGTCACCGAACACCGCCGCCTTCTCCTCGTCGCTGATCCGGTAGTCCTTCGCGGCTTCCCGGAGCTGCGAGACGAGGCGCTTCAGGCCCGCGACGTACTCGCGGACCTGGCCGGCGTAGGAGCGGTCGCCGTCGGCGATCAGGGTGTTCCACGCCTGGACCGACTGGGTGCTGATGACGTCCGCGGACGGCGCGTCGATCCGCAGCTGGTCCAGCTTGGTGACCAGCTGGTCTTCGAGGGCGTTGGCCTGCTCCTCGACGATCCGGGCGACGTCGAGGAGCTTGTCCGGGCGGACCAGGACGTCCGCGGCCGCCGGCGCCACGGGCACCGCCGGGCTGAGGTCGTGCGAGGGTCCTGACATGCTCTCCCCTGACGTCATACGGACAGTGACCGGCCGGCTCCCGTCGAGGCTACCAACGAGGGTGTGACGGCAGCCTTAGTTTGGACGAAACTCGTCCCCGGCCGGTTCCCCCGATCCGTGCAATCAGGCGCGCTGTTTCGCTCCCGGCGCGCTGATCTCGCCGTTCGCCGCCTTCAGCGCGATGTCCGTGCGGTGGTGCGAGCCCGCGAGGTGGACCTTCTCGACGATCTCGTACGCGTGCTTGCGTGCCGACTTGAGCGACTTGCCGGTGCCGACGACCGACAGCACGCGGCCGCCGGCGGAGACGACCGCGCCGTCGTCACGGCGGCGCGTACCGGCGTGCAGGACGCCTTCCAGCTCGGCCCCGGTGATGACGTCGCCGGTGCGCGGCTTGCCCGGGTAGCCGTCGGCGGCGATCACGACGGTGACCGCGGCGCCGCTCGCCCACTCCAGCGGCGGGTGCTCGGCGAGCTTGCCGGTGGCGGTGGCGTGCAGCAGCCCGGCGATCGGGGTGCGCAGCAGCGCCAGCACGACCTGGGTCTCCGGGTCGCCGAAGCGGCAGTTGAACTCGATGACCTGCGGGCCGTCGGAGGTCAGCGCGAGCCCGGCGTAGAGCAGGCCGGAGAAGGGGGCACCGCGGTTGACCAGCTCGTCGGCGACCGGCTGGACGACCTTCTCGACCAGCTCGTCGACGAGGTTCTCGGGCGCCCACGGCAGCGGCGCGTAGGCACCCATGCCGCCGGTGTTCGGGCCGGCGTCGCCGTCCCCGACGCGCTTGAAGTCCTGCGCGGGCAGCAGCGGCACGACGGTGTGGCCGTCGACGAAGCAGAAGAGCGAGGCCTCCGGACCGTCCAGATAGGACTCCAGGAGGACGGGGTGGCCGCCGTCGAGCAGCATGATCGCGTGCTTGCGCGCGACCTCGATGTCCGGCGTGACGACGACGCCCTTGCCGGCGGCGAGCCCGTCGTCCTTGACGACCCAGGTGGGGCCGAAGCGGGCGAGCGCGGCATCGAGCCGCGCGGGGTTGTCGACAACCTCGCAGCGCGCGGTCGGGACGTTCGCCGCGGCCATGACGTCCTTCGCGAAGGCCTTCGAGCCCTCGATCCGCGCCGCGGCGGCCGACGGGCCGAAGCAGGCGATGCCGAGCTTCCGCACAGCGTCGGCCACACCGGCGACGAGCGGCACCTCCGGGCCGATGACGACGAGGTCGGCCTGCCAGCTCTTCGCGAGCGCGGCGACCGCCTCGGGATCGGAGGCTTCGACACCCAGCTGCTCGGCGACCGCGGCGGTCCCGGCATTGCCGGGCGCGCAGGCCAGCGCGGTGACGGCGGGGTCGCCGGACGCCGCGAGGACGAGGGCATGCTCACGAGCGCCGGAGCCGATTACCAGTACGCGCACGCCGCACAGCGTATCCGCCCGCGACGGCGGCGGACATTTCGCCGTCCCCGGGCGGCGGCCCCGAGGCCCCGGCTCCACCGATCGGCCGGGTGACCGTGCCCGCCTCCGGTCCGCGGTCGTGAGTGGTAATTCGGGTTAGAACCCTAATCGCCACTCACGACAGGTTGCGGCAGACCACCCAACCCGCGGGCCGGGAGTGCACGTGCCGTTTACCGGCGCGACCGCCCAGGTACGCACTTCGGACGCTTGCGGCATCGAGGGTGGCGCGGGTACATCCAGGGCACACCCTGCGTGAAAAGAGGTCACCAGATGAAGCGCAAACGTGTCGGCGTGCTGACATTGGCCGCACTGGCGTTGCTGAGCGTCACCGGGTTCGCCGTCGGGTCGGCGAGTGCCGCCGAAAGCGGGTCCGCCGATGCGGCCGCGCACGGGCGGGGTCACGATGAACCCGTGATCATCGGACACCGCGGCGCGCCCGGGTACCGGCCGGAGCACACGCTCGCCTCCTACGAGCTCGCCTTCCGGATGGGCGTCGACTGGGTCGACGTCGACCTCGTGCCCACCAAGGACGGCCAGCTCGTCGCCCGACACGAGCCCGAAATCGGCGGCACCACCGACGTCGCGAAGCACCCGGAGTTCGCGAACCGGAAGAAGACCGTCGTGCTCGACGGCGTCACCACCACCGGCTGGTTCACCCAGGACTTCACCCTGGCCGAGCTGAAGACGCTGCGCGCGGTCGAGCGGATCCCGCAGAACCGGCCGCACAACACGCTGTACAACGGCCGCTACCAGATCGCCTCCTACCAGGAGGTGCTCGACCTGACCCGGCGGCTCGGCCGCGAGCTGCACCGCACGCTGGGCACCTACCCCGAGGTCAAGCACTCGACGTTCTTCCGGTCGATCGGCAACCCGACCGAGCCGAAGCTGGTGGCGATCCTCAAGCGCAACGGCCTGGACCGGCCGGACGCGCCCGCGATCATCCAGTCGTTCGAGGTGTCGAACCTGATCGAGCTGCACCGGCAGGTGCGGACGCCGCTGCTGCAGCTGACCTCGGCGACCGGCGCGCCGGCGGACTTCGTCGCGAAGGGCGACAAGCGGACGTACAAGGACCTCGTGACGCCGCAGGGCCTGCGTGACATCGCGAAGTACGCGAAGTACCTCGGGCCGGAGAAGGGCCAGATCATCCCCCTGGACGCGGCCGGGAACCTGACCCGGCCGACCGCACTGGTCGCCGACGCGCACAAGGCGGGTCTGAAGGTGCAGCCCTACACCTTCCGGAACGAGAACCCGTTCCTGCCCGCGAACCTGCGTTCCTCGGCCGAGCCGGACGCCTACGGGGACGTCTTCACCGAGGAGGCCGCGTTCTTCGAGGCGGGCGTCGACGGCTTCTTCGCCGACCAGCCCGACACCGCGCTGGAGTCGCTGCACGCGTTCCTGGGCCGGTAAGTCCGCCCTTAAGTGATTGCCGCCGCCGGGCTCGCTCGGGGACGCTGTCCCGTATGAGCGAGCCCGTCGACGCACTTTCCCGGAACCACGGCTTCTCCGGTGTCGTGCTGGTGAACCGCGGTGACGAGACGCTGCTCGCGAAGGCCTACGGCCACGCGCACCTCGCGTACGGCGTCGAGAACACCGTCGACACCCGGTTCGCGATCGCCAGCGGCACCAAGGGACTGACCGCGCTCGCCGTCATCGGGCTGGTCGCCGAGGGACGGCTGAAGCTGGAGACCACCGCCCGCGAGGTGCTCGGCGGGGACCTGCCGCTCATCGACGACCGCGTGACCGTCGAGCACCTGCTCACGCACACGTCCGGCATCGGTGACTACTGCGACGAGGAAGCGGACCCGCCGCCGAATCCGCTCCTGGCCACCTCGGCCGACTACCTGGCCGCGCTGGACGGCTTCCCGCAGCGATGCCCGCCCGGTCAGGAGTTCCGCTACAACAACGGCGCCTTCGTCGTCCTCGGGCTGATCGCCGAACGGATCTCGGGCATACCTTTCGCCACGCTCGTCCGGGACCGCGTCTGCGTGCCCGCCGGGATGGCCGACACCGCCTTCCTCCGCTCGGACGCGCTGCCCGGCCGGACGGCCACCGGATACCTCGAAGACGGCCGCACCAACGTGTTCAGCCTGCCGGTCATGGGCCACGGCGACGGCGGGATCTACAGCACCGCACCCGATTTCCGGCGGTTCTGGCCCGCACTGACGGCAGGCCGGATCGTGCCGCGGGAGTGGGCGGACCGGATGCTGCGCCCGCACGCGGACGGCTACGGCTTGGGCTTCTGGCTGCCGCGTCCGGGCTGGGTCCGGCTCGAAGGCGGCGACCACGGCGTCACGTTCCGGAGCACGCACGTGCCGGCGTCGGGCCTGACCGCGACCCTGATTTCGAACAACCACCGGGGTGGCGGTCCCCTGCTGGGGTACCTGGACGAGATGCTGGCCAAGCCTTGACACCCTGGGGGACCAGGGCTACCTTCGGCGAATTCAATGGTCTGGCCGCATACCTTTCAAGAGGTGCCCGATGGATGTTTCCGACCAGCAGACCGCCCCCGACCACGCCGACGACGATGCGGCCCGCCTGCACCAGCTGGGGTACGCGCAGGAACTGAAACGCACGATGTCGGCGTTCTCCAACTTCGCCGTCTCCTTCACGATCATCTCGATCCTGTCCGGCTGCCTGACGCTCTACGGCTTCGGCATGAAGACCGGCGGGCCCGCCGCGATGATCTGGGGCTGGCCGCTGGTCGGGCTGTTCGTGATTCTGGTCGGGCTCGGCATGGCCGAGGTCTGCTCCAGCTACCCGACCGCCGGCGGGCTGTACTACTGGGCCGCGAAGCTGGCGCCGAAGAACGGGCCCGCGTGGTCGTGGTTCACCGGCTGGTTCAACCTCATCGGGCAGATCGCGGTCACCGCGGGCATCGACTTCGGCGCGGCGCTGTTCCTCAACGCCTTTCTCGACCTGCAGTTCGGCTTCGAGGCGACGCCGGGGCACACCATCCTGCTGCTGGCGATCATCCTCGTGGTGCACGGCCTGCTGAACACCTTCGGCGTCCGGATCGTGGCCGTGCTCAACAACGTCAGCGTGTGGTGGCACGTGCTCGGCGTGCTGGTGATCGTGGGCGTGCTGCTGATCGTGCCGGACAAGCACCAGGACGCGTCGTTCGTCTTCGGCAGCTTCGTCAACCAGACCGGCTGGGGTTCTTCGGTCTACGTCTTCGCGCTCGGCCTGCTGGTCGCGCAGTACACGCTGACCGGCTACGACGCGTCCGCGCACATGACCGAGGAGACGAAGAACGCGGCCAAGGCAGGCCCGCGGGGCATCGTGATGTCGATCGTCGTGTCGCTGGTCGCGGGCTGGGTGCTGCTGGTCGGCCTGACGTTCGCCATCCAGGACTACGACGGCGCGGTCGGCTCGGCCACGGGTGTCCCGCCCGCGCAGATCTTCATCGACGCCACCGGCGCGGTGACCGGCAAGTTCCTGCTGCTGATCTGCATCGGCGCCCAGCTGTTCTGCGGCATGGCGTCGGTGACGGCGAACTCGCGGATGATCTACGCCTTCGCCCGCGACGGCGCGATCCCCGGATCGGGCTTCTGGCACCGCATCAACAAGCGCACGCAGACCCCGACCAACGCGGTGTGGCTCGCCGCGGGCGGCGCGCTGCTGCTGGCGCTGCCGTACCTGTGGAGCGCAACGGCCTACGCGGCGGTGACGTCGATCGCGGTGGTCGGGCTGTACGTGGCGTACGTGATCCCGGTGTTCCTGCGCGTCCGCCGCGGCGACTCGTTCGAGCCGGGCCCGTGGACGCTCGGCCGCTGGGGCAAGCCGATCGGCATCGTCGCGACGGTGTGGGTCGCGCTGATCTTCGTGCTGTTCATGCTGCCGCAGGTGTCGCCGGTGACGGCGGATTCCTTCAACTACACGCCGATCGCCTTCCTCGTGGTGCTGGGCGGCGCCGCCCTGTGGTGGGTGGTCTCCGCGCGGAAGTGGTTCAAGGGCCCCAAGGTCCAGGGCTCCGAGGCCGAACTCGCGGCCGTGGAACAGGAACTGAAGGAACTCGGCTAGGCGGTCTGCCGCGGCTTGTCGTGAGTGGTAATGAGGGTTAGAACGCGAATTACCACTCACGACCGCTGCGGCAGACTCAGGAAGTCGCGGGGCTTTCCGTTGCCGGGGCAGGTGATGGGGCTGGGGAGTGGTGGCCCGGGCGGACCACTGTGACTGCCAGCGCGCCCAGGGCGCCGACGCCCGCGAACGCGTAGAAGCCCCACGGGTAGGCGATTCCGGCCGTCAGGAGCGCGCCGCCGAGGATCGGACCCGAGATCGCGCCGATCCGGCCGATGCCCGCCGACCAGCCGAGGCCCGTCGCGCGGATCGCGTCCGGGTAGATGCGGCCGATGTAGGCGTACACCAGCACCTGGGCGCTGAACACGAAACAGCCCGTCAGGAACACCGCCGCGTACAGCCCGACGGCGGGCAGCTTCACGCTCAGCAGCGCCAGGAACACCGCCGCCGCGCAGAACCAGGCGATGGCCGACGGGCGGATGCCGGCGCGGTCGGCGACCCGGCCCGCGACCAGCAGGCCCGCGATGCCGCCGACGTTCAGCGTCAGCAGCAGGCTCAGCGCGGCCCCCAGCGGATACCCGGCCTGCCGCATGATCTCCGGCAGCCACGTGTTCAGCCCGTACACCAGCAGCAGCCCCATGAACGACGTCACCCAGAACGCGATCGTCGCGCGCAGCAGCCCGCCGCGGAACAGCCCGGCGACGGCGTGCCCCGCCGACCGCTCGGTCTCGCGGACCCGCTGGAACGACTCGGATTCCGGCAGGAACTTCAGCATCAGCGGGATCAGCACCACGGCGGGCAGCGCCCCCGCGACGAACATCGCGCGCCAGCCCAGTGGCGAGATCAGCACGATGCCCAGCAGCGCGGTCAGCACCGCGCCGACGTGGTAGCCGGTCATCACCGTGGTCGTCGCGCTCCCGGCCCGGCCGTGGCGCGCGTACTCGGTGACGAGCGTGATCGCCGTCGGCAGGCAGCCGCCGAGCCCGAGGCCCGCGACGAACCGCAGCAGGCCGAAGACGAACGTCGAGGGCGCGAAGGCGCACAACAGGGTGCACAGCGAGAACAACGCCACGGAGATGATCAGCGACTTCCGGCGGCCGATGACGTCGGTGATCGTGCCGATCGCCAGCCCGCCCAGCATCATCCCGGCGAGCCCGACGGTCGACACGACCGACGCCGTGGCCGGGGTGAGGCCCCAGACGTGGCCGCGCAGCAGCACGGGCAGGACGGTGCCGAGCACGACCAGGTCGAACCCGTCGAGCAGGACGGCGGTCCAGGCCAGGGGCACGACCCAGGAGCGGGTGCCAGGGGACATGGGGAACCTCCGGTGGTGCGTCGATGCACGTCCTCCGCACAGGTGTGCGGAATGCGAACAGTATGCACACCACCCCCGACAGAATCCATCGCGCTTCCACTCGCCGGAAGCGAGCAGACGGCCCCGACCTGCGGAAAGATCACCGAAGTGGAGATCCTGACGTTGCTGGGCGTGCTCGCCGGCTCGCTGGCGCTGACCGCGCTCGCGCGGCGCTACAACCTGTCCGCACCGCTGCTGGTGGTGGTCGTCGCGCTCGGGGTCGCGCTGATCCCCGGCGTGCCGCGGCTGGAGCTGGCACCGGAACTGATCCTCACCGTCGTGCTGCCGCCGCTGCTGTACTCGACGTCGCTGGAAAGCTCGGTGACGCACTTCCGCACCAACCTGCGGCCGATCGTCGCGCTCGGCGTGGTGCTGGTGGCGGTGACCGCGGTGGTCGTCGCCGTCGTCGTGCACCTGCTGCTGCCGGACGTGCCGTTCTCCTCCGCGCTGGTCCTCGGCGCGGTCGTGGCGCCACCGGACGCCGTGACGGCGGTCGCGATCGGCCGCAAGCTCGGCCTGCCCCGGCGCGCGATGGCCGTGCTGACCGGCGAAAGCCTGGTCAACGACGCGGCCGCGCTGACGCTGTACAAGGTCGCGCTCGCCGCGGTCGCGGGCACCGCGGGCTCGGTCGGCCACGGGTTCGCGGTGTTCGGCGTGGCGACCGTGCTCGGCATCGCCGTCGGCCTCGCCATCGGCGCGGCCGTGGTGGCGATCCGGCGGCTGCTCGACGACCCGCTGCTGGAGTCGGCGTTCGGGATCATCGTGCCGTTCGGCGCGTACGTCACCGCCGAGCACCTGCACCCGTTCGGCCCGGAGTTCAGCGGTTCCGGCGTGCTCGCCGTCGTCGCCGCGGGGCTCTACCTCGGCCAGCGATCGCTGTACGCGTCACCCGCGACCCGCATGCAGGACCGGTCGGTGTGGGCGTCGATCGACGTCCTGCTGGAAGCGCTGGTGTTCGCGCTGATGGGCCTGCAGCTGCCCGTCGTCCTCGACGGCGCCCAGCACGCGGCCCGCGACGACGGCACGCTCGCCCTCGTCGCGGCCGCGGTGCTCGGCGTGACGATGTTCGTGCGGATTCCCGCGGTGTTCGTCTCGGCTTACCTGCCGCAGGCGATGCGGTTGTTCGGCCGCGGCCGCGCGGCACCGCCCTGGCGGACGCTGGCGGTGGTCTCGTGGACGGGCATGCGCGGCGTCGTCACGCTCGCCGCGGCCGCCGGTGTCCCGGCAGGCACCCCGGGCCGGGAGGAGATCCAGCTGTTCGCGTTCGCCGTGGCCGTCGGGACCGTGCTGCTGCAGGGCCTGACGCTGCCGCCGCTGATCCGGGCGTTGAAGGTGCAGGACCCGGCGGAGGCCGCCCGCGACGAAGCCGAAGAGCTGGCCGCGCGCGAGGTCGCCCGGCAGGCGGCGTACGAACGCCTGCAGGAGATCGGCCGCGAACGGCTGGCCTCCCTGGACCTGCCGCCGGAGAAGATCGACCGGTTGAAGGAGCGCCTGCAACGTCTCGTGGACACGCGTTACCGCTTCGCCAAGGCAGCGATCACGCTGACCGGCGAGGAACGTTCGGGCAGCCCGCAGGCGCAGTTCGCGAAGGCCCGGCGGGAACTGCTGATCACGCAACGCAAGGCGATGCTGGAGGAGAACCGCGCGGGCCGGCTCGACGACGAAGTCCTGCGGAAGGTGCTGCGGGAACTGGACCTGGAGGAGCTGTCGGTGTCGGCGACGCTCACGAACCGGCTGGGCTGAGGGCTTCCCAAGTCCGCAGCCGTTCCTCGGCGGAACGGATGCCGGTCTGGCTCAGCACGACGTCGGTGGCGCCGGCGTCGAAGTACCGCTGGATGCCTTGGGCCACGGTCTTTTCGTCGCCGATCAGCGCCAGCTCGACCGGGTGGTCCACGCCTTCGGCGTCGAGAATCCTCCGGTACGACGGAATCTGCCCGTAGAAGGCCATCTGCTCGGCGGCCAGCGCCCGCACGGCGTCGGGGTCGTCGGTGACGACCGCGGGCACCGCGGCGACGATCCGCTTGGGCGTCCCGGCCTTGGCCAGGACCGGGACGATCCGTTCGGAAAGCGCCTTCGGCCCGGCGAGGTAGGGCAGGGTGCCGTCGGCGAGTTCCGCGGTCACCGCGAGAGCCTGCGGCCCCATCGCGGCCACCAGGACCGGCACGTCGTTCCCACCGGCCACAGTGGACGGTCCGGGGACGTGCGCCTCGACGGTTTCGCCCGCGAAGTCGACGGCCTCCCCGGCGAAGACCTGCCGCAGCACGGTCAGGTATTCGCGCAGGTGCCGGACCGGCGGCGGGTACTCGGTGCCGTAGACCGGCCCGAGAAAGCTCTTCGCGCCGAGCCCGATGCCGAGCGTGAACCGGCCCCCGGTGGCGGCCGCGGCGGTCTGGGCCGCGCTCGCGACCAGCAGCGGATGCCGCGGATAGGTTGGCACCACCGAGGTGCCGACCTCGATCCCGGGCACCTCCCGCCCGGCGAGCGCGGCGACGGTGACGGCGTCCTGGCTCAGCGGCAGCTGGGAAAACCAGACGGACTTCAGCCCGGCCGCGGCGGCCTGGCGGGTCTGGCCGAGCAGCTCGTCGACGAGGTTCGCCGCGGACCCGGTGTCCCCGGCAGGCAGCGCGACTCCGATGGTCATGATTCCAAGCTAGCGACGGACACCAGCGGGGTTTCCGGCTTCCCAGGACTTGGGAACCCGAGCGAGGCCAGCGGGATTCGCCCACCCTGTAGCGAAATCCCGATCTTCAGGAGAGCCTCATGTCGCTGACCGAAGTCATCGAAGGAACCCGCCGGGCCGTCGACGCCGACCCGCACAACGCCGCCGTCTCCTTCAGCGTCGACCACGTCCTCAAGCCCGGCACCCGGACCGAAGTCGAGGTCAAGGTGCGCGACCACAGCTTCACCGTCGACGAGCCCGCCGCGCTCGGCGGCACCGACCACGCGGCCAACCCGGTCGAGTACGCGCTCGCCGCACTCGGCTCCTGCCAGGTCATCACCTACCAGTTCTGGGCGGCCAAGCGCGGAATCCCGATCGACTCGATCAAGGTCACCGTCGACGGCGACCTCGACCTGCACGGCTTCTTCGGCTTCTCGTTCAACACCCGCCCCGGCTTCGGCGACGTCCGGGTGTCGGTCGAACTGGAGGGACCGGCGAGCCGGGAGCGCTACGAGGACCTCAAGCGCGAGGTCGACGAGCACTGCCCGGTGCTCGACCTGTTCCGCAACGAGACGCCGGTCAGCACCAAGCTGACCTAGACGAACTGGTGCCGCACGATCGTCTGCTCGCGGCCCGGGCCGACGCCGATTGCGGAAATCCGGGCGCCCGACAGCTCTTCCAGGCGCTCGACGTACGCGCGCGCGTTCGCCGGGAGCTCCTCGAACGTGCGGCAGGCCGAGATGTCCTCGAACCAGCCCGGGTGCTCTTCGTAGATGGGGATCGCGTGGTGCACGTCGGTCTGCGTCATCGGCATGTCCTGGGTGCGGAAGCCGTCGACCTCGTAGCCGACGCACACCGGCACCTTCTCCAGGCCGGACAGCACGTCCAGCTTCGTGAGGAAGTAGTCGGTGATGCCGTTGACGCGGACCGCGTACCGCGCGATCACCGCGTCGAACCAGCCGGTGCGCCGCGAGCGGCCGGTCGTGACGCCGAATTCGCCGCCCTGCTTGCGCAGGTACTCGCCGGATTCGTCGTGCAGCTCGGTCGGGAACGGGCCGGAGCCGACGCGTGTGGTGTACGCCTTGAGGATGCCGAGCACCGTCGTGATCCGGCCCGGCCCGATGCCGGAACCGGCGCTCGCGCCGCCGGACGTCGGGTTCGACGACGTCACGAACGGGTAGGTGCCGTGGTCGACGTCGAGCAGCGTGCCCTGTGAGCCCTCCAGCAGCACCGTCTCGCCGCGCTCCAGCGCCTGGTTGAGCTGCAGGCGCGTGTCGGCGATGCGGTGCGCGAACTTCTCGCCCGCGGCCAGCACCTCGTCGGCGACCTGGTTCGCGTCGAGGGCCTTGCGGTTGTAGACCTTCACCAGCACCTGGTTCTTGAACTCCAGTGCCGCCTCGACCTTCTGGCGGAAGATCTTCTCGTCGAGCAGGTCCTGCACGCGGACGCCGACGCGGGCGATCTTGTCCTGGTAGCACGGCCCGATGCCGCGGCCGGTGGTGCCGATCTTGCGGCTGCCGAGGTAGCGCTCGGTGACTTTGTCGATGGCCACGTGGTACGGCATGATCAGGTGCGCGTCGGCCGAGATCAGCAGCTTGGACGTGTCGACGTCCCGCGCTTCGAGGCCGGACAGCTCGTCCAGCAGCACACCCGGGTCCACCACCACGCCGTTGCCGATGACGTTGGTCACGCCGGGCGTCAGGATGCCGGAGGGGATGAGGTGCAGGGCGAAGTTCTCGCCGTTCGGCAGGACGACCGTGTGACCGGCGTTGTTGCCACCCTGGTAGCGGACGACCCACTGGACGCGGTCACCCATCAGGTCGGTGGCCTTGCCCTTGCCTTCGTCTCCCCATTGGGCACCGATGAGCACGATGGCCGGCATGTGACACTCCAGGTGTTCGACGACTGAGGTTCAGTGTCCCGGACGGACACCGGTGGCGGTGGGAAATGCCGGTGCATGACTGTAACGGAGGACCCGCGGGTGCGCGGAATAGTGGTGGCTTGTGGCGACGAGGCGGCCGGCTTCGAGGAGGTCGACGACGTCGGTTCGGTCCGCGTGCCGAGCCGTCCGGGCAAGGCGGAAATCGACCCCTTGCTGGGCGAACACGATCACCTGATCGTGTCGGGCACGGACGCCGACCTGGCCGCGGTCGTGCTGCGGCTGCTCCGCAGGGACGCACTGTCGGGCGTGTCGGTCGGCTTCGTGCCGTCGTCGCCGGACTCGGTGGTCGGCGCGCTCTGGGGCCTGCCGAAGACGCCGCTGCGGGCGCTCGCGCTGGCGCTGCGCGGCGAGGTCGACCCGGTACCGCTGATCCGCGACGACGTCGGCGGCGTGCTGGTCGGGCGCGGGCAGCTGCGGCTCGTCCGCGGCGTGGCCTACGCCGACGAGCAGGTGGCGCTGCGCGGGCCGGCCTCCTCGATCGAGGTGACCCCGGACCCGGGCGGCCCCGGCCTGGCGGTCCGCGTGGTGAAGGGGACGATCTTCAAGCGGCCGACGACGCTGTACTCGCGGGCGTTCCAGATCGGCTGCATCCCGACCCGCCCGGTCCGCGACGACGTCGTCTACGACCGCGCGGTGAACAAGTGGACGTGGTACCGGCACACCGAGGACCTGCGGCTGGTGCGGGGCGCCCTCTGAGCGCTCACGCAGTGTTCACCAACGGACAGCAACACGTCACCTATACGTGTTGCATGCGCCACCATCGTGTATCAGGGTGAGCTGTCCCCGCCCCTGACACGGAGGCAGCAATATGCCGACCAGGCGTGCCGTTCGTCATTCCTTGGCCGTGCTCGCGGTCACCGCCGTGCTCTCCGGAACGCTCGCCGGCGTCGCCGAGGCCACCCCGCCGGGCATCCCGTCGGCGACCACCGCGAAGTCGGAGCTGGCGGCACTGACCGTCAAGGCCGACGGCTCGCAGACCGGCTACAGCCGCGACAAGTTCCCGCACTGGATCGACCAGGGCAACAGCTGCAACACGCGCGAAGTGGTGCTGAAGCGCGACGGCACGAACGTCGTGACGGATTCGAGCTGCGCGGCCACCTCCGGCAGGTGGTTCAGCCCGTACGACGGCGCAACCTGGACGGCGGCGTCCGATGTGGACATCGACCACGTGGTCCCGCTGGCCGACGCGTGGCGCACCGGCGCGTCGGCGTGGACGACCGCGCAGCGCCAGGCGTTCGCGAACGACCTCACCGACCCGCAGCTGATCGCCGTGACGGACAACGTGAACCAGGAGAAGGGCGACAAGTCGCCGGACGCGTGGAAGCCGCCGCTGGTTTCGTACTGGTGCACCTACGCGAAGATGTGGGTCGCGGTGAAGTACAAGTTCAAGCTGACGGTCAATTCGGCCGAGAAGTCCGCCTTGACGGACATGCTCAACCGCTGCTGACGCCGGTACGCTCGGGCGGTGCGGATCCTCTTCTCGTGCCGCCCGGCGTACGGCCATCTGTTCCCCTTGCTGCCGCTGGCGAACGCGGCACGCGCGGCCGGGCACGAGGTCGTCTTCGGTACCGGTGAAGCGTTCGTCGGCAAGGTGCGCGACCTCGGTTTCGCCGCCCACCGGGTCGGCATCGGCATCGGGGACGCGGAGGCCGAAGCCCGGCGGCGGCACGGTGAGGACGCCGGCGTCTTCGACATCGGCATCACGATGTTCGCCGAGCTGCTGCCGCTCGCGACGGCGGCCGATCTGCGGCCGCTGCTCCCCGAACTGCGTCCCGACCTGGTGATCTACGAACAGAGTGACATCGGCGCCGGGGCGGTGGCGCGGGAGGCGGGCATCCCGGCCGTCTCGCTCGTGATCGGCCGGTCGATGCCGCCGGAGGTGCTCGCGGTCGCCACCGAACGGCTGAAGCCGGTTTGGGGCACGCTGCCCGCGGACGCCATACTCGGCGACGCCTGCGTCGACGTCTGGCCCGACAGCCTCCGCGACCCGGGCAGCGCGGGCGTGCCGACGGTGTTCCGGATGCGCCCCACCCCGGTCGACCCGGACGTCCCGTTGCCGCCGCTGCCCGCGGACGGCTTCGTGTACCTGACCTTGGGCACGGTGGTCTTCGGCGCCACCGACGTGCTGCGCGGCGCGATCGCCGCCCTCTCGCGGCTGCCGGTGGACGTCCTGGTGGCCATGGGTCCCGGCGATCCCGCGGCGCTGGGCGAACTGCCGGACCGTGTGCAGGTCGCGGGTTTCGTGCCGCAGGCCGAAGTGCTCAAGCACGCGGGGCTGGTGGTGCACCACGGCGGTTCCGGCACGGTGCTCGCCTCGCTCGCCGCGGGGTTGCCGCAGCTGGTGCTGCCGCAGGGCGCCGACCAGTTCGCCAACGCCGGCGCGCTCTCGGCGCTGGGCGCGGCGAAGGCGCTGGTGGGCGACGCGATCCGGATCGACGCGATCGAGGCCGCGGCCCGGGAACTGCTGACCGGCCCGGCCGCGCGCGACGTCGCCCAGCGCGTCGCCACGGAGATCGCGGGCATGCCCGCACCGGAGAAGGTGCTCGGCGAACTGGTCAGCTGGGCGAGCTGACCAGCGCCAGGATTTCCCGCGCCACCGCGTCGTTCTGCCGGAACGACAACGCGTTCGTCCGCGGCCGGGTGAACGCCGCCGCCGAGCGGGCGCTCGTGTGGGGGCCCACCGCGAACCGGTGCGGGTGCGGGCGGCCCGCGCCGTCGAGCAGGCGGGAATCCGTGACGCGCGTGTGGATCCGGCCGGACGGCAGGCGCGTGCCCGTCAGCGGGTCCGCGACCGTCTCCTCGGCCAGCTCGCCCGCGTCACGCAGCTGCCGGAGCAGCTCGTCGGCCGCGCGGGTCACGCTCGGGCCCGGCAGCCGCGCTTCGACGAGCGTGCGGGCCTCCACCGTGTCCGGGTGGCTGGCCGAAGACGCCACGAAGACGCCTCGTTCCGCTGTCACCCGCATTTCCGCTCCAGCAAAGGAAACCACGCCCGCTTCGTGCAACGCCAGCAGCTCCTCCAGACGGCGTGGGGGCGGACCGCTGGCGTAGTACGAGAAGAACCCGTGGAACCATCCGTCCATATCGGACACCTGAGACGACGCCGCCAGCCGTCCTTTTTGGACAAGGACGGGCAGCTGGGAGTACACCGACAGCAGGGCCATGAAGGCACCGAGGTCGGCACTGAACTCCGGGTCCGCCCGGCGCGCGAGGTCGGCCTCGACGTACTCCCGCAGCTCCTTGCCGAACTCCTCGGCAGTGCCGAACACGCGGTCCGCCATCGGGCGGTCCAGCCGGTCCAGGTCGAGCCGGTCGGCCTCGGCAGGCACCGCCCGCGCGACCAGGTCGCGCATGCCCGGCGAATCCCAGTCCAGGTCGGCGAAGGCGTCGGCGAACACCGCGAAGTCCAGCCGCACGCGGTCAGGGTGCCCGGTGAACAGCTCGCTGTAGTAGCCCCAGGCCAGCTCCTTGGCGATGAGCGGCCAGACGTCCCGGCGGAAGTCGAGCGCGTCCCCGGCCAGCCCGTCCATGGCGTAGGCGTCGAAGAACCTGGGCAGCCGCAAGGGTTTCCCGCGCAGCCGGTAACCGATCTTCGCGTGGTACGGCACGCCGCGCCGGGAGCCGACGTGCAGCACCGGCTCGGCGCCGCTCGGGTGGTAGCGCAGGCCGCCGGAGTCCAGTTCTTCGAACCGGCCGCCGCGGCCCTCGGTCAGCAGCAGCATCAGGTCGACGAACGCCAGCCCGAACCCGCGCACCAGCACGGTTTCCCCGGGCGCGATGCCGGAGTAGTCGACGTCGGCGGTGTACCCGGCCGGGTAGTAGGCCAGGCCGTGCCGCGCGGCGAACGACGCGAGTTCGCGCTCCCGCTCGTCCGGCTCGGCGTCGAGGTGCCCGACGGTGAAGACGACGGCGTCCGCGTCGAGCACGGACCCGTCCGACAGGGCGACGGCACGCCCGTCGACGCCGGTCGCGCGCGCGGCGTGCTCGACGACGTCGATGCTCTCGGGCAGGCTTTCCAGGACGGTCCGGTACACCCAGCTCAGGTAGGCGCTCTGCAGCCGCCGGGTCGGGAAGTCGAAGCTGTCCAGCGCGGCCAGCTCGGCGTAGACGTCCGACGGCACTTCGGCGTCGAGCGCGCCGTCCCGGACCTGCCGCGCCCACTCCAGCAGCGACGGCCCCGGCCGCACCGGGCCGGCCAGCTGCACGGAGTCGTCGGTGAACATGGTGACGTCTTCGGGCATGGAGTTCATCCGCAGCAGCGGCGACTGGTCGTACCGCCAGACGCGGCCGGGCCCGGGCGGGAAGGGGTCGATCAGGTGCACCTCGAGCCGCCGCCCGCGGAGCAGCTCCGGGGCGTTGGCCCCGAGCCGTTCGAGAACGCCGACCCCGCGGGGCCCGGCGCCCACGATCGCGAGGGTGAACGGCGGAAGATCGGCCACGCCGCCGAAGCTACGCCGGAGCTGCGCCGCGAAGCCGGGTTCTCACACTGCGGAATCCGGGCGGCTCGGCGAATGCCTCTGAAGCCCCCCCCCCCCGCTCGCTGGGGCGCGGCACCAATCCGCTCCGGGCGCGGCTCCGAACTCCCCGGGTACACCGGCGGAAGGAGCGCAGTTTGTCCCTCGTCCACCCAGGCGCCCGGGCCTGCCTGCCATCCCCGGATGGCCCAGCACCGCCGCGGCCGCGAAGACGTGGCCGATGAGATCGGCCCGCCGCATCGCGTCCACACCGCGCAGGACGTGGTCGGCACCCTCCTCCGGGGGAACTGGGCGATCTTCGCCCACGAATGGGCCGATCCCGACGGGATCGACCCGCAGCACTGGCGGGACGTCGTCGAGGCCGCCGCGGAGGCGGCCGGGGTCGACGTCGAGTTCGTGGTGATCCCGCGCCGGTCCCTGACCGTCGTCTTCAACCGGGCGGCGCCGCCCACCTTCGAGCAGGTCCGCGCCTCGATCGAGGTCATCGAGCACCACCGGCGGCGGTCCTGAGCGGTAGCCACCTCACCCGACGAGGTGGCTACTTTTGCCTCTGGTCCTCGCCCATCGGGTGAGGAATGATCCATTGGTGACTCCTGGGCAACCGGTCAGACACGGCGGGCTATCGTCTGACCCGTTCGGGAAAACTCCGTGACACCTTGGATACCAGCGAAAGAACCTAGGAATTTACCAACAGTCACGGGACACTGGCTGAGGTAACTCACGTACCGTGACTGCCTCATGACCGACTGGTCGTCTCGTCGCCGGAGGTCATGCGCGACAGACGCGGTCTGCACAACAGGTCGGGAGATACGCATGGCAGCACCGCCGGATCGCGTCACGTTCCGCGAGGTGTTCGGGGTCGCCGAATTCCGGGCACTGTGGTTCGGCGAACTGCTGTCGATCGCCGGTGACCAGCTGGCGAGAGTCGCGCTCTCGATCCTGGTGTACAGCTCCACCGGCTCGGCCACGCTGACCGGCCTCACCTACGCGCTGACCTTCGCGCCGTCGCTGCTCGGCGGCATCTTCCTGACCGGGCTCGCCGACCGCTTCCCGCGGCGCACCGTGATGGTCACCGTCGACCTGCTGCGGGCGGGCCTGATCCTGCTCGTCGCCGTGCCCGCGCTGCCGTTCTGGCTGGTCTGCGTGCTGGTCGGGGCCGTTTCGCTGCTGAACCCGCCGTTCAAGGCCGCCCAGCTGGCCCTGCTCCCGCAGATCCTGGAGGGCGACCGGTTCGTCGTCGGCATGGGCGTGCGGACGATGACCGTCCAGACGGCGCAGCTGCTCGGGTTCGCCGGCGGCGGCGCGCTGCTGCTGGCCCTCGACCCGCACGTGGCGCTGGCGCTCGACGCGGCCACCTTCCTGCTGTCGGCGACGTTCGTCCGCTTTGGGGTGCGGTCACGGCCTGCCGCCGCGAACGCGGAGAAGCGGAAGTCGTTCTTCGCCACGATCGGCACCGGCGGCCGGGTGGCGTTCGCCAGCCCCGCGCTGCGGGCACTCGTGCTGTTCACCTGGCTGATGGGCCTGCTGCCGGTCTACGAGGGCATCGCTGCGCCGTACGTCGCGGCGGCGGGCGGTGGCGCCGGGCTCGTCGGGCTCCTGCTCGCGGCGGACCCGGTGGGCAGCGTGATCGGCACGTTCGTTTTCACGCGGTGGGTGCCCGCGGACGTCCGGCCGAAGCTGATCGCGCCGCTGTCGGCGCTGTGCGGGGTGCCGATGCTGGTGGGCTTCGCGCAGCCGGACCCGTGGGTGTCGTTCGTCCTGTTCGTCCTGTCGGGCGCGTTCGGCTCGGTGGCGCTGCTGCAGGCCACGGCGTCGCTGACGCTGGCCGTCCCGGACGAGAACCGGGCACAGACGATGGGGCTGTCGAACACCGGGCTGACGACGATGCTGGGGGTGAGCCCGCTCCTGGGCGGCGCGCTGACCGACTTCGTGGGGCCACAGACGACCGTCGGCATCTTCGGCGTTGCCGGATTGATACTTACGGTGCCGCTCGCCCTGGCGTGGCGGCGGTCGAGGACCGCGGCTGCCGATTCCGGGCATGACTGGGAAAGCCAGCGCGCCGAACACGCCTGAACGCGCTCAACACGCTGGTTTCGTCATCGCGACCTTGCGGCGCGGCTCCGGTCACTGATCTCTGGAACGCATCGCTGGCCACCCTTCGATCCGGCGTCCCGGAAAATGTACACACCTTAAGCCCTTGTGGACAGACGGCAAACGCGTTGAAACTGTCCGTGAGTGGTTCATCACCACCGAAGAGCACAAGGGTTTGGGGGAAAAATGGTCACATCGGGGGAACGGTCTGGACAAGGCGTGATTTCTGGTGTTGCCGGCTGGGCGCTGTGGCGGCGGCCGCCGCGCTGGATCGCCGTCACCCTCGCGGCGATCGCCGTGCTGGCAGGCTGGACGGCCGTCGCCACGGTCACCACGCCGATCACGCTCAAGCACCTGGGCATCCTCGGGCTGCTGGCCGGGCTCGCACTGGCGCAGACCGAGGTCAGCCGCCGGATCGAGCGCCAGCGGCGCATCCTGAGCGCCGGCCCGCACATGAACATGACGTCGGTGTGGCTGCTGCCCGCCGCGCTCCTGCTGCCGACCCAGCTGGTCACCCTGCTCGGCGTGACGCTCTACGTCGGCCTGGCCCTGCGGAGCTGGTCGGGCACCCGGCCGGGCCAGCCGCACCGGGTCGCCGCGAACGCCACCAGCGCCACGCTGTCGGCCTGCTCGGCGGGGCTGGTCACGCTGTACTCGGACGGGCTCAGCGTCCTGGCCGTCTCGATCGCCGTGCTCGTGTACTTCGTGGTCAACGCCGCCCTCACCGGCCTCGGCCTCTACCTCGCCAACCCCGAGGAGGCGACGGCCGAGAGCTGCCTCGGCGGCATGGACGACAACCTCCTCGAACTGTCCACCCTGTGCGTCGGCGGGCTGCTCGTGCTGGTGCTCGGCCACGAGCCGCTGCTGTCGGTGCTGGTCATCCTGCCGCTGTACGTGCTGCAGCGGTCGGTGCTGATCAAGCGGCTCGAGGAGCTGGCCACCACCGACCAGAAGACGCAGCTGCTCAACGCCACCACCTGGCAGGACGGCGCGCAGCGCGAGATCTCGCGCGCGGAGCGGGAGAACGGCAGCTTCGGCGCCATGATGATCGACCTCGACCACTTCAAGCGGATCAACGACACCTACGGGCACCTCGCGGGGGACGACGTGCTCAAGGCGGTCGCGGCGGTGGTCAAGCAGGAAACCAGGGCGCACGACCTGGTCGGCCGCTTCGGCGGCGAGGAGTTCGTCGCGCTGCTGCCCGCGACGTCCAAAGAGGACGCGATCGTCACCGCGGAGCGGATCCGGCAGCGGGTCAGCGAGCTGGTCATCAGTACCCGGACCAACGAGGGCGAAGCCGTCGACATCCAGCGGCAGACGGCATCCATCGGCGTCGCCGCGTACCCGCTCGACGGATCGTCCATCGAGGAGGTGATGGCCTCCGCCGACGCGGCCGTGTACGCGGCCAAGCACGGCGGGCGCAACCGGGTGGTCGGCTCGGTGGCACTCCCGGAGATGGCCGTCGCCTAGCGCAGCCGCTCGATGACGTCGCTCGCCTTGGCCTGCAGGCGGGCGACCCCGCCGACGGTGAACTCGGTGAGCAGGTCGATCAGGGCGTCCTGGTCCGGTGGCTCGCCGTCCCAGGTGGCCTGGACCAGTGACTCGGTCATGGCGAAGAACAGGGTGACGAGCGCGCGGTCCGCCCGGCCGGAGTCGATGCCGTGCGCGGCCCACCGCCGCCGGCTGGCTTCGGCGTAGACGGCGGCCAGCCTCTCCCTCAACCGGGTGAGAGCGGGGTCGCCCGCCCGCTCGGCCGCGCGGAGCACGCCGTAGGCCTCGGGGTGGTCGGCGACGAAGGTGACCATGTTGGCGTAGTTGGCGCGGGCCCATGCCCGCAGCCCGGACTGCGGATCGGTCACCGACGGGCCCGCGATGGCGGCGAACGCGTGCTCCTCCGTGACGGCCACGACCTCGGCGAACAGCGTCGCGCGGTCCCCGAACTGCTCGTAGACGGCCTGGCGCGAGACGCCGGCTTCGCGGGCGATCTGCTCGATCGTCGCGCCCTGCATCCCGTGCTGCGCGACGACCTTCGCCGTCGCGTGCAGTACGCGGGCGCGCTGCTCCCCGACCGGGAGCTTGCGCGGCCTGCCACGCGGAGCGGGGCTTGACATGGTGGTCCACCTCACGTGATTCTTTTTCCGACACCTGTGTCTGAAAAGGTGCTTCCCCGCGCACTCGTCCTGCTCAACGAGGAGCAAGCATGCGTATCTTCCCCCGTCGCGCCGTGTCCGCGGCCGTCGCCACGGTTTCGGTGCTGGCGCTGGCGGTCGCCGGCCCGCCGCAGGCCTCCGCCGCCTCCTTCTACGACCCGCCGTCACCCCTGCCGTCCGGCCGCGACGGCGACGTCATCCGCCACGAAGCGTCGACGTTCTACATCGACCCGATCAAGCTGATCAAGGCCGACGCCGAGGTCCAGCGGATCATGTACCTCAGCCGCGACACGCACGGCTCGCCGATCGCCGTCACCGGCACGGTGCTGACGCCGCGGTCGGCGTGGCACGGCGCCGGGGCCCGGCCGATCGTCTCCTACGCCGTCGGCACGCAGGGCGAGGGCGACGACTGCGCGCCGTCGAAGGCGCTGGCCGCGGGCTTCGAGTACGAAGGCCCGTTCATCGCCGGGCTGCTGACCCGGGGGTACGGCGTCGTCGTCACCGACTACGAAGGGCTCGGCACGCCGGGCGACCACACGTACGTCAACCGCGCGGCGGAGGCACACGCGGTGCTCGACGCGATCCGCGCGGCGCAACGGCTGCCCGAAGCGGACCTGCCGGACGACGGGCCGGTCGCGATCGCGGGCTACTCCCAGGGCGGCGGCGCGTCGGCCGCGGCGGCGGAGCTGCAGCCGAGCTACGCGCCGGAACTGAAGCTGAAGGGCGCGTACGCGGGCGCGGTGCCGGCGGACCTCGCCGAAGTCGCCAAGCTCCTCGACGGTCACTACGCGGTCGGCTTCCTCGGCTTCGCGCTGGTGAGCATGAACTACGCGTACCCGGAGCTGAACATCCCGGCACTGCTCAACGCCCGCGGCAAGCAGCTGTTCGAGCAGGTCCGGACCGAGTGCACGGTGGAGGCGATCGCCGCGCACGCGTTCACGCAGTCGGCGACGCTGACCAACGACGGCCGCTCGCTGACCGCGTACCTCGGCGAGGAGCCGTACCGGTCGCGGGTGGCGGAGCAGAAGATCGGGACGCTGAAGCCGTCGGCGCCGGTGCTGATCGTCCACAGCGCACTCGACGACATCGTGCCCTACGCGCAGGACCGCGACCTGGGCCGGACGTGGTGCGGCAAGGGCGTGAAGGTGCAGTTCAGCACCTCGCTGGTGCCGACGCACGTGCTGGGCGCGGTGCGGGCGTTCCCGGAGGCGTTCGCCTGGCTGGAGGGCCGCTTCGCCGGTCTCCCGGCCCCCGTCAACTGCGGCCTGTTCTGAGGTCTGCCGCGGCTGGTCGTGAGTGAGAAACAGGGGTTGAAAACAGGTTGTAACCAACCCCCCCGGGGGGGCCCTCAGGCCCGGGGGGGTGTTTGTGTTACCAACAGGTTTTAAACACTTTGTGACCCCCCCACGACCGGGCGGGTCACTTCAGGCCGGTGGCCTCGGACGCGGCCGGGTCGGAGTCGGCGAGGAAGGTCTTGCAGCGCTCGTACTCCTCGGTCTCGCCGATCTTGCCCGCGGCCTTGCCCAGGACGGCGAGGGCGCGCAGGAAGCCCTGGTTGGGGCGGTGCGACCACGGCACCGGGCCGAAGCCCTTCCAGCCGGCGCGGCGCAGCTGGTCGAGGCCGCGGTGGTAGCCGGTCCGGGCGTACGCGTACGCGGCGACGGTCTCGCCCGCGTCCAGGGCCTTCTCGGCCAGCGAAGCCCACGCCTCGCTGTAGTAGGGGTGTTCGGCCGCGACGGTGGCCGGATCGTTCCCGGCGTCGAGCGCGGCCTGGGCGGCGGTGTGCTCGGGCAGCAGCGTCGGCTCGGGGCCGAGCAGGTTGTGCGTCATGCCGCCCATTCTGCCCTCAGAAGAACAGCGCCCCGAGCACCCCGCCACCGGCCAGCACCAGGGCGGCGACCAGCACGCCCGCGACAACTCGTTTCGGCATCATGGCGGCACACCATGCCAAGCCGTCGCGGGCCAAGGCAAGTTGGCCACCCCTACGGGTGAACCCCGGTTTTCGGCCTTCTTAGCCCGCTCGTGACCATGACCGGCCATGATGTCGGGCATGGCCAAGGCAGTCGACGTCCCGGCGGACGTGATCCCGCGCAGCCCGCTCGGCAAGACGCGGCTGTTCTTCACGCGGCACTGGCACCGCGGCGCACCGGGGCAGCCGACCCCGGACTGGGTGCTGCGGTTCTGCTACGGCATGTGGCTGACGGCGTTCGCGTTCAAGCTGCTGGGCTCGTCGTGGGACATGTCGTGGCACTTCCGGTGGCTGCGCGACGACCTGGCCCCGCCGCACCTGATCAACACCGTCGGCACGGTGATCATCGTGGTGCTGGTGGCGATCCACAGCTACACGGGCCTGGGCTGCGACAAGCGTTCGCTGCGCCTGATGCAGATCGGCCTGCTGACGTTCCTGGTGGCGGCGCCGCTGGACGTCATCAACCACCGCGTCAACGGCCTCGACCTGACGGCGTGGAGCCCGTCCCACATGATGCTGTACCTGGGAACGGGCATCATGCAGGCGGGCGTCCTGCTGGGCTGGCTGCGGTACGCGCCGCCCGGCCGGTTCCGCACGGGTGTGCTGCTGGGGCTGTGGGCGTTCTTCCTGGAGAACACGTTCTTCCCGAACGGCCAGCAGGAGTACGGAATCCTCGGCCTGCGCGCGTGGGAACGCGGCGAGCCGGAGGCGGAGCAGTCCCTGTTGGACTTCGCGGCCAACCAGATCGGCCACCCGGTCGACCGGACGGCGGTGCTGCACTTCACGATGCCGATCCCGGAATGGGTCTATCCGTTGTGGGGCATCGGAGTCATGGCGTTGATCCTCGTTCTGGCACGGAGGACGCTGGGATTCCGCTGGGCGGCTTCTTCGGTGGCGCTGGCGTATGTCGCTTACCGGTCGGTGATGTGGCCGTTGCTGCTGGGACTGGGTTTCCCGGTGTCGACCGTGCCGTTCTACCTGCTTTTCGTGGGCCTGGCAGTGGATCTGGCGTTCCTGATGGCGTCGGGCCCGGTGCGCGCGGCCGCGGGGGCGTTGCTGGTGACGGCGTTCGGGTACGGGGCGCTTTGGGTGCAGTCGCAGTTCCGGCCGTGGATCCTCGGGGACGCGCACACGGAGTCGGCACCACCGGTCGCCTACTGGACGGCTTTGGCGGCGCTGGCCGGAGTGTTCGCGCTGTGGGCGGCCGCGGGTCCGCTGACCCGGCGGTGGACCGCGAGGCAGGCAACGCTGTAGCACCGCGTGCTACAGGGTGCTACACTTCAGGCGTGAAGGTCATCAGCCAGCGCGAATTCCGCAACAGCTCGGCCGCCGTCATGGACGCGGTCGAAGCGGGCGAGACCTACCACGTCACGCGCAACGGTGTGGAGATCGCCGAAGTGCGGCCGGTGCCGCGCCGCAAGCGGTTCACGGCCGAAGAGCTGTGCCAACGACACAAGCGCCTGCCACGGGTGGACGCGGCCGCCATGCGGCGCGAGGCGGACGAGTTCTTCGGCGGCGAAGACCGGATCGGCGACGGGGACAACCCCTGGGAGCGTCGGCGTGGCTGACCGTCATGCCTCCGGCGTGCTGGACACCTGCACCTATCTCGGCCTCGCGTCGCTGGACCCCGAGGTGCTCCCCGAGTATCCCGAGATCACCGCGGTGACAATGGCCGAGCTGCACCAAGGCGTGGCCATGACAGCAGATCCGGCCGAGAGAGCTGTGCGCAACGAGCAAGTGGCCGCGGCCATCGTCGAGTTCACCCCGCTGCCGTTCGACGACGAGGCGGCCGCGCGGTTCGGCACGCTGGTCGCCTTGACCGTGGCCGCGGGCCGGTCACCCCGGCCACGGCGCCTGGACCTGATGATCGCCGCGATCGCTTCCGTCCACGGGCTGCCGCTGTACACCCGGAACGCCAAGGACTTCCACGGCCTCGAGAGCCTGCTCGAAGTCGTCGAAGTCTGAACACGACGAAGGGCCGCCACAGCGAGTGGCGGCCCTTCGCGCGAAGAGACTTACTTGAGCTTCGTGCCCGCCGAGCCCAGGGCCTGGCAGGCCTCGACGACGCGGGCCGCCATGCCGGCTTCCGCCGCCTTCAGGTACGAGCGCGGGTCGTACACCTTCTTGTTGCCGACCTCGCCGTCGATCTTCAGGACGCCGTCGTAGTTCTTGAAGAAGTGGTCCGCGATCGGGCGGCTGAACGCGTACTGCGTGTCCGTGTCCACGTTCATCTTCACCACGCCGTACGACACTGCCGCGCGGATCTCCTCCGGCAGGGAGCCCGAGCCGCCGTGGAAGACCAGCTCGAACGGCTTGGCTCCCGCGTCCAGGCCGAGCTTCTTCGCCGCCGCTTCCTGGCCGCCTTTCAGGACCTCCGGGCGGAGCTTCACGTTGCCCGGCTTGTACACGCCGTGGACATTGCCGAACGTCGCCGCCAGCAGGTAGCGGCCCTTCTCGCCCGCACCCAGCGCGTCGATCGTCTTGAGGAAGTCGCCTTCGGCCGTGTACAGCTTCTCGTTGATCTCGGCCTCGACGCCGTCCTCCTCGCCGCCGACCACGCCGATCTCCACCTCGAGGATGATCTTCGCGGCCGCCGTCTTGGCGAGCAGCTCCGCGGCGATCTCGAGGTTCTCGTCGAGGTCGATCGCCGAGCCGTCCCACATGTGGGACTGGAACAGCGGGTTCTGGCCGTTCTTGACGCGCTCCGCCGAGATCTCGATCAGCGGGCGGACGAAGCCGTCCAGCTTGTCCTTCGGGCAGTGGTCGGTGTGCAGCGCGACGTTCACGTCGTACTTCGCCGCGACGACCTGGGCGAACTCCGCCAGCGCGGTCGCGCCGGTCACCATGTCCTTGACCTTCTGGCCGGACGCGAACTCCGCACCGCCGGTGGAGAACTGGATGATGCCGTCGCTCTCCGCCTCGGCGAAGCCGCGGATGGCGGCGTTCACGGTCTCGGACGAGGTCACGTTGATGGCCGGGTAGGCGAACTCGTTCGCCTTGGCCCGGTCGAGCATCTCCGCGTAGACCTCGGGGGTGGCGATGGGCATCGTTGACTCCTCCTTGGCACAGGGTGGTCCCGACCGCATCGTACGAGGTCCGCCGCCGCCGCACACCGGTCCCCGCACAGAAACTTTCCCGCACGTCGGATCGGTTCAGAAGGAGAAGGGTCCGGCCGCCGGCGAACCGGCGGCCGGACGGGGATCACAGCAGCTCGGCGGCCAGCGCCCGGTAGGCAGGCCACGGGTCCTCGTTCAGCACCTGGACGATCACCTGGTCCGCCCCCGCGTCGAGGTGGGCCGCCAGGCCGCGGGCGATCGTCGCCGCGTCCCCCTGCAGGGCCAGCGCGTCGACCAAGCGGTCGCTTCCCTCACCTTCGACGTCTTCTTCGGTGAAGCCGAGCTTGCGCAGGTTCGCGACGTAGTTCGACAGCCCGAGGTAGAATTTCACGGTCTTGCGGCCGATCGCGCGGGTCTCGGCGACGTCGGTGCCGAGGACCACCTTGTGCTCCGGAGCCAGCAGCTTGCCCGCGCCGAGGATCTCCCGCGTGCTGCGCGTGTGCTCCGGCGTGGTCAGGTACGGGTGCGCGCCCGCCGTGCGGTCGCCCGCCAGCTGGACGACCTTGGGGCCGAGCGCCGCCAGCGCCCGCCCGGCGACCGGGACGCCCGCCTCGTCGAGGCCGTCGAGGTAGTCGACCAGTGCCGCGTACGGCTTCTTGTACTCCTTCGTCGCTTCGCGGTGGCCGGCGCCGATGCCGAGCAGGAAGCGGTCCGGGTACTTTCCGGCGATCCGCTCGTACGCCCGCGCGATGTCCGCCGGGGCGTCCTGCCAGATGTTCACGATGCCGGTCGCGACGACCAGCGAGTCCGTCGCCGCGAGGAGCTCGTCGACGAAGGCGAGGTCGCCGCCGGGCGAACTGCCCAGCCAGATCGCGCCGTAGCCGAGCTTCTCCGCCTCCGCCGCGAACTTCGCGTCCACCTGGTTGTAGGACCGCCAGATTCCGAGCTTGCCCAGTTCGATTGCCATGGAACACCCCAACGCGCGAGACGCCGATTTTCCTCCCGGCTTCCCGCATTGTGGGAGCACCTCCCGTGAAATTGACCTACTGCTGGGTAGCTTACCGCGGGTAAGGTGAGGTACCGTGCCCGTGAAGCGACGTCTAGGAGGCACCGTGGCCAACCCGTTTTCGCTGCTCAACGGCACCAAGAAGGTCGACGGCAAGGTCGTGCTGATCACCGGCGCCGCCCGCGGCATCGGCGCCGGGCTGGCCGGACGGCTCGCCGCTCGCGGCGCCAAGGTCGCCCTCGTCGGGCTCGAAGCCGAGGAGCAGCAGAAGGTCGCCGACCGGATCGGGCCGGACGCGAAGTCCTGGGAAGCCGACGTCACCAGCTGGGACGCGCTCGAAAGCGTCACCAAGGACGTCGTCGCGCACTTCGGCGGGATCGACATCGTGGTCGCCAACGCCGGCATCGCGACCGCGGGCTTCGTCCGCTCGGTCGACCGGGCCGCGTTCGAGAAGGTCATCGAGGTCGACCTGCTCGGCGTCTGGCGGACCTTCCGCGTCACGCTGCCGCACGTCATCGAGCGCAAGGGCTACCTGCTGGCCGTTTCCAGCCTCGCCGCGATCACCCACGCGCCCGGCATGGCCAACTACGCCGCCGCGAAGGCCGGCGTCGAAGCCTTCTCGAACAGCCTCCGCGCCGAGGTCGCCCACCTGGGCGTCAAGGTCGGCGTCGCGCACCCGACGTGGATCCGCACCGACCTGGTCGAAAGCGCAGACGCGCACCCGGTGTTCGGCAAGCTGCGCGCGTCGATGCCGGGCCTGATCGGCAAGACCTATCCCCTGGACGTCGCCCTCGACGACCTGGAGGCGGGCATCCTCAAGCGCGCCCGGACCATCCACGTGCCGCGCTGGGTCGGCGGGCTCAAGCTGTTCCGCGCGTTCCTGCCGCCGATCGTCGAGATCGGCTCGCGCAGCCGGGTACCTTCGGCGGACCGGGCCGCGCTGGCCGACATCGAGGCGCGCGGCGCATTCGAGTCGGCGGTCACCGGCCACGGCGGGCGGGCCGCCACCAAGGGGTGAGCATGTCCCGTCGCGACCAGATCCGGATGACCGAGGACGAAGTGCGGGCGTACTTCGCCGAGCAGAAGGTCATCAACGTCGCCAGCATCGGCCCGAACGGCCGCCCGCACCTCGCGCCGCTCTGGTACTTCCCGCACGGGGACGGCGTCGCGACCTGGACATACGGCACGTCGCAGAAGGCGAAGAACTTCCGGCGGCTGCCGGAGGCGACCGTGCTGATCGAGGACGGCGACAGCTACGAGAAGCTCCGCGGCGTCTCGTTCGAGGCCGACGTCGAGATCGTCGAGGACACCGCCGAGGTCACCCGGATGGGCATCACGCTCATGCAGCGGTACGCCGGCGCCAAGCCCGGCGACCCGGTGCCCGCCGAGCTGAGCGCGTTCATCGCAGGTCAGGCCCCCAAGCGCGTCGGGCTGGTCTTCCACCCGACCAAGGTGGCCAGCTGGGACCACGGCAAGCTCGGCGGGACGTACTAACCAGTAGGGAGTACTTCCAAGTAACTGTTACCTGAGGTAACGTCATCTGGGCAGCATCCTCGAAGCAGCGGAGGCCGACAGATGACCGAGCGGTTCAAGGTCGTGATCGTGGGTACCGGGTTCTCCGGGCTCGGCCAGGCGATCCAGCTCGAAAAGGCCGGCATCCGGGACTACGTGATCCTGGAGAAGGCCGACGAGGTGGGCGGGACCTGGCGCGACAACTCCTACCCCGGGTGCGCGTGCGACGTGCAGTCGCACATGTACTCGTTCTCGTACGAGCAGAACCCGGGCTGGTCGCGGTCGTTCTCGCCGCAGCCGGAGATCTTCGCCTACCTCAAGGGCGTCGCGGACAAGTACCGGCTGCGCGAGAAGATCCGCTTCGGCGTCGAGCTCACCGGCGCACACTGGGACGAGAAGGAGCGCCGCTGGACGGCGACCACCAAGGACGGCCGGGAGTTCTCCGCGCAGTTCCTCGTCTCCGGCGTCGGCGGCCTGCACATCCCGCAGATCCCCGAGCTGCCGGGGATCGCGAAGTTCCAGGGGCAGACCTGGCACAGCGCGCGGTGGAACCACGAATACGACCTGCGCGGCAAGAAGGTCGCGGTGGTCGGCACCGGCGCGAGCGCGATCCAGTTCGTCCCGAAGATCGCCCCGGACGTCGAAAGCCTGACGCTGTTCCAGCGCACGCCGCCGTGGATCATGCCCAAGCCCGACCACGCGATGCCGGAGTGGGCGCAGACGCTGTTCAAGCGCGTCCCCGGCACCCAGCGCCTGTACCGCAACGCGCTGTACTGGCTGCTCGAAGCCCGCGCCATCGGCTTCAACGGCCACCCGGCGATCATGAAGGCGGGCGAGCTGATCGCGAAGCGCCACATCGCCAAGGGCGTCAAGGATCCCGCGCTGCGCCGGAAGGTCACGCCGGACTACACGATGGGCTGCAAGCGCGTCCTGATCTCCAACGACTACTACCCGGCGCTGAACCGGCCGAACGTCGAGGTCGTCACCGACGGCATCAAGGAGGTCCGGGCGCACTCGGTCGTCGACAACGCCGGCGTCGAGCACGAGGTCGACGCGATCATCTACGGCACCGGCTTCAAGGTCACCGACGCGCTGGAGTACCTCGACATCACCGGCGTCGACGGCCGCAACCTGGCCAAGGAGTGGGCCACCGAAGGGATGCAGACGCACAAGGGCATCACCGTCTCCGGCTTCCCGAACCTGTTCTTCCTGCTCGGCCCGAACACCGCGCTGGGACACAACTCCGTGGTGTTCATGATCGAGTCGCAGTCGCGGTACGTCGTCGACGCCATCAAGCTCGCCGACTCCCGCGACGCGGCCGCGCTCGACGTCCGGCCCGGCGTGCAGGAGAAGTTCCAACAGGAGATCCAGGACAAGCTGGTCAAGGGCGTCTGGACGCAGGGTGGCTGCAAGAGCTGGTACCTCGACGCCAAGGGCGTCAACCGGACCATCTGGCCGGGCTTCACCTGGCGCTACTGGCTCGAAACGCGCAAGGTCGACCCGGCCGACTACGAGCTGTCCGGCCGGGCGTCGTGACCTCGCCGGAGGAACAGCTCGTCCTGCACGCCCGGGACGTGAAGTTCGACTGGGCGGCGCTGCCGATGCACTGGATCCCCGGCGAACCGCAGGCCACGCACACGATCAACGTCCTGCACCTGGCGCTGCCCGAGGGCGAACGCTGGTTCGTCGAGGTGTTCAAGCAGGCGGTGCCGCTGATCCGCGACGAGCGGCTGAAGGAGGACGTCCTCGGCTTCATCGGCCAGGAGGCGGTGCACGCCGAGGCGCACGACGGCGCGGCCAGGCACCTCGAAGCCGCCGGCGTACCCGTGCGGCCGTTCGTGGCGCAGATGGAGTGGCTGTTCCGGAAGCTGCTCGGCGACCGCGGCCTCACCGGCCGGGCGGCCGAGGAATGGCTGGTCGAACGGCTGGGGATCATCGCCGCGATCGAGCACTACACGGCGTTCCTCGGGCAGTGGGTGCTCGACGCGCCGCTGGAGGCCGCGGGCGCCGACCCGGTGATGCTGGACCTGCTGCGCTGGCACGGCGCCGAGGAGGTCGAGCACCGGTCGGTCGCGTTCGACCTGTTCGTCCACCTCGACGGCCGCCACACCCGCCGGGTGCGCAGCATGGCGGCGGTGACGCCGGTGCTGGCGTGGGTGTTCGCCCGCGGCACGCGGTACCTGATGCGCAACGACCCGACGCGGCCGGGCCGTGCTTCGCTGCGGGGCTACCGCCGGGCGGCGAAGCGCGGGCTGCTGCCGACCGGACGGCAGCTGCTGCGGGAAATCCGGCCGTACTTCCGCAGGTCGTACCACCCGGCCCAGACGGGGAACACCGACCAGGCCGTGGCGTACCTGGCGAGTTCGCCCGCGGCGCGGGCGGCGGGGTGACGCTGGGGCGGCCGACCCGGCTCGACGGCAGCGGCCGGACCGACCTCCTGATGTCCACTTTGGTCGGTGTCGTTGGCGTGTACCGGCGGCTTGCGCAGTTCAGCGGGAAGCGGCGGCCGCCGGTCCGCGCGGTCGACCGGGATCTGCCGCTGGTCGTCGAGTCGGTGCGGGCCGAGGCCGATGACGTCGTCAGCGTCCGCCTGACCGGGCCGGACCTGCCGGGCTGGCGGCCGGGCGCGCACGTCGACCTCGTCCTGCCGTCCGGCCTGACCAGGCAGTACTCCCTCTGCGGCGATCCCGGCGACCGCTCGCACTACCGGATCGCCGTCCGGCGGGTCGGTGTCGCGTCGGCCGAGGTGCACGCGCTGGCGCCGGGCACCAGGGTCACCGTCCGCGGCCCGCGGACCGCGTTCCCGTTCGTCGGCGGCGGGCCGTTCCTGTTCGTCGCGGGCGGCATCGGGATCACGCCGATCCTGCCGATGGTCCACCGCGCGGCCGCCATGGGCGCGGACTGGCGGCTGGTCTACACCGGCCGCAGCCGGGCCTCGATGCCGTTCCTGGACGAGCTGGCGGGATACGGCGGCCGCGTCCGGATCCGCCCGGACAGCGAGTACGGCATGCCCGCCTCGGGTGCCGAACTCCTCGAGGACCTCCCCGAAGGAGCGTCCGTGTACTGCTGCGGCCCGGCGCCGATGATCACCGGCGTCCGCGTCGACTTGGCGCTGACCACCGCCAAGGCTGTCCACTTCGAGCGGTTCGCGCCGCCGCCGATCGTCGCCGGCGAGCCGTTCCGGCTGGTGCTCCGCAGGTCAGGGCGGGTGCTGGAGGTGCCGGGCGACCGCAGTGCCCTGGACGTCCTGCGCGAGGTGCGCCCGGAAACGCCGTATTCGTGCCGTCAGGGTTTCTGCGGGACCTGCGCGGTGCCCACGGCCGACGGCGGATCCGTGCGGATCTGCGTCGACCGGGGCAGCGCCGTGCTCGATCTATGACTCCTGCGGCAGCCAGGCACCCAGCACCGGGACGAACTCGCGGACCGTCCGCTTCGCGATGACGCCTTCGAGGAAGTACGGGTCCTGGTCGATCGTCTCCTTGAGGTGCGCCTCGTCGTCGGCCTGGTAGAGCGTGACGCCGCCGGTGCCGTCGCCGAGCGGGCCGCCGATCGCGACCCGGCCCTCCTCGGCCAGCTTCGAGAGGAACTCGCGGTGCCGCGGCCGGACGTCCGGCATCTTCTCCTGGACGTAGGTGATTTCGACGAGGTACCAGGCCATGTGGATCTCCGGGGTCGGGAGTGGACGGGACAAGATCGACGCTACCCGTGTCACAGTCGTGTACCAGCATCCGATCTGTGGCACCGGCAGTCCAACCCGATAGGCTGGGCGTGCGTCAGTACCTGTGTGAGCGCTGTGAATACCGTGAACCTGCTGACGCGACACACCGTGCAAACCGGGGTCGAGAACAGGCAGGGGTTCATGCTCGAGGGCAATGCGGAACGCAGTGTCGAGGCGACCCTCGGCCACCTGCGGGTCATGGACGGGCCGGCCCCGGCGCAGACAGCCGCGCCGCTGACCCTGGAGGACCTCTACCGCCAGCACCGGATGCGGCTGGTCCGGCTGGCGATCCTGCTGGTCGACGAGCCCGCGACGGCCGAGGACGTGGTCCAGGAGGCCTTCACCGGCCTGCACCGCAACTGGGGACGGCTGCGCGACGCCGCGGCCGCCGTCGGCTACCTGCGCACCGCCGTGGTCAACGGGTCGCGCAGCGTGCTGCGCCGCCGCAAGACCGCCCGCGAGTACGTGCCGCCGCACGCGGTGAACGCGCGCTCGGCCGAGAGCCTCGCGATGCTCTCCAGCGAGCACCAGGCGGTGGTCAGCGCGCTGTCCAAGCTGCCGCCCCGCCAGCGCGAGGTGCTGGTGCTGCGGTACTACGGAGGGCTGAGCGAAGCCGAGATCTCCGAGGCCGCGGGCATCTCGAAGGGTACCGTCAAATCGACCGCCAGCCGGGCGCTCGAAGCGCTGCAGAAGGCCATGCAAGCCCCACAGTGACCCGGGTGGACCATTCCAGTCACCGAGTCGTATCACCATGCTTGGTCCAGACCAATATATGCTGGGGTGCGTGAGAGGCGCCGGAGATTTCGTGATCATGGGCGGCCGGGTCGCAGCCCCGGACCGCATACTCGACGACGGCTGGGTGGCCGTCTCCGACGGGCGGATCGCCGGCGTGGGTTCCGGGAACCCGCCGTCGGGCGAGCACGTCGACGTCGGCGGCGCGCTGGTCGTGCCCGGCTTCGTCGACACCCACTGCCACGGCGGGGGAGGCGCCTCCTTCACCTCGCTCGATCCCGAGGAACTCCGGACGGCGGTGCGGGCGCACCGCCGTCACGGCACCACCACCATGCTCGCCAGCCTGGTCTCGGACCCGGTGGACATCCTGCGTGAGCAGATCGCGGCGCTGCGTGAGCTGGTCCAGGACGGCGAAGTCGCGGGCATCCACCTGGAAGGGCCGTTCATCTCCAAGGCCCGCTGCGGCGCGCACGACCCGGAGACGCTGCTCGAGCCGGACACCGGCACGGTCGAGAAGCTCCTGCGCGCGGGCCAGGGCGCCATCCGGATGGTCACCATCGCCCCCGAGCTGCACGGCGGCGTCAAGGCGGTCCGGCAGCTGGCCGAGTCCGGCGTCATCGCGGCCATCGGGCACACCGACGGCGTCGAGGAGCAGCTGCTGCCCGCGATCGACGCGGGCGCGACGGTCGCGACCCACCTGTTCAACGGCATGCGGCCGCTGCACCACCGCGAGCCCGGCCCGATCGGGGCGCTGCTGGACGACGAGCGCATCACCATCGAGCTGATCTGCGACCTGGTGCACCTGCACCCGACCGTGGTCCGGCTGGCCGCGAAGCACGCGGGCCGCGACCGGACGGTCCTGATCACCGACGCGATGTCCGCCACCGACGCGGCCGACGGCCGCTACACGCTGGGCAGGCTGGAGGTCGACGTCCACGACGGCGTCGCCACCCTCGCCGACAACGGCTCGCTGGCCGGCAGCACCCTGACGATGGACGCCGCCTTCCGTAACCTGGTCCAGGGTGCCAGACTCGGCATTCTCGACGCGGTCCACGCGACGTCGCAGCGGCCCGCCGAACTGCTCGGCATCGCCGATCGCACCGGGATGCTGTGCCCCGGCTACGCGGCCGACCTCGTGGTCCTCGACCGGGACCTGCGGCCGTCCAAGGTGCTGCGCCGGGGCGAGTGGGTTGCCGAGGTGGGTACGGCTACCTTGAGCACATAGGTTTCCAGCGAGCGGACGGGCGGAGATGAGCGAGCCGAAGGACCCCGAGCAGCTGCTGGCGGACGCCCTTCGCGCGCAGGCCGTCTTCGCCCCTTCGGCGGCACCGTCCCGCGAGCCGGAGCCGGGCACCGACGCGGTCCCGACCGCCGCGATCAACGAGCTGCCCTCGGCGTACGGGCTGCTGTCGGGCGCGGGCGCGGACTCGCTGGAGCGCGAGCGCGCGGCCCTCGACGCCGCCTCCGAAGCACCGACCGCGTACGCCCCGCGGCCGCCGGAGCCCCCGCGCCAGGCCGCGCAGCTTCCGGCGTACTGGATTCTGTTGCTGGCGGTGCTGCTGGGACTCGCCGCGGGCTCCGTGGTGGGGCTGCTGACCCTGGTCTGACCCGGGTCTCAGTCACGACTCAGGGTGACCCTGTACCGTTTTCGAGGTGATTCTCGCCCAGAGCACGGTCAACACGATGTCGCTGCTGCCGTCATGGCTGGACCCGCAGCACCTGCTGAGCGGCCTGACGACGCCGGTCATCGCGGTGCTGTGCCTGATCATCTTCGTCGAGAGCAGCATCTTCCCGGTGCTGCCCGGCGACTCCCTGCTGTTCACGGCGGGCCTGTTCATCGCGAACGGCACGCTGAAGGCCCCGCTGTGGCTGGTGTGCGTGCTGGTGACGGTCGCGGCGCTGCTCGGCAACGTCGTCGGCTACTACATCGGGTACTTCGTCGGCCCGAGGCTGTTCAACCGGCCGGATTCGAAGTTCTTCAAGAAGGAATACGTCGACAAGACCCACGAATTCCTCGAAAAGCACGGCCCGAAGGCCGTGGTGCTGGCCCGCTTCGTGCCGTTCGTGCGCACGTTCATCACGTGGATCGCGGGCATCGGCCGGATGGACCCGAAGCGCTACTTCACGTACACGGTGCTCGGCGGCATCCTCTGGGCGGCGGGCATCACGGTGCTCGGTTCCCTGCTGGGCAACATCTCGTTCATCCGCGACAACGTCGACGCGATCTTCGTGCTGATCGTGCTGGTGTCGGTCGTGCCGATCGCGCTGGAGTACCTGAAGTCGCGGCGCGAGAAGAAGGCGGTGGCGGAAACCGACGCCGAGGTGACGCAGCGGATTCCGCGGATCAGGGACTGAACGTCCCCCTCCAGGCGAAGGGCCCCACCGGTCGGCGGTGGGGCCCTTTTTTCTGTCAGGTCATGGAGAACATCGAACCCGGGTTGAAGAGGTTCTCGGGATCGAGGGCCCGCTTGATCTCCCGATGCACCCGCAGGCCGACCGGCCCGATCTCGCGTTCCAGCCACTCGCGCTTGATCTTGCCGATCCCGTGCTCGCCGGTCACCGTGCCGCCGAGGGACAGCCCGACCTCCAGGATCGCGTCGAACGCCTGCCGGGCGCGGGCGAACTCGTCGGGGTCGTCCGGCTGGTAGACGATCGTCGGGTGCATGTTGCCGTCGCCGGCGTGGCCGACCACCGCGATGCGCAGGCCCACCTCTTCGCTGATCTTCTCGCAGCCGCGGATCAGCTCGGCAATGCGCGTGCGCGGCACGCAGACGTCGTCGGTGAGCCAGATGCCGTACGTCTCCAGCGCCGTCAGCACGACCCGGCGCGCCTGCAGGAGCATGCGGCCCTCTTCGAGGTCCTCCGTCGTGTACGCCAGGTGCGCGCCGCAGTCGACGCAGATCTGCTCCAGGGCCGCCAGCTCGCGGCGGGCCACCTCGCCGCCCGCGTCGGACTGGCCGAGCAGCAGCGCCTGGCAGTCCGAGCCCGCACCCAGGTCGGTCTTGAGGTAGGTCTCCGACGCCTTGATCGACGACGCGTCCATGATCTCCAGCAGCGACGGCACAAGCCCTTCGCGCACGACACGGGCGACCGCCTCCCCCGCCGCTTCGGTGCTGGTGAAGCCCGCGACGAGCGTCGCCGGAGCCTGCGGGAGCGGCTTGAGCTGGACGGTCGCCTGCGTGATGACGCCGAGCGTGCCTTCGCTGCCGACGAACAGGCGCGCGAGGTCGTACCCGGCGACGCCCTTGACGGTCCGCCGTCCGGTCTTCAGCAGTGAGCCGTCGGCCAGGACGACTTCGAGGCCGAGCACCGAGTCGGTGGTGACGCCGTACTTCACGCAGCAGAGGCCGCCGGCGTTGGTCGAGAGGTTGCCGCCGATCGTGCACCAGTCGTAGCTGGACGGATCCGGCGGGTAGAACAGCCCGTGTTTTTCGACGGCGGTGCGGAAGTCGAGGTTGACGACACCCGGCTGCACGACGGCGAGCCGGTTGCCGGCATCGATCTCGACGATCCGGTCGAGCTTGGTCAGCGAGAGGACGACACAGCCGTCGACGGCGTTGGCCGCGCCGGAGAGGCCACTGCCCGCCCCACGCGGCACGATCGGCACCTTCGCTTCGCCGCACGCCTTGACCACGGCCTGCACCTGCGCGGTGTCCACGGGCAGCACCACGGCCAGCGGCCGCCCCGACGGCGCGAGCGGCATCATGTCCCGCGCGTAGGAGGCGGTGACGTCGGCGTCGGTGAGCACCGCGTTCCTGCCGAGCAGGTCGCGCAGCCGGGTGACCAAAGCTTCGTTGCCCATGGCCTCATCGTAAGCCCGCAGAGTCCGCACTGCGGAAGTTTTCTTTCGAATTTGCCGGACGCTAGCGGATCAGGCCGAGCAGCTTCTCGACGTGGATCGTCAGCACGACCCGCTGGTCGGCGACCATGGCCTGGCGGTACTCGTCCCAGTCCGGGTGCTCGCCCGCGGCCCGGCGGTAGTACTCGACCAGCGCCTCCACCGTCGGGTCGTCCGGCGCGGCCGCCGGCGGGGTCAGCTCCGCGCGACCCTCCACCACGACGTAGCTGCGGCCGTCCTCGCTGCCCACGTGGAACGTCACCCGCGGGTCGCGGCGCATGTTCTTCGTCTTCGCGCGGGTCTCGGTGATGGACGCGGTGATCGTGTCCGGCTCCGCGTCGTAGAGATAGGTGATCGTGGACAACTGGGGCCGCCCGTCGCGGCGGATCGTTGCCAGGACGCCGTGGCCGTGGCCTGCCAGGAAGTCCTTGAGCACTGTGTCGTCGGTCATACCCCTTCCAACTCCCTAGGGCCGCCGTTGTTCCGGAGCAGCCCCGGAGAAATGTGCTTGCATACGGCAACTAAAGTGTGTTGCGACACATCCCGGGTAACTCCGCTTGCACAACCGCTGATGAAGGCACATCCTTGCCTGAGGCAACTAGTTGCAGCCGCCAACCAACGCCTTGAAGGATCACCATGGCACCGAACACCACCCGGCCCACGGCCGAACTGGATCTCGCCGACCAGCTCGGTCACGAGCTCGTGCGCCTGGTCCGGCTGATCAACAAGGCGAAGTCGCAGGTCGCGAAGCAGGGACCGGACGGCATCGAGCGGGCGGCGTACGCGATCCTCTTCACCCTCATCCACGAGGGCCCGCAGCGGACCAGCAAGCTGGCCGAGTCGCTCCACTCCGAGATCTCCACGATCAGCAGGCAGTCGAGCTCCCTCGTGCAGCACGGGCTGGTCGAGCGCCAGGCCGACCCGGAAGACGGGCGTGCCTGCCTGCTCGCGCCGACGGCCGAGGGCCTGCGGGTCTTCGAGGAGAACCGCAAGAAGCGCAACCAGTGGCTGGCCGAAGTGCTCGGGGACTGGACCGAAGGGGACATCCAGACCCTGAACCGGCTCTTCGCCCGGCTGAACACAGGTATCGAGAACCACTCTCCACAGCTGGCCGACGCCGACGCGTCCGCCGCTGCACCGGCCAAGGGGGCCAACGCATGAGCAGCACCACCGTCGACCAACCCGTGGCGAAGGAACCGCCACGGCTGAGCCACCGCCAGATCGTCACGATCCTGAGCGGCCTGATGTGCGGCATGTTCCTCGCCGCGCTCGACCAGACGATCGTCGGCACGGCGATCGTCAAGATCGCCAACGACCTGCACGGCTTCGACCTGCAGGCGTGGGCGACCACGGCGTACCTGATCACCTCGACGATCGTCACGCCGATCTACGGCAAGCTGTCCGACATCTACGGGCGCAAGCCGTTCTACCTGGCCGCGATCACCATCTTCGTCGCCGGTTCGCTGGCCTCGACGTTCGCGCAGTCGATGTACCAGCTGGCCGCGTTCCGCGCGATCCAGGGCCTCGGTGCCGGCGGCCTGATGTCGCTGGCCATGACCATCCTCGGCGACATCGTGCCGCCGCGGGAGCGCGCCAAGTACCAGGGTTACATCCTGGCCGTGTTCGGTCTGTCCACTGTGCTCGGTCCGGTGCTGGGCGGTCTCTTCGCCGGCTTCGACGACCTGGCGGGCATCGACGGCTGGCGCTGGGTCTTCCTGATCAACGTCCCGATCGGTGTCCTTGCGCTGTTCGTCGTGGCCAAGGTCCTGAACGTGCCGCACGAGCGCCACGACCACAAGATCGACTGGTGGGGCGCCCTGACGCTGGTCGTCGCCGTCGTGCCGTTCCTGCTCGTCGCCGAGCAGGGCCAGAAGTGGGGCTGGGGCGACCAGAAGGCCATCTGGTGCTACATCGTCGGCGGCGTCGGCGTGATCGCCTTCATCGTGGTCGAGCAGCTGATGAAGGACGCGGCGCTGATCCCGTTGCGGCTGTTCAAGAACTCGACGTTCACCGTGGCGATCATCGGCGGTGTCATCGTCGGTGTCGCGATGTTCGGCGCGATCACGATGATCCCGCAGTTCATGCAGGTCGTGCAGGGGTACACGCCGACCGAGTCGGGCCTGCTGATGCTGCCGCTGATGGCGGGCATCATGTTCAGCTCCGTCGTGTCGGGCCGGATCACCGGGAAGACCGGGCGCTACAAGGTGTTCCCGATCGTCGGCACCATCCTCATCGCCGGTGGCGCGTTCTTCTTCGCGCAGGTCAAGTACGACTCGGCGCTGTGGCACCCGCTCGTCGCGGCCGCCATCATCGGCCTCGGCCTCGGCCAGTGCATGCAGACGCTGATCATCGCGGTGCAGAACGCGGGCCCGCGCAGCGACATGGGTGTCTCGACCGCGTCGGCGACGTTCTTCCGGCAGATCGGTGGTACCGCGGGTGTCGCGATCTTCCTGACCGTCCTGTTCAACACCCTGCTGCCCAACATCACCAAGGCGTTCGGCGGCCAGCTGCCGCCGGGTGCGGGCGCGGGCATCGGCAACCTGTCCGAGAACACCAGCGGCATCCAGAACCTGCCGGAGGCGATCAAGACGCCGGTGCTGGTCGGCTTCACCGACTCGATCACCACCGTCTTCTACATCGCGGGCGCGGTGGCGCTGCTGGCCACGCTGGTCCTGCTGTTCATGAAGGAGATCCCGCTGACCAACGCGGCCCCGGCCGCGGCGGCCATGGAAGGCGGCGAGGCACTGCTGGACGACCACGCCGACGAGCCGACCGAGATCGTCGAGCCGGTGCGTCCGCTCGACCGCGAACCGGCACTCGTCGGGGGCGGCAAGCACGCGCTGAGCACCAACGGGCACGGTGACTACCAGGCCGTCTCGGGTGCGCTGCCGATCAAGAACTCCGTGGCGGACGCCGAGATCGACACCCCGGTCGGCGCGGGCGGCCTGCCGGTGACCGGGCACGTGCGCCGTCAGGACGGCAGTCACGTGCCGGGCGCCGCGCTGACCCTGATCGACCAGCGCGGCCGCCAGGTCGCGCGGGCCACCGGCAGCGCGGACGGCAGCTTCTCGGTGCCCAGCCAGGGCCCGGGCGCGTACGTGCTCATCGTGTCCGCGCACGGCCACCAGCCGCAGGCCTCCAGCGTCGTGATCAGCAACGGGCCCGCGACGGTCGACGTCACGCTCACCGGGTCCGGCGAGCTGACCGGCACCGTGCGCTCGGCCGCGACCGGCACTCCGCTGCCGAACGTGACGGTGACGCTGACCGACGGCCGCGGCGAGGTGAACGGCGCGTTCATCACCACCACGGACGGCACGTACGCCTTCGTCGGCGTCGGTGCCGGGGCCTACACCCTGGTCGCCAGCGGCGCGGGCTACCGGCCCGTCGCGGTCACGCTGACCGTGCCCGACAGCGGCGTGCTGCGCCACGACGTCGAGCTGGCCAGCTCGGTGCTGCTCACCGGCACCGCGCGGACCGAGGGCGACCGGGTGGTCCCGGACGCGCGGATCACCGTGCTCGACGCCGAGGGCAACGTCGCGGCCGTGGCCCGGACCGACGCCGAGGGCAAGTACGTGGTCAGCGACCTGCCCGCGGGCGCGTACACCGTGGTCGCCAGCGGCTACCCGCCGGCGACCAGCCAGGTGGAGCTGACCGGCGGCGAGGCGGACCACGACGTCCGGCTGAGCTACGACCAGGCCCTCGACGAGCTGGCCGACCGGTCATGACCGGCCTGCGCGCGACCTTCCGCACGGACGGGGGCTGGGCGGTGGAGCACGCGGTGCTCACCGTCACCGACCCGGCCGGGCGGCAGGTCGCCCGGCAGGCGGCGGACGTCCGCGGGAACGTCGTCACCGACGCGCTGGCGCCGGGGACCTACACCGCGGTCGTCACGGCGGCCGGGTTCACCCCGGTCGCCCGGATGGTGCAGATCGCCTCGGACGGCGGCGGCTCGCTCGGCGACGTCGTGCTGGCCCCGGTCGCCGAGGCGATCGAGCTGCCGCCCGCGGGACCGTGGGTGATCGACCCGATGCACTCGTCGGTCGTCGCGACCGCGCGGCACCTGGGCATCGCGAGCATCAAGGCGCGGTTCCCGGACCTGTCCGGCCGGATCGAGATCGGCCGCCCGGCCGAGCGGTCGTCGGTGCACGCCGAGATCAAGGCGGCGAGCATCGACACCGGCATCCGGATGCGCGACGACCACCTGCGCTCGCCGGACTTCCTCGACGTCGACGTCCACCCGGTCATCACTTTCGAGAGCACCGGGCTGCGGCAGCGCGGCGCGGACTCGTGGACGCTGACCGGCGAGCTGACCCTGCACGGCGAACGCCGCGAGATCGAGCTGGAGCTGACCTACGGCGGCTGGGGCCCGGACCCGTGGGGTGGCGTGCGCGCGGCGTTCCACGCGGAGACGACGCTGCACCGCAACGACTTCGCGATCAACTACAGCGCGATGGTCCGCGCGGGCGTCGCGGCGGTCGGCACGACGGTGAAGATCGAGCTGGACATCGAAGCGGTACAGGGCGAGTCGCTCCCGCAGTTCTGAGTTCCCGGCCGGAGGCCCTCTCACCGCTGGTGAGGGGGCCTTCACCGTTCGTAGACGACGGATATTCCGGACAGCTCGATTCGCACGTTCGCCGCGGACAGTTCACCCGGGCCACGTAGGCTCGCGGTGTGAACGTCGTGAGCATCGAGGCCGCGGGCGTCGGCGTGAGCTGGCTGGACACCGCCGGACCGCTGCTCGTCTGGGTGATCGTGCTGAGCTTCGTCCTGGTCGAGTGCGCGCTGATCATCGGCCTGTTCCTGCCCGGCGACTCGCTGCTGTTCGGCGCCGGGGTGGTGCTGGCACAGCACGGGTCGGACGCGAACGCGTGGTTCCTGTCAGGAGCCGCGCTGATCGTCGCCGTCCTCGGCAACCAGATCGGCTACTACATCGGCCGCACGAGCGGCACGAAGCTGATCGCCCGCCGCGACGGCAAGGTGCTGAACCGCCACAACCTCGAGCGCGCCCAGCGGTTCCTGGACCGCAAGGGCTTCTTCGCGATCGTGGCGGCCCGCTGGATCCCCTGGATCCGCACGCTGGCCCCGTTGATCGCGGGCGCGGCCCGGATGGACCCGCGCAGGTTCCTCCTGGCCACCACCCTGGGCGGCCTGCTCTGGGTGCCGACGCTGGTGCTCCTGGGCTACTACGGCGCGGGCCTGCTCGACGCCCTGCCCTGGGTGAAGACGGCGGCGCTGTGGATCAGCATCGCGTTCTTCGTGGTCGGCACGGGGTACGGGGTGCTGCGCTACCGGCAGGAGATGCGCCGCCCGGTGGACACCCCGGACGACGCCCGCACTTCCTGAGTCCCGCGCGCTGAAGGGCACCTTCGGTACGTCTGAGTCAGAGTTCCGGGTCGGCCCAGATCTCCAGCTGGATGCCGTCGGGGTCGCGGAACACCAGCACGCGTGAGCCCTCGAAGGTGCGGGACGGGGCCGCCTGCTGGTAGTGGACGCCGAACTCGGCGAGCCTGCTCTCCCATTCGGCCAGCTCGGCGGCCGAGTGCACGCGGAACGCGACGTGGTCGAGGCCGGTGCGGCGTTCGTCGAACCCGCGCCGTCCGGTGTCGGCGTGCTGGACCAGCACCACGGAGAACTCGTCGCCGGCGGAGCGCAGCACGACCTTCCGCAGTCCCGTCTCCGGCTCTTCGCGCCGGGTGACCTCCTCGAGCTCGAGGACACGCACGTACCACGGCACGCTGCGGTCCACGTCGGTCACGGTGAGCGCCAGGTGGTGCACGGACATGAGTTTGGCCATGGCTTCCGAAGCCGTCCTTTCGCGTGGCGGCTTCCCAGAGTTGCACAGCGTCCGCGTGCCGAAACCGAGGTGACCAATTCCCCGGCCAATCGTGATCTCGCCGTCTCCGGCCGTCCCACCACACGGAAATCCGGCACCGAACGCGACTGCGGCCTCACTCTGGGTCGCGGATACGATCCAGCACGGCCAGCCGTCCTTCGCGGTGGATGCGCCGGGTCGTCACCCGGTCGGGGTAGCAGCGGGTGAACATGTTCGTGAAGTGCGTGCCGTAGTGGATCGGCTCGTCGCCGCCGGTCAGGGGCCGGACCACGGCACCGAACGACGGCTCGTGGAAGTACGCCATGGTGTAACGCTCCCGCGTCGCGAGCCGGACCTTGTGCGGGGTCGACAGCAGCCTGCCGCCGGTGAGGAACTGGAGGATGTCGCCGGGGAAGACGGTGAACACCCCCGGCTCGGGCTCGACGAAGTGCCACGGCCCTTCGTCCTGGTACATCCCGGCCGTGCTCTCCTCCGGCAGCCAGTTGCGGTTGCGGGGCTCGCCGGGCACCGGCGGCCGGACGAAGAGGCCGCCGACGTCGTCCTGCGCGGCGATCACCAGCAGCCCGTAGTCGGTGTGCGCGCCGATCCCGCGTTCGGTGGTCGCGGACCGGGCGGGGAACCGCAGCACGCGCATGTGGTGCCAGCCGTCGCGGGTGAGCCGGGTCAGCCGGCCGGGTTCCAGCTCCAGGCCGAGCGCGACGAGCTTCAGCAGCTTCTCGCCGATCCCGCCGACCTCGCGGAGGTAGTTCTCCATCGCGGCCCGGTAGTCCTCGCCGGGCCACGGCACCGGCCCGTGACACGGCCAGGCGTCGGCGACTCGCTTGTCGGTGAGCGGGATGTCCGGGCACACCGTGAAGATTTCGGAGAAGTCGGCTTCCCCCGCAGTCACTTCTTCGCCCGAGGCGATGTAGCCGCTGTAGGTCAGGTCGCTGACGAACCGCGCCTTTTCCGGCAATGATCGGGCAAAGAAGCGCCGACTTTCGGTAAGCGCTTCCTCGGTGATCTTTTCTTGCTCGGCCGTGGCGGCGACCTGGAAGATCCCGTCGGTCTCCCAGGTGCGGACCAGCCGGCGGCCGAGATCCCGGTCCGCCGTTGTCCCGCTCACCGAATCGGGCAGCTCGAACGTACGCAGCACGGTCATTCCTGTTCACCTTTCGCGCGGTTCCGGGAAACGCTCACCACACGAAGCTGAAGAAATGCCGGTGCACGACGATCAGCGGCCGCCGCCCACCTCGAGCACCGCACCGGCGGTGAAGGACGCGGACGGCGAAAGCAGCCACAGCACGGCTTCGGCGATCTCCGCCGGCTGCCCGGCGCGGCCCATCGGGATCTGCCGCGCGTACTTCTCGAGCCGGTCCGGCATCCCGGCGGCCTCGTGCAGTCCAGTGTGCACCATCCCGGGTGCGACAGCGTTGACCCGAATGCCGTCACTCGCGACCTCCTGCGCGAGCCCGTAGGTCATCGTGTCGACCGCCGCCTTCGACGCGGCGTAGTGGACCCATTCCCCGGCCGAGCCGGTGCGCGCGGCCGTCGACGAGATGTTGACGATCGCGCCACCCGCCCCGCCGTACCGGGTGGACATCCGGCGGACCGCCTCGCGGCAGCACAGGAACACGCCCGTGACGTTCACGTCGAGGGTGCGGCGGACGACGTCGACCTCGTACGAGTCGAGCCGTCCGGGTGTGTTGCCGGTGATCGCCGCGTTGTTGACCAGCCCGGTCAGCGGGCCCAGCTCCGCGGCCGCGTCGAACAGCGCTCGGACGTCGTCCTCACTGGAGACGTCCGCGCGGAAGGGCAGCGCCTGCCGTCCCGCCGCGCGCACCCGCTCGGCCACCTCGCGGGCGGGCGCGGGATCCCCGGAGAAATTGACGACGACGTCATGTCCCCGTGCGGCGGCCAGCACGCAGATCGCCGCGCCGATGCCGCGGCTGCCGCCGGTGACGACCAGGGTCATATCGCGAAGTTGGCCAGCGGCAGGTTCTCCAATACCAGGTCCGCGCGGTCGCGCGTCTGCGAGATGAGGTCGGCGTTGCGCTGGTCCGAACCCAGCGCGCGCTGCCGGGCCTCGACCAGCGAACGGCCGTAACGGCGGTGGCGCGACACCAGGCGCTCGATCCGCTCGGGCTCGTCCGGCGCGAGGAACCACGCCTCGGTCAGCAGCGGCCGGATCCCGCTCCACGGGTCGTCCGGCAGCAGCAGGTAGTTGCCCTCGGTGATGACCAGCTGGACCTCCGGCGGGACCGCGACCGCGCCGGCGATCGGCTCCTCGATCTCGCGGCGGAACTCCGGCGCGTACACCGTCTCTCGGCCTTCGGCGAGCCGGCGGATCAGGTGGTAGTAGCCTGCCGCGTCGAACGTGTCCGGGGCGCCCTTGCGCTCGGTGCGGCCCAGCCGCCGCAGCTCGACCTGCGCGAGGTGGAAACCGTCCATGCCGACCACGGCCGCGCGCGAACCGAGCGCGTTGGCCAGCGCCCAGGCGAGCGTGGTCTTGCCGGACGCGGGCGCGCCCACGATGCCGAGCACGTTGCGCTGCCCGCGCACGGTCAGGCCCTCGGCCCGGGCCAGCAGGTCGTCGAACGCCGTCATGTCCTGATCCTTCCTGCGATCGCGGTCGTCCACGACCGCGGTCCCACATGCCGCACCCGTTCGGCGGCCACCTCGTTGGCGAAGCGAATCCGGTCGGTCACCGTCGGTTCGCGGGCCACGGCGACGGCGAGGGCGCCGTGCCAGACGTCGCCCGCCCCTAGTGTGTCCCGCGCCGCCACGGCCGGGACAGGCACCTCACCCGAGCCGCCGTCCGCAGTGGACCACCGCACCGGGTCCGGCCCCGCGGTGGTGATGACGGTGGGCACCCCGCGCTCGTGCAGGCCGGGGCCCGGCGCGCGGAAGTGCGCGGAGCAGGCGGCGACGTCGACCAGCGGCAGCAGCTCGTCGAGCACCGGTTTCCAGCTCCCGGCGTCGAGCACGACCGGCGCCTTCTTCTCCCGCGCGACGGCCAGCGCGAGTTCCGGATAGTGCCCGTCGAGCAGCACGACGTCGGCCTCCGGATGCGGCACTTTCACGTGAAAGTGGCGCCCTCCGGCGTTGCGGGAGACCACTGTCCGCTCGCCGTCGCGGTCGCGGACGGCCACGGCGCTGACCGGCGGTGGATCGGCCAGTGCGGGCGCGAGGTCGACGACGTGGACGCCGTGGGTTTCGAGGTCGGCACGGGCGAGCGCGGCCAGCGGGTGTGCCCCGAGGACGGTCAGCAGGGTCGCCTCGGCGCCGAGCGCGGCCGCCGTCACCGCGGCGTTCGTCGCGGGCCCACCCGCGGCGACGTCCACCCGCAGCGACTGCACCTTCTCGCCCGGCGCCGGGAGCTCCGCGACCCGCTGGACGACGTCCACGGTGCACAGCCCCGCCAGCAGGACTCTCAACTCAGCCCGGCCACGTGGGTCGCGGCCGCGGCCTCTTCCACCTCGCCGTTCTCGGTGAGCCGCAGCGCACCGGTGAGCAGGCCGACGACCTGGTTCATCGTGTGCGTCTTCGGCGACACCACCGCGACGCGCTTGCCGAGGCGGTGCACGTGGATGCGGTCGGCGATGTCGAAGACGTGCGGCATGTTGTGGCTGATCAGCACCACCGGCAGGCCGCGGTCGCGGATCCGGCCGATGAGGTCGAGCACCTTGCCGGACTCGGCGACGCCGAGCGCGGCGGTCGGCTCGTCCATGATCACGGCCTTGGTGCCGAACGCGGCCGCGCGGGCCACCGCGACACCCTGGCGCTGACCACCCGACAGGGTCTCGACGGGCTGGCTGATCGACTTGATGTTGATGCCCAGCTCGTCGAGGATCCGCTGCGCCTCCTTCCGCATGGTCGCGGTGTCGAGCTTGCGGAACAGCCCGAGCGGCCCGCGCAGCCGCTTCTCCCGGCCCAGGAACATGTTCGACGCGATGTCGAGCGCGGGCGCGACGGCGAGGTCCTGGTACACCGTCTCGATGCCGTAGTGGCGAGCGTCCAAAGGGGACTTGAAGTGGACGGTGCGACCGTCCACTTTGATCTCTCCCTCGTCCGGGATCAGCGCCCCGGAAAGGGCTTTGATGAGCGAGGACTTCCCGGCGCCGTTGTCGCCGACCACGGCGAGCACCTCGCCGGGCAGCAGGTCGAAGTCGGCACCGTCGATGGCGGTGACCCGGCCGTAGCGCTTGACCAGTCCCCGTGCGGACAGGATCGGTTCGGTCATGACTGCTGCTGCCTCCTCGCGATCCGGTCCACCACGACGGCGGCGATGAGCAGGGCGCCGGTGGCGAGGTCCTGGTAGTTGCCGTCGACGTTCATCTGCGTCAGTCCCGAGCGCAGCACCGCCACGACGAGCGCGCCCATCAGCGTGCCGAGCACCGAGCCGCGGCCGCCGAAGAGGCTCGTCCCGCCGAGGACGACGGCGGTGATCGAGTCGAGGTTGCCGAGCTGGAACTGGTTCGGGTCGGCGTTCGGCGTCCGGCCGAGCGCCTGCCACGCCGCGATGCCGAAGGTCAGCCCGGCGACGACGTACACCGACAGCACCGTGCGGTTGACCTTGATACCGGACAGCCGCGCGGACTCCGGCGCGTTGCCGACGGCGTAGACGTGCTTGCCCCACGCGGTTTTCGTCAGCGCGTACCAGATCCCGAGGTACATCAGCAGCGCCAGCGTCATGCCGTAGGTGATCGGGATGCCGCCGAAGAGGTACCGCTTGGTGCCGAGCCACTGCAGCAGCCCGTCGGTCACCGGCACGGCCTGGCCGCCGGCGATCAGCTTGGACACCGCGGTGAGCATGGTGAACGTGCCGAGCGTGATGATGAACGCGGGCAGCTTGATCCGCGTGGCGAGCGAGCCGATGAAGATGCCGACGATGATCGTCAGCACGACGCCGGCGAGCAGCGCGACGAAGCCGTTCGTGCCCGCCGCGGCGAGCTTGGCCATGATCAGCGTCGCGACGACCATCGACGCCGCGTTGGACAGGTCGATGCCCGCGATGAGGATGACGAGCGTCTGGCCCAGCGCGAGCGTCCCGACGACGAGCGACTGCTGGACCACGGTGGACAGGTTGTCGAGATCGAAGAACGTGTCGGTGGCCAGCGAGAACACCACGATCGCGACGACCAGCGCGAGCGCCGGGCCGACCGCGGGGGCGCGGAGGAGGAACTCGCCGAGGGACTCACGTTCTTTCGTTGCCACTGCCGTCGTCACTTCTTGCCTCCCCAGCAGTTCTGCAGGCCCCAGGCGGTGTCGTGGCTTTCGACGCCGGGCACGGGCTTGTCGGTGATCACGGCGGACCCGGTGTTGACGAAGCCGGACGGCTTCTTGCCGGTCTTGGCGTACTCGACGGCGGCCAGCACGCCCTGCTCGGCCATCTTCGCCGGGAACTGCATGACGGTGGCGGCGAACTGGCCGTCCTTGACGTTCTGGACGCCTTCGCAGCCGCCGTCGATCGAGCCCATGACGATCTGCCCGGTCAGCCCGCGGGCCTTGAGCGCCGCGTACGCGCCGCGGCCCATCGGCTCGTTCATCGAGTAGACGGCGTTGATGTCGGTGCTGCGCTGCAGCAGGTTCTCCATGCCCTGCTGGGCGAGGCTCTGGTCGCCGTTGGCCGCGGTGTGGCCCTTGATCTCCGGCGAGCCGTCGGTCAGCCCGATGCCCTTGAGGAACCCGCCGTGGCGCTGGGTGTCGACCGAGCTGCCCGCGGTGCCGTCGACCATGAGCAGCTTCGGCGGGACGCCCTTGAGAGCTGCCTTGACGTAGGCGCCCTGCTGCTCGCCCGCGGCGAAGTTGTCCGTGGCGAAGGTGGCGTCGACGGCGTCCGGCGGCTCGGTGGCCGTGTCGAGGGCGATGACCAGGATGCCGGCGTCACGGGCGTCCTTGATCGCCTTGAGCACGCCGGTCGACGAGCTCGGCGTGATCAGGATGGTGTTCGCGCCCTGCTGGCGGAGGTTCTCGATGGCCCGGACCTGGCCGTCGTTGTCGCCGTCGAACTGGCCGGCGAGCGCGCTGAAGTCGGCGCCGTTGGCCTGCGCGGCCGCTCTTGCCGCGTTGCGGAGTTCCACGAAGTAGGGGTTGGTGTCGGTCTTGGTGACCAGGCCGACCTTCGCCTTGCCGCTCCCGCCGGTGTTGGTGTTGCCGCCCCAGTGGCGTTCGACCGTGCACCCGGTCGTCGCGGCGAGGACGGCAGCCAGCACGATTGCGGTGAGACTTCGCTGTCTCATGGGTTCCCTGCCCTTGGTAGGTCCGAGGCTTGCCGATGGTCGGGAACGTAGACAGACTGCTCCTGACACGCAAGCGTTTGCGCAACGCTTGCCGGAAAGGATGGGGATGCCGCAGCCGAGATCTTCCCGGCCGACCCAGCGGGACATCGCCGAGCTCGCGGGCGTGTCGATCACGACCGTCTCGCACGTGGTGAACGGGACGCGCGCGGTCGCGGAGAGCACCAAGGCGGCCGTGCTGCGGGCGATCGAGGCGACCGGGTACACCGGCGACGCGATCGCGCGCTCCCTGGTCACGGGTGGGACGCGGTCGATCGGGATGGCGATCTCCCTGGTCGCCAACCCGTACTTCGCGACGCTGATGCAGGCGATCGAGCGCGAGGCGTCGGAGCACGGCTACACCGTCCTGCTGGCCGACACGCACGACGCCGCGGACACCGAGCGTGAGACCGTGCGGGCGCTGCGCTCCCGTCGCGTCGACGGCCTGCTCATCACCCCGGCGCCGGGCGACGGGCCGGTGATCGGCGAGCTGGTGTCACTGGACGTGCCGACGGTGCTCATCGACCGGCTGTCCACCCGCACCGACGTCGACCAGGTCGGGTCGGAGAACATCCAGGCGACGTCGGCGCTGACCGCGCACCTGGCGACGCTCGGGCACCGGCGGATCGGGATGATCAGCGGCGTGCCCGGGCTGTCGACGAGCGAGGAGCGCGTGCTCGGCTACCGGCTGGGGCTCGGCCGGTCCGGGCTCACGTGGTCGTCGGAGCTCGTGGCCTGCGGGAACTCCTCGCGCGAGGGCGGCGCGCTGGCGTTGAGCACGCTGCTGGCGCTGCCCGAGCCGCCGACGGCGCTGGTGGTCGGCAACGACAGCATGATGGTCGGGGTCCTGCACGAGGCACGCCGCCGCGGGCTGCGGATCGGGCGTGACCTGCCGGTGGTGGTCTACGACGACGTCGAGTGGGCCGACCTGGTCGACCCGCCGCTGACGACGATGGCTCAGCCGATCGAGGAGATCGGGCGCCAGGCGGTGCGGCTGCTGCTGGCCCGGATCAACGACCCGGCCCGCAAGGCCGAAACCGTCCGGCTGCCGCCCACTCTGCGTCACCGTGAGTCGTGCGGCTGTCCCCCGGTTCACTCACATCAGTGATTCTGCGGTTTTGCCGGCGGTACGCGGCCGTTCAGCGGATACCGTTCCGCTGAGCGTCTGCGAGGGCTTATGACCGCACTTTCGCCGGAGCTCCGGCTATGGGACCCCCCGGTCACCTCCCGGATCGGCGTCGCGATGGGTGTGCACGCGAACCCCTACTCGGGTGAGCTGCTGCGCGCGATCAGGGCAGCCGCGGCACAGTCGGGGTGCGACGTCGTGCTGGCCGACACCGGGGACACCGTCAGCGAAGAGGCCGCGGTGGTGCGCGCGCTGCGCGCGGACGTGGTCGACGGCGTGCTGCTGGTGCCGTCGGCCGGCGACGAAGCGGTGGTCAACGGCCTGGTGCGGATGGGCGTGCCGACGGTGCTGGTGGACCGGATCGCCGCGCGCAACGACGTCGACCAGGTGGGCACGGAGAACGTGCACGCGGTGGCGTCCCTGGTCCGGCACCTGACCGCCCGGCGGCACCGCAAGATCGGCCTGATCTCCGGCGACGAAGGCCTGGAGGTCAGCCGCGAGCGCGTCCGCGGCTACCGGCTCGGGCTGGAGCAGGCGGGCCTGCGCTTCAACCGCGAACTGGTGGAGTCCGGCCTGTCGACCCCGGGCGGCGCGGCCCGCGCGACGGCCAAGCTCCTCGACGGCTGGCCCTCCCCGACGGCGCTGGTGGTGGCGGACGAGTCGATGCTGGTGGGCGTCCAGTACGAGGCGCACCGCCGCGGCATCCACATCGGTTCGGAGCTGGCGGTCGTCGGCTACGGCGACATGGACTGGGCGCGCCGGGTGAGCCCGGCGGTGACGACGCTGGCCCAGCCGGTGCCGGACCTGGGCCGCCGGGCGGTGCAGCTGCTGATGTCCCGGATGACGGACCCGGACCGGCCGCCGGAGACGGTGCTGCTGGCCCCGAAGTTCCTGCACGGCGCGTCCTGCGGCTGCTGACATTTCCGGACGCCGTGGAGTGACAACTTGTCCGAATGCGTCACTTTTTTGCTACTCTCGTCGCGCTCGACGCAGGCGAAGACGGGGGAAGTGGCGCATGAGCGGTCAGTACCTGAGTGGAAGCGCTTACTCGGCTTCGCTCTCGGCAGCACTCAACGACTACTGGCAGACACTGGAACGCCGCTGGATCCGGGACGCCGGGCTGACGCTGCGCGGCGGGACGAGCCAGATCGACGGCGCGCCGTCGCCCGCCCGCTGGCAGGTCCCGCCCGAGTCGCGGGGTCACCTGACGACCTGCCCGATCGTGGCCTGGGCGGTCAACGACAGCACGCCGGCCAACCGCCCGTCCGTACCGTGTGACGGCTGGAGCGTCCCCGACGCGAAGTACGTCGAATGCCGGGCGGCCGACGTCTTCGCGCAGGTCGGCGACTGGGCGTGGGAGAAGCGGGAACAGCTGGCGAACGCCGTCCCCGATCTCGCGGGCGGGCCGGAACTGTCGTCGCTGGAAGAGGCGCGCGACAGCCTCCTGAAGGTCGACGGGGCACTGCGCCCGGACGGCTCGGTCGACGCCTACACCCTGCCCGGCATGGTCGAAAAGCTCTCCGTCCGGGACGACGGCAACAACAACCGGGCCTGGATGGCCGGCTGGACCGGGCTCGCGGCGAACAGCCTCAAGGGCGGCTTCCTCTCGACCGTCGGCCCCACGCTGAAGAACCAGGGCGTGCTCGTGCGCTGGCTGGCCAACTGCTACTCGATGCGGGCCACGACGGTCCACGCCACCCGCAGCAACGTCCTGCAGCTCATCGCCCAGGCCACCCGCGAGCTGTTCGAAGCCGCGCCGCCCTCGGCACCGGCGGACACGCCGAAGGTGAAGAAGGCGGTGAACGCCGCCAGCGAGGCCTGGGGCATCGCCACATCGCTCGCCAAGGCACTGGGCCAGAAGCTGCCGGAGCAGATCGGCACGGCGCTGCCCGTGATCGGCTTCGTGGTCGACGTCGCACTGAGCATCGAAGAGGCGAACCCGAACGGAGGGTTCCGGTTCCCGCAGCTGAGCGCCTTCTTCGCGCACCTGGATTCCGCCGTCCGGACGCTCGGCACGGAGCTGACCGCGGCCGAACAGGACTACCAGAAGGCCGTCACGGCCATCGAGGAGCGGCTCGCCGGTGTCGACCGGAAGGTGCTGGAGCTCTACGACTTCGAGAAGAGCAGTCCCGACGGCGACGGCACCGACCCGTCGGCGTCCGGCCGGTACGCCGTGGACGTCGCGGTGGTCATGGAGATCGCCCAGCACTGCTACGACGCCGCCGAGATCTACTCCGGCCTGCTGGGCAAGGTCGCCGCGGCGTCCTACGCCGACGGCCAGCTGGTCGGCCGCGGTGTCGTGCCCACCGCGGCGGACACCGCGCTGATCGGCCTGCGCAACGACGTCGAGTCGTTCTTCCGGACGACGACCGCGCGCTACCTCATGGCGGCCGACCGGATCAAGAAGGCCGCCGAGAAGTACGCGGCGAGCGACGCGGAGCAGAAGGCCCGGCTCAACGCCGCGATCGCCTACTGGAAGGAAGCCGGCGAGGGCGAATACGGCCAGCGCGGCCGGATCGACCTCGACCCGCGCACGGAAGGCGTTCAGAACTGACGCTCACAGCGTCGCCGCGGCCTCCAGCAGCATCCAGCCGCCCACCTGGACCGACAGGTCGCGTTCCGGGGCGTCGTCCGGCAACGGCCATGGTGCCGGCCGGTCCCAGAACGCACCGAACACCGGACCCTCCGAAGTGGACACTGCGCCCGACTGGCATGCCTCCGCCGACGTCAGCACCAGTGCGCGGGCCGTCGCGGCTTCCGGGCCCGGCAGGGCACGTGCCGCCAAGGCCAGGTAGCGGGCGAGGATCGCCGCGAACAGGCCGCCGTCGCCGCCACCCTGGCCGCGGATCACCCCGCCGGGCGCGCAGTGGGTTTCCACCGCGCGGACCGTGCGGGCCGCCTTGTCCAGTTCGGACAGTTCGAGGCAGGCGCCGAGGTAGACCCCTTGGCAGTACGTGTAGATGTGCTTGACCAGCTCGCCGGTGTCCGCGCGGATGCCGTCCCACACCAGGCCTGTCTTCGGATCGACCAAAGTGGACGAAAGCCAGTCCAGGATGGCCTGGGCCCGGCCGCGATTTCCCGACCGCGCATGGAAGATCGCCGCCGGGCCGTTGGCCGGGGCGTTCTTGAAGTCGTCGCCGCGGCGCCACCAGATCCCGCCGCCCGCGGCCGACGTCCAGCCTGACAGCAGCTGCGCGTCGATGGCCGCCAGCGCCGGGCCGACGTCGATGCCCAGCGGCGCAACCCGTTGCAGGGCAAGGCCGAGCCACGCGATGTCGTCGTAGTAGTCGTTCGTCCACCTGCCGAAGTTGCGCAGCCGCACCGAACGCACGAACCGGCGGATCAGCGCCAGCCGCCGCGGCGACGGTGCGCGCAGCTGCGCGTCGGCCAGTGCGTCCAGCAGGTGGGCCTGCCACCAGTAGTTCCAGTGCCAGTGCAGCCGCTGCCCCGCCGTCGCCGGCCAGCCGCTGCGGCCCAGCACCGTGGCCGGCAGCGCCCAGACCCGGCGCAGGTGGCGGGCGGTCACCGCGCGTTCCGCGGCGGACACAGCCGAGACGTCCATGGCGTCATCCTGCCTTGCCCACCGACATACCGCTCGGTATGTTGAGGGATCCCGACGGTCTGCGAGGTGCCCATGACCACAGCACACGTCACCTGCCCGCTGTGCGAGGCGATCTGCGGCCTCGAAGTGACGCTCGACGAGAACCAGCAGGTCACGCGGGTGCGCGGCGACGAGCAGGACGTCTTCTCGAAGGGCTACCTCTGCCCGAAGGGCGCGTCGCTGGGCGCGCTGCACCACGATCCCGACCGGCTGCGAGCCCCGCTGCTCAAGCGCGACGGCGAGTTCGCCGAAGTCACCTGGCAGGAGGCCTACGACGAGATCGCCCGGCGGCTCCCGCCGATCCTCGACCAGCACGGACGCGACGCCGTCGCCGTCTACGCGGGCAACCCCGGCGTGCACAACATCGCGCTGTCGCTCTACGGCGGCGTGCTCTACAAAGCGTTGGGCACCAAGAACTTCTTCAGCGCGTCTTCGGTCGACCAGCTGCCGAAGCACTACTCCGCGGGCATGATGTTCGGCGACCCGCTCGCCATCCCGGTGCCCGACCTCGACCGGACGCGGCACCTGCTGATCCTCGGCGCCAACCCGCTGGTCTCGAACGGCAGCCTGATGACCGCGCCGGACGTCCGTGGGCGGCTGCGCGGGATCCGCGAACGCGGCGGGCGGATCGTCGTCGTCGACCCGCGCCGCACCCGCACGGCCGCGTTCGCCGACGAGCACCACGCCATCCGGCCCGGCACCGACGCGCTGCTGCTGTTCGCGCTGGTCAACGTCCTGTTCGCGGAGAACCGCGTGGCGCCCGGCCGCCTCGCCGGCCACCTCAGCGGCCTCGGCGACGTGCGGGAGCTGGCCCGGCCGTTCACCCCGGAAGCCGTCGCCGCCCGCACCGGCATCGCCGCCGCCGAGATCCGCCGGATGGCCCTCGACCTGGCCGACGCAGACAACGCCGTGGTCTACGGCCGGATCGGCACCACGACACAGCCGTTCGGGACCCTCGCGAGCTGGCTGGTCGACGTTCTCAACGTGCTCACCGGCAACCTCGACCGGCCGGGCGGCGCGATGTTCCCGCTGGCCGCGTGCCGTCCCACCGGGAACCGGCGGCCGTTCCGGGTGGGCCGCCACCACAGCCGCGTCCGCGGCTACCCCGAGGTCCTCGGCGAGCTGCCGGTCGCGACCCTCGCCGACGAGATCGAAACGCCGGGCGAGGGCCAGGTCCGCGCGCTGATCACGGTCAGCGGCAACCCGTGCCTGAGCACGCCGAACGCCGGGCGGCTGGCCGCGGCGCTCGAACGCCTGGACTTCATGATCTCCCTCGACGTCTACCTCAACGAGACGTCACGGCACGCCGACGTCATCCTGCCCGGCCCGTCGCCGCTGGAGCGCCCGCACTTCGATCTGGCCTTCTACCAGCTCTCGGTCCGCAACGTCGCCAACTGGACGCCCGCGACGCTGCCGTCCGAGGTGCCGCAGGAGTGGGAAACCCTGCTGCGGCTCACCGGCATCGTCACCGGTCAGGGCCCCGAGGCCGACGTCGCGGCGCTCGACGACTTCGTCGCCGCGGAGACCGCGCGGCGCAGCGGGCTCGACGTCGCTGTCGCCGGGGACCGCACCGGGCCCGCCCGGCTGGTGGACCTGATGCTGCGGGCCGGGCCCTACGACGTCACGCTGGCCGACCTCGAAGCCGCCCCACACGGGATGGACTTCGGGCCATTGCGGCCGCGGATTCCCGGCGTGCTGTGCACCGCGTCCGGCCGGATCGAATTGGCGCCCGAAACGGTCGTCGCCGACGTTCCGCGATTGGCGGAGGAAATTTCGAAGATTTCGGACGACGGTCTCGTGCTGATCGGCCGCCGTCACCTCCGTTCGAACAATTCGTGGATGCACAACCTCGCCCCGCTGGCCCGCGGCAACCGGTGCACGGTGCAGGTCCACCCGGCCGACGCGGCACGCCTCGGCCTCACCGACGGCGGCCTCGCCTCCGTGACGTCCCGTGCCGGGAAGCTGCAGGTCCCGGTCGAGGTGACCGACGAGGTCCGGCCGGGCGTGGTCAGCATTCCGCACGGCTGGGGCCACGACGCCGACGGCTCGCGGACGCGGGTGGCGCGCGCGAATCCCGGCGTCAACGCGAATCTGCTCGCCGACGAGACGTTGCTGGACGTTCTGTCCGGAACGTCGGTGCTGAACGGGATTCCGGTCGAGGTCGTGCCCGCCTGACCCTTGACACCGGTGCGGGGGCTGCCGCATTCTCGCCTGGCGATGTTGACGTAAACATTCGCGGCCCCTCGGACATCGGAGTTCGTATGAAGCGCACCCGCACTCGTACCTGGCTGCGCGCGGCCATGGCCGCGGCACTCACCGTGCCCCTGCTGGCCGTCCCGCACAGCGCCTCGGCAACGACCAACGACTTCCGCGGGGTCAACTGGGCGGACGCGCGCGACAACTACGTGGACGGGTGGGTCATCCCGACCGGCCTCACCGCCGGGGACAGCTACAGCACCGTGCGCGCCACGGCCGACGGCATCCTCGCCGGCTTCCGCGACAAGCTGGGCGCGAACACGGTGCGGCTGCCGATCAACCCGCAGAGCGTCAACTCCGACTGGTGGGCCCGGTACAAGGGCACCGCCGACTCGGCGCTGGCCCACGGCATGAAGGTCATCTTCGGCTACTGGGAAGCGAACAAGGACGGCCTCGTCGACGACCTGTCCGCATGGAACACCATGTGGGACAAGGTGACCAGCGACTACGGCGGCAACGGGAACGTCTACTTCGAACCGATGAACGAGCCGTTCGGCTACAGCCTGAACGACTGGGTTTCGCTCTGCTCGTCGTGGCTGTCGCGGCACTCGAACATCCCGCGCGGCCGGGTCCTGATCAGCGGGACGGGCTACAACGACAACGTCACCGGCGTCGGCGCGGCGAGCGCGTTGAACGGCACGCTGCTGTCCCTGCACTTCTACGGCTACTGGGCCAGCGACACGACCCGCTCGGCGTGGACGACGAACCTGAGCAACCGGCTCGGGTCGTACTCCTCGCGCACGATCATCGACGAGGCGGGCGCGCCGATGACGACCGGGCTGAACTATTCCGCGGGCCACCAGGACGGCAACAACTTCACGGCGTACTTCGCCGCCACGACGGATCTGACGCGCTCGCGGGGGATGGGGGTCGTTTACTGGCCCGGCCTGCGCTCCGGCGACACGTATTCGATCACCCGCCAGAGCGGCAGCGGCCTGGAGATCAACAACGCGACGGGCGTGGCCCAGCTGCGCTGGGGCTGGGGCCTGTAGGGCGCCGCCGCCGGTCCGGACTACCAGGCGCGGCCGAGGTCGGCGTGCTGCCGGATCCAGGCGTGCATGACGATCCCGGCCGCGACGCCCGCGTTGATCGAGCGGGTCGTGCCGAACTGGGCGATCGACACCACCAGCGAAGCCGCGTCCTGCGCTTCGCGGGAGAGCCCCGGGCCTTCCTGGCCGAAGAGCAGCACGCACTCGCGCGGGATTTCGGCCGTCTCGACCGGCTGCGACCCGGGGGTGTTGTCGACCGCGACGACGGCGAGGTTCCGCTCGGCGGCGAACGTGACCAGGCCGCCGATGTCGTCGTGGTGCCGCAGGTGCTGGTAGCGGTCGGTGACCATGGCGCCCCGGCGGTTCCACCGCCGCCGTCCGACGATGTGCACCTCGGCCGCGGCGAACGCGTTGGCCGTGCGGACCACGGTGCCGATGTTGTGGTCGTGCTGGAAGTTCTCGATGGCGACGTGGAACGGATGCCGCCGGCTGTCCACATCGGACACGATGGCTTCGCGGCGCCAGTACCGGTAGGCGTCGACGACGTTGCGGCGGTCGCCGTCGCGCAGCAGCTCGGGGTCGTACCGCTCGTCCTCGGGCCAGTCACCCGGCCACGGGCCGACGCCGACCTCTTCGCGGCTCACCCACTCGGTGGGTCCGGGCGATGTGCTCACCCGTCGATTGTCGTCTAACCGAGGTGGACGGGACGCGCGTGGGTTCCTTCGCCGTCGTGGCGGTGGCGCCACCGCTGGTACGCGCCGACGTAGGACAGCACCAGCAGGGTGAGCGCGAAGACGGCGATCACCGGCAGGAACGACCGCGGGAAGAGGGTGTCGTAGAAGTAGTAGGCGTTGAAGCCGCCGGGCAGGTCACCGAGGCCCTGCTGGTGGCGGAAGTGGTTCTCCAGCGCGGTGAGCGGGCACGGGATCGGCGTGACGTTGACCAGCACGCCCCAGAGCGCGAAGAAGACGTGGACGAAGACGACCTTCGGCCACCGCCAGGCCAGGAACCCGCCGAGCCCGATGAAGAGCAGGGCGCCGATGTGCAGCGTCACGGTCACGTCGGCCAGGAACTTCGCCACCACACGCCCCCTTCACCCAATCCCCCTACCAGCGACTTTACTCCGATGTCCGGATCAGGCCGCCCTCAAGAGTGCCCGGCTGTGTGATGTTTAACCCAGCAGAGCAACCTGTTCACCTGGGCGGTGACGGAGGTGTCACGCCGGGTGGAAATTCCGGGGGCCGTTTCCCGGGATACTGCGTCGGCTCCTCGTGTGGGTACTGGTCGGGAGCGCCATCCGGCTTCTTCCGGTTGGGATCCCGCGGCCGCCGCACCGGCCCGGGCGGCTCCGGCGGCTCGCGCGGTGGCTCCTCCATGACCTCGACGGTACGCCCGGGGCAGGCGCGCGGCGTCGGGTTTTCGCCCTCAGCCGAACGCGGCACCATCGAGATCGGTGACCACCAGCCGCAACCGGGCCTGCGCCCACCGCGTCCCCGCCAACACCGGCCGCACCGCCTCGGCCGCCTGGTCCAGCAGCGGCGGGATCGGCAGGCGGGTCGCGATCACGCGGACCTGGACCAGGTCCGGGCCGAGGTCCACGGCCAGGCCGGCCCAGTCGACCGGCAGCCACGTCGTCTCCGGGGACACCGGGGTCGCCGGGCGGAGGCCGTCCACCTTGCCGAGGGCGCCGACGATGCGGTCGGCGGCTTCCTTCGCCGTCATCGGGTCACCGGCTCGATGTCCAGGATCGACACCGATACCTCGTCGACGACCAGGCCGGTCTGCTCGGCCACGAACCGGGCGACCGAGCGCTGGACCGCGCGGCCCACCGCCGCGGCCTGGTCGGCCGCCGTCGTGACCAGGTCGATCTGGACGGTCAGCCTGCCGTCGGCCGTGCGGACGCGGACGCCGTCGGCCGGGGCCGGGTCGAGGCCCTTCCAGCGCTGCCGGGCCGCCCGCGTCCACGACGTCACCAGGCCGCGCACGCCCGGCTCGAGCCGCACGACACCCGGCGTGGTGAGGGCCGCCCGTGCCGCGACGCTGGCGATCACCGGATCGGCGACGACGTAGTCCACGCTCATTCCCGCGGCTCCCCGTAGACGTCTTCCACCCGCAGGTCGAGCCGCGCGAGCGTCAGGCCCACCCGGGCTGCGGCCGCCGCGGTCACCCGCTCCCGCACCTTCGCCAACGCTTCACCGCCCGTCGCGTTCCGCACGCTCACCGCGAGGGTGAGTTCGACGTCGACGACGCCTTCGCCGTCGGCACGCACCCGGCAGCGCCGCGCCCGCACGCCGTCGACCGTGTCCGCCGCGTACCGCAGCACCGCCGCCACCGCCTGCTCGCTGACCTCGACGTACCCGGACTCGGGCGTCGGCAGCCGCACCATCGAGCCGCGCCGCACCTCGGCCCGCACCGCCGACATGATCCGGCCGAACAGGTCCGGCGACGGCGCGTCGTCCTCCGCGGCCAGCTCCGCGGTCGCCTCCCGCAGCGCCAGCAGGCTCTCGCGCGCGGCGCGGCAGTGCGGGCAGGTCAGCTCGTGCTCGTCGGCCAGCCCGGCGCCGACCGCGTCGAGCCGCTCCCACACCTGCTCGACATCGCGCTCGCAGGGCAGCTCGTAGTCCGTCATCGCCATGGCTTCATCACCTCCGCCAGCTGGGCCCTGGCGCGCGCGATCCGGCCACGGACCGCGGTCGCGTTCGCGCCGACGATGTCGCCGATCTCCTCGTAGGACCGGCCGTGCACCTCGCGCAGCAGCCAGCAGGCCCGCTGCTCGGGAGTCAGCTGCGCCAGCGCCGCGGTCAACGCCGCGAGCTGGCCGCTCACCTGGGCGGCCCGCTCCGGCTGCAGGTCGGCACGCGGCGACTCGGCGGTGTCGAGGTCGACGTCGGCGACCGGCCGCCGCGCGCGGATGGCGTTGAGGCAGCGGTTCGTGGTGGCCCGGTAGAGCCAGCCGACGAACGCGGCGTCGTCACCGAGCTGGCCGAGCTTGCGCCAGGCGTTGAGGAACACTTCCTGCACGACGTCTTCGGCGTCGCCGCGGTGGGCGAGCATCTTCACCGCGAGCCGGAACATCGGCCCCTGGTAGCGCAGCACGAGCTGCTCGTACGCCCGGACGTCGCCGTCCCGCGCGCGGCCGACCAGGGTGACGTCGTCGAGCGGCGTAGTCGTCGTCACGGCACCTCCTCACCGGGAGGACACCGACGCGGGGAAATCGTCACGAAGCATTGTCGGTGACCGCGGTCACCGACGCCACTTCGTGCCGCGCTCAGTCGAGGCCGAGGTCGTCCTTGCCGAGGACGTACCGGTACTCCAGGCCTTCCTTCTCGATGGCCTCGCGTGCCCCGGTGTCGCGGTCGACGACCGTCGCGACGCCCACGACGTCCGCGCCCGCCTCGCGCAGGGCCGCCACCGCCATCAGGACGCTGCCGCCGGTCGTGGAGGTGTCCTCCACCGCCAGCACGCGCTGGCCGCGGACCTCCATGCCCTCGATGCGCCGCTGCATGCCGTGTTCCTTGGTCGACTTGCGGACCACGAACGCGTCCAGCACGACCCCGTCGTTCGCCGCCGAGTGCAGCATCGCCAGTGCGACCGGGTCGGCGCCGAGGGTCAGGCCGCCTGCCGCCACGTAGTCCCAGTCCGCGGTGAGCTGGCGCAGCAGCTTGCCGATCAGCGGCGCGGCCGCGTGGTGCAGCGTCGCCCGCCGGAGATCGATGTAGTAGTCGGCTTCCTTGCCGGACGCCAGTGTCACTTTTCCGTGCACCACGGAAAGATCGGTGACCAGCCTGGCCAGTTCGAGTTTCGCCGTTTGATCCAACCCGGGGTTCGCCACGGCCGAGAGTCTTACACACGGCCGGGTTCACGCACCGGCGGATGTGGCATCGGCCGCACGCCCGCGCGTCGCCGCCCAGGCCGGGACCAGGATCGCCACGAGCGAGAGCACGACGGCGATCGTCAGCACCACCAGGTAGATCGCGAGCGGCCCGGACGGCAGCACCGAGCCGGTCACCACGAGGCAGAACGGCACGATCGCGCCCGCGGCGACGGCCGTCCCGAGCAGCACCGCGATGGCCGCGATCAGCCCGCCCTCGACACCGGCCATGCGCAGCACCTGGCCGCGGGTGAACCCGCCCAGCCGTTGCAGCCCGAACTCCCGCCGCCGCTTCGCGGTGGCCATCACCAGCGTGTTCACCACGGAGATCACGGTGTAGGCGATGATCATCCCGACGAGCAGGTAGTTGACCCACGCGCCGATCTCGTTGCCCTTCGCGTGCGCCGCGATCAGCGCGTCGCGGTCGCCGACGAACACCGGCAGCCCGGCCGTCGCTTCGCGAAGGCGCGCAGTCAGCGTCGCCGCGTCGACGCCCGGAGCGGCGCGGACCAGCAGCTGCGGCGCGAGCCCGGCCGTCGTGTGCGGCGCCAGCAGCCCGGCGGGCAGCACGAGCCGTTCGAAGCCGGGCCGCTGGGCGACGACGGCGGCCACCCGCACGTCCACCGGCGTGCCGTCGCCGAGGCGCAGCGACAGCGTTTCGCCGACCTGGCGGCCGAGCTTCGCCGGCACCTCGACGGCGTTCCCGGTCAGCTCGCTGACGCCGAGCGCGGGCCAGCCGTCCTTGTCCTGGTTGCCGTCGAACGGCTTCTCGACGAACACCGTGCTGGTGACGTATTCGGAGGCCCCGGCGACGCCGGGGACGGCACGCACCCGCTCCCGCACCGACGGGTCGAGGCCGACCGGCGAGCCGACGACCGCGTCCGCGCGCAGGTCCTCGGTGTAGGCCTGGTTCGAGACGGCTTCCTGGGTCGTCTGCAGGTAGATGTTGGCGGTCGCGATGCCGACCGCGAGCATGATCGGGGTGACCGCGCCCGCCGTCCGCACCGCGCCGACGCGGGTGTTGAGCAGCGCGACCCGGCCGGTGACGCCGGTGATCGCGTGCACCGGCCAGCGCAGCAGTGCCGCCGTCACCTTGGTGACACCGGGGCTGATCGCGGCGAGGCCGAACGCCCACAGCATCACCGCCGGGCCCGCCGTGCTGGCCGCGACCGGGCCGGTCATCACGGCGACCGTGACGATCGCCAGTGCCGTGCCGCCCGCGAAGCACAGGATCGCGGTGATCAGCCGGATCGGCGTCAGCCAGCGCCGCTCGACGGCGGCCTCGGCGAGTGCCTCCGTCGGGCGGACCTTCGCCGCCCGCCGTCCCGCCACGAAGGAGGCGGCCACGACCGCCAGCAGCGACGCACCCGCGGCGACCGTCGCCGGGAGCCAGCCTTGGGCGAACCGCAGCACGTCCGGGACGACGTGGTGCGCGGCGAGCCGGCCGAACAGCCACTGCCCGAGCACCGGGCCGAGCGCCACCGCGCCGCCGACCGCGAGCACCCCGACGACGAGTGCCTCCCCGAGCACCATCCGCCGCAGCTGGCGCGGTGTCGTGCCGATCGCGCGCAGCAGCGCGAGTTCACGCTGGCGCTGCTGGGTCGACAGCGTGAGCGTGCCCGCGACGACGAACACCATGACCAGCACCGACAGCCCGCCCGAGACGGCGGCCAGCACGATCAGGTCCTCGCCGCTCTTGCCCGCTTCGGGGAATTCCAGGACGCCCCGGGCCACCCCGGTCGTCACGATCCCGGCGTCGCCGACGACCTTCGTCACCGCGGCGACGTCACCGCCGAAGACGCCGATGGTGTCGAAGCGGCCGGGGTGCCCGGACAGCCGCTCGGCGTCGGAAGCGGCGAAGAACACCGCCGCGTCCCGCATCGCCTGCGGTGCTTCGGCGATTCCCGAGACGCGGTACTGGCCGACGACGCCGTGTGCCGCGACCGGCAGTGTCGCGCCGACACCGATCCCGAGCCCGGCGTCGACGACGACCTCGCCCGGCTTCGGCGCTTCGCCCTTCACCGTGTACGGCGCCAGAACGGCGGACTCCCACGCGTGGCCGAGCACGCTCGCCGTGCCGATCTGGGCGGGGAAGCTGACTTCGCCGACCACCCGCGTCACACCGGGAACCGCGCGCAGCTGGTCGGCGAGGGACGCGTCGAGCCGGACGCGCTCGGGCAGCGTGGCGTTCTCGAACTTGTGCTTGTCCTCGGGGTCGAGGGTGGCCGGGTCGTCCTCAGGCAGCTTGAGGTTCTGCTGCCCGCCGACGACAACCGGGGCCGCGGCCAGCCGCTGCACTGGCGTCTCCGTACGGATTCCCGTTTCCATCAGGCCACCGCACGCCGACACGATCAGCGCGCCGAAGAACACCGCGACGAACGTCGCCAGGAAGCCGCCCTTGCGCAGGCGCAGGGTTCTCAGTGCCAGGCGGATCACGAGGCTCGCACCGCCATCCGCTCCCAGGCACCCAGGTGGGTCATCCGCTCGGCGACGGCCTCCGCGGTCGGCCGCGCGAGGTGGCCGGCGATCCGGCCGTCGGCGAGGAACACGACGGCGTCGGCGTAGGACGCGGCGACCGGGTCGTGCGTCACCATGATCACCGTCTGGCCCGACGACCGGACCGAATCACGCAGCAGCGCCAGCACGTCGGCGGCGGTGCGGGTGTCGAGCGCGCCGGTCGGCTCGTCGGCGAACAGCACCGCGGGCTTCGTGACCAGCGCACGCGCGATCGCGACACGCTGCTGCTGGCCGCCGGACAACTGGCCCGGCAGGTGCTTGCGACGCCCGTCGAGCCCGACGTGCGCGAGGATCCGCGCCACCAGCCGCCGGTCCGGGCGTTTCCCGGCCAGCTGCAGCGGCAGCACGACGTTCTGCTCGACCGTCAGCGCCGGCAGCAGGTTGAACGCCTGGAAGACGAACCCGACGCGGTCGCGCCGCAGCTTCGTCAGGTACGTCTCGCTCTTGCCGCCGAGGTCCTGCCCGTCGAGCACGACCCGGCCCGCCGTCGGCCGGTCGAGACCGGCCGCGCAGTGCAGGAACGTGCTCTTGCCCGAGCCGGAGGGCCCCATCACCGCGGTGAAACCGCCGCGCGGGAACGAGATCGAAACCCCGTCCAGCGCGGCCAGTTCGCCGTACTCCTTGCGTACGGCCTCCAGCCGGACTGCGTCGTTCGCCATGGGGACAACGCTAGGCAGCCGCGGCCTCCGGCACATTGCGGTGAACCGCAGTTCCGGGGTGAGGAAAACCCCACCCCCGATCAGGTACGGCCGCGGCCGCCGCTGATCCGGCGCAGCACCGCGCGCGGCAGCAGGCCGCCGATCGCGACGACGGCCTTGTACTGCAGGCTCGGCACCGAAATCACCTTGCCGCGGCGCAGGTCCGCGAGTGCTTCGGAGACCACCTGTTCGACACCCAGCCAGGCGAATTTCGGCCCGGGTTTGCCGATGCCGGCCCGTTCGTGGAACTCCGTCGCGGTGAACCCGGGGCACAGCGCCATCATCCGGATGCCCTTCGGCAGCGACGCGGCAATGCCTTCGGTGAACGACGTGACCCAGTTCTTGCTGGCCGTGTACGTCGAGCCGCGGCCGCTGAAGAACCCGGCGACGCTGCTGACCTGGATGACGTCACCGTGGCCGCGCTCGATCATGCCGGGCAGGACCGCACGGGTGAGCCGCAGGACCGCGGTGACGTTGACGTCGAGCTGACGCTGCAGCGCGTCCGGCGGGATGGTCCAGAAGTCGCCGTTCAGCCCGAATCCGGCGTTGTTGACGAGCAGGTCGACCGGGCCGGCGGCAAGCCGTTCCTCGACCGCCGCGCGTCCGTCCACTTCGGACAGATCGGCGGGCAGCACTTCCACGCCGACACCGTGGCGTTCCCGCAGTTCGGCGGCGAACGCCTCCAGCCGCGCGGTGTCACGGGCGACGAGCACCAGGTCGTACTTTTCGGCCGCGAGCGTGCGCGCGAACTGCGCGCCGATACCCGCGGTGGCTCCGGTGATCACGGCTGTGTGAGTCATGTGGGTGAACGATACCCGCTGGTCAGACCTCCGCGTGCGGTCGATCCGGCAGGGAAGTATCGTCCGGCGCATGGGTAAGCACAGCAGGCGCAAAAGCGGCTATCTGCCCAAGGTCGCCGCCGGCGCGGCGCCCGTCGCGCTGCTCTTCGCCGCGCCCGCGACCGCGCTGGCCACCCCGGCACCGCTGCCGGCCGAGCTGACCCTGCCGCTCGACCACCGCCACGACGGAACACTCGGCCGTGAGGTCTCGACCTCCGGCGACGACGGGTCGGCGGTGACGCGCGAGACCGTCACCGCGACCCGCCACGACTTCGTGGCGAAGGAAGTCGCCGGCGCGGTGCTCGCCAACGACCTCACCGAGTCCGCGATCGTCCACCGCGAGGAGCGGCAGACGGCGGCCTCGACCGCGGCACAGGAGAGCGAGTCGCTCGTCCGCTCCGGCCAGCACCGCCTGCGGCTCGGCGACGTCCGCGCGGTCACCGCGAACCACCAGCAGCTCGGCCAGGGTGCCGCGCGCGAGGTGTCCCTGACGCCGCCGGCGGGCAGTACCGGCCACCGGATCGGCGCCGGCGAAGGCACGGCACACGGAATCTGGCTGGCCGACGGCGTCGACGTGCTGAGCCAGAACACCGAGCAGCTCGACACCGGCCTGCGCGGCACCATCTCCGGCGACCTCCTGAGCGCGGTCTCCGCCCGCCGCTCGTCCGGCCAGGCCATCGACCTCGGCAGGCTCGGCGCCCTCGGCACGTCGTCCGAGCAGCAGGTGACCGGCCAGTTCGCGGGCGTACTCGACGTGACACAGAAGCACGAGGCGGGCGGTCAGCTCGGGCCCGCGTCGGGCTGGCTGAAGACAACGCAGGCGTACGGCCCGGCGGGCCCGGCGGGTTCGATCCGCGGCGACCTCGCCGCCGACCACGTGGTGCACGCCGAAGGCGGCGCGACGACGTCGGTCCGCGGCACGCTCGACCGGTCGCTGTCGGTCAGCGTGCTCGACCAGCCCGCGCTCGGCCTCTAGCGCTCCGACGTCCTCCGGACGTCAACCGGGCTTTCAGCTCTCGGTCTGCTGCGGCGGTTCCGGCTCGGCAGGCTGCTGCACCGGCGTCCCCGCGGCCGGAGTACCCGGCGTCGGGATGGGCGCGCTCGCCTGGTGGCGGCCCGCGTCGTAGTCCTCGTCGAACGGGTCGACGATGTCCGCGATCTCGCCGAGGTCGCGCAGCAGGCGCTCCAGCCGCGACGGCCCCGCGGTCGGGACGACGCTTGCGAGCACCCACTCGTTCTCCAGCCAGGCCACGCCGACGTCGCCGCCGAGCTGGTCCGCGGCGTCGACGAGCTCCTGGGTGATGACCACGCGGGCACCTTCGGCGTCGTCGGCGAAGGCGTAGCGCGCGCCGATCGGGCCGAGCATCTCCGGCATGTCGGCGCGCTGGAACGGCACGCTGGACAGCCACATCTCGATCGGGATCCGGTGCTTCTTGTTGCAGCGCACGGCGACCACGACCGCGGGGATCTGCCCCTCGGACTCGATGTCGAAGATGAACACCGGGCGGCGGCCGTCGGAGGTGAAGGTCGAGCCCGCGACGACGTTCACCGCCGCGTCCGCGCCGAAGTAGCCGATCGCGCCGCCGGACCACTGCTGCGGGAGCCGCTCGTCCTCCTCGACGAACTGCCAGCCGCGCAGCTGCGCCCAGCGCATTCGCTCACGGTTGCGCGAGCCCTCCTTGGCCCGGTCGGCCGCGAGCAAGCCGAGCCCCGCGACCAGCGCGACGGCGGCGATGACGAACCAGATCCACGCCGGAATACCCACGACGGCCAGGGTATCGCCTGCTACGCCGAAGAGATGATCGCCGGCGCCCGTGTCGCCGGGCCCATTCGGGCCATTTCGGGCACCCGGAGTCGACAAATCGCCACTTTGGACTCCCCGGACGCCGTGAATGCCACATTGACGGACTTGAAGTCCCTCGATGTGGCATTCACGGACTTGCAGGTCAGACCCGGGTGACCGTCAGGGCGTCGCCCGCTTCCAGGTCCGGGATGTCGACGCGCACGGTGTCGCCGTCCCGGATCTCGCCCGACAGCAGCTCCTTCGCCAGCTTGTCGCCGATCGCCGACTGGACCAGCCGCCGCAGCGGACGGGCGCCGTAGATCGGGTCGAAGCCGTTGAGCGCGAGCCACTCGCGGGCCCCGTCGGTGACCTCCAGGTGCAGCCGCCGCTGCGCGAGCCGCTTGGCGAGCCGCGCGACCTGGATGTCCACAATGGACGTCAGCTGCTCGGTGCCGAGCGAGTGGAACACGACGATGTCGTCGAGCCGGTTGAGGAACTCCGGCTTGAACTGCCGCTGGACCACCTCGAGCACCGCGTCGCGCCGCTGCCGCTCGTCCAGCGTCGGGTCGGCGATGGCCTGCGAGCCGAGGTTCGAGGTCAGGATCAGGATGGTGTTGCGGAAGTCCACCGTCCGGCCCTGCCCGTCGGTCAGCCGCCCGTCGTCGAGGACCTGCAGCAGCACGTCGAAGACGTCCGGGTGGGCCTTCTCCACCTCGTCGAGCAGCACCACCGAGTACGGCCGCCGCCGGACGGCCTCGGTGAGCTGGCCGCCCTGGTCGTAGCCGACGTACCCCGGCGGGGCACCGACCAGCCGCGCCACCGAGTGCTTCTCGGCGTACTCGCTCATGTCGATGCGCTGCATCGCGCGCTCGTCGTCGAACAGGAACTCCGCCAGCGCCTTGGCCAGCTCGGTCTTGCCGACGCCGGTCGGGCCGAGGAACAGGAACGAGCCGGTCGGCCGGTCGGGGTCGGCGACGCCCGCCCGCGCGCGGCGCACCGCGTCCGCGACCACCTGCACGGCCTCGGCCTGCCCGATGACCCGCTTGGTCAGCTCCTCCTCCATCCGCAGCAGCTTGCCGGTCTCGCCCTCCAGCAGCCGTCCCGCCGGGATGCCGGTCCACGCGCTGACCACGTCCGCGACGTCGTCCGCGCCGACCTCCTCCTTGAGCATGACGTTCTGCTGGCTGGCTTCGTTCGCCGCAGTGGCCGCTTCGAACTCCTTCTCCAGCGCGGGGATCCGGCCGTAGCGCAGCTCGGCGGCCTTGCCGAGGTCGCCGTCGCGCTCGGCGCGCTCGGACTCGCCGCGCAGCTGCTCCAGCTGCTCCTTGAGTTCGCGGACGCGCTCGATGGAGCCCTTCTCGTTCTGCCAGCGCGCGGTGAGCGCGGTCAGCGTCTCGCGCTTTTCGGCCAGCTCGGCGCGCAGGGCGGCGAGGCGCTCCTTCGACGCGCAGTCCTCCTCCTTCGCCAGCGCCATCTCCTCGATCTCCATGCGGCGCACGGCGCGCTCGACCTCGTCGATCTCCACCGGCCGCGAGTCGATCTCCATGCGCAGCTTCGACGCGGCCTCGTCGACCAGGTCGATGGCCTTGTCCGGCAGGAAGCGCGCGGTGATGTACCGGTCGGACAGCGTCGCGGCGGCGACCAGCGCGGCGTCGGTGATCCGGACACCGTGGTGGACCTCGTAGCGCTCCTTCAGCCCGCGCAGGATCGCGATCGTGTCCTCCGGCGACGGCTCGCCGACGAGCACCTGCTGGAAGCGCCGCTCCAGTGCGGCGTCCTTCTCGATGTGCTGGCGGTACTCGTCGAGCGTGGTCGCGCCGACCATCCGCAGCTCGCCGCGGGCGAGCATCGGCTTGATCATGTTGCCCGCGTCCATCGCGCCGCCCTCGCCGGTGGCGCCCGCGCCGACGATCGTGTGCAGCTCGTCGATGAAGGTGATGACCTCGCCCGCGGAGTCGGTGATTTCCTTGAGCACGGCCTTCAGCCGCTCCTCGAACTCGCCGCGGTACTTCGCGCCGGCCACCATCGACCCGAGGTCGAGGGCGACGACACGCTTGCCGCGCAGCGACTCCGGCACGTCGCCGGCGACGATGCGCTGGGCCAGTCCTTCGACGATGGCCGTCTTGCCGACGCCCGGCTCGCCGATCAGGACCGGGTTGTTCTTGGTGCGCCGCGACAGCACCTGCACAACGCGGCGGATCTCGGTGTCCCGGCCGATGACCGGGTCGAGGTCGCCGTTGCGGGCGCGCGCGGTGAGGTCGACGCCGTACTTCTCGAGCGCCTTGAACGTGCTCTCCGGGTCGGGGCTGGTGATCCGCGCGGAGCCGCGGACCTTGGCGAACGCCTCCTGCAGCGCGTCCGGGGTCGCGCCGTGCCGCTTGAGCAGGTCGGCGACCTGCCCGCCTTCGGTGGCGAGCCCGACGAGCAGGTGCTCGGTCGAGACGTACTCGTCCCCCAGCTCGGTGGCGAGCTTCTGCGCGCGCGTGAGCGACTTGACGGCGAAGGTGTCGAACTGCGGGCTCGACACGGTCGCGCCGGTCGCCGACGGCAGGGCCGCGATGAGCGGCTCCAGCTCCTTGTGCACCACCTCCGGGTCGGCCCCGACCGCGGTCAGCAGCGGCGCGGTGAGCCCCTCACCCTGCGCCAGCAGGGCGCCCAGCAGGTGGGCGGCCGACACGTGCGGGTTGCCCGCCATCGTGGCCGCCTGCGCCGCCGACGAGATCGCCTGCTGGGTCTTCGTGGTCGGGTTGAAAGCGTCCATCCCTCACCTCATGCTCGGTACTACAGAAAGTCCAGGTGACGGGCGTGTCCGCGACCCGTCACTTCCTCTAACGCACGAAAACTTGAGTCTGTTCCGCTCAACTTCGACCGGGGGCGACGGCGCTCGCCGGCAGCCGCGAGCCGAGCGGGCCGAGCCCGGCCACGGCGAGACACGCACACGTCCCGACCACCACCCAGGGTAACCAGTCGGCGACCGCGAACAAGGCCACCACGGCGGGCGCGAGCACCTGCGCCACGGTGAACGCGTACTGGTACGCGGCCAGATAACGACCGCGGGCGACCGGAGGTGCCGCGGCCTCCGCCAGCGCGCCCGACCGCGGCCCGAAGACGAGGTCGCCCGCGGCGAACACCAGCGTCGACACCAGCAGGTAGACCACGCGCCAGTCATCGGGCACCAGCAGCACGCCGGCGCTGACCAGGCACCACGCGGCGAACAACGCCGAGCCTGCCCGCATCGCGGCGATCCGGGTCAGCCGCGCGGTCAGCCGCAGCGCGAAGGTGCCGCCGACGGCGGTCAGCACGGTCAGCAGGGCGACGATCACCCCCGGCAGCCACTCCGGCCCGTGCAGCCGGTCGAGCACGAACACCGGCAGGCCGATCAGGAAGAAGTCCAGTGAAAGCCCGAACAGCCCGCTGAACAGGATCAGCGTCAGGTACGGCCGGTCACGCAGCACCCGGGCGGACCCCTCGCCGTGCCGGTGGCGCGGCCGGGCCAGGTGGACGAACAGGCCCAGGATCACCGCGGCCGCGAAGAACGTCACGGCGTCCAGGACGAGCGCGATCCGGTAGCCGGCGGCACCGAGCGAGGCCAGCAGCGCACCCCCGGCGAGCCCGCCGAGCCCGAAGCAGCCCGCCCGCACCATGCCCGCCTCGGCGAACGGCCGGTCCTTGGGGACGTCGCCCGCGACGTCCGCGATGAGCGTGAACAGGCAGCTGTAGAAGAGCTGCTGCCCGGCGGCGAGCAGGATCGCCGCGGCGACGACCGGGCCCGCGCCGTCGGCGACGAGGTAGGCGCTGACCCCGACGGCCTGCAGCAGCTGGGCGCCGATCACCACCGCGCGCGGTCCCACGCTGTCGACGAGCCGTCCGGCCAGCGGCGGCACGGCGAGGCCGGCGACGGTACCGAAGGTGACGGCGGTGCCCGCCACCGCCAGCGGCACGCCGACCACTTCCGTCACGTAGACCAGCGCCAGCGGGAGGAACAGACCCGAGCCGAAGTTGTCGATCCCCAGCGCGCACAGCAGCGCGATCCGGCTCCGCGTCATCCCGCCGACGTTAACCCTGACGGCAGGCGGGAAGTCAGGACCGATCGGACACAATCCGGCAGGCAGAAGAACACTGCGGGTGTGACCTCGTCCCGGTTACTTCCCGGCGAGACAGGCGTCGCTGCCGAGTGCGCGGCGGAGGGCGGCGTTCATCTCGGCGAGCCGCTCGATGAGGTCGGTGACGCGCTGGTCGTCCCAGTCGCCGAGCGCCTCTTCCATGAACGCGAGGTAGTTGGCGCGCCAGCGGGCCAACTCGGAACGGCCCTTCTCCGACACGCTCACCAGGGACGCCCGGCCGTCCTCGGGTGCCGGACGGCGGTCGACCAGCCCGGCGGCGGCGAGCTGGGCGATCTGCCTGCTCACCACCGACAGGTCGACGAACCGGCGTTTCGCCAGCTCGGACGGCCGGGCCTCGCCGTGCTTGGCCAGGTCCGACAGCAGCATGGCGGCCGCCGGGTGCAGCCCCGGCTCGCTCTGCCACGCTTGCATGATCCAGGCGTGCTGCAGCTGGGAAGCGGTCTTCAGCTCACGCATGAGCTCGACCCGGACGTCGTCGGTGTCGTCGGAGCCCATCCGAACCTCCCTTAGTTGTGCCATACAAGTTTATTGCCGGACGCTTGCCGAGGGCAACCATCGGGCCGGTGAGGTCCCCCACGCGTAATACACCCGGTCGGAGCAACAATGCGGGCAATAGGCTGTCCGCCGGTTACCCTGCGGACGAGCCGCGCGCGCGGCGCGTTCGAGTGACGAGGTGGATGCAGTGGCGATGGACCCAGGAGGCGGCTGTGTGCGGAACCGCCGTCCCCGCGCCCGGACCGGCGGGGCATGATCGGGTGCCACCGGCCAACCGTCCCCGACCCGTGACCCCGTACCCATGACAGCCGACTCGGTCAGCCCGCTCCCCCGATCCTCGGCCCCGCGCGAAACCCCCGCGGCCGTCGTCGCGATGGTCCGGCTCATCCGGGACAGCTGGGCCAAGTCGGAGCCGTACATCGCGGACATCTCGCAGTTCTTCTACGGGATGCTGTTCACCCTCGCCCCGACCACGCGCGACTTCTTCCCGATCAACATGGAGATCCAGCGCGGCAGGCTGGTGCGCGCGCTGGTGCACATCGTGCAGATGGTCGACCGGCCGGACGACCTCGCTCCGTTCCTGCGCCAGCTCGGGCGCGACCACCGCAAGTTCGGCGTGGTGCCCCGGCACTACGAAGCGGTCGGCACCGCGCTGCTGGCGTCACTGAAGAACCACCTCGGCCCGGAGTGGACGCCCGAGGTCGAGCGGGCATGGGCCGAGGCGTTCACCATCGTCGCGCGGGCCATGCAGGACGCGGCCGCGGCCGACCAGAACCCGCCGTCGTGGCAGGCGACCGTGGTCGAGCACCGGCGGCTGACCTGGGACCTCGCCCTCGTCCGGCTGCTGCCCGACCAGCCGGTGCCGTACCTGCCCGGCCAGTACATCAGCGTCGAAGTCCCGCAGCGGCCGCGGCTGTGGCGCTACCTCTCGCCGGCGAACGCGCCCCGCGAGGACGGCGGCATGGAGTTCCACGTCCGCGCGGTCGACGGCGGGTGGGTGTCCCGCGCCATCGTCAGCCACACCCAGCCCGGCGACGTCTGGCGGCTCGGCCCGCCGCTGGGCCGGATGACGGTCGACCGGGAGACCTCGCGCGGCGTGCTGATGGTCGCCGGCGGCACGGGCATCGCGCCGCTGAGCGCGATCCTCGACCACCTCGCGCTGTGGGGCGAGAACCCGAAGACGCACCTGTTCTACGGCGGGCCGACCCGCGAGGACCTCTACGACCTCGACGCGCTGCGCGCGCTCGCGGCGGTGAACCCGTGGCTGACGATCACGCCCGTGGTCGAGCGCGGCGGCGACGTCCCGGGCTTCGAGCAGGGCACGCTGGCCGAAGCGGTCACGCGGTACGGGGCCTGGCCCGGCCACGACATTCTCGTGTCGGGCTCGCCGGCGATGATCCGCGCGACGGTGTCGCGGATGCTGGTCGCGGGCAGCGCACTGGACCAGATCCAGTACGACCCGTTCACCATCGATTAATCGCGTTTCCTGATCATTTTCACGCACCGCCAGATCGGGTTGACGGCGCGTGGTGAAATTGCTCCGATCGAGCGGAACGCGCGGAATCACGCGCATCTGCACGGGAATGCGCCTACAGTCGGGAACCCTCGGGGGCGGCATCGCGACAGCGACGCCGCGTGGGCGGCGCAAAAAACTTTTGCACGACTGGAGATCACCGTTCCCGATGAGAGCTGAATTCGTGAAGATCTCAGCCATGCCCGATCCGCTTCCCGTTTCCGCCGTGGAAGGTCGCGAGCTGGCACGGTTGATTCGTGAAAGCTTTGCGGCGATCGAGCCGAAAGCCGATGAACTGGCGCAGTACTTCTACGGCGCATTGTTCGTCGTCGCCCCCGACTGCCGCGACCTGTTCCCGGTCACCATGGCGGCCCAGCGGAGCAGGCTGCTGCGCGCGATCGTGTACGTCGTGCAGATGGTGGACCGGCCCGACGAGCTGGCCACCTTCCTCGCGCAGCTGGGCCGCGACCACCGCAAGTTCGGCGTCGTCGCCCGCCACTACGACGCCGTCGGCGTCGCGCTGATCGCGGCGCTCAAACGGTTCCTCAAGGAGAAGTGGACACCCGAGGTGGCGTCGGCGTGGACCGCGGCGTACGGGCTCATCGCCAAGACCATGCGCGAGGCCGCCCAGGCGGAGGCCGGGCCGGCGACGTGGGCGGCGACCGTGCTGGAACACCGCAGGCTCACCCGCGACGTCGCGCTGGTGAAGGTGCGCACCGAGGGTCTCCTGCCGTACCGCGCCGGCGCGTACGTCAGCGTGGAAGTGCCGCAGCGGCCCCGGTTCTGGCGGTACCTGTCCCCGGCGAACGCACCCCGCGGCGACGGCCTGCTGACGTTCCACGTGCGCGCGGTGCCCGGCGGCTGGGTCAGCGGGAGCATCGTCAGCCACACCAAGCCCGGTGACGTCTGGCGGCTCGGGCCGCCGATGGGCGTGCTGACCGTGCGGCCCGCCACCACGAACCGGCTGCTGATGATCGGCGGCGGCACCGGGATCACGCCGCTGCTGGCCATTCTCGACGACCTGTCCCGCTGGAAGCGCAACCCGCCGGTGCACCTGTTCTTCGGTGGCCGAAGACCGGAGGACCTGTACGCGCTGCACGACCTGCGGCGGATGGCCGCGACGTGCCGGTGGCTGACGGTCACCCCGGTCACCGAGGAGGGCGCGCTCGCGGGCGGCGACCGCGGAACGCTCGCGCACGCGGTGACCCAGCGCGGGTCGTGGGAGAACCACGACGTGCTGGTGTCCGGGTCGCCGTCGATGATCCAGGCGACCATCGCGAAGCTGCTGGCGAGCGGGATCGACCTGGAGCGGATCTCCTACGACCCGTTCACGCTGGACTGACCGGCCGTCCCGACCATCGCACTGGGCCGGGCGGCGCAGTGAAACCGCCGAATGGCGGTAGTTCGTTGACCGTTGTGCCGGAATCGCCTTATGGTCTAGACCACATCTTGTGCTCGTTCGTCCTCCCCTCCCGGAACGACGCTGTTCCCCTTCGAGGAGCCGAAATGACCTGGAACAGGAAGCTCTTCGCGGCCGCGGCCGGTGTCCTGCTGGCGCCGGTGCTGGTCGTCGTCCTCCCCGCCGGCACCGCGAGTGCCCACGGTTACGTGTCCGACCCGCCGAGCAGGCAGGCCAACTGCGCGGCGGGCAAGGTCCCCGACTGCGGCAGCATTGTGTACGAACCCCAGAGCGTCGAGGGCCCGAAAGGGCTGCGCAGCTGCGACGGCGGCAACGCCCAGTTCTCGCAGCTGTCCGACGAGTCGAAGCCGTGGCCTGCCAAGGCGGTCGGCACGACGGTGACGTTCAACTGGGTGTTCACCGCCCGGCACGCGACGAAGAACTACGAGTACTACGTCGGCGGCAACCTGGTGGCGTCGTTCAGCGGCAACAACCAGCAGCCGCCGCCGACGGTGTCGCACACGGTGAACCTGGCCGGGTATTCGGGCCGCGTGAAGGTGCTGGCGATCTGGAACATTTCCGACACGGCCAACGCGTTCTACAGCTGCGTCGACCTCCAGATCGGCGGAAGCACCCCACCACCGACGACGACCACCCCGCCACCCACCACGACGACCCGGCCCCCGACGACCACGTCCACGCCGCCGTCGAGCGGAACCTGGTCCCCTGGCACGGCGTACCAGGCAGGCGACGTGGTGACGTACGGCGGCGCGAGCTACCGCTGCCTCCAGGCCCACACGGCAATCGCGGGCTGGGAGCCCCCGAACACCCCGGCCCTCTGGCAGCGCCAGTGAGAAGGTGGCCGGCGGCGGGGGGGGGGGGGGGGGGGGGGGGGGCGCCGCCCCCCCCCCCCCCCCCCCCCCCCCGCCCCGGGGGCGGCCCGGGTGTGTGGGGGGGGGGGGGGGTTGGGGGGGGGGGTCCGGGCAGCCCCCCCCCCCCCGCCCCCACCGGAGTACAACGCGGCCGACGTGATGTTCCTGCAGATGCTGATCCCCCAGAACGAGCAGGGCATCGAGATCGCCCACCTGGCGGCGAACCGCAACCTGGAAGCCGAGCTGAAGAAACTGGCGGCGGCGATCGAGGTGACCCAGCGGACCGAGACCGCCGACATGAGGAGCTGGCTGCGGGCCTGGAACCAGCCGGAGACAACGAACGCCCACGCAGGTCACGCTGGCCACGGCGCGTCTCCGGACGCGGTCGCGGCGTTGAGGACGGCCCCGGACGCGGAGTTCCCCCGCAGGTTCCTGGACGTCCTGACAGGCCAGCAGCAAGGAGCGGCCGAGCTGGCCCGCACGGAGAACGGCCCGAACGGAGGAGTCAACGCCCAGGCCCGCGACCTGGCCCGCCGGGTAGTCGAGTCCCGGACGGCCGAGGTGCGGCAGCTGCTGAATTTCAAGACGTGACCCGCGGCGCGGGGCCGCGAGCAGCCGGGAGGAGTTGCTCGCGGCCGAGCCGTTCCGGTCTGTCGTCCGGCCGCTCGCGGGACCTCGCGGTCACCCACTTGGGGCTCGCCGGTCCGGCCGGTCTGCCGCCCGGCAGGCTCTCGCGGTTACCGGCTCGGGGCTGGCCGGTCTACCCGCCCGGCCGCCCGCCAGACCTCGCGATCACCAGCCCGAAGCGCGCCAGTCCGGCGCCCGGTCGGCGAGTTCTCCGGTTCGGCGGCCGGGTACCGGGCGGCCGCCGCCGGATGCTCGCGTCCCCCACCTCCTCCGATGGGCGAAGGCCTCCCCGGTCACCCGGGGAGGCCTTCGGCTGCTGCTGGGGTCAGCGGCGCTTGGGGCGCCAGACCACCATCGCCGTCTGCTGGTTGAGCGGGACGAGGTCGCGGCGGTAGGACGCGTGCGCCGCCGCCGCGGCCTGCTCGGCCGCCGCGTAGGCCGCCGCCAGTTCCTCGGTCAGCTCGGCGACCCGGGCACGGAGCGCGTCGACCTGGTTCTCCAGCTCGATGATGCGCTTGATCCCGGCCAGGTTCACACCGTCCTCTTGGGACAGTCGCTGGACCTCGCGCAGCAACGCGATGTCCCGCATCGAGTAGCGCCGTCCGCCGCCGGGGGTGCGGCCCGGGGACACCAGGCCCTGCCGGTCGTAGGTCCGCAAGGTCTGCGCGTGCATCCCGGCGAGCTGGGCCGCCACCGAGATGACGAACACCGGGGTTTCCTCGTCGCCTTCCGGGGGTTTCCCGCCGAACATCACACTCACCTACCTTGCAGCAGCTCGGTGATCTCGGGCCGGGGGTCGTGCCCGGCCATCGCCTCGGCATACGCCTGCAGTGCCTCGCGCGCCTTGTCGTCCAGTTTGGCGGGAATCGCCGCCTGGAGCGTGACGAGCAGGTCGCCCTGCGAACCGTCGCGCTTGGTGACGCCCTTGCCGCGCACGCGCAGCACCCGTCCGCTCGCGGTGCCCGGCGGCACCTTGAGCGAGACCTTGCCGTCCAGCGTCGGCACCGTGATCGTCGTGCCGAGCGCCAGCTCGGTGAAGTCCACCGGCACGGTCAGCGTCAGGTCGAGCGACTTCGGCTTGCGGCCGAACAACGCGTGCGGGGCCACGTGCACCCGGACGTACAGGTCGCCCGCCTGCGCGCCACCCCGGCCCGGCTCGCCCTGGCCTGCCAGCCGGATGCGCTGGTCGTCGTCGACGCCAGGCGGGATCCGGACGGTCAGCGTGCGGGTCCGCGTGCTGACGCCTTCGCCGCCGCACTCCGGGCACGGGTCGTCGATGATCGTCCCGCGGCCACGGCAGTCGCGGCACGGCTCCGAGAACGCGAACGCCCCCTGGCTGCGGCTGACCAGGCCCGACCCGGAACAGGTCGGGCAGGTCCGCGGCGACGTCCCCGGCCGCGCGCCGTTGCCGCCGCACGTCCCGCAGGTCGCCGGGCTCGACAGCCGCAGCGGCAGGGTCGCGCCCTTGACCGCCTCGGTGAAGTCGATCCGGACGTCGGTCTCGACGTCGGCGCCGCGCTGCGGCCGGTTGGCCGTCGCGCCCGCCGACGTCCGGCCGCGGCCGAACAGCCCGCCGAGGATGTCGCCGAGCCCGCCGAAGCCCCCGGCCTGACCGGCGCCGGCCTGGCCGAAGATGTCGCCCATGTCGAAGCCGCCGGTGCCGCCGCCGGGGAAGTTGAACCCGCCCCCGCTGCCGAAGAGCCGCCGCGCTTCGTCGTACTCCTTGCGCTTGGCCGGGTCCGACAGCACGCCGTAGGCCTCGGAGACCGCCTTGAACTTCTGCTCCGCCTGCGCGTTGCCGGCGTTCGCGTCCGGGTGGTTCTCCTTGGCCAGCTTCCGGTAGGCCTTCTTGATCTCGTCCGCGGTGGCGTCGGAGGAGACGCCCAGCTCACGGTAGAAGTCCTTACCGATCCATTCCCGTGCGCTCATCGGGCGTCTCCTCCTCCCACTTGAACCGACAGTGCTTACTGCTGGTGTTCATCGACTCCGCCGTCGAGTGGCAGCTCGCCACCGACGGACGGGTCCACCGGGGCCGCAGCGGGCTCGTGGTCGGTCACGCCGACCAGCGCCGCCCGCAGTACGCGGTCCCCGAAGCGGTAGCCGCGGCGCATGACCACGGTGACCGTCGGGCCCGCCACGTCCGGCGAGGTGTTGTGCTGCACGGCCTCGTGCACGCTCGGGTCGAAGGGCTCACCCTCGGCGCCGAACGACTCGAGACCCGCCCGCTGCAGGCCGCTGATCAGCTTGTCCCCGACCGCCTTGAACGCCCCGGTGAGGTCACCGTGCTGCTCGGCCCGCTCGAGGTCGTCGAGCAGCGGCAGCAGGTCGTTCACCACGGACGCCTTGGCGCCGAGCACGACCGCCTCCCGGTCGCGCTCGACCCGCTTGCGGTAGTTGGCGTACTCCGCCTGCAGGCGCTGGAGGTCGGCGGTGCGCTCGGCCAGCTCCTTCTCCACGTCGGAGACGACCGACACCGAGTCGTCCACGATCGTGTCGCCGAGCGAGGGGCCCGCGTGCTCCACGGGCGCCTCCTCCGGCTCCGGCGCGGCGTGGGCCGGACCGGGCGGGCGGACCTGCCCGGTCTGGGGGTCCACCCGACGCCGATCCCGCACGACCACCGGCTCCTCGGGGCCGCGGCCCTGGTTCTCGGATTCGTCGTAGCTGTGGGTCACTTCTTCGGGTCCTCTTCGACGATCTCGGCGTCCACCACGTCATCGGCCTTGGCCTGGCCACCGGCCGCACCGGCGTCCCCGGCCGCACCCGCACCCGCGGCGCCTTCGGCGCCCGCCGCACCGGCGTTCGCGTTGGCGTACAGGGCGGAGCCCAGCTCCTGCGAAGCGGTGTTCAGCTTCTCGATCGCCTCGCGGATCTTGGTCGAGTCGGTGCCCTTCAGCGCCTCGTTCGCCTCGTCGATCGCCGACTTGACCTTGCCCTTGAGCTCCTCGGGCAGCTTGTCGTCGTTGTCCTTGAGGAACTTCTCGGTCTGGTAGACCAGCGTCTCCGCCTGGTTGCGGGTCTCCGCCTCCTCGCGGCGCTTCTTGTCCTCCTCGGCGTGCGCCTCGGCGTCCTTGACCATCCGCTCGATGTCCTCCTTCGGCAGCGCGGAGCCACCGGTGATGGTCATCGACTGTTCCTTGTTCGTGCCCAGGTCCTTCGCGGTCACGTGCACGATGCCGTTGGCGTCGATGTCGAAGGTGACCTCGATCTGCGGCACGCCACGCGGGGCGGGCGGGAGACCGGTCAGCTCGAACATGCCGAGCTTCTTGTTGTGCGCGGCGATCTCACGCTCACCCTGGAACACCTGGATCTGCACCGACGGCTGGTTGTCGTCCGCGGTGGAGAAGATCTCCGAGCGCTTGGTCGGGATCGTGGTGTTGCGCTCGATGAGCTTGGTGAACACGCCACCCTTGGTCTCGATGCCCAGCGACAGCGGGGTCACGTCCAGCAGCAGGACGTCCTTGACCTCACCCTTGAGCACACCGGCCTGCAGGGCCGCGCCGACCGCGACGACCTCGTCCGGGTTCACGCCCTTGTTCGGCTCGCGGCCGCCGGTCAGCTCCTTGACCAGCTCGGCGACGGCGGGCATGCGGGTGGAACCACCCACGAGCACGACGTGGTCGATGTCGCCGACGGAGATGCCGGCGTCCCGGATGACGTTGTTGAACGGCGCCTTGGTCCGGTCGAGCAGGTCCGAGGTGATCTTCTGGAACTCGGCGCGCGACAGCGTCTCGTCGAGGAACAGCGGGTTCTTGTCCGCGTCCACGGTGATGTACGGCAGGTTGATGCTGGCCGAGTTCGAGCTGGACAGCTCGATCTTGGCCTTCTCCGCCGCCTCGCGGATGCGCTGCAGCGCCATCTTGTCCTTGGTCAGGTCGATGCCGTTGGCGGCCTTGAACTTGTCGACCAGCCACTTGACGATGCGCTCGTCCCAGTCGTCACCACCGAGGTGGTTGTCACCGGAGGTGGCCCGGACCTCGACGACGCCCTCGCCGATCTCCAGCAGCGAGACGTCGAAGGTGCCACCACCGAGGTCGAAGACCAGGATGGTCTGCTCCTTCTCGCCCTTGTCGAGGCCGTACGCCAGGGCGGCGGCGGTCGGCTCGTTGACGATGCGCAGCACGTTCAGGCCGGCGATCTGCCCGGCCTCCTTGGTGGCCTGCCGCTGCGCGTCCTCGAAGTAGGCGGGGACGGTGATCACCGCGTCGGTGATCTCCTCGCCCAGGTACGCCTCGGCGTCCCGCTTCAGCTTCATCAGCACGCGCGCGCTGATCTCCTGCGGGGTGTAGGCCTTGCCGTCGATCTCGGTCTTCCAGTCGGTGCCGATGTGCCGCTTCACGGACCGGATCGTCCGGTCGACGTTCGTCACGGCCTGGTTCTTCGCCGGCTGACCGGTCAGCACTTCACCGTTCTTGGCGAAGGCGACGATCGAGGGGGTGGTCCGGGAGCCTTCCGAGTTGGCGATGACCGTCGGCTCGCCGCCCTCAAGGACGGCGACGACCGAGTTGGTCGTGCCGAGGTCGATGCCGACCGCTCGCGCCATGGTGCTTTCCTCCTGTGTAAGCCTGCTCTGTTCGTGACCTGCACGTTCGTCCCCACCTTGAGCGGGGCCCTGGCAAGTTCTATCCGGCCTTCACGCACCTCGTCAAGCTGGACTTGAGTCGACTGCGCTCAACCTTCGTACCCAGCCTAACGAGCCGGTCCGGGTTCTTGTTCCCAGGTTCGGCGGGCGAGGGCCGCGGAAGCTGCTGTGACGCCGCTCACCTGCGCTTTTGCCTGGTTCCGGCGGCTCGCGGTGGGGTGAATCGCCTCACCCGGGCGGGCCGGGCTGCCTCGCCGGGGCCCGGCTGAGCGAACGCCGGGTAGCCGCTGGACGCCACCGCCTCCGCCGGGCCGCCGCGCCGCGCACTGGCCCGGCCCCCGCGGCCGAGTGCCCGCCTCGCCAAGGTTCCGGGACTGCTGCTCCGGACGGCCCTGCGCCTCCAGGCGGGCCGACCAACCCTTCCCGCCGAGGCACCGCCCGGCACGCCCCGGACCAGCCTCGCCAAGCTCCGGGCCGCACGCCGACGCCCCTCCACGCCCCGGCCGAGCCGCCGCCCGCCTCCGGCCGAAGGCACCGCCCACCGGCCGTCGAGCCCATCGGCCCCTCGGCTCGCCTGCCGAACCCACCCACCGGCCGTCGCGGGCCGATCTCTCCTCACCCGCACACCGCCCCACGCGCCGGGACGGTGCCGCTCACCAGATAGCCCACCTCGGCCACGCGGGCGCACGCCGAGTTGAACAGGCCCGTGTGGCCGTCGTCCGTGCGGGTGAGCAGTGCTGCTCCGTCGATGCTCGCCGCCAGTCCGCGGGCCCACGCCAGCGGTGTTGCCGGGTCGTGCGCGCCGCCGACCACCAGGAGCGGCGGGGTCCCGTGCACCGGGTGGGGCTGGGGTGGGTTCTTCGCGGGGACCGGCCAGCCCGTGCAGCCGCTGGTGAAGTCCCAGTACTCCGAGTACCGCCAGCTGTGCGGCGCGGCCACGCGGAGCAGCCCGGCCATGACGGCCATGTCCGCCGGGCCGGTGAACGGCGACGGGAAGTCGTGGCAGCCGATCGCGCGGTACGCCCCGTAGATCGGCGACCGGAACTGGTTCCGCTCGGTCAGGCCCTTGGCGTCCGGGAACTCGCCGCCGGCCGCGGCCAGTGCCCTGCCCAGCGCCGGCCACTCCTCCCGGAGATACAGGTGGTTGTAGACGCCCGCGGAGACCTCGTCGGCCGTCGCCGGGCGGCCCAGCTCGCTCGACCACACCGTGCCGCGTGCCGCCCGCGCCACGACGTCGTCGTAGAAGCGGAGGACGTCCTGGCCGTGCAGCGCACAGCCGGCCGAGCCGCGGCACCAGGTCGCGAACCGGCCCAAAGCGTCCTCGGTGGCCGCCGCCTCTTCGAGGATCGCCTGGCGCAGCGGGCGGGCGTGGTCGACCGCGCCGTCCAGCACCATCGACCGCACCCGGCCGGGGTGCTTCGACGCGTACACCGCACCCAGCTCGGTGCCGTACGACAGGCCCAGCCAGGAGATCTTCTGCTCGCCGAGCGCGGCCCGGATCGTTTCGATGTCCTCGGCCGCGCTCTGCGTGTCCGCGTTCGCCAGCAGCGGCCCGGTCCTGGCCAGGCAGTCTTCGCCCGCCTTCCGGTTGTGCGCCACCAGCGCGTCGAACGCCCGCCGGGTCGAGGGGAACCGGTCGACCGCCGGATCCCACAGCGCCGGGTCACACGTGATCCGCGGCGTGCTGTACCAGTCGCCGCGCGGGTCGAAGCCGACGATGTCGAACCGCTGCCGCAGCTGCGCCAGGTCCGGCGAAGCGAGCCCGCCGTACTGCACGAACCCGACGCCGGAGCCGCCCGGCCCGCCCGGATTCACCAGCAGGGCACCGATCCGGTGGGCCGGATCGAGCGCGGGCAGCCGGGCCAGCGCGAGCCGCGCCACCCCGGCGGACGGCCGGGCGCGGTCTATCGGGACTTCCACCGTCGCGCACTCGGCCGCCGGCTCCTGCCGCGTGGCACACGCCCGCCACGGCAGGCCCGACGCTTCGGCCACGGCTGGCACCGCCGCCATGATCACGACCGCGGCGACGACCGCGGCTGCCTGGCGGATTCCCATGACGTTTTCCTCCCCTTGCACGCCGTCCTTCGGCGTACCCCATTCCTAACAGCGACCACCGACAGTTCAGGAGCGGCGGGTCGTCCAGGAAACGAGGGAGAAATCGGGGTTTCCTTGCGGCACAACGACTTTCGTCGAGGTCTCGGACCAGGAAGTCACTCGATAGTGGGAATCCGCGGACGCCGGCACCCCCAGCGCCGGCGTCCCGCCCCCGTCCACCCGGGCGAAGCCCACGACGCCGAGCATCGCCAACGCCCCCAGCAGCGCGGAAGCCAGCACGCGCCGTTCGATCTTGCCCATCGGAAATGCCCCCGTAGTAAGGAAAGTCAGGCCGCGCGGACCGTGACGCTGCCGCTGTCGGTCGTGAGGTCGAGCGTGTGCGGTGCGGAACCGTCGTTCGGGACGTCGATGTCGCGGTGCCCGCTGTCGCTGGTGCCGATGACGTGGTAGGACCCGCCCGGCACGGTGACGTCGATGCTGCCGCTGTCGGCGTTCACCTTGACGTTGTTCGCCTGCGTCAGCGTGAAGTCGACGCTGCCGCTGGACGAGGTCACCTCGACCGGCCCGCGCACGCCGTCCCCGTTGATGCTGCCGGAGTCGCTGTGCAGCTGGACTTCGCCGACGTTCCGCAGGTCGATCGAGCCACTGTCCAGCCGCAGCTTCACCGCGCCGGAGACGTCCTCGACGCGGGCGTGCCCGGAGTTCGCCTGAACGTCCACACTCGACACCCCCGAGACGTCCAGTCCCCCGGATTCGAGCTTGCCGCTGACCGGAATGCCGGCGGGCACGACCACCTCGTAGTCGACCGAGCAGTTGGTTCCGCAGTCGGCGAGCACGAGCTGGTCGCCCTCGACGCGGTAGAAGGTGTCACCCGGCTTGCTCCGCCAGTGGTAGCTCACCTTTTCGTGCACCGTCGACGGCCCCGAGCCGGTGCGGATCCGGACCGAGCCGGAGTCGCCCGCGAGCTTCACGCTGCGGATGGTCTGCGCAACGGTGCTGGTGTTCTCGTAGTCCGATCCCCAGCCCCAGCCGAACGCGGTCGCCAGCCCGACGCCGATCAGGACGATGCCACCCAGGGCCAGCAGCGGACGCGCCATGGTCGTGGTCCCCTCAAGTCTCGTTTCCCTCTGCGCCGAGAACGTTATGGCCGGGTGAGCCCGCCGTACATGGGGGTATCCCCCCGAAAGACCCTGAGATCCCTCCCTGAGACGCGCGGGGCGGGCTCGGGGCCTAACCTGGCGCACGTCTGGAGTTCCGTGATCAGGAGGATCCATGCCGCAAGCACCCGGTCCGTACGAATCCCTGCCCGAAGTGCCGTCGTTCACGCTGCGCAGCAACGACGTCGCCGACGGCGAAACCCTGGCCACGCCCCAGCTGTCGGGCATCTTCGGCGCCGGCGGCGAGGACCGGTCGCCGCACCTGGCGTGGGAGGGCTTCCCGGCGGAGACGAAGAGCTTCGCGGTGACCTGCTACGACCCGGACGCCCCGACCGGCAGCGGGTTCTGGCACTGGGCCGTGTTCAACATCCCGGCGTCGGTGACGGAGCTGGCGTCCGGCGCGGGCGACGGCTCCGGCCTCCCCGAAGGCGCGGTGACGCTGAAGGGCGACGGCGGCGTGAAGCGGTTCCTCGGCGCGGCGCCGCCGCCCGGGCACGGCCCGCACCGGTACTACTTCGCGGTGCACGCGCTGGACGTCGAGAAGCTGGAAGTGCCGGAGGACGCGACGCCGGCGTTCCTGGGCTTCAACATGTTCGGGCACACCCTGGCCCGCGCGGTGATCACGCCGGTGTACGAGAACAAGGGCTGAGTTTTCGCCCGCGGGCCCGGTGCCGGATCGGCGCCGGGCCCCTTTTTGTCGGTGCCCGATGACACACTGCGGTCATGTCACCACCAACGGCAACGACGAACACTGGAGGTTCCCTGTGGCGGCAGCCCTCGAACGCAGGTCCATCGACCCGGTCCCGGAAAGCGAACGGCACGGCCATCCGCGCAGCCTCTTCACGCTCTGGTTCGCGGCGAACATGCAGATCACCTCGGCGGTCACCGGCGCGCTGACCGTGCTCGTCGGCGTGCATCCGCTGTGGGCGCTGGTCGCCGTCCTGTGCGGCAACGTGCTCGGTGGCGTGCCCATGGCGCTGCACGCCGCGCAGGGGCCGAAGCTCGGGATTCCGCAGATGATCCAGTCGCGCGCGCAGTTCGGCGTGTACGGCGCGGTTCTCCCGCTCGTCCTCGTCGTCGTGATGTACCTCGGGTACTTCGCCAGCGGCAACGTACTGGGCGGGCAGGCGGTCGCGCAGATCACCGGGCTGCCGGTCGACGTCGCCATCTGCGGGTACGCCGCCGCGTCGGCGCTCATCGCGATCGTCGGCTACCGGCTGATCCACCGGTTCGGCTGGGTGGCCTCGGCACTGAGCGTCGTGGTCTTCGTCTATCTCACCGTCCGGCTCGTCGGCGGCCACGACCTCGGCGCGGTCCTCGGCGCACCCACGCTGGACTTTCCGAAGTTCCTGCTCGCCCTGTCCCTCACGGCGTCGTGGCAGCTGACGTTCGGCCCGTACGTCGCCGACACCTCGCGCTACCTGCCGTCGGGCACGTCGGTGCGCGCGACCTTCTGGTGGACCTACGGCGGCACCGTTCTCGGTGCCACGTGGGCGATGTCGTTCGGCGCGCTCGCCTACGCCTTCGCCGGGAAGGCGTTCAAGGGCCACGAAGTCGCGTACGTCGTCGGGCTCGGCGGCGAGGCGCTGCTCATCCCGTTGCTGTTCGCCATCGCACTGGGGAAGTTCACCGTGAACGTCCTGAACATCTACGGCGGCTCCATGACGGTCGCGACAGCGCTGACGGCGTTCAGCCGCCGGGCCGTGCTGTCACAGCGGGCGCGGGTCGGGTACATCGCCGTCGTCGGCGTGCTCGGCGGGGTCATCGCGGTGCTCGGGCGCGGGGAGTTCCTCGGGAACTTCGTCCTGTTCCTGGACTTCCTGCTGTACTTCCTGACGCCGTGGAGCTCGATCAACCTGGTCGACTTCTACCTGGTGCGAAAGGAGTCCTACGACCTCGAGGCGATGTACGACCCGGGCGGCCGCTACGGACGCTGGGCCGCGCCGGCACTCATCGCGTACTTCGCCGGAATCGCCGCGCAGATCCCGTTTTCGAACGTCGAAGGCGTCTTCGTCGGCCCGATGGCCCCGGTGCTGGGCGGCGCGGACGTCTCGTGGCTGATCGGCCTGGCCGTCCCCGGTGCTCTGTACGCCGTCCTTCAGCGCACGTTGACGTTCTCGCGTTCGAGGTAGTGGCCCTTGGTGTGCTCGGCGAACCCGAACTGCCGGTACAGCCCGTGGGCGTCGGCGGTGTGCAGCATCCAGCGGAACCCGGCGCCGGGGCCGTTGTCGACGATCTCGCGCACGATCTCCTTGCCGAGGCCGCCGCCTCGCGCGGATTCGACGACGAAGACGTCGGCGAGGTAGGCGGAGGAAACACCGTCGGAGAACGCCCTGGCGAAGCCGACCTGCTCGCCGTCGCGGTACGCGCCGACGACCCGCCACGACGCGGCGATCGCGGCTTCGACCTGCTCCCGAGTGCGCCAGCGGGCCCAGTACGCCTCGGTGGAGAGGAACTTCCACACCACGTCGAGGTCCAGCCGCGTCCGGTCGTCGTCCAGTTCGTACTCACCGAAGGTCCGCATGATCCGAAGCTAACCGGCCCGTCAACGCGGTTTCAGCAGGTAGTCCACCACGGGACGCAGTTCGTCGGCCGACGGCGGCTCGTCGTCGATCAGGCCCTGGATCAGCAGCCCGTCGATCCCCGCCAGGAAGACGCGGAACGCCACTTCGTCGTCGTGGCGGACCATGGACGTCAGGACGTCGAGCCAGCGGCGGGCGGCCGGGCGCAGTTCCGGCTTCCGCGCCGCCAGCAGGTACAGCTCGTACTCCGCCATCGTGCGCCCGCGCCGCGGCCCCAGCGCCTCGGCGAGCAGGCCGGCGACCTCCTCGGCGCCGCGCGAACCACGCGACCGCGCCCGGTCGATCATCCAGTAGACCTCGGTCGCCATGTCCCTGGCGCACGAGATGAGGGTGGCGACCAGCAGGTCGTCCAGCGACGAAAAGTGGTAGGTGGTGGACGTCGTCGGGACGCCGGCTTCGGCCGCGACCGTCCGGTGGGTGACGCCCGCGACGCCGTCGCGCTCGATCACCCGCAGCGTCGCCTCGATGATCTCCGCGCGCCGCTTCTCCCCGCGCGCCTTACGCCCGTCGACCTGCAGTTTCACGTCGATGCACTCCCGAGTTCGATCAGCACGACACCGCCGATGACCAGCGCCAGCCCGGCGATCATGGCCGCGTTGAGCGGCTCCTTCAGGAACACGACGCCGACGGCCGCGACCAGGGCGACGCCTGCCGCCGCCCAGATCGCGTAGGCGACGCCGATCGGCATGCCCAGCTTGAGCACGTAGGACAGCGCGACGAACGCGACGGCGTACCCGGCCACCACGACGATCGACGGCCCGAGCTTCGAGAAGCCCTCGGAGAGCTTCAGCGAGACCGTCGCGGAGACCTCGGCGGCGATCGCCAGCGCGAGGAGAAGGTACGCACCCATAGGGTGAAAACTACCTGAACGATCGTCCCAAAACAAAGAGCGACGTACACCACATCGGTGGGACTTAGGGCCACTCAACGGGTTACTCATCGGTAGGAAGCATTAGTCTGCCGGCTACCACCACGAATCATCCGGACGAAAGGCACCCGAACGATGGGCGCTCTACAACTGACGCTGGGCGGCATCGCCGTCGTCCTCGGCGTCGTCGCCTGGGGGATGTTCGCCGCGACGATCGCGCGTTTCGTGCGCGTCATCCGTCTCGGGCAGCCCGACTCGACCCGCAACGGCCCGTTCTGGCCGCGGTTCAAGACGCTGGTCAAGGAGTTCGCCGCGCACACGCGGATGAACCGCAAGCGCAGCGTCGGCCCCGCGCACTGGCTGGTCATGTGGGGCTTCCTGCTGGGCTCGCTCGCCCTGTTCGAGGCCTACGGCGAGGTCTTCGTCCCGACCTGGGGCTGGCCGATCCTCGACGACTTCCCGCCGTTCCAGCTGCTCATGGAGCTGCTCGGGCTCGGCACCATCGTCGGCATCCTGGTCCTGATGGCGATCCGCCAGCGCAACCACCCGCGCCGCGCGGACCGCCAGTCGCGCTTCCAGGGCTCCAACTTCAAGTGGGCGTACTTCATCGAAGCCGTCGTGCTCATCGAGGGCATCGGCATCATCGGCGTCCGCGCCGCGAAGTCCGCGCTGAACACCCACGAGGGACCCCTGTGGGCGTCCTTCGTCTCCAACCCGATCGGCCAGCTGCTGCCGGCCAGCCCGAACCTCGTCACGATCTTCGCGTTCGTCAAGCTGATGAGCGCCACGGTGTGGCTGATCGTCGTCGCGCGCACGATGACCATGGGCATCGCGTGGCACCGCTTCAGCGCCTTCTTCAACATCTACTTCAAGCGTGAGGCCGACGGCGGCGTCGCTCTCGGCGCGCTCAAGCCGATGATGAGCGGCGGCAAGGTCCTCGACCTCGAGGAGGCCGACCCGGACGAGGACACCTTCGGCGTCGGCAAGATCGAGGACTTCAGCTGGAAGGGCTGGCTGGACTTCTCGACGTGCACCGAGTGCGGCCGCTGCCAGGAGCAGTGCCCCGCGTGGAACACCGGCAAGCCGCTGTCGCCGAAGCTGGTCATCACGCAGCTGCGTGACCACGCCTACGCGAAGGCGCCGTATCTGCTGGCCGGCGGCAAGCGCGACATGGCGGGCGACGAGATCGGTCTCTCCGGGGACAACATGTACGCCGGGATCGACGTCCTCGCGATCGCGGAGTCGCAGAAGGCGCTGGTCGGCGACGACGGCGGCGTCATCGACCCCGACGTCCTGTGGTCCTGCACCAGCTGCGGTGCCTGCGTCGAGCAGTGCCCGGTCGACATCGAGCACGTCGACCACATCGTCGACATGCGCCGCTACCAGGTGATGATCGAGTCGGCGTTCCCCAGCGAGCTGAACGGCATGTTCAAGAACCTGGAGAACAAGGGCAACCCGTGGGGCCAGAACGCCAAGGACCGGCTGGCCTGGACCGAGGACCTCGACTTCGAGGTGCCGGTGTTCGACGGCGACCTCGGCGACGCCGAGTACCTGTTCTGGGTCGGCTGCGCCGGCGCGTTCGAGGACCGCGCGAAGAAGACGACGCGCGCGGTCGCGGAGCTGCTGCACATGGCGGGCGTCAAGTACGTCGTGCTGGGCTCGGAGGAGTCCTGCACCGGTGACCCGGCGCGCCGCGCGGGCAACGAGTTCCTGTTCCAGATGCTCGCCCAGCAGAACGTCGAGGTGCTGAACTCGGTGTTCGAGGGCCGCGAGCGCAAGGCCCGCAAGGTCGTCGTGACCTGCGCGCACTGCTTCAACACGCTCGCCAACGAGTACCCGGAGCTCGGCGGCCAGTTCGACGTCGTGCACCACACGCAGCTGCTGAACCGCCTGGTGCGGGAGAAGCAGCTGGTGCCGGTGGCGCCGGTCGCGCAGGACGTCACCTACCACGACCCGTGCTACCTCGGCCGCCACAACAAGGTGTACGAGGCGCCGCGCGAGCTGGTCGGCGCGACCGGCGCGCAGCTGCGGGAGATGCCGCGGCACGGCGACAAGTCGATGTGCTGCGGCGCCGGCGGCGCGCGGATGTGGATGGAAGAGAAGATCGGCAAGCGGATCAACATCGAGCGCGTCGACGAGGCGCTCGGCACCGCGCCGTCGAAGATCGCGACCGGCTGCCCGTTCTGCAAGGTGATGCTGAACGACGGCCTCACCGCGCGCCAGAGCGACGGCAGCGCGAGCGAGAAGGTCGAGATCGTCGACGTCGCGCAGATGCTGCTGGAGGCGGTCAAGCGCAAGCCGGAGCCGAAGCCGGTGCCGCTCGGCGCGCCGTCGCTCGCGGACGAGTAGACCCGCGAAACACCACCGGCCCCGGCCAGGATTTCCTGGCCGGGGCCGTTTTCTTTACCCGCATCACGCATTCATGTAGTTGATTCACTACCGGTTGTCACCGAGGAAAATTTCGACGTTTGAGACGTCCACTACCTGGGATTTCGTGACGGTAATCGATTTCGCGAAAGATGTTCATGATAATCACCGAAATGGCCTATCAGGTCAGCGACAAACGTGGCCCTGCCCCCTGGACAACGGGCGTATCCTGGCCTTTCCTCGCCGCCGACGTTGCCAGCGAGGGCAACTTTGACGATCACTGATTCAGGGGGCGGGCGAAGGATGGGCGACGACCGGCAGAGCACGACGACCGGGCGGCACGCTCTTCGCGACTTCCCGGCCGACGTCGAGGACCGCATCGCCGAGCCCGTCATGCCCACCCAGCGGACGCTGGTGCGGCCGTACGTCCTGACCCGCGGCCGGACGCAGTCGCGGCGGCACCTGGCCATCGAAGCACTCGTCTCGACGCGGGCCGACGCGCACTGGAACGCCGCCCGGCTGACCGGCGAGTTCCGCTCGGTCCGCTCGCTCTGCTCCCGCCCGCGGTCGGTCGCCGAGGTCGCGGCCACGCTGAGCGTGCCGCTGGGCGTCGTCCGGGTGCTGCTGGACGACATGGCCGAGCAGGGCCTGGTCACGATCCACGACAGCCGCGTCAGCGCCGACGGCCGTCCGGCCATGGCGCTGATGGAACGCGTTCTGCACGGCCTGCGGCGGCTCTGAGCACTACGCTCACGAGAGTGAGCGAGGAACCTGGGAACTCCGGCGGCGAAAGCACCCTGACCGTCCTGCTCGCCGGTGGGGTGAACCTGGCGATCGCCGTGATGAAGCTGGTCGCCGGCATCATCAGCGGCTCCGGCGCGATGCTGTCCGAAGCAGCGCACTCGGTGGCCGACACCATCACCGAAATCCTCCTGCTGACCGCGCTGAAGCGCTCGGCGCGCCCGGCCGACCGCCGCCATCCCTTCGGCTACGGCAAGGAACGCTACTTCTGGTCGCTCCTCGCGGCCGTCTCGATCTTCGCCTCGGGCTCGATGTTCGCGCTGTACGAGGGTGTTTCGACCATCCTCGGGCACGGCGAGGCGCAGAGCACGTCGGTGCTGAGCTACATCGTGCTGGGCGTGGCGTTCGCGCTGGAGAGCATTTCGTGGCTGCAGGCCGTGCGCCAGGTCGTCCGGGAGTCGAAGGCCGAAAACCGCTCGCTGTGGACGTACCTGCGGCTGATCGACGACCCGACGCCGAAGACGGTCCTGTTCGAGGACTCCGCCGCGCTGGTCGGCCTCCTGCTCGCGTTCGGCGGCGTCGGGCTGCACCAGCTCACCGGCTCGGAGGTGTGGGACGGCGCGGCGTCGATCGCGATCGGCCTGCTGCTGGCCTGCGTCGCCTACCTGCTCGGGCGCACCAACCGCGGCCTGCTCGTCGGGCGCCAGGCCGACCCGATCCTCGTCCGCGGCGTCCGCGACCACCTCTCCGCCGCGCCGGAGATCGAGGCCGTCGTCGACCTGCAGACCATGCTGATGGGCACCGACCAGGTCCTCGTCTGCGCCCGCGTCGACTTCGACGACTCGCTCGGCGCCGCGGACCTCGAACGCGCCTGCGTCCGGCTGGCGGGCGAGCTGGTCGAACAGTTCCACGACGTCACCGAGGTGTTCATCGAGCCGGTGCCGCGCTCGGACCCGGAACTGCGGGCGGCGGTGCTGGCCCGCTACGGCGACATCGCGGAGCGCTGGAACTCGGCGGCTCAGTAGCCGAAGTCCTGGACCCAGTAGGAGCCCTTCGCGGTGTAGCCGACGCCGATCCTGGTGAGCGAGCAGTTCAGGATGTTCGCGCGATGGCCCTCGGAGTTCATCCAGGCGTCCATGACCTGGGCCGCGGAAGTCTGCCCCTTCGCGATGTTCTCCGCACCCGGTTTCGGATATCCGGCGGCCTTGATGCGCTGGTCGAACGTCGTGCCGTCGGGGCTGGTGTGGGAAAAGAAGTTCTCCGCCGACATCTGGTCACTGAAGTCCTGCGCGGCTTTGGTCAGGTGCGATTCTTCGGACAACGGATCGCAGCCGGATTTCGCCCGCTCGTCGTTGACGAGCGCGATGACCTGGGCGGTGACCGACGGGGCGATGCGGGCCGCGGCCTTGGTGCTCGGCGGGGGCGCGGCGGAGGTCGTCGGCTGCGGCGAAGCGGACGTCTCGGTCGGGGTGGGTGCCGCGCTGGACGTCGTCGGCGCAGGTGCCGACGTCGTGGTCGGCGCCGGCTTGTCCGTAGTGGTCTGGACCTGACCGCCGGCCTTGAGGTCGGTGCCGCTGCCGCCACCGGAGCCCGCGGGCGCGTTCGGGAGGACCAGCGCCGCGGCGCCGAGCTCGGCGGTGTTTCCTTCCGCGGTGGCCAGCCAGGTGCCTGCCGCGGCGGAAAAAACGCCGAGCAGCACACTGAGTGACACCATCACCACGCGAGCACGTTCACCAATGGAGGACACGGCGCAGGAACGTATCACGGGACGATTACGGCGAGAACCCTACGAACGCACTGGTCACATTTCCCGTCGGCGACAGGTCGGGATTTCGTGGCAATCGGACGCTTCCGCGTTACTCCGTTCAGCCCCTTTTGACGACGAAGGTCGCTTCGCCGGACGCCGTCACCGGACGTCCGGTGGGGTCCTGGCCGGTGACGGTTGCCTTGCTCGTGAAGCCTTCCCGGCCCGCGGTCGTCGTGCACATGTAGGTGATTTCGGCGTCCACGGCCAGTTCCGGCGCGGTGTGCGCGCACGCCGCCGTGTGATCGTCCACGACGGACACCGCAGTGAGCGGCACGTCACCGGTGTTCTTGACCAGGACCGAGAACGTGACGGTGTCGCCTTCGCGGACTTCGTACGGCGTCGCGTCCTTCATCAGGGCGAGTTCGGGGTGGACGACGTCGACGTCCGCGGTGGCGGCGGCCTGCACCGTCCTGCCGGTCGGATCCGTCGCGGTCACCTTGGCGGGGTCCGAGAAGTCGTCGGCCGGTGCCTTGCGGGTGCAGGTGAACGTCTTCGTCGCGCCGACGTCCAGGCTTTCCGGTTTCCGCGGGCAACTGTCCTCAATGGACAGATTGCTGAGCGGGACGTCGCCGGTGTTGCTCACGATGGTCGTGAAGGTGACTTCGTCGCCTTCACGCACTGTCCTGGGGGTTGCCTCCTTCGTGAGCTTCACGGCCGGGTGAATGACGTCGATCTTGTCGGCGTCCTCCGCGGTGAGCGGCGGGCCGATCGGGGCGTCCGCCGTGGCCTTCACCGTGCTGACGACGTCGTCGGCCGGCGCGGTCGCCGTGCAGTCGAACTTCTGCGTGGCACCGGCTTCCAGCTTGTCGAACGTCTTCGTGCAGCCCGGCTCGCCGACGGTCTTCACGGCGGTCAGCGGACCGTCGCCGGTGTTGGCGACCGTGATCGTCAACGGCACCGGGTCGCCCTCGCGGAACGGGCCGCCGTGGATGTCCTGGGTGAGCGAGAGGCCGGGGTGCAGCACGGTGTACGACGCCTCGTCGGTGGCGCTGACCTGCCGATTCGTCGGATCGGTTCCGGTCGCGGTCGCGGAGTTCGCGAAATTGTCGGTGCCCGCGGTTACTGTGCAGGAGTGGCGCTGAGGAGCGCCGGGAAGGAGGGTGCCGATGGGCTGAGCGCACGCCGGCACGCGATCGTCCACAAGAGACACTTGGGTCAGCGGGACGTCGCCGGTGTTCGCGACGACGAGGGTGAACGTCACGGTGTCGCCTTGCCGGACCTGCGCAGGCGCCGCGTCGTTCGTGATGGTGATCGCCGGGTGGATGACTCGGACCGGTACCCCGGCGATGGCGGTCACGGGACGGTTCGTGGCGTCGGTACCGGTCACCTCCGCGGTGGCGGCGAAATCGGCGTCACCAGCCACTTGCGTGCAGCTGAAGGTCTGCTTCCCCTGCGGCTGGAGCGGCCCCACGGACCTGGTGCAGTCCGGGGCGAGCCGGTCGGCCACGCTGACGTCCTTCAGCACGCTGTCGCCGGTGTTCGCGACGGTGATCGTCGACGTCACGGTGTCGCCCGCGCGGACGACCTTCGGGTCGGCGGTCCGCGTGATCGCGACGGCCGGGTGGATCACGTCCACGGCGGCGACGGCGGACCCGGTCACGTCCGGGCCGGTCGGCGGCGTCGCGGTGACGCGCACGGTGCGGGTGAAGTCCTGCGCCGGGGCGGTCGTGGTGCAGCCGAAGTCGCGGGTCGCGCCCGGTTCGAGCGCGCCCTCGATCACCTGGGCGCAGCCGGCGGCCCGCGCGGCCGGGACTTCGGTGACTTCCGCGACTTCCGGGACTTCCGTGACGCGGACCGCGGTCAGCGGCACGTCGCCGGAGTTGCGCACGGTGATCCGGAACGGCACGGTGTCGCCCTCGCGGAACGGGCCACCCGTGACGTCCGCGGTGATCGCGACGGCGGGGTGCTGCACGGCGAACGCGGCCTCGGCGACGGCACCGACCGGGCGCCCGGTCGGGTCGTTCCCGGTGACGGACGGCTTGTTCGTGAAGCCGGCAGGGCCCGCGACGGTCGTGCACGTGACGGCCTGCTGGGTCTGCGGCTGGAGCGTGCCGAGCGGCTTCGCGCACGCGGCGACCTGGTCGTCGGTGACCGTGACGCCGGTGAGCGGCACGTCGCCGGTGTTGGCCGCGGTGATCGTCCAGGTGACCGTGTCGCCTTCGCGGACCTGCGCGGGCGTGGCCTTCGCGGACAGCGCGACGGCCGGGTGGATGACGTCCACCGCGGCGTCGTCGGTGACCTTCACCGTGCGGCCGAGCTGGTCGCGGCCGGTGGCGACGGCCGTGCTGGTGAGGTCGTCCGGCGGTGCGGGCGCGGTGCAGGTGTAGGTCCGCCTGTCCCGCGGCGGCAGCGCGCCGATCGCCTTGGCGCAGGCCGGGACGCGGTCGTCGGCGATGGCGACTTCGGTCAGCGGCGCGTCGCCGGCGTTGGCGACGGTGATCGTGAAGGCGATCGGGTCGCCGGCGCGGGCGACGGCGGGCGTGGCGTCCGCCGTGAGCGTCAGCGCCGGGGTGATCACCGTGACGGTGGCCGACGCGGTGGCGGTCACGGGCCGGCCTGCCAGGTCGGTGCCGGTGGCGGTCACGCGGGACGTCGTCGTGCGGGACGGGTTGGCCGTGCACGTGTAGGTCTGCGTCGCGCCCGCGGCCAGGCCGGCGAAGGTGCGCGCGCACGACGCTGTCGCGTCGTCGGTGACCTTGACCGGGGCCAGCGGGCTGTCGCCGGTGTTGCGGACGGCGACCGTCCAGGTGACGGCGTCGCCCGCGTGGATCACCGGCGGGTCCGCGGTCGTGGTGACCTCGACGGCGGGCGCAATCGTCGGCGCGGGTGCGTCGGCGGTGGCCGTGACCTGCTTGCCGAGTTCGTCGGTGCCCGTGGCGGCCGCGGTGTTGACGCCGTCGGCGATCGGCGCCTTCGCCGTGCACGTCCACGTGCGGCGTTCGCCCGGCGCGAGGGTGCCGGACGGCGGCTGCGCGCACGACGGCGTCTTCGGGTCGGTGACCTGGACGTCGCCGAGTGCGGTGTCGCCGGTGTTGGCGACCTGGAGGGTGAACGTCGCGGTGTCGCCAGCGCGGTAGGCGGGCCGGTCGGCCGCCTTCGTCAGGCCCAGGGCCGGGTGCAGGACGTCGACGTCGGCGCTCGCGACGCCGTCCAGCGCGTCGCCGAGCGCGCTCGTTCCGTTGGCCTTCACGGTGTTCGTGAAGTCGTCGGCCGGGGCGGGGCCGGTGCAGGTGTAGCCGGCCGTCTGGTGCGGGTCGAGCGTGCCGAGCGTCTTGGCACAACCCGGGACGACGTCGTCGGTGACCTGCACGCCGGACGCCGGGACGCCGCCGGGGTTGGTCACGGCGACGGCGAACGTCGCGGGCTCGCCTGCGTGCACCTTGGCCTGCGTTGGGCGGACCGCGACGTGGAGTTCCGGCACGGGCACCGAGAACGCGAGGTTCTGCGCGAGGTAGGTGTCGCCGCTGGTGACGAAGGCCAGCTTCGCAGTCGTCGCGCCGGTGGCGATGGCGTCGACATTGAACGCCTTGGCGTCGACGCTGAAGTTGTTCTTCCTGGCCGGGGCGGCGGCGTTGTCGGCGTTCGAGACGAAGAAGTTCGACGTCCCGCCGGTCGCGGGCTCGGCGGCCGGAGTGCCGTCGACGAGGAACTGGTCGCCGGAGGCGCCCCAGTCGCCGTCGTAGGCGGTGACGCCGACGTGCGCGTCGGCGGCCGCCGCGCGGAAGCCGGTGATCGTCGTCTCGGCCGGAGGGGCGCCGCCGGTCTGGTGGACGTGGCCGTCGTAGACGACCACCTTGCGCTTGTCCGGCGCGTAGTCCGCGTTGCGCTGCGGGTAGGCGTAGACGAGGGCGATCGACCAGCCGCCGGCACAGCCGAAGCCCTTGGGCGCCCAGACGTTGCCGACCGTCAGGTCGAGCGGCGACCCCGTCGGTGCGGTGGCGAACCGGCCGGTCACGTCGGCGTGGGCCGAGTAGAACCCGCCGTCTTCGGCGTAGCCCGATGGCGCGACGTCGACCGGGTTCGCGCTGCCGACGGAAAGCCGGACGGCCTGGGCCGCGGGCGTCCCGGGCGGGGGAACGGCGTGGGCGCCGCAGGTCGTGCTGCCTGCCCAGTTCAGGCGGGCGAAGGCGATCTTCGCACCGGGCGGGATGCTGACCGACGCGCTCGCCGAGTCGAAGGTGGCGGGGTCGGCGTCGACGTCGGCCCACTGCATGAAGAAGTCGTCGTTGGCGAGGGTGTCCTTGCGGTCGGCGGTGTTCGCGCAGGCCGCGGGGGTGGCGACGGGCCCGGTGACCGGCGCGCCGTCGGCCGGGACCGGGCAGCGCAGGACGCCGTTGCCCGAGTACACGAAGTCGCCGTAGACGACGGCGTCGTAGCCCATCGCGAACGGCGGGGCCGTGGCCGCGCCCGCCGCCGGGACGACAGCGGAGGCCAGGAAGACCAGTGCCAGTGCGAGAACCAGGCGAAGCGGTCTTTCGGGCAACGGCACTCCTTGCCACCTCCGGGGCCGAGACGACCTTTGGGAGCGTGGCACGGCTACGGCGAATCCGCCCCGCCTTTCACTCGTCCGTGGGCTTCGCCGCCGGCTCGTGGGTCAGGGCCGTGGCTGCCTGGACGAACCCGATGACCTCCGCTCGCGGGTCCGACGGCGGCACCGGTGGCGGGCTAGCGCCAGGTGTCGACCCGGTGGAAGTTCTTGTACGCCCGGCTCGGCGTCGGGCCGCGCTGGCCCTGGTAGCGGGAGCCGGCCTCGGTGGAGCCGTAGGGGTGCTCGGCCGCGCTCGACAGGCGGAAGATGCACAGCTGGCCGATCTTCATGCCCGGCCAGAGCGTGATCGGCAGGTTCGCGACGTTCGACAGCTCGAGCGTGATGTGCCCGGAGAAGCCGGGGTCGATGAACCCGGCGGTCGAGTGCGTGAGCAGCCCCAGCCTGCCGAGCGAGGACTTCCCCTCGAGGCGGCCTGCCAGGTCGTCGGCCAGGGTGACCAGCTCGAACGTCGAGCCGAGCACGAACTCGCCGGGGTGCAGCACGAAGGGCTCGTCGCCCTCCTTCTCGACCAGCGAGGTCAGCTCGTCCTGCTGCAGCTGCGGGTCGATGTGGGTGTACTTGCTGTTGTCGAAGACCCGGAAGAACCGGTCGAGCCGGACGTCGATGCTGGACGGCTGGACCATGCCGGCATCGAAGGGGTCGATGCCGAGCCGGCCGGCGTCGAGCTCTTTGCGGAGGTCACGGTCACTGAGCAGCACGGACCGAAGCCTATCCGGTGGGCTCAGGCGGCCCGCATGTGCTGCGCGTAGGTGGTGTCGGGCGCGAAGATCTTCTCGAGCCGCTTGACGTACCCGCGGCGTCCGGCCTCACCGAGCCGCTCCTGCAGCGCGGTGGCCCCGGGCACGAGCCGCCGCACGGTCTCGGCGGCGAAGTTGACGCCCGCCACGGCGACGATCGCGGCCTGCGCGACGGGGTCGTTCGGCAGCCCGAGAAAGTCGGCGTTGGCCTTCCCGAGCACGAGCCGGCTGATCGAGGAGTGCACGGCGACCGAAACGTGCGAAAGCACCTTCCCGACGGCCCCGCGCCCCTCCCCGACGGCGGCGTTGGCGGCGATGAGCGCCTTGGCAAGCCGCTTCGAGTCGTCGTCGGGGATGAATTCGGTGGCGGCGAGCAGCCACAACAGGCGCCAGGCGTCCTCTTCGCCGGTGGGCAGCAGCTCGTCGTCGACGCCCATGAGCCAGCCGATGTAGCGCCAGAGGTGCAGGATGTCACCGCGTTCGCGCGCGGAGTAGCGCAGCCCGAGCAGCTGCGTCCCGAAGACGTAGACGAGCGAGAAGAGCAGCAGCGTCCCGGCGGTCTGCACCTGGTTGACGGGCCGGTCCCAGGCGTCGTAGTCCCAGTCGTCCCGCCGGTTCATGGCGGCCCGCACATGGGCGTGCACAAGCCGGATCCGCAAGGCGGCGGCATAGCCCTTGCGGCCGTGCCCGAGGGCACCGGGCGTGGTGACATCGATCCACCAGGCAGCGGTCTCGACGAGCCGACGAGTGGCTTGGTATTCGATCTCCCCGGTCCCGACCAGGGCTTTCGTGGCCCGAGAGGCGAGGTAGCCACCCATGAGCGACATGTCCCCGAGCGGAAAGAGCCCCAGCAGCCCGGCCCGGGTAATGGCCTTGGCACCCCGCACGAGCCGCTCGTCGTCAACCCAGTAGGGCTTGGCATCGACCTGGGCGAAGAAGTCCGCAAGCGGCCCGGCAGGCCGGGCACCGCCCTGAAGCGCCTCCTCGAAGAGCTTCCGCCCGTGCCCCTTGGGCTGCCGCGCCATCCAGGCGACGACGTCGTCGGCAAGCCGATCCTGCACCTGGGCGAACTCCCGCAGCCGCGCAACCTGCCGCTCGTCACCCCGGACGTCCCCAACGCCGAACAGCCGCGCCGCGAGCCGGAACCCACCCTGGCGGAACAGCTCGGGATCATCCATGACCACTCACCTCCGACTCGACAACAAGTGTTGTCACTTGCCGGGCGAACGTCAAGGAGGGAGGGGTCTGGACAAGGGGATCGCGGTGTTGTGTATGCTGGCAGCACACTGCGGATGTAGTTCAATGGTAGAACATCAGCTTCCCAAGCTGAATACGCGGGTTCGATTCCCGTCATCCGCTCTCATAGAGAAGCCCCAGGTCACACGGTGTCTACTGTGGACCTGGGACTTTCTCTATCTCCGGTCTTCACTTCTCGCTTGCCATTAATGTGCCATTAGCCGACCGGGACGGGTTGGCCATCCTGATCTTCGTTGTCGTCCGGCGTGGTGCCCTTGCGGTGCCGGTCGACGAGCTTGGACAGCCGGTCCGCGATCTGCTTGTCCGCGTCGCTGGTCGCCCGCTGGTAGATCAGCGCCGCCCGCATATCGTCGTGACCCATCCGCGCCATCAGGTCCTTGGTCGAAGTGCCGGCCTTCGACGCCCAGATGTTCCCGGCGTGCCGGAGGTCGTGGAAGTGCAGGCCCTTGAGCCCCATCTTCTCGACAACCTCCGTCCACCGGGTCCGCTGGCTGAAGTTCGGCCGGCGGACCGCGTGTCCAGCTCGCTCACCCGTGAAGAGCAACGCGTCCTGCTCCGGCTTGACCCAGGTCTCCAGGTGCCGCAGCAGGTCACGGCGAACCGCCATCGGAATGATCAGCGTCCGGACACCAACCCGCGACTTCGGCGGACCGACGACGAGCCCACGGCCGGGGACCTTCGGCAGCGCGACCCAGGCGATCTACGACCTCATGGGCAAAGACGCAATCCTCTTCCACCACTCGATCAACGACGACGACACGTCAACCGGCTCGCAGTACGTCGACCAGGCAAAAACCTGGTTCGACAGCCTGTGGAACAGCATCGCCACGGACTACCAGCGATGAACGCCACGGGCCTGCTCGCCCGCGCCCGCGCCCTGTTGCTCGACTTCGACGGCCCGGTCTGCTCCGTCTTCGCAGGCATCCCCGCCTCGACAGTCGCTGACCAGCTCCGCGAAGTTCTAGCCGACAGCGGACACACTGACCTGCCTGATGCGGTGGCGACCAGCGCAGACCCGTTCGACGTACTTCAATACGCTTCCACGGTTGGCGGCAACGAGGCCCGCTACGTCGAAGTCGCGTTCACCGCTCACGAAGTCGAGGCAATCTCCAGCGCCACCCCTACCAACGGCGCACACGAGCTCATCGAGGCTTGGCGCGAATCCGGCCGGCCACTCGCGATCGTCAGCAACAACAGCGCCCCGGCTATCAATGCCTATCTCGATCTCTATGACCTCCGCATGTCGATCAACTTCGTATCCGCGCGAATCAGCTCGAATGTCGCACTACTCAAGCCAAGCCCTTACCTCCTGAATCAGGCCGTTGCTGAGCTCGACGTCCCACCCCGCGAATCCGTGCTAATCGGCGACTCGACTAGCGACATCGAAGCGGCCAAAGCCGCGCGTGTCCGCTCGATTGGCTACGCGAACAAGCCCGGTAAGCAGTCCAGCCTAAGTATGGCCGGCACCGATGCAATCATCGATACCCTTACCGGCCTGACGACGGTCGCATAGAACTGCCTCCAGAGCTTGCGTGTCCTCTTCGAACCCGTTGGCCTCAACCGCGCAGATCGATGAATGGCCGCCGCCGATTCCCAACTTGACGAACTTCATCGCCGATTCTCGACGATGCTCCCAGCACTCGTGCCAACTTGGCCGCAACGCCAGAGAGTCGGCATCCGTACCGAACAGACGAAAATTAGAACAACTTCCCGGCATCGGCATCGCTTACTGCCGCATCTGGCCCATCTGCCGACCACACATCTAAGAGTGCGTCCAATTTTCCGTCCAGTAACGCACGTGAAACTGCATCGAAATCGAACACTGACGACATGTGTTCATCGTTTATTACGGGCGCGTTGAACGAGATGATGGCATCATAGAGATATTTCAAAGAATTTGAACGAATACGATATTCGCCGTCTACGAGAGAGAAGTCTCTACTGTGTCCCCAGCGCACATCGGCCAGACTGTCTATGTACCTCTCACGAAGAAACAGTGGGTCAAGGTTGGCGACGAGGGCGCCCCGTACCGGTATTGACGAATCATCGTCTCTGTAATACGCACCGAACTTCAGAAGCTGATACGTCCCCTTCTTGATGTCATCCGTGCGCCCGAGGCCGGGTTTCGTTTTGTTCGAGTCGATCTCATCGCCCCAGCCGTTAACCAAGTACGATAGAGCCATCGCTCGCCTCGAGCGTCGAGTCTTTGGCACACTGTAGGCATTAAAAAGTTCAATCCAGGCCGAGAGGTAACTTAGGAAGTTTCCAGGCTGCCGAATATGATCGATCAAGGGATCGTAAGGCCATCCGACACCACTTCGCTTCCCGAGCGGAATTTCCTCGGATCGATGCGGTATCGCTAGGGAGACGTCTACGTCAACCCATGGCATGTCAATTAAGGAATGTTGAGAATACTCCTCCAGATCCCCAGATTGATCCGTATGCAACGCTTCGGGTAGTGTTGCAACCACGGGATAGGTCACCATTGGAGATGCTTTTATCTCGAATAGGACAAGAAGATCGTCCCTGTAGCCGATAGCGTCCACGTCGTGGGATTGCTTACTAATGGTTGCAATCGACAGAGGTTCATCGTTTGCCGTCGCTAGAAGTTCAAGTATCAGAGCACATACCACGGTCGTAATCTCACCAATATGGTGACTCGCCGGCTTGTGCTGAGCGCCGCTAAGTCGCTTCTCCAGTCCCCTGTCCAAGCAGCATTTAGGGCACTGCTTCAAGAATGAGTAGTATGCTTTCGGGGGCTCGCCCTCTCGGTGGCAGTAAATCCACTTCGCATTAACGACTCGGCCGTGCAGATATTCAGCGTTGGTAACCAGATCAAAGGCTGCGGCTAGGGATAACTTGAAAAGTGAACCACTATCGAACGCCGCCTGAAGTGCTGGGTCTTCGAATTTACCCGTTCGTGACGCATCACGAAAAGCTTTAAGGGTTTCACCGAGGAGTCTACCCGCTCGAATTCCGTCTATGTATTGATTGTTGGTGAGACTACTCTCCATCAGGCGCTTAAGGTCTACGATCTTTAAGTGAGAGAGAGAGTCTCTTGTATCGGGGAAATTGACCATCAGACGGCGACCCCCAGGTCCATAGTCAGCTGGAGCGGTGTTTGAAGCCGGGAATTGTCGACGTAGCTCTGGATACTGTGCTCGAATACCCATTGCACAGCAGGAACGCACACAGCATCCCCAAAGCCGAACAACCCATCCTGCTCCGATTCTGGAAAGACATAGCCGGGATTATGAGTAGATAGCCCGACGCCCTGCAGACGACCGCTTTCTATGGCGGTAATCCTACGCACTTCAACCTCTCCACCGCCCACGCGAACGACAAATTGAATTGATGATCCGCCTTTTGGCGTGCGAAGACAGCTCGCGAGGCCATCGTTCCGCAGATTGAAGATTTGCTCACGCAATCCACGACGACGCCCCCTCCTCATTGCCGTGAACTGGGTCACGGTCCGAGAATGCAATAGCTCCGTCAGGCGCGTGTGATGATCCTTCTCCAAATGATCCCAGAAGTATTTCATTCGCTCGGCTGACCACCAGCGGGGATCACCCTTCGGAATATCCAAGAGGACATCATCGAGCGAGACGCTTCTAGCCGGAAGAGAAGGGAAGTCGAAAAACACCCAAGGAAGATGCCTATTTCTTTCGAAAACTTCGCGAACTTTGTAGCGGCGAATATGAGTGTCGGGCATCTCTGCGCCAGTGGCCAGCTCGGCGTTCTTGACGGCGATAATAAAGACCCTATTGCGCGCCTGTGGAATAAAGTGACGCGCATCAACTTGGACCAAGTCGAAAGCGTAGCCCAGTCTGGCTACCTCGTGCAGCAAGACATCGATACTCGAGCCTCCGTGAAGTGTCAGTAGCCCGGGAACATTCTCGAGCAGGAGAAACTTCGGGGCGCGACCTTCCCTGTCGAGTGAATCTATGTGCTCCAGGAAGGACCACACGATACCGCTGTGTTCAGCATGGATTCCACGCCGACCTCCCGCCTGACTAAGGTCGATGCACGGGAACGACGCTGTCGCCAGGTCGGCAGTCGGAATCTCTTCGACTGGCACTTCCCTGATATCCCTCTGATCGAGAGTAACGCCGGGAAAGTTTTTCTGATAGGTTACCGCCTTTTTAGCGTCATTGTCGTTTGCAAAAGCACAGCTCCACCCTAGTGGCGCGAGCGCTGCATGCACCAGGCCGATCCCGGAGAAGAACTCGAGAAAACGTCGCGACGCAGGCTGGTCCGGGCGCTGGCCAGGCGACCCTTCGGGAAGGCTGGTGGTCATAGTTGGGGATCTTACGTTGTGCGCGGCGACGAGTCGGAGAGGAGGTGTGGGCGCGTCGCGTCGCTCTATGCAAGTGGCTGGTTGCACAGGGTGACAGACCTCGTAGTGTTGGCTGCCTTGAACGTACAGTTGCGACATGCCTCAAGTATCGGCGGGTAGTAGAAGCAAGGCTGGCTCATGGGCCACTTCATCAGCAACTCGCGCGTCGATGCAAGCCAATCGCAGACGAGATACGAAGCCGGAGTTGGCTGTGCGGTCATATGTGCATGCTCTCGGCTTGCGATATCGGGTTGACGTGCGGCCTGTTCCAAGTTTGCGACGGACCGCCGACCTCGTCTTTGCACGCATAAAGATCGCGGTGTTCGTGGACGGCTGCTTTTGGCACGGCTGTCCCGCTCATTACAAGCCACCTGCATCGAACTCCGATTATTGGACGGCAAAGATATCCGGTAATCGTAACCGCGACTGTGAGACTGATAACCTGTTAAGACAGGAGGGCTGGACCGTGGTTCGCGTCTGGGAGCATGACGATCCCCGCCTCTCAGCTAAGCGTATTGCCGGTATTGTGGAACGAAAACGTAGGGCCTGAAGTTGTTGCCGAACTTGGCTTTATGGGATCAAGGCGCCGCCAGCGGCGGCGCGCAAGTCGCCTGCCGTACGGCGGGCCCACCCGCTCGCGGCACGGACGGCCTGCCGCTCCGCTTCGGCCGCCGGATGGGCCCGCCGCATCGATCGATCGCATAGCGCGCCGCCGCTGACAGCGATCAGCTCATCGGCCTAGTTACGGCAGAGACGCACGCTGGCAGGGTCGAAGCCATGCCACCCTCCGACCGCGCTACAGCAGACGCTCACGCCGCCGCAGCACGTCAGGCCATCGAGCAGGGTAGGAACAGCGCCAACCCGATCAGTCTGGCCACCGCCGAAGCGCTCCTAGCCGTCTTCCACCAGCTCAAGCACATGGATGACCACTCGGTCGCCTCCGACCAGGTATCCACTCTAATTGGCGCCATCGACACGCTCACCTACAAGCTCCCTGATCACTAGCGGCCGGCACCCCGAAGCCGGATCGTGACAACGACCGGTAGCACCGCGTCAAGGCGGGAAAGCGTGCCTTAACCCGGCACCACCGGCCGCGTGCTGGCTTTGTATCGGGGTGGCGGGGGAGGTCTGAGTGGGACGCTGGCCATGCCATTAGCGTGCCATTCAGGCCGGTCAATCAAGGTCAACAGCGGGTGCCACGAGGTAGCTTCGTCCGCAGGTCAGAGGCACTTTCGAGCATGATCACCCTGGTTCCCAAGCTGAATACGCGGTTCGATTCCCGTCATCCGCTCTCCGCCGAAATCCCCGGGCCAGAAGCCCGGGGATTTTGCTTTCCCGGCGGCAAAGTCGCTGGACGTCCCGAAGCGGCTGCGGGCACACTCGGCGGATGGACCGCATCGAGATCGACGTGCTCGACCCGGCGGTCAACGCCGCGGTCCTGAAGCTTCCCTGGCGGCGTTTTCCCGGTCTCCTGCTGCAGGGCGACAGCCTGGCCGGCCTCTACGCCGATGCCCGGAAGCTGGCGGACGGCCTCACGCCGGGCCGTCCCGTCGGCGCGGAACTGGCGGATGACGCGGCCGCGCTCGCGGAGGCCCTCGCCGATCTGGTCGGCCACTACGAATCCGTATTGCGCGAACACGGAATTCCGCTGCCCTATGTCCGCGATTCCCCGAGCGCCGAATAGTTCGTGAACACCGGCGTTTACGGAAGGCCCAACCGGCGTCGCAGGTGCTCCACGTGCGCCTCCGGCAGTCCCGTCTCCACCGCGCGCTCCAACGCCGCCAAAGCCGACGCCGAACCCAGACGGTGCAGCAACTCCGCCCGTGAAGCGTGCCACCACGGGTAGTCCGCCAGCCCTGGCAAGCCGTCCACCAAGGCCAAACCCGCCGCCGCGCCGTTGCGTTCTGCCACTGCTGCCGCGCGGTTCAACCGCACCACCGGGGTGTCCTGGACCGTCAGCAGCACGTCGTACCAGGAGATCACCGCGTCCCAGTTCGTCTGCGGGTACGACGGTGCCAGGTTGTGGCAGGCCGCGATGGCTGCCTGGACCACGTACGGGTTCGGCTGTGACGGCGTGCGGCGCAGGGCTCGGCCGACCAGCTCGACTCCCTCCTTGACCAGCGACACGTCCCACAGCGAACGGTCCTGCTCGGACAGCAGCACCGGCAACCCGGCGGCGTCGAAACGCGCGGGACGTCGCGCGTCCTGCAGCAACACCAGCGCCAGCAAGCCCAGCGCCGTCGGCTCGTCCGGCATCAGCGTCGCCAGCAGACGCGCCAGGCGGACGCTCTCCGCCAAAAGTGCGACGCGGCCCGTGTACCCCTCGTTGAAGATCAGGTACACCGTCGATGCCACTCCGGCCAGCCGTCCGGGCAGCTCTTCCGCGGAAGGCACCCGGTACGGAATCCGGGCCTGCGTGATCTTCTGCTTCGCCCGCGTCAGGCGCTTCGCCATCGTCGCTTCGGGGACCAGCAGGCCGCGCGCGACCTCCGCGGTCGACAAACCGCCCAGTGTCCGAAGCGCCAAGGCGACCTGGGCTTCCAGGGACAACGCCGGGTGGCAGCACGTGAAGACCAGCCGGAGGAGGTCGTCGCGGACCGCGACCGGGTCGGGGCTCGGGTCGATCGGGGGCATCGCGTCCGCCTCCTTGCCCAGCCGCTTGGCTTCGCGGCGGACCACGTCCACCGCCCGGCGGCGGGCCGCCACCAGGAGCCAGCCGCGGGGGTTGGCCGGGACGCCGTCGCGCGGCCACGTCTCCAGTGCGCGCACGACGGCGTCCTGGACCGCGTCTTCGGCCAGGTCGACGCTGCCGGTGACGCGGACCAGCGTGGCCAGTACCCGGGTGCCCTCGTCCCGGACCAGCCGCGCGACCGCGTCGCCGGCGCCGGTCACTGGCCGAAGTCGACGATCGGCCGGACCTCGACCGCGCCGTCCCAGGCGCCCGGGATGCCCGAGGCCACCTTGACCGCTTCGTCGAGGTCGGCGCATTCGAGCAGGTAGAAGCCGGTGAGGGCTTCCTTCGTCTCCGCGTACGGGCCGTCGGTGGTGACGACGTCGCCGCCCTTGCCGCCGGTGACGCGGACCGTCGTCGCGGTCGCCGTCGGGTACAGCGCCGCGCCGCCGCGGATCACCGCCTGGGCGCCGTCGTGGAACTCGTTGTACTCCTTGATCAGGTCCGCCGCTTCGGGCAGCGTCGGGTCGACGTCGGACGCGTAGATCATCGCGGCGTACTGGGGCATGAGAAGCTCCTCACAGGTCCTGACCGGCGCCGATCGCCGGCTTTCACGGTAAGGACGAACGGCGCGGACGTCTGCGGGACAACCGCGCCGAAATTTCTCAGCCCTCGACGAGTTCCCAGTCGGAGGCCGGGGTCGCGCGGTCGTAGACCTGGCCTGGTGCCGCCTTGAGGACGCTGCGGACGTCCGGGTACAGGTTCGCGACGTGCTCCAGTTCCAGGCCCTCGACCTCGAAGTCCTCCGCCTCGGGGACCTCGAAGCCGACGAACAGCCAGGTGCCGTCCTGCTCGCGGACGACCTGCCGGACCGCGCGTACCGGCTGCTGCGGGCCGGTCGGGATCTCGGTGAGGCCGCTGCTGATCTGGGCTTCGTCGTCCGGTGAGCCTTCGTACTTCCAGGCCGCGCGGCGCTGGGCGAGCAGCCGGACGTCCTCGTCCTCGTCGTCGGAACCGGCCACCGACGACAGCAGCCAGGTGCGGCGCTCGGGGTCCCAGTCGGCGGCCATGCCCGTCGGCATGTCCTTCAGCGCGCCCAGCTGGGGCAGCAGCTCGACGGCTTCCCGCAGCGACAGCTTCCCGAAGCTCTCGCGGTTGACCAGCACGTCGTCGGACAGCTCGGTCCCGTCGCTGATGAACCAGTCGTCCTCGTCGTCGAGCACGACGAAACCCAGCGCGTCCGGGTCGTTCACCAGGGCCAGTGCGATGATCACCGGCGCTTCCGGGTCCTGGCGCAGCGGCCATTCGGTCGACATGCGCCCTATCCCACCATCGGGGCCCGCCGCTCCGGGAGCCGGGGTCACCCGATCGGCGATTCCGCGGCCGCGGGTTCATCATGAACGCATGGTGCTCCCCAAGCGGGTTGCCCGCTTCAACCGCGTCGCGACCAACCAGGTCCTGAGGCACATCGCCGGGTGGGCGCCGGGCTTCGCCATGGTCGTCCACAAGGGACGGAAGTCCGGCCGCGAGTTCCGCACGCCGGTCAACGTCTTCCGCACACCGGACGGCTTCGTCGTCGCGCTGACGTACGGGCCGGACGCGGACTGGGTGAAGAACGTCCTCGCCGCCGGGAGCTGCACCCTGGTCGTGCGCGGCAAGGAGATCCGCGTGCACGGCGCCGAGGTCGTGCACGACGAGTCGCGCCAGGCCATGCCGGTGCCGATCCGGCAGATCCTCGGCCTGCTGCACGTCCACGACTTCCTGCGGCTGAAGCGGAACTAAGTCCGTGAAGGCCTCCCGGGCAAGGAGGCCTTCACGGACTTGGCGAGGACCTACGGCAGCCGGGTGATCCGGTCCGCCGCGGGCGGGGCCAGGTTCGGGTGGGCACCGAGGTAGGCGACCAGCGCGTCGAGGTCCACCGGGCCGCCCGAGAGGTTCGTGCCCTTGGTGAACTCGGAGAAGCCGTCCCCGCCGGCGGCGAGGAAGTTGTTCACCGACACTCGGTACGACGCCGCCGGGTCGACCGGCGTGCCGTTCACCGTGATGTTCGAAATGCGCGAGCCCTGCGGCGCGGACGCCGAGTAGCTGTAGTGCAGCGAACTCGAGATCTGCAGGATGCGCGTCACCGAGCCCTGCCACTGCTGCTCCAGCACGTTCTTCAGGTTCGCGCCGGTCAGCGTGATCGTCTGCATGATGTTCGAGAACGGCTGGACGGTGAACGCCTCACCGTAGGTGACCACGCCGTCGCCCTCGCCGTTCGGCGACGACTTGTACGTCAGGTCGGCGCGGATGCCGCCCGGGTTGGTGATCGCGATGACCGCGTTGTTCGACTGCGTGCCCGCGAGCTGCGCGTCGGCGATGACGTCGCCGAGCGGGGACTCGCCCGCCGCGTTGCCCGCCGCCGGCAGGTCCGCGGTGATGCTGCCGACCTGCTTGTTCGCGATCGGCGCCGACTTCGTCTTGGCCTCGGCGACCAGCGCGGCCACGGCCGGGTCCGGCGTGACCGTGCGGGTGACGATCTCGTTGAACGCCTTGGTCTGCGACCGCACGACGTCTCGCGTCTTCAGGCTGATCTTCAGGTCCATCACCGACAGCAGGCGGCCGAAGGACGAGCCCTGGATGACCGGCCGCGGCTGGCCTGCCGGGTCGTTGATGACGCAGTTGTACTGCTGGTGGCTGTGCCCGGTGAAGAACGCGTCGACGTTCGGCGTCACCGCGGACGCGATCGCGGCGGCCGGGCCGGGGCGCAGCCTGCAGTCGTTCGGGCCCTCGACCTCGGTGCCGTCACCCTGGTGCATGAGCACGATCTGGGCCTTGACGCCGAAGTAGTCGAGCAGCTTCGACGTACGGTCGATCGCCTCGACCTCGTCGCCGAACTTCAGGCCCTTGATGGCCTCCGGCGTGACGACCGACGGCAGGTCCTTCAGCGTGGCGCCGATGACGCCGATCGGGACGCCGCCTTCGAACTTGACGGAGAACGGCAACAGCGCGGGCAGGCCGTTGGTGAAGGACACATTGGCCCCGAGGAACGGGAACTTCGCCCCGTCGAAGGTCGGCTGGAACTGGCAGCCGTCGGTCGGGTGGCAGCCGCCGAACTGCATGCGCTGCAGTTCCTTGTAACCCTCGTCGAACTCGTGGTTGCCGACGACGGACGCGCTCACGCCCAGCATGTTCAGGAAGTCGATGGTCGGCTCGTCGTGGAACAGCGCCGAAGCCAGCGGCGACGCGCCGATGTTGTCCCCGGCGGACACGACGAACGAGTTGCGCACCTGCGCACGCAGCTGCTTCACGTGCGTGGCCAGGTAGGCGGCGCCGCCGGCGTCCACAGTGGTCCCGTCGGACTGGATGACGCGCCCGCTGGAGCCGGACGGCGGCTCGAGGTTGCCGTGCAGGTCGTTGAACCCGATGATCCGGACGTCGGTGGTGGGGTCCGGGCGCTGGCCGGCGGACGCGGGTGCGGTGGTCACCGCCGTCGTCGCCAGCGCGGCCGCGGCGAGCACCGCAAGCCGGGTGGAAAGCCTCATGAGTGTTCTTCCTCCGATTCGCGCCCAAGGTCCCCGAACGGGCGCACGGCGGAGGATTCTGCCTCGTGAATCCGTCAGCGACCAGGGTCGGAAGACGGACGTGAACCGAATGTCACCTGACGGCTGCCTTCCAGCAGCACCCGCGCCACGAGCGCCGGGTCGTCGTTCATCGGCACGTGCCCGCAGCCGGGCAGCACGCGGAAGACCCCGTCCGGCGCGACCTTCCGCAAGTCGGCGAGCCGCGGCCGGGCGAGGATGCGGTCGCGTTCGGCCCACGCGACGGTCACCGGGACGCCGGTGACCGGCCCGGTGAAGCGGAAGCTGCCCCGCGACTGCGCGGCGGTGGGTTCGAAGCCCGGCGCGGTGGCCAGCGCGCGGGCGTCCTCGACGACGTCGGCGGCGGTCAGCCGCTCGGGACGGCCGACGATCATCCCGGTCAGCGCCTTCCGCCCGGCCGCGGTCGCGGCGAGGCGGCGCACGACGTGCGGCGGCGTGCGCTGCGCGAGCGCGCGATGGGCCTTCAGCGTGGCGATCGCGTAGAGCTTCTGGCTGCGGTTCCACAGCCCGGCGGGCGACAACGCGGTGACGCTGCGGACGAGCCCGGCCTGCCCGAGCGCCAGCGCCAGCAGCCCGCCGAGCGAGTTGCCCGCGACGTGCGGCCGGTCGATCCCGAGGTCGGTGAAGAAGTCCTTGAACATCACCAGCGCGGGCTCGATGCCGTAGCCGCCGGACGGCTCGGGTGACTCGCCGAAGCCGGGCAGGTCGACGGCGATGACGTCCCGATGCGGCGTGAGCAGCGGCAGCACCGGCGCCCACGCCTGACGGCGGTGGCCGATGCCGTGGATGAGCACCAGCGGCTCGCCTGCGCCCGCCCGGTCATAGACAACGTCGTCCATGATCCGAGCGTAAGGCGCAGGTAGCGGAAAAGCTACAACCAGCGGTAACAGTTACTCTGCGTCCGGATGAATCCGCGTCCCGGCCCCGGCCGACCGCTGGACGGCGTCGAGCACGCGGTGCACCCGCACGGCGTGCGCGAAGTCCGGCAGGTCGCCCTTGAGATGGCGGGCGTAGGCGTGCGCGACGTTGTACGACGGCTCGGCGCTGCGCCCGGCCAGCTGCGGCAGCTCGTACCGCGCGGGCACGGTGAGCTTCTCCAGCGAACCCGTGCGGCTGCCGCGCAACGTCAGCTTCGCGATCCAGAACAGCGGATCCGCCGCGTTGACGACCAGCGTGCCCTCGGTGCCGTTGATCTCCCAGTGGAAGTCGGTGGCGGGTGACGTCCCGCCGCGCAGGTGCAGCGACGCGACTGCGCCGCCGGCCAGCACGCCGGTGACGGCGATCTGGTCCGGCGCGGTCATCGGGACGGACTCGCCGGTGACCTCGTCCCGCACGCGCGGCCGGACGGTCGCCATCGTCGCCGACAGCTCGGTGAACCCGCCGAGCACCATGTCGAGCGCGTCGACAGTGTGCGCGAACGGGATGGTCAGCATGGTCGCGCCGCCCTCGGGGTGCAGCTGGTAGCCGCGCCCGGCCCGCACCGACGGTCCCCAGTTGGCGCCGGAGGCGATCAGCGACGTCGACAGCACGCGCCCGACGTAACCGTCCTTGATGAGGTCACGCAGGTAGCGCAACGCCGGCGCGGACCGCCCCTGCAGGCCGACCGCGGTCCGGACGCCCTTCGCCGCTTCGGCCAGCGCTTCGGTTTCGGCGAGGCTGACGCCGAGCGGCCACTCGCTCAGCACCTGCTTGCCCGCGGCGAGCGCGGGTTCGATCAGCGCCCGGTGCTCGGGCACCTTCACGGCGACGACGACCAGGTCGACCTCCGGGTGCCGCGCCAGCTCCCCGGCGTCGCCGAAGGTCAGCGGCACGCCGTACTTCTCCCCCGCGACCCGCGCCGACTCGGCGGTGCTGCCGCTCAGCGCGCGGATCTCGTACCCCTCCACCGCGGCCAGCGCGGGCACGTGCGCGGTGGCGGCCCAGCCGCCGTTCGCGCTGAGCCCGACGATGCCGACCCGGACCGGTGCCATGTGCGTTCCTTTCGTTGTCCTGCGAAGACTTCGACGTGCCGAGCGTCGTGCGCATTCCCCGGTCGGCGCAAGGCGCATCCGGTTATCTCTGCGGGGCACGGCGATGACTTCGGTAACACCCGGCGGCGCGGCGCCGATGTGGCCGACGTTCCGACATGTGGGGGAAAGATGGGCATCGAGGTCGTCCTCATCGTGCTGGCGGTCGTCGTGCTGCTGATCGGCGGCACGGTGTTCAGCGCGTGGCACGCCGAGCGCGGCGAGGAGCGCGACGAAGACGTCCACCCCTGACCGATCGGCCCGCCGCCGGATCGGCCAAGTGGCCGAGGGGCGTGCGGGCCGTGCGGCTCTTCGACCGAAGCGGCAGCCGGGGCAAGATCCATAACGTCGGTGGCATGACGAACGCACAGGTCACCGCCCTGCAGTACGGCTTCATCGGCTTCCTCGCGCTGTGGACGGTCCTGCTCGTGCCGCAGCTGATCACGCAGCTCGCCCGGCATGGCGGCCTGCGGCTGCGCGGCATCCTGACCACCGCGGCGGTGCTGTTCTACGGCTGCATGACCGTGGCGGTCGTCCTCCTGCCGCTGCCCGGGCCGGGCACCCGCAGGCTTGCCCAGACGGTCCAGCTGCACCCGTTCCAGTGGATCACCGACATCCACACGGAGATGCTCAAGCACGGCTCGGAGTGGTTCGTGACGCAGACGTTCCAGCAGGCCTGCCTGAACGTCCTGCTGTTCGTCCCGCTGGGGATTTTCGCGCGGATCCTGTGGCGCCGAGGCCTGACCGGGACGGCACTGATCGGCTTCGCGGCCTCACTGCTCATCGAGATCACGCAGGTCACGGCCAACTTCGGCACGGCACCGTTCGTCTACCGCATCTTCGACGTCGACGACCTGATGAACAACACGTTCGGCGCGATCGTCGGCTGGGTGTTCGGCGCGCTGCTGCTGACCCTGCTGCGCGGCAGCCGTTCAACGATCGACGTGCAGCCGGCTCGGCGCGAGCGGATCCACCTCGCCCAGGCGCGCTAACCGCGCCTTCCGCTGCAGGGCCGCCCGCTTGGCGGCCCGCCGGTCCTCCAGCACGACGACGAGGGCAGCGACGGCCAGCACCAGCGCGACCAGGCCGAGGACAAGCGGAAGCTGCACGGATCCTCCTCGGTACGGCGCTGTGCGGGAGATCACACAGGGTACGCAGGTCCGTGCCCGGTTCGCCACCCCTCGCGACCGCAGCGGGCGGCGAACCAGGTCCGGTCTTCGGTGAGCCAGCCGTCGAAGCGGAGATCAGCCGAGGTCAGGAGGGTTTCGAGGGTCAAGCGGCGACAGGTGAACTTCTGGTGACACCGACCAGGCACGGCCGCCGGTCAGGACGTTCGCCGGATCAGCGTGCACGGCCTCCGCGGCGGGGAACCGGCCCCGAAACAGCCCCCGCCCTTCCCGGGGGGCGTCCCCAGGTCCATCGTATCGGCGGCCACCGACCAACCCCGCGAATCACCAAGCCGGGGACCGAGTTGTCCACATCGCCGACGGCCTGTGGACAGCCGGGCGAGATGGTGACCGTCGAACGTCCACCCGAGGTCGAGATCGCCGATCCGGGCACACACGGTCTCGGCACGAACGTGCGCGAGCATCGACGGCGAATCGTCCACGGCGACCACTTCGTGCCCCAGCGCCAGCAGCGGGTGCGTGACGCGGCCCGCGCCGCTGCCGAGTTCGAGGATCGACGCGCCCCGAGGGATAGCCGCGTGCACGATCTCCAGCCCGCCGTTCGGCAGCAGCAAATAGACAAGCGAGCCGTCAGCCGTCACGTCCATATCCCGAGCGTGCCCGAAACTGGACCGGTGAACCCACGCCCCACCCCGGACCAGCTGGCCGCCGCGCACAACACGACCATCCCGGACGTCATCGCCCCAGGCCTCGACGTTCTCTTCTCCGGCATCAACCCCGGCCTCTACTCCGGCGCGCTCAAGCAGCACTTCGCCCGCCCCGGCAACCGCTTCTGGCCGGCGCTGCACGCCGGCGGGTTCACGCCTCGCCGCTTCGCTCCCAGCGAGCAGGAAAAGCTGCTCGACCTCGGGCTCGGCATCACGAACGTCGTCGCCAGGACGACCGCCCGCGCCGACGAGCTGACCGCCGACGAACTGCGGGAAGGCGGACGGCTGCTGGTCGCCAAAGTTCTCGAGTACCGGCCGCGGTGGCTGGCCGTCGTCGGGATCACTGCCTACCGCACCGCGTTCGGCTTTCCCAAGGCCCAGGTGGGCCCGCAGGATCACCGGATCGGCGACACCCGCGTGTGGGTCCTGCCGAACCCCAGCGGGCTCAACGCGCACTGGACGCCGGCCGGGCTCGGGGAGGAGTTCGCGCGGCTGCGGGCCGCATCCCGGGACCGTCGAAATCGTTGAATGACCATGGGCCACCCTCAGTAGCACCGGGGGCCCCATCAGGGTCCGTTCCGTCCTGGCGCCGCAGCTCACCCGAAGGGATTTCTACCCAGAGTTTGCTGTGACCGGCCGATTGGGCCATGAGGGGGAATTGCCGTCATGAGCTGGGCAATCGCGACTCGTAACCAACAGGAGGAGTCACTTTTGGCCGGTTCCAGCAGGGGGACCGGACCCAGGAGCGACGGCGCAGAGACGGAGGCCCGCGATGCACGGCATCGAGCCCACCCGCAGGCCGACCGGGCCGATCGGACCCGGCGGGCGCAGCCTCGGCGTGGCGGTCGTCGACCCGGTCCCGATCTTCCGCGACGGCCTCGCCGCGCTCGTCCACCGCAGCCAGGGGCTGCACTGGGCCGGGCAGGCGGCGAGCCACCACGCCGCGCTGCAGCTGTGCGAGCAGGTCAAGCCGGACGTCGTCGTGCTGGACTCGGCGCTGGACCCGAACTGCCACCTGACCAAGCTGCTCAACGCCGGCGATCCGGCGCTGATCCTGGTCACGCTGATCCGTGACACGAATCGCACCCAGCAGTACCTCGCGGCCGCGATCGCGGCGGGCGCGCACGCCATCGTGCCGCGGTCGATCGATTCACGACGGCTCGCCGAAGCGATCAAGCGGGCGCACACCGAACGCCGGTACATCGACCCGGCGCTGGCCGCGCTCACCGCCCGGCCGAAGCGCGCGGCCGCGCCGAAGAACGACCTCGCCCACGACAGCCCACCGTCGCCGCGCGGCGCGATGCCGCTGTCCAGGCGCGAATACCAGGTCCTGCAACTGGTCGCCGAAGGCCTGGAGAACTCGGCGATCGCGAAACTGCTGTTCCTGTCGGTCGAGACCGTCCGGACCCACGTCAAGAGCATCCTGCGCAAGCTCTCCGCGCGGGACCGCACGCACGCGGTGACGATCGCGTTCCGCGGCGGGATCCTCGTCGCGCGGGCCGACGACGGGCCCCTTCCGGTGACGGCCGACACAACGGCGATCCCTGGCGGCCGCTGACGCACCTCACGCAGCTCCAGGCCGGAAAATCCGGTGGAAATCCGATACTCGGAAGTGCGGTTCTCCTTGCCTCGGTTACCCGCAGGTAATATCCTGAAGTTACCGGCGAGTAAGGCGAGTATGTGCCCGGCCGGGGAGCCGAACACATTGGAGTGACGACATGGGCCACTACAAGAGCAACGTCCGAGACCTGGAGTTCAACCTCTTCGAGGTACTCGGCGTGCAGGACCGCCTTGGCAAGGGCGTGCTCGCCGAATCCGACGAAGAGACCGCGCGCGGGGTGCTGTCCGAGCTGAACAAGCTGGCCACCGGCCCGCTCGCCGAGTCCTTCGCCGACGCCGACCGCAACCCGCCGGTCTACGACCCGAAGACGTTCAGCGTCACCATCCCCGAGTCGTTCAAGAAGAGCTACCGCCAGCTCATGGAGGGCGAGTGGTGGCGCCTCGGCCTCACCAACGACCTCGGCGGCTTCGGCCTGCCCCCGACCGTGCAGTGGGCGGCCTCCGAGCTGATCCTCGGCGCCAACGCCCCGCTGTTCATGTACATGGCGGGCCCGAACTTCGCGATGATCGTCGACAAGAACGGCACCGAAGAGCAGAAGCGCTGGGCCCGGATCATGATCGACAAGGGCTGGGGCGCCACCATGGTGCTCACCGAGCCGGACGCCGGTTCGGACGTCGGCGCGGGCCGCACCAAGGCCACCAAGCAGGAGGACGGCTCCTGGCACATCGACGGCGTGAAGCGGTTCATCACCTCGGCCGAGAACGACATGGTCGAGAACATCATGCACCTGGTGCTGGCCCGGCCCGAGGGCCCCGGCATCGAGACCAAGCCGGGCACCAAGGGCCTGTCGCTGTTCCTCGTGCCGAAGTTCCACTTCGACAGCGAGACCGGTGAGCTGGGCGAGCGCAACGGCGCCTTCGTCACCAACATCGAGCACAAGATGGGCATCAAGGCCTCGACGACGTGCGAGCTGACCTTCGGCCAACACGGCACCCCGGCCAAGGGCTGGCTGCTCGGCGAGGTGCACGACGGCATCGCGCAGATGTTCCAGGTCATCGAGTACGCCCGGATGATGGTCGGCACCAAGGCCATCGCGACGCTGTCGACCGGTTACCTCAACGCGCTCGAGTACGCCAAGGAGCGCGTCCAGGGCGCCGACCTGCCGAACATGCTCAACAAGACCGCGCCGCGCGTCACCATCACGCACCACCCGGACGTCCGGCGGTCGCTGATGCTCCAGAAGGCCTACGCCGAGGGCCTCCGCGCGGTGTACCTGTACACCGCGTCGTTCCAGGACCAGCTGTGGACCGGCGAAGGCGACCAGAAGCTCGCGCACGGCGTGAACGACCTGCTGCTGCCGATCGTCAAGGGTGTCGGCTCGGAGCGTGCCACCGAGCAGCTCGTGCAGTCGCTGCAGACCCTCGGTGGTTCCGGCTTCCTGCAGGACTACCCGATCGAGCAGTACATCCGCGACGCCAAGATCGACTCGCTGTACGAAGGCACCACGGCGATCCAGTCGCTGGACTTCTTCTTCCGCAAGATCGTCCGCGACAAGGGCGCTTCGCTCGCGTACGTCGCCGGCGAGATCACGAAGTTCATCGAGTCCGAGGCGGGCAACGGGCGGCTCAAGAACGAGCGCGCGCTGCTCAAGCAGGCCCTCGAGGACACGCAGGGCATGCTCGGCTCGATGATCGGCTACCTCACCGCGTCGCAGGAGGACCCGCAGAGCATCAACAAGGTCGGCCAGCACACGGTCCGGCTGCTGATGTCGGTCGGCGACCTGCTCATCGGCTGGCAGCTGCTCAAGCACGCCGAGGTCGCACTGGCCAAGCTCGACGCGGGCGCGTCCGCCAAGGACGTCCCGTTCTACGAGGGCAAGGTGGCCGTGGCCTCGTTCTTCGCGAAGCAGGTGCTGCCGGAGCTGACCGCGCGCCGCGCCATCGTCGAGGCTGCCGACAACGCCCTGATGGAGGTCGACGAAGCCGCCTTCTGACAGGTCACGAAAAGGGCCCTTCCCGCCGGGGGAGGGCCCTTTCGTGTTTCAGCCCCGCGCCGGGCGGGAATTCCGCTCACCGAGTCCGACGGACCCGAATGGCCGGGTCCGCGGATCCTGGAGAGGAGAATGTGATGACTGTCGCCGGCATCATCAGCGCACTCATCGTCGGGCTGATCATCGGTGTGCTGGGCCGTCTGGTCGCCCCCGGCAAGCAGAACATCCCGATCTGGCTGACCATCTTGATCGGTATCATCGCCGCGTTCATCGGCACGGCCATCGCACGCGGTCTCGGATACGCCGACACCAACGGCATCGACTGGCTGGAAATCCTCACGCAGGTGGTGCTGGCCGCGATCGGAGTCAGCATCGCTGCGGGCGCCTACGGCCGCCGTGGCGTGACCAGGTAACACCCCGGACCCCCGCCCGGCCCGGTTCGCTTCCCGCGAACCGGGCCGGGCTTTTTCGGTGTCACCCCTTCGTGGGTCCGGGCGGGCGCGGGCGCCGGATCGGTGTCACGGTGGCCCTTGTTTCGCTTCTGCGAGGAGGTACCCGTGCTCGGCGGACTTTGGGGCATCATCTCGACGATCATCGTGGGCCTGGTCCTGGGCGTCCTGGGCAGGCTGTTCGCGCCGGGTGACCAGAAGATCCCGATCTGGCTGACCATCGTGGTCGGCATCGTCGCCGCGTTCGTCGGCAACTGGCTGGCGGGCGTGTTCGGCGTCCGGCACACCTCGGGCATCGACTGGATCCGGCACATCTTCCAGATCGCCGCCGCGGTCGTCGGCGTCATCGCGGCCTCGGCCATCTACGCCAAGGTCAAGGGCGGCAGCCGCACTACCGCCTGAGCGACAGGCCTGCGCCGGCGAGCAGCAGCACGGCGGCGCAGGTCATCGTCGTGGTGAGGGCGGTCGCGGACGACGTCGCGGCCAGCGTCAGGAACAGGCTGCCGAACGTGGCAACGCCGGCCACCTGGCCGAGCTGCAACGTCGTGGTGAGCAGGCCGCTGACGTCCGACGCGCGCTCGAGCGGGACGTGCGTCAGCGCCTGCGCCATCAGGGAACCGAACGCCGGCCCCATCGACAGCCCGAACAGCACGAGCGCCGCGAAGAACAGCGGCCCGCCGTCACTGCCCAGCCCCAGCAGGGCGTACGCGACAGCGGATCCAACGTAACCGCACGGCGTCAGCCACGCGTGGACCCGCTGCGGCAGCCGGTTCCAGAAGAACCCGCAGAGGCCGAACACGATGCCGCCGGGTGCCATCGCGAGGCCCGCGGCCATCGCCGTCCGGCTGAGGCCCGACTGCAGGTGCAGCGACACGCAGAAGAGGAACCCGCCGTAGGACGCGACGCCCGCCGCGAGAGTCGCCAATCCCGGTGCGACGCCCCGGATCCTGAGCACGGCGAGGTCGACCAGCGGGTCGGCCACCCGCCGTTCGACGACCACGAATCCCACGGCCAGCAGCACGCCGATCGCCATCGAACCGAAGGTCCAGGCCGGCCAGCCGGTTTCGTGCCCGAGCACCAGCGGCAGCACGACGAGCACCACGGCGGGCACGGCGATCGCCAGGCCGGCGAGGTCGAGCCGGCGGCCCGCCTTCGCCACCCCGCCGGGCACGAGCTTGACGGCGAGGACGGCCACGAGCACCCCGATCGGCACGTTGACCAGGAAGACCGGCCGCCAGCCGGCGCCGAACAGGTCCGCGCCGACGAGGACTCCGCCGAGCACCTGGCCTGCCACGAACGCGACCGAGATGACCGCGGTGTACGCGCTGAGCGCCCTGGCCCGCGCGGCGCCGGTGAACTGGGCCTGGATGAGGCTGATGACCTGCGGCATCATCAGCGCGGCGCCCGCGCCCTGCGCGATCCGCGCGGCGATGAGCAGGGTCGCGTCCGGCGCCAGGCCGCACAGTGCGGAGCAGACGGTGAAGACGACCGTGCCGGTGACGAACAGCCTGCGCCGTCCGTACAGCTCGCCGAGGCGGGCGCCGGTGATCAGCAGCATCGCGTAGCCCACGGTGTAGCCGGAAACGACGAGCTGCAGCGCGGCGCCGGAGGCGTGCAGGTCGGTGCGGATGTCGGTCATGGCGACGTTCACGACGGTGACGTCGAGCAGCGCCATGAACTGGCCGAGCAGCAGGACGGCCAGCATGAACCACGGCCGCCGGTCCGGCCGGGCGGCCCGGTCCGGGGTGGCCGGGGCAGAGGTGGTCAGTGTCATGCTCCGACCCTGCGGTTTTGCCCCGTGACCTGGAGAGAGCCTGCGGATGCTGGTGCTGGGAGTACCAGGTTCGCCGAAATTGTCGTACCCCTCGGGCACCATGTCCGCATGACCCAGACGCAGGTCCACGCCAGCCGCCGGGAGGAACTCGGCCGGTTCCTCAAGGCGTGCCGGGCACGGATCGGCCCGGAGGAGGTCGGGCTCGCCCCCGGCGTCCGCCGTCGCACCAGCGGGTTGCGGCGGGAAGAGGTGGCGCTGCTCGCCGGGGTCGGCGTCACCTGGTACACGTGGCTGGAACAGGGGCGGCCGATCAACGCGAGCGCGCAGGTGCTCGACGCGGTGGCGCGCACCCTGCGGATGGACCACATCGAGCGGGAGCACCTCTACCGGCTGGCGGAGCTGACGCCGTCGCGGCTGCCTTCGCCGTCCGAAGTGGTGCCGGAGACGGTGCGCGAGGTGCTGCGCGCACTGGATCCCCTGCCCGCCACGGTGGTCAACGGCCGGTACGACGTCCTGGCGTCGAACGCGGCGCAGGAGGAGCTGTTCTGGGAGTGGCACAGCATGCCGTGCCTGCACAAGAACCTCCTGTGGTGCTGCGTGACCGAACCGAACGCGCGGCGGTTCCTGCTGAACTACGACGAGGAGGTGCCCCACATGGTCGCGCGGATGCGGGCCGAATACGGCAGGCACGTCGGTGATCCGCCCTGGGAGGAGGACATCCGCCGGCTGTCGGCGCTCAGCCCGGAGTTCGCCGGGCTGTGGGCACGGCACGAGGTGGCCGAACCGCAGGCCCGGCTGCGCCGTCTCGAGCATCCCCAGGCCGGGCGGATGCACTTCCGGCTGACCGAGCTGGCGGTGTCGGAGGTACCCGGCCTGCGCGTCCAGGTGTCCACTCCGGACGATGCGTCGACGTGGGCGTTACTGCCCAAGACGAGGAGGTCGTCGTGACGGAACTGGACCTGAGTGGCCGGGGACTTACTGCGGTGCCCGAAATCCCACCCGGCGTCACGCGGCTCGACCTGTACAAGAACTCGATTTCGACGGTGCCCGCTTCGCTGTGGGAACACACCGGGCTGGAGGTGCTGAACCTCGCGGACAACCGGCTTTCCGCGCTGCCACCGGGTATCTCGGCACTGACGTCGGTGCACACGCTCGACCTGGCGCACAACCGGTTCGAGTCGCTGCCGGACGAGCTGGGTGAGCTGACCGGGCTCACCGAGTACCTGTACGTCAGCGACAACCGGCTGACGAAGTTCCCGGCTGCCTGGTGTCGGCTGGGAAAGCTGCGGTACCTGGGATGCACGGACAACCGGCTCACGGCGCTGCCCGAGGATCTTTCGGGATTCACGGCGCTGCGGGAACTTCGGCTCTACCGCAACGAGCTGACCGCGTTGCCGGAGTCGATCGGCACGCTCGGCGCGTTGCGGGAGCTGCACCTGCGGGGCAACCGGCTGACCGCGCTGCCGTCGTCAATCGGGCTGCTGGGCGAGCTGCGTCAGCTCGACCTGCGGGAGAACGCGCTCACGACCCTGCCTGATTCGCTGGCCAATCTGTCCAAACTGGACAAGCTGGATCTGCGGTGGAACAAGCAGCTGCGCGAACCGGCGTGGCTGCGCGACTTCGAGGAGGCAGGCTGCATGGTCCTTCGCTGACAACTCAACAGAGGACGGTCGGACGCGGACCGTAGGTCGCGGTGTGCGACGTCCGGCGGACTTCGACGCCGGAGGCGAGGTCGTAGAGCACGCGCGTGTCGGTGACGCTGAAGCCGGGAGTGCCGATGGACGGCTGGCACGGCTGGCTGCCACCGGAGCCGAACTGGACCGGCGGTGCGGCCCCGGGCGTCTGGGCGCTGGTCTGGCTTTCGACGCGGTAGTGGCGGGTGCCCCAGATCCGGACGGTCACCGAGTCGCCGGCAACGGTGGCCTGGATGGCGATGCCGGTCGCCGTGTCGTTGGTCAGCTTCAGCTCGACCGGGCTGCCGCCGGCGTCGACGGCCTTGGCGTCCCGGCCGACGGGGTAGCGGTCGAGGTAGTGGTCGTGCTCGACGTGACCGCCGTCGGCCAGGCCGGCGAGGTAGCCCGCGTTGTACAAAGTGGACGCGAGCTGCGAGACGCCACCGCCGACGACGTCGGCGCCGGTGCCGTCCTCGTCGACCGGGGCGGGGACGTAGCCGGTGTCGGCGGTGCGCGGGCCGGAGCGGCCGCTGAGGCTGAAGGTCTCGCCGGGCTTGACGATGGTGCCGGACACGCGAGCGGCGAGCGTGCGGTTGTTCGTCGCGGCCGGGCCTGCCAGGCCACCGGTGGTGAACTCGCCGATGACCTCCGTGATGCCGAGTGCGCCCGCCGCTTCGGTGGTCACGCTGGGTTTCGAGGCGTTGTAGACAACCGGGAGGTCGCGCCCGTCGGTTTTCTTGAGGACGTCGACGAGCGGCAGGAAGGTCTTTTCCCAGTCGACCTTCCGGGCGTCCTCGGACGGCTCGACGGCGGGCTGGTCCCCGGTGAAGACGATCTGCGCGTCCCGGCCGTCGGTCTCGGTGCTCGCGAGATCGTCCTTCAGGGCGGCCTGCAGCTTCGCCTGGTCGACCCGCACCTCGACGGCCCCGCCCTCGACGGCCGCGAACTGGAACGCGGCCGCGATGGCGGCGGGCTTGAGCGGAACGTCCTTGCCTTCGCCGTGCACGATCACTGGCTTGGCGACGGCCGGCACGACGATCTGCCGGTAGGCGGCCTCCACGCCGGCGGCGGTGGCCTTGACGGGCGTGATCGCCATGGCGAGCCGCACGCCGCCGGGGTCGAGCCAGTGGTCGGTGACGGTGCGCACGGCGCCGGGCAGGTCGGTCAGCTGCTGTCCCTGCCGGGGCAGGATGGGGAAGGGCGTGACGCCGCCGTCGCTGCCGGGGATCGGCGTGAACCCGACGGCGCCTTCGGTGGCGGGATGGTTCAGCTTGCCGTCGGCCAGTTCCCGCAGGGCCTGGCTGATCTGGTTCGGATCGGTCTTCGTGGCGACGCCGACTTCCCGGGTGGTGAAGAAGGACATGATCCGCGTGATCGGACTGAGCGGCTGATGCCCGGCGAGGCCGAGGGTGCCGGGCCAGTCGAGCCCCAGCCCGGACTGCGCCGGAACGAGCTGCGCCTGAACATCCCCACCCCGGACGGCGACGGGCCGGGTGAGCCGCGGTTCGAGTTCCTTCCGCAGCTTGGCCTCGGCCTCGGCATGGCTGAGCCCCCCGACCTCGATCCCGGCGACGGTGACGCCCCGCGGAACATCCCCGGCACTGACGACCAGATCGACGGCGTAGAGGATGACGAAGAGCCCCATGGCCAGCCCGATGGCCATCATGACGTGGGCCAGCCCCCGACGCAGTTTCCGAGCAGGTGTCTCGGGCGCAGGCGGCGGCGCGGGAGTTTCGAGAAGTTCGCCGAGCAGATCATCGGCAAAGAGATCGGCGGTGGCAACGGGGGCGGCGGAGACAGAGGCGGCAAGGGGAGTTTCGGGCTCGGCGGCAGGCCAGACGGTCGCGGCAGCAGGCATGGCCTCGGTGGCAGACTCGGCCTCCGGCGAGGCGGGCTCGGCAGCAAGCGTCACCGCAGCGGAGGACTCGGCTCCTATCACCAGCGGCGCGGCCACCACCTCGGTGTCCGACTCGATCGGCACCGCCGCGGTCTCCGGCAACTCCGGCGCAGCCTCGGCAGCGGGCATCGCCTCGGCCGCCGCCCCCTTCGCCTCCGGCGGCTTCTGGGCGTGCTCGGGTTCGCGCTCCGGTTGCTCGCGCGCCTCGTCCTCTGCCACGCCCCCGCCCTCCGCGGGACCCGACCTTCCTACAGGTAGAGCCCCGTTCCGTGCTCGGTTCGCTCCGTCGCCACCGCGTGGATGTCGCGTTCGCGCATCACCAGGTGTCCTTCGCCCTGGATTTCGACCTCGAGCTGGTCCTCCGGGTTGAAGAGCACGCGGTCGCCGCTCTTGACGTTGCGTACGCTGTTGCCGACGCCCAGTACATCACCCCAGGCCAGCCTGCGCGCCACCTGCGCTGTCGCCGGGATCACGATGCCGCCGCTGCTGCGGCGCTCGCCCTCCTCCTGGGACAGGCGCACCAGCACGCGGTCGTGGAGCATCTGGATTTCGAGTTTCGGCCCGTCAGACACGGCGTGCATGTTACTCGGCAGTCCGCGGCTCACCGGCCATGACCAGGCTCAGCTCGCGCGCCCCGCCGCTGTCGAGCCGTACGGGGACGCCCCAGTCCTGCCGGGTGATGCGGCATGCCGGGTGCTCGGCGCCGTCGTCGCAGCTCGCCGCCTGGGCGACCACCTGCAGCACGCCTTCCGTCACCCCGGCCGCCAGGCGGATCTTGCGGGTCAGGTCCGTGCCGGTGCCGCCTCCTTCGACCAGCAGGGACGGCGGGGACGCGCTGACCTCCAGCCGCGTCGACGGGCCGAAGCGGTCGTCCAGCTTCTCGCCCGGCGGGGCGGTGAACACCACCGACAGGTCGATCTCGCCGGGGGCGAGCACCGTCGGCGGGCGGCGCACGGCGTGCGCGTCGCCGGTCACGACCGTCGGCTCGGCCGCGGGCAGCGGGCCGACGCGGTTGCCCGCCGACTCCACGACCAGCAGCTCGCCCTCATGCAGCAGGAGGCCCTGCGGCTCGGCGAGGCCGGTCGCGATCGTCGTCACTTCGCGCGTGAAGACGTCGAAGCGGCGTACGGCGCCGTTGTAGGTGTCGGCGATCGCGATCTTGTCGCCGGGCAGCACGGCGAGGCCAAGCGGGTGCTGCAGCAGCGCCTTGTCGGCCGGGCCGTCGGTGTGGCCGAAGGAGAACAGGTCGACGCCGATCGCCGTGTGCACGGTGAACGACTCGCCGTCGGGCTCGATCCAGCGCAGCGCCGACGTCTCCGCGTCGGCGAGCCACAACTTGTCGCCGTCCACCGCCAGGCCGGACGTCTGCGCGAAGAACGCTTCGCTCACGTCGCCGTCGCGGAGGCCCTCGACGGTCGTCCCGGCGAAGCGGCGGATCGTGCCCGAAACCGGGTCGAAGACGCTCAGCGTGTGGTTACCCGCCATCGCGACGACGACCCCGCCTGCCGGGCCCCACCACGCCACGTCCCACGGGCTGGTCAGGTCGACCTCGACGCCCTTGCCGGAGTCCGGGCCGTTGCGCCACTGCGCGCCGGTGCCGGCGACCGTGGTGACCTCGCCGGTGATCAGGTCGAGGCCGCGCAGCCGGTGGCCGGCGGTGTCGGCGACGACCGCGTGGTAGCCGACGCGCTCGGCGATGTCGTACGGCAGGAGCGCGATGCCGGACGGCTCGTTGAAGGTCGCGATGTCGAACGGGCCGTCCTGGCCGCCGCGCTCGCCGCTGCCGAAGCGGCGGATGACGGTCTCGCCGTCGGAAGCGAACTCGACGATCGCGTGGTGCCCGGTGTCCGCGACCAGGACGCGCCCCTCGGCGGTGGCGACGGCCTTGCTCGGGAACCGCAGCTCGGCGGCCTGCTCCTCGACCGGCACGTACGGGCTGCCGCCGCGCCGGAGCGTCCCCTTCGCTTCGTGCTTGGTGACCAGGTCGGCGACGACGCGGCGCAGCGCTTCGCCGTGCCCCTCGCCCGCGGCGACGTGCACGACGTAGCCCTCGGGGTCGACGACGACCAGCGTCGGCCACGCGCGGACCGCGTACTGCGACCACAGCTCCATCTTCGGGTCGTTGACCACCGGGTGGTGCACGTCGTAGCGGCGGACCGCGGCCTCGATGGACGCGCGCTCGCCCTCGTGCAGGAACTTCGGCGAGTGGACCCCGATCGTGACCAGGACGTCCGCGAACTCGGCCTCCAGCGGGCGCAGCTCGTCGAGCACGTGCAGGCAGTTGATGCAGCCGCTGGTCCAGAAGTCCAGCAGGACGATGCGCCCGCGCAGGCCCGCGAGCGTGAGCGGGTGGCCGCCGGTGTTCAGCCAGACGTCGCCGCGCAGCTCGGGGGCACGCACGCGGCTCTGCGGTCGTGGAGAAGTCACGGCAAGAGTGAACTACACGCGCTCACGCTCTGTTCCGCGGTCCGGCCGATGAGAGAACAAACTCACCCTGCCGGGGACACCCAGGCCCGCCCGAAAAAGGACGCGCGGGCGGGTGAGCCGCCGCTTAGGCTCGGGTCATGACCCCCGTCCAACCGGCCGGCGCCCTCACTCCGGAGGAGGCGCGGCACCTGCAGGAGAACCTCCGGGAACCCGTGCGTCCCGGGCTGAGCGAAGCCGAGCTCGACGCCGTCGAGCGCCGGTTCGGCTTCCGGTTCGCGGCCGACCACCGGACGTTCCTGTCCGCGGGCGTGCCGATCGGCGACCGCTGGCCCGACTGGCGCTGCGGCAACCCCGACCAGCTGCGCAAACGCCTGGCCTGGCCGGTCGACGGCGTGCTGTACGACGTCGAGCACAACGGCTTCTGGCTGCCGGACTGGGGCACGCGCCCGGTCGGCCCGGAGGACGCGGTCCGCGAGGCCCGGCGGCGGCTGGCGGACGTGCCGCAGCTGGTGCCGGTGTGCGGCCACCGCTACCTGCCGGGCCTGCCGGACACGACCGGCTACCCGGTGCTGTCGGTGTACCAGACGGACATCATCGTCTACGGCTCCGACCTGCGCGACTACCTGCACCGCGAGTTCGCGACGGGCGGCATCAGCACGGCCCCGCCGGACGGCCCCCGCTACATACCGTTCTGGTCCCGCTTCATCGACTAGCTTCGGCGGCCCGCTTCAGCCGCGCGAGCGTGGCGGCGATGTTGGCGGCGTTGGCCTCGTCGCGGTCCCAGACCCCGGTGACGGTCGCCGTCACCGCCTTGAACCAGGCAGGCCGCCGTTCCCACATGCTTTCCACGACGACGCAGCCGTCGCCGCCGGGTTCGAAGTCGTACTGCCACCGCGCAACGGGCAGCCCGGCCACGGAGGTCACCTCGAAGCCGAAACACCGCCCGGGATCGGCGTCGGTGATGGTCGACAGCGTGCTCCACCGCCGAAGGCCCCGCCGGTTCCGGCCACGGAACTGCGCCCCGACGGCGGGCGCGGAAGCCCCGCCGACCCACTCGTGCCCGGCGTATTCCTCGGCAACGTCGGCAAGTGATCCCGGGTCGCTGACCAGGGCGTAGACGACCTCGGGCGCAGCGTCGATCTCGATCCGGCCGGTGGCGGTGGGTGCGTTCAAGGGGACCTCCACACTGAGGGGACATACCGAGGGTATGTCAGAGACCGTCGTCAGGGAACTCTTTCCCTGACGACGGTCACTCCCCTCAGGCTGCGATTCGTTCGGCTTCTTCTTGTGGCTCTTCCGCGGGAACGGGGGAGGTCAGCGTCACGAACGGCAGCTTGGCATGCAGCGGACGCCGATAGCGCACGGCAAGCCAGAACACCACGACGATGAAGGCCAGCGGCAGCACCACACCGAGCACCAGGATGATCAGCAACGCGGGAACCGACAGCTGACCGGCGGCAACGAGGAACGACGACACGAGTACCAAACCTCACTGGCGAACAGTCCGAAGCGTCCATCCACCTGATCGGTCGGCGGTCCAAGACGAAAGGCGAAGAGCGAGTCTGCCTACACGGAGACGAAACGATCCACAAGACACCCCGGCTTCGGAGGGCTCCACGGCCCGCGGGGCGCCACGCATGCAAATGCGCTGGGGTATCGACCTAGTCGTGCGTTTCGTATCGGAGACTTTTCGTAATCGGGCAACTGTCAGGTATGTGAGGTTGGTTGCCGTTACTGTCTTGATCTTACCACGAACTAGTTGTCCCGGCGCAGCATGCGGCTCACGCCCGCGGCCACCGTCGTCGCCAGTATCCAGCCGGAGGCTGTGAAGCCTGCCGCCACCCAGTTGTCCGGTCCGTGCATGTACCACCTCGACTTGTTGCCGAAGTCGACGATCGGGACCAGCAGGTCCGCCGTGTAGATCACCGGGTTCCACTGCAGGCCCGTGTCCTGCTGGTTCACCACGCAGCGGGGGCCGCTCGCCACGAACCGGCCGGACTTGTCGTGGATGCAGTCGTCGGTGCCGAGGCCGAACCACAGGCTGCCCAGCACCAGCAGCGTCAGCAGCCAGCCGAGCGCGCGGACCGGGCGGTAGCCGTAGCCGACCATCGAACGCTGCAGCCAGCTCCACAGCCGGACGCCCGGGCCGAAGAACTTGAACCCGCGGGCCAGTGCCTCGTAGCGGAACTGCTGTTTGCGCAACGCCACCGTCGAGGCGTGCTCTTCGTTTCCGGCCGCGCGGAGCATGTGGGCCAGCTGGTCGTACGGGCCCGGCCGGTAGCCGCGCATCGCCTTGCGCAGCAGCTCGATGCGGTGATCGAGGGCCCTGTCGTCGTCGAGGGGGATGCCGTTCTTCAGTGCGTCGTAGCGGAAGTCCTCCAGCTCGATGCCCTCGGACGCCGCCCAGAACTCCTCGTTGTCGGTCAGCGTTCCGCAGTGCGCCCGCCGCAGCACCACCCGGCCCGACGGCGGGCGGCTCGGCGTCAGGATGAACTCGTCGGCGGCGACGTCGCCCGCGTCCAGTGCCACCACGAACGGCGGCAGCGAGCCGATCTGGGCGCCGCGCAGGTCCACGCGCCGGGCGACCTGGGCGCCGTCGAGGTTGACGCCGCCCTCCGCGGCGAACGGGCGGTTGTTGTTGTCCCGCAGCAGCAGGTCCCTGCCGATCCGGCCGGTTCGCACGTCGAGGGAGAAACTGCTGGTCGCGCGCCTGCCGGGGTCGCTCAGGGAGGTGCCCGCCAGGTTGATCGACCCGCCGACGTCGATGCCCTGCAGCCGCAGCGTGCCCTGGATCGACGCGTCCGTGAGCTGGAAGTTGCCCGCGATCTTCGACCGCCGTGCCGAGAACACGTCGCGGCCCGGATGGCGGAACATCGAATTCCAGGCGAGGAAGTTGCCGCCGACGGTCACGTCCGCCAGCCGCAGCTGGCCCGTCGGCACGCGCAGGCTCGTCGCCTCGATGTCGCCGCCGATCTCGGTGCCGTCCAGGTGCAGCGCCCGGTCGTAGTACGGCTGCGTCTTGCCCCGCTCGACCTTGATCTCGGCACCGGCCAGCCGCAGCGACCCGCCGATGCGGGCGTTGACCATCCGCAGCGTGCCCAGCGCCTGCAGCCCGTCGGACAGCTCCACGTTCCCGTCGACGCGCATCCGGTCGGCCACCAGCGCCGGCCGCGGGTCCAGGTACGGGTCGTTGGACTTCCACGCGTCCATCGCGATCGGCCCGTGCTGCGACACCGTCAGCTTCGCCTCGCGCAGCGAGATGTCGCTGGCCACCGACGCGCTGGGCAGGTACATGATCCCGGTCGCGGAGAAGCGCTTGCGCTGGCTGGCCGGACCGTAGTTGTCGACCTCGCACAGCAGGCTGCCGCCGATGTGCAGGCCGTTGCCGTTGAGCGCGAAGCCGTCCGGGTTGTTCAGGTTGGCGCCGGAGAAGTTGACGTTACCGCCGGTCCGCAGGCCGGGCAGCCGGACCTCGCCGTTGGCGACCATGCGGTACGCCAGCAGCGCGCCGGTCAGCACCAGCCGGTCGGCCTGGATCGCCTTGCCGTGCGGGTGCGAGATCACCGTGCGGGTCAGCACCATCGAGCCCTCGATGACGGCGTCGGTGAGGTTGACCGCGGCGTTCGGCATCCCGCGCTCGCGGTCGTCGCCGCGCTGGACGGTGGTCTCCTCGATCTCCCGGACGTCGCCGTCGACCTGCACGACGCTGCGGATCAGCCGGACGTCGTTGCGGCTGCGCATGTTGCGGGCCTTGAGCCCGGGCAGCCAGCACTTGCGGAAGACCAGGCCGAGCAGGTTCGCCTCACGCACGTCCGGCGCGTGCTCGAACCGGCACCGCTCGAACCGGAACAGGTACTTCAGGTCGGCGGCCCGCAGGTCGAGCACGCCGGTGATGTAGGCGTCCTCGACGTAGACGATCGGCGCGTTCGTGGCCTGCCGCCGCCACCGCAGCAAGCCGGCGTTGCCCGGTTTCAGCAGGTCGGCGGCCTTGACTTCGTACCGGCGGTCGGGGACGCCCGCGAAGGGGTCGAGTGGCGGCAGCGTGCTTTCGGTCGACACGAGATTCCCCCTCCCACACCGCCATCAAGGTAGCGAAAAAACGGCGGAAACGGTGCCGGAACACCGTTTCCGCCGCAAGATCAGGCGTTGGGATTGAGCACCCTGGCGAGGAACTCCTTCGTCCGCTCCTCACGCGGGTTGCCGATGACCTGGTCGGGCGGGCCCTCTTCGACGACGACGCCGCCGTCCATGAACAGGACCTTGTCGGCCACCTCGCGCGCGAACTGCATCTCGTGCGTGACGACGACCATGGTCATGCCGTCCTTGGCGAGCTGCTTCATCACGCCGAGGACGTCGCCGACGAGTTCCGGGTCCAGCGCGGACGTCGGCTCGTCGAACAGCATCAGCTTCGGCTGCATCGCCAGCGCCCTGGCGATCGCGACGCGCTGCTGCTGCCCGCCGGACAGCTGCGCCGGGTAGTTCTTCGCCTTGTCCGCGAGGCCGACGCGGTCCAGCAGCTCCAGCGCACGCTGCCGCGCCTGTGCCTTCGGCTCGCGGCGCACCTGGACCGGCGCCTCCATGATGTTTTCCAGCGCGGTCATGTGCGGGAAGAGGTTGAAGCGCTGGAACACCATGCCGATGTCCTTGCGCTGGACCGCGACCTCCTTCTCGCGCAGCTCGTGCAGCTTGTCGCCACGCTGCTTGTAGCCGACGAGCACGCCGTCGACGTAGAGCCGGCCGGCGTCGACCTTCTCGAGGTGGTTGATGCAGCGCAGGAGCGTCGACTTGCCGGACCCGGACGGGCCGATCAGGCAGAGCACCTCGCGTTCGTGCACCTCGAGGTCGATGCCCTTGAGGACGTCGACGCTGCCGAAGCTCTTGCAGATCTTCTGCGCGGAAACGACCGGGGTCATGCGGTGGCACCTCCCGCTCCGCCGCGGCCGGCGCCGAACCGGAAGCCCAGCATCCGCGAGCGCCACTTCGCCTGGTTCGCGACGCCCCGCGAAGTGCCGCGCGAGAAGTGCTTCTCGATCTGCATCTGGATCAGCGTCAGGATCGACGTCATGAACAGGTACCACACGCCCGCCGTCAGCAGCAGCGGGATGATCTTGTAGTTCTGGGCGTAGATCTGCTGCACGGACACCATCAGCTCGAAGTAGCCGATGACGACGACCAGTGACGTCGTCTTCAGCATCGCGATCGTTTCGTTGCCGGTCGGCGGGATGATCACCCGCATCGCCTGCGGCAGGATGATCCGGCGCAACGTCGTGGTGCGCTTCATCCCCAGCGCGCTCGCGGCTTCCAGCTGGCCGCTGTCGACCGAGGCGATGCCGCCCCGGACGATCTCGGCCATGTACGCGGCCTCGTTCAGGCCGAGGCCGAGCAGCGAAGCCGCGAACAGGTTGATCAGGTTGTTCGTGTTCCAGCTCACGAACTCCGGGCCGAACGGGATCCCGAGGCCGACGCGCGGGTAGGCCGCCGCGAGGTAGTTCCACACCAGCAGCTGCGTGATCAGCGGCGTGCCGCGGAACAGCCAGATGTAGATCCCGGCCGCACCCGACATCAGCGGGTTCGGGGACAACCGCATGACCGCGAGCAGGATGCCGCCGACGACCCCGATCACCATCGAGATGCCGGTCAGGATCAGGGTGTTCTGCAACCCGCGGAGGATGCGGTCGTCGAAGAGGTACTCGCCGACCACGTCCCACTGCAGGTTCGAGTTCGTGACGACGCTGCGGACGACGATGAAAGCAAGGAAGAGGATCACCACACCGGCGGCCCAGCGCCCGTAGTGGCGCACGGGGACCGCACGGATCGGCGCCGCCTCCGGAGCCACGTCGGGCTCCGGGGCCGGCGCCGTGGACTCAGCCGACGGGCTCGACACGCAAACTCCCTCAGCCCGCCGGGTTGATTTCCGACTTGGTGATCACGCCGACCGGGTTGAGGCCCCACTTGTCGAGGATCTTGCGGTAGGTGCCGTCGTCGATCAGCGCCTGGACCGCACCCTGGATCGCCTGGGTGTACTGGCCCTGGCCCTTCTTCAGCGCGATGCCGTAGGGCGCGCTGTCGTACGGGTCGCCGACGATCTCCAGTGCGCCGTTCGTCTGCTTCACCGCGTAGTCGACGACCGGCGAGTCGGCCAGCATCGCCTGGGCGCGCTTGGCCGTCAGGGCGAGGTTCACGTCGGTCTGGGCGGTGAGCTGCGACAGGGTGATCGCCTGCTTGCCCGCCTTCGTGCACTTCTCCGACCGGGCCTGCAGGTCGTCGACCTGGGTGGTGCCCTTCTGCACGGCGACGGTCTTGCCGCAGAGGTCGTCGAGGGTGATGTGGTCCGGGTTGCCCTTCAGGACGGCCAGCGAAGTGCCCGCCTTGTAGTAGGACACCATGTCGACCTGCTTGATCCGGTCGGCGTTGACGGTGAACGAGGACATGGCGAGCTCGTACTTGCCTGCGGCGATACCGGCGATGATGCCCGAGAAGTCGGCGTTCTGGAACTCCATCTGCAGGCCGAGCTTCTGCCCGATCGCGGTGCCGAGATCGACGTCGAAGCCGGTCGCCTTGCCGTTGTCGACGAACTCGTTCGGCGCGTAGCTCTGGTCCTGGCCGACCACGATCTTGCCGTCGGCCTTGATGTCCGCCGGCACCTCGGCCGCGAGCTTGTCGTCCTTGGCGGCCGCCGGAATCTCGCCTGCCGCGGCAGTCCCGGACGCCGCGGCCGGCGCGCTCGTGGCGACACCGCCTGCGCCGTTGCCGCCGGCACCGCACGCCACGGTCAGTCCGACCAGGGCGAACGCCGGCAGCAGGGCGAGCGCCTTGAGCTGGGATCCTCGGGCCACGTCGTCACTCCTCGTAGTTCTCAGGTTCTGAGAGCACGCATATTGCCACTCATCCATACCAAAGCACAGCACTGTGAAGTTACGGCGATGTTTACGCCTGTGCGCGTCGGACGCCGGGTGTCGCGCCCGGACCGGGCCGTGGGTAAGGATGTCGACCATGAACGTCACGCCGCCGCGGCTGCCCCCGTCCGGTCGACGCGCGAGGAAGGCCGTGACCAGCCGGATCACCCGGCCGGGGGCCCGGTTCGAGGGATATCTCGCGCCGGACCGGCCGCACGCCGGCGCCTACGACGAGATGTTCGCCGCCGACGGCACGGTCCGGGCGCCGTACCGGGCGCTGTACGAGTCGATCGCCGCGCTCGACGCCCACGACCTCAACTCGCGGGCGCAGGCACTCGACCGGGCGATGGTCGACCAGGGCATCACGTTCTCGCTGTCCGGGCAGGAGCGGCCGTTCCCGCTGGACCTGGTGCCGCGGGTGATCCAGGCCAACGAGTGGGCGAAGCTGGAGCGGGGCGTGGCCCAGCGGGTCCGCGCGCTCGAGGCGTTCCTCGCCGACGTCTACGGCGACCGGCAGATCCTGCGCGACGGCGTGCTGCCGCGGCGGCTGATCACCTCGTGCGAGCACTTCCGCCGCGAGGCGTTCGGCATCACCCCGCCCAACGGCGTGCGCATCCACGTGTCCGGTGTGGACCTGGTGCGCGACGAGGAAGGGACCTTCCGGGTGCTGGAGGACAACCTCCGCAATCCGTCCGGGGTGTCCTACGTGATGGAGAACCGGCGCACGATGGCGCGGGTGTTCCCGGACCTGTTCGCCCGCCACCGCGTGCGCCCGGTCGGTGACTACGCGTCGCACCTGCTGCGGGCGCTGCGCGCGGCGGCCGCGGCGAACGTCGCCGACCCGATGGTGGTCGTGCTCACCCCTGGCGTGCACAACTCGGCGTACTTCGAGCACTCGCTGCTGGCCCGGCTGATGGGCGTCGAGCTGGTCGAGGGCCGCGACATGTTCTGCCGGGACAACGTCGTCTACCTGCGCACGACCGAGGGCGAGCGCCAGGTCGACGTCATCTACCGGCGGATCGACGACGAGTTCCTCGATCCGGTGCACTACCGGCCGGACTCGGTGCTCGGCGTGGCAGGCATCCAGAACGCGGCGCGGGCGGGCAACGTCGTCATCGCGAACGCGATCGGCAACGGCGTCGGCGACGACAAGCTCGTCTACACCTACGTGCCGGAAATGGTGAAGTACTACCTCAACGAGAAGCCGCTGCTGCCCAATGTGGACACGTTCCGGTGCTGGCTCCCGGACGAGTTCGACCACGTCATGGCGCACCTCGACGAGCTGGTGGTCAAGCCGGTCGAGGGATCCGGCGGCTACGGGATCGTCTTCGGCCCCGAGGCGTCGAAGAAGGACCTGGACGTCCTGCGGCGGAAGGTCCGGGCGAACCGGCGCGGCTGGATCGCGCAGCCGGTGGTCCAGCTGTCCACCGTGCCGTCCAAAGTGGACGACCGGCTCGCGCCGCGGCACGTCGACCTGCGGCCGTTCGCGGTCAACGACGGCAAGGAGATCTTCGTCCTCCCCGGCGGGCTGACCCGGGTGGCGCTGCCGGAGGGCAGCCTGGTCGTCAACTCCTCGCAGGGCGGCGGCTCGAAGGACACGTGGGTACTGGCGTCCCGCGCGTCGACGGCCGAGCGCGAGCTGGAGCAGCCCGCGCTCGGCGTGGTGTCCACAGTGGACGGCATGGTCGCCGAGCAGGGGCCGGAGCTGTCGACGTCCCAGCAGCAGCAACAGCAGCAGCAGAGCTAGGGAGGTTCGCATGCTGGCACGCAACGCGGAGTCGCTGTACTGGATCGGCCGGTACGTCGAACGCGCCGACGACACCTCCCGCATCCTCAACGTCTCGGTCCACCAGCTGCTGGAGGACGCGACCGTGGACCCCGACCACGCGAGCCGCCAGCTGCTGGCCGTCCTGGGCATCGACCCGGCAGGCACGGAGTCGCTCGACGTGTGGAAGCTGACCGAGCTGGTCGCGTACGCGAAGGACAACCCGTCGTCGATCGTCGGCTCGATCAACTCGGCCCGCGAGAACACCCGCGGCGCCCGCGAGGTCGTCTCGACCGAGCTGTGGGAATGCCTGAACGCGACGTGGAACGCGGTGCCCGACCGGCAGCGCTACGCCCGCCGCGCCGGGCCGCACGCGTTTCTGTCCTTTGTGGAGGAACGCGCGGCGATGTTCGCGGGACTGGCCGACTCGACGATGAGCCGCGACGACGGCTGGCTGTTCATGGTGCTCGGCCGGTCGATCGAACGCGCCGACATGGTGGTGCGGCTGCTGCTTTCGCGGGTCGCCGACCGCGCGTCGTCGCCGGGCTGGATCACGGTGCTGCGCTCGGCCGGCGCGCAGGACACCTACCTGCGGACGTATCGCGGCGCGCTGGACGCGGGCCGCGTCGTGCAGTTCCTGTTGCGGGACACGCTGTTCCCGCGTTCGGTGTTCCACGCGCTGCGGCAGGCGGAGGACTGCCTGCAGCGGCTCGACCCGGGCGGCGGCTCGCGCAGCAACGAGAAGTCCGAGGCGCTGCGGCAGCTCGGCCGGGCCCGCAGCGAGCTGGAGTTCCTCCGCCCGTCGGACCTGCTGACCGACCTGCCGCGGCGGCTCGGGGCGTTGCAGACGTCGATCAAGGAAATCGGGGAAGCGGTGTCGTTGCAGTACTTCAGCACGTCCCCGTGGGTGGCGTGGAGCGGTGCGGAGGTTTCGCTGTGACGTGGCAGCTGCGGGTGGCGCACCGGACGGGCTACCGGTACGCGACACCGGCGACGCAGTCGTACAACGAGGCGCGCCTGACCCCGCGTTCGGACCGCCGCCAGACGACGGTGGCGACGCGCATCGAGACGACCCCGGCGACCCGGGCCTACCGGTACACCGACTACTGGGGCACGGTGGTGACGTCGTTCGACCTCCACGCGCCGCACACGGAGTTCACGGTGCTGGCGACCTCGGTGGTCGAGACGGCCGACGAAGCGGAGCCGATCCGCACGGCGACGTGGAAGGACCTCCGTTCCGAGACGGTGATCGACCACCGCACCGAGTACCTGACCCCGACCGCGTACACCCCGCGCGACGTCACGCTGGCCCGCGAGGCACGGGCGCTGCGCCGCGGCCTGGACCCGGCGGAGGCGGTACTGGCGGTCTGCGAGTGGGTCCACCAGCAGCTGAAGTACCAGCCGGGCACGACGGGCGTCCACTCGACGGCCACGGACGCCTGGCAGGCCCGCGAAGGGGTCTGCCAGGACTTCGCGCACGTGACGCTGGTGATGCTGCGGGCGATCGGGATCCCGGCCCGGTACGTGTCGGGCTACCTGCACACGAAGCCGGACGCGAAGCTCGGCGAGGTGGTGGAGGGCGAATCCCACGCCTGGGTCGACGTCTGGACCGGCGGCTGGTGGGCATACGACCCGACGAACGCCATCCCGGTCGGCCCCCGGCACGTGTGGGTGGCGATGGGCCGTGACTACGCGGACGTGGCGCCGTTGAAGGGCATCTTCACCGGGGGCGGACAGTCTACTTTGGACGTCTCGGTCCACCTGACCCGGCTGGCCTAGCTCGCGGTCCGCTCGTCGAGCAGGGCACGCAGGCGGTCGATCGTGGCACGGACGTCGTTCTCCCACTGCTGCGCGCGCTCGTCACCGGCGGACGCGGCATCGAGCTGGGCGATGACCCAGGTCCGGATCAGGGCCGTTGGCTGCACCCCGCGTTCGGCGGCGAGCCGGCGCAGCTCCTCGATCCGGTCGACGGGAATGCGCACGCTGTAGACGGCGGTCGGATTCTTGGACGGCACCCGATGCTGCACCCAGCCGACTTCGGCTCCGGGATCGGCCTCGGCGGCCTCCGCAAGCCGGTCGAGCAGTTCCTTTTCCGTCATCACCGCACCTCCCACAGCCCTCGATACACCTGCCGCACCCGCTTGTCGGCGGGCCAGGCCGTGGCCACGAGCCACACACCGTCCGGCGGGTGACGGTCCGGCAGCAGGATCACCACCAGCAACCGTCCCATCCCGGGCGAGTGTCCGGCCACCCGGATCGACTCACCCGTCCGCGACGACGGATCGCGGCCGACGAGCCGACGGGGATCGAACACGGCCTCCACCGCGTGCTCCGGCGCGATGTCCAGCGCACCCGGGTACCGCAACGACCGCCGGAGGTGCCCGGGATCGGGCACCTCCGTGAACGGCAGGCGTTCGAGCGGGATCCCGTCGTAGAGTTCGCCTTCCACCTCCCGACCGTATTACAGCGTAATACCGATACCCGATCGGGGCAATCCCCAGCCTCAGAGCAGGAAGGTCCCGCCCGCGGCTTCGGCGACGTCCGCGCCGAGGGCCGACGCCGGCGTGTGCGCACCCGGTTTGCCCTCGCCGCGGGCCAGGCGGACTGCCGTTTCGGCGACGACCGCCGCCGTGAAGTCCATGGCTTCGTCCGCGCGGAGCCAGCCTTCGCGCCTTGTGCCGTCGGGCCAGGTGACGACGGCGTGGCCCCACGTGTGCGTTCGGGGGCGGGGTGCCGGCTTCGTCCGGACCGCGGCGAGCCGCCGGATGGTGAACCGGCGTACCGCCGGGATCGACACCAGCCGTCCGAGCAGCGGGAGCACGGCTCGGACCGCCGGTGCGGTCGGGGCCAGTCCGGAAAAGACCGTGACGTCCGGCGTGCCGGACGCGCGCTGGGCGGCGAGCAGCTCGCCCGAGGGGATGCCCGCCACCTTTGCCGTCTCGCCGTCCGGGAGGACGAGGGTGCGTGGCTTCGCGCCGCGAGCCGAGACCGCGGTCATGGCGTCGACGATGCTGGCGGCCAGTGCGACCCCGACGGTCCCGCCCTCGGACGCGACCGACGCCAGCGCGTCGACCTGCACGTGGCTCGGCGTGGCACGGCCCTCGCACAGCTTCGCGACGACGGCCTCGGTGGCCAGGACGCCGAACCCCGCGCCGGTCACGAACGTGCTGCCGCCGGACAGGGCTTCGTCGTGCAGGTCGAGCAGCCGCCGGACCGCGGGCAGGTCCGCGGCCATGTCCACGTAGTGCCCGCCCGGCAGGCAGGCTCGCGCGATCGCCGGGGCCGTGGCGGCGTACTCGCCGATCGTGTTGACGACGACCGCCGGGCGCCGGCGCCGGATCTCCGCCGCGATCGCCGCCGCCCCGTCGGCGACGACGTACTTCGCGCCGGTCGCCGCCAGGCGTTCGCGGTGGCGTCCGACCAGCACGGCCGTCAGGTCACGCGCGGCCAGTTCGGCGGTGATGGCCCGGCCGGTGCGGCCCAGCGCGCCGAGTACCCAGATCTCCATGTCGGCTCCCGTGATGTCTCAGTGTGTCATCACTGAGGCTAGCAGGTGATGACACACTGAGACATCGGTTAGGGTGAGCCGTGGCCAGATGGGATCCCGGAACCGCGGACCGGCTGCGGAAAGCCGCGCTGGAGCTCTACGCCGAGCACGGCTACGACGCCGTCACGATCACGCAGATCGCCGAGCGCGCCGGGATCACGCGCCGCTCGTACTTCCGCTACTTCCCCGACAAGCGCGAAGTCCTCTTCGCGGGCTCGGAACAACTGCCGCCCGCCGTCGGCGAAGCCGTGCTCGCTGCCGAAGAAGGCGAGTCACCGCTGCAGACCGCCCTCACCGCACTGGCCGAGGTCGGAACGCGGGTCACGCAGCTCGTCGACCCCTCTCCCGAACGCCGGGCGATCATCGCGGCCACGCCCGAGCTGCGCGAACGCGAGCGGAGCAAGGCCGCGGCGATCACGGCGACGATCCAGGACGCCCTCGAACGCCGGGGAACGCCGTCCGGGCAGGCGAAAATGGCCGCGCAGGTCGCGACGATCGTCTTCGGCGACGCGTTCGACCGGTGGATCGACGCGGCCGGGAAGCAGGGCTTCCCGGCCTGCCTGGAGACGGCCGCCGCGACCTTGCGCGAAGCCTGTGGCTAGCCGCGGGCGTGCGCGTCCAGGATGTGCGCGACGGCCTCGGTGACCTGCTGCGCGTAGTCCAGGTGCAGCCACTCGTCCGGCACGTGGATGTTCGAGTCGGCCCCGCACGCGCCGGTGACCAGGAACTGCGCGTCCGGGTACTTCCGCGAGAGCAGGCCCATGAACGGGATCGACCCGCCCATGCCGGTCGCGCGGTGCGGGCGGCCGAACACCTCGTCGCTGACCGTGCGCAGCGCGGCGGTCAGCCACGGCGACTCGGTCGGCGCGTTCCAGCCGTCCTCCGCCTGCGGGCTGTCGCCGAAGGTGACCTTCGCGCCGTACGGGACGTCGGTGGTCAGCGCCTTCTTCACGGCTTCGAGCGCCTTTTCGGCGTCGGCCGTCGGCGGAAGCCGGAAGCTCAGCGTCAGGGTGGTGCTCTCGCGCAGGACGTTCCCGGCGTCGGCGGGCTTCGGGAAGCCGTCGGCGCCGATCACCGACAGCGTCGGGCGCCACGCGTTGTTGAGCATCAGCTCCAGCGCGTCCTCGGTGATCACGCGGCCGCCTTCGACCAGCGGGAACGCCTTCGACAGCGCCTCGGGGAAGTCCTGCGAGACGGCCTTCAGCTCCGACAGCCGGTTCGCCGGGACGTCGACCTTCAGTTCGTCGAGCAGCAGTTCGCCGGTCGCGCTGTCCTCGATGCGCTCGAGCAGGTGCCGCAGCACCCGGAACGAGCTGGCGACGACGCCGGACGCGACGCCGGAGTGCTGCGCCGAGGCCAGCAGCTGCACCTTGACGTCGAGGTGCAGCATCCCGCGCAGGCTGGTGACCAGCCACAGCCGCTCGTAGTCGCTGCCGCCCGCGTCGAGGCAGACGACCAGCGACACCTCGCCGATCCGGTCGGCCAGGTGGTCGACGTAGGCGGGCAGGTCGGGGCTGCCGGACTCCTCGCCGGTCTCCAGGAGCAGCACGATGCGGGCGTGCTCGCCGCCGGCCGCGTGCACGGCTTCGATCGCCGTGGTCGCCGCGTAGCCGGAGTAGCCGTCGTCGACCGAGCCGCGGCCGTACAGGCGGCCGTCGCGCAGCACCGGCGTCCACGGGCCGAGGCCTTCGGACCAGCCGCCGACCGGGGGCTGCTTGTCGAGGTGGCCGTACATCAGGACGGTGCCCTTGTCCGCCGCGCCCGGGGTCGCCGGGACGTCGACGAGCAGCACGGGGGTCCGGTCTTCGAGCTGGACGACCTCGATCACCGCGCCCGGCAGATCGCGCCCGGCGATCCACTGGCGGACGTGGTCGACGGCGGCGGCGAGGTGCCCGCTCTTCGCCCACTCGGCGTCGAAGGCCGGGGACAGGGCCGGGATCGCCACCAGCCCGGACAGGCTCGGGATGACGTCGTTGGTCCACGCGGACACGACGGATTCACGCACGGATTTCTGCTCCACGTGGCCCATCGTGCCACGCAGGTACGACAGTGCGGCACGTCACAACGTCGCCTCACGCCTCGTGAGCGTGGAACAGGGTTAGCACACTGTTTCTCACTCACGACCCTGGTGAGCGCGGCGGCCGGGTTCCTACGCTCGTAGGTCCGATACTGGGGCTTCCTAAGGTTTTCCCTGTTCAGGGCCCCTTTCTCAGCAACAAATCAGCAACCGCGTCTCACCAAAGCGGTGACCTTCGTGCCAGGATGTCGGCGTGAACCGTCAACGCCGACGGTGACCGAGCGCTTCGGACCCGATGCGCTGGTCCCCGCCGGTGCAGTCGCTGTGGTCGCCACAAGCGGCCGCCAGAGGCACCGACACCAAGGAGTACAGCGCATGCCGTCCGAACAGTGGACGCACCCGGAGCCTGGAGACGGCCCGGCCGCGGTCGCGGCCCAGCCCTCCCCCGAACAGGTGATCGCCGGATTGCGAGCGACCAGCGAAGGTGGCGCTGAGCTGACTCAGCTGCTCACCCCCGAAGGCGAACGGGTTCCCTCGCCCCAGTTCGACAAGTACGTCGAGGACGTCGACGCCGAAGCCCTGCGCGGCCTGTACCGCGACATGGTGCTGGTACGGCGCGCCGACCGCGAAGCGAACGCCATGCAGCGCCAGGGTCAGCTGGGCATCTGGGTGCCGCTGCTCGGCCAGGAAGCCGCGCAGATCGGCTCCGGCCGCGCCCTCAAGGCGAACGACATGGCGTTCCCCAGCTACCGCGAGCACGGCGTCGCGTACGCGCGCGGGGTCGACATGAAGGACCTGCTGGGCATCTTCCGGTGCACCGACCACAGCGGCTGGGACTACCGGCGGCACGGCTTCCACCCGTACACCATCGTGATCGGCAACCAGGTCCTCAACGCCGCCGGCTACGCGATGGGCCAGAAGTTCGAGGGCAAGGTCGGCGACGACGACGGCGAAGCGACGATCGTCTACTTCGGCGACGGCGCGACTTCGCAGGGTGACGTCCACGAAGGATTCGTCTGGGCCGCGGTCTACGATGCGCCGCTGGTGTTCTTCTGCCAGAACAACCAGTGGGCGATCTCCGAGCCGACCGAGCGCCAGTCGCGCCTGCCGCTGTACCAGCGCGCCCGCGGCTACGGCTTCCCCGGCATCCGCGTCGACGGCAACGACGTCCTGGCCTGCCTCGCGGTGTCGCGCTGGGCGCTGGACGAGTGCCGCCACGGCAACGGACCCGTCCTGATCGAGGCGTTCACCTACCGGATGGACGCGCACACGACGACCGACGACCCCACCCGCTACCGGCTCTCCGACGAGCTGGAGGAGTGGAAGCTCAAGGACCCGATCGAGCGCGTCCGGGCGTACCTGGCCCGCGGCGGCCACGCCGACCAGGCGTTCTTCGACAAGGTCCAGGCCGAGGCGGACACGTTCGCCGCGGACCTGCGCGAGTACACGTTCAACATGCCGGAACCGCCGCCGGAGCGGATCTTCAGCAACGTCTACGCCGAGGGCAACCCGGTGCTGGAGGCGCAGCGCGAAGAGTTCCTGTCCTACCTCGACGGTTTCGTCTCGGCGGGTGAGCACTGATGAGCGACATCCAGAAACTCACCATCGGCAAGGCGCTCAACCTCGGCCTGCGCCGGGCGATGGAGGAGGACCCGAAGGTCCTGATCATGGGCGAGGACGTCGGCAAGCTCGGCGGCGTCTTCCGGATCACCGACGGCCTGCAGAAGGACTTCGGCGAGCAGCGCGTGCTGGACACGCCGCTGGCGGAGTCGGGCATCATCGGCACCGCGGTCGGCCTGGCCGTGCGTGGGTTCCGGCCGGTGTGCGAGATCCAGTTCGAGGGCTTCATCTTCCCCGGCTTCGACCAGATCTCCTCGCAGCTGGCGAAGCTGCACTACCGGACGCAGGGCAAGATCAAGATGCCGGTCGTGATCCGGGTGCCGTTCGGCGGCGGGATCGGCGCGGTCGAGCACCACTCGGAGTCGCCGGAGTCGCTGTTCGCGCACATCCCCGGCCTGAAGGTCGTGTCGATCTCGAACGCCGTCGACGCCTACTGGGGCATCCAGCAGGCGATCAAGTCCGACGACCCGGTGCTGTTCTTCGAGCCGAAGCGGCTCTACCACTCGGGCGCGATGCGCGCGGAGATCGACACCGACGGCACGCCGGTTTCGTGCTTCTCCTCGCAGGTCGTGCGCGAAGGCACGACGGCGACGGTCGTCGCGTACGGCCCTTCGGTGAAGGTCGCCCTCGACGCGGCCGCCGCGGCCGAGGACGAGGGCCACTCGCTGGAGGTCATCGACCTGCGCACGCTTTCGCCGCTGGACCTCGGCCCGGTGTTCGAGTCGGTACGCAAGACCGGACGGCTGATCGCGCTGTCGGAGGCGCCGTCGGAGTCGTCGCTGACGTCGGAGATCGCGGCGCGCGTCCAGCAGGAGTGCTTCTACTCGCTGGAAGCGCCGGTCCTCCGGGTGACCGGGTTCGACACGCCGTACCCGCCGGCCAAGCTCGAGGAGCACTACCTCCCCGACCTGGACCGGGTACTGCACGCCGTCGACCGCTCGCTCGCCTGGTAAGGGGGATTTCCGCGCAATGCCCACGTACAAACAGTTCCCCTTGGCCGACACGGCGGAGGGGCTGACCGAAGCCGACATCCTGACCTGGCACGTGAAGCCGGGCGACACCGTGACGGTGAACCAGATCGTGGTCGAGATCGAGACCGCGAAGGCCGCCGTCGAGCTGCCGATCCCGTGGGCCGGGGTCGTCACGGAACTGCACGTCGAGCCGGGGCAGACGGTGGAGGTCGGCACGCCGATCCTCACCATCGACGTCGACCCGGACGGTGCCGCGGCTCCTGCTCCCGCTTCTCCGGCTCCGGCCGAGGAAGAGGAGATGAAGCCGCTGGTCGGGTACGGCTCCAAGACCGTCGTCACGCAGCGGCGTGCCCGCAAGGGCTCGGAACCCGCTCCGGCCGCTGCCGCTCCTCCGGCGCCTGCTCCGGCTGCTCCTCGCGGTGGGTACGTCCCGCTGGCGAAGCCGCCGGTGCGGAAGCTCGCGAAGGATCTCGGCGTCGACCTGCACTCCCTGACCGGGAGCGCGGACGGCGGCGTCATCACCCGTGAGGACGTCGAGCGTGCCGCCAACGGCACCCCGGTCGTCAAGTCCGTTGTGGACAGTGGAGCGCGCGAACGGCGCGTCCCGATCAAGGGCGTCCGCAAGGCGACCGCGGCCGCGATGGTGCAGAGCGCGTACACCGCTCCGCACGTCACGGAGTTCCTGACCATCGACGTCACGCCGATGATGGAGTTCCGCGAGAAGCTGAAGCAGTCGCGGGAGTTCGCCGGGGTCAAGATCACGCCGCTGGCGTTCGCGGCGAAGGCCGTGTGCCTGGCGGCGAAGCGCACTCCGGACGTCAACGCGGTGTGGGACGAGGAAGCGCAGGAGATCGTCTACAAGGACTACGTGCACCTCGGGATCGCGGCGGCGACGCCGCGCGGCCTGATCGTGCCCAAGGTCCGTGACGCCGACTCGATGTCGCTGAAGGAGCTGGCCCAGGCACTGACGCAGCTCACCGAGACGGCCCGCGAAGGCAAGACCCCGCCGGCGGGCATGCTGAACGGCACGATCACGATCACCAACGTGGGCGTGTTCGGCGTCGACACGGGAACGCCGATCATCAACCCTGGCGAGTCCGCGATCCTGTGCCTCGGCGCGATCAAGGACCAGCCGTGGGTGGTGGACGGCGAGATCAAGGTCCGCAAGGTGCTCCAGCTGTCGCTGAGCTTCGACCACCGAGTGGTCGACGGCCAGCAGGGCTCGGAGTTCCTGGCCGACGTCGGCGCACTGCTCGCCGACCCGGCCATGGCCATGACGTACTGAGTTTCCGCAGGTGAGGGCCGCTTTCGAGCGGCCCTCACCGCTTGCGGAAGACGATCTTCCCGGCGTCGAGGTCGACGCTGGTGCGGGGCGGGGCGCCGTCGGCTTCGTCGTCGACCAGCATCAGCTGGACCTGGCGCTGTTCCAGCTCGTGGTGCTTGGTGCCGCCGAGGATCGCCTCGACCTCCTCGGTCGCGATCCCGGACGCCATGCGCGAGCCGTCGCCGCGGCGGTGCCACGGCAGGAACCGGCGGCCCCAGACCTCGAAGACGGCCAGCAGGAACAGCAGCACGACCAGGATCGGGAAAGCCATCGCCCAGAGCACGCCCATGGCGCCAACCTATACCCGTTTGACGGAGTGAGCACTCACTCCGCACACTGGAGGGCATGACACCAGCATCCGAAACCCGGCGAAGAGCGCCGGGCATGAGCGTCGAGGCGCGGCGCGCGATGATCGTCCACGCGGTGCTGCCGCTGCTGATGGAGCACGGCGCGAACGTGACGACCGCCCAGATCGCCCGCGCGGCCGGCATCGGCGAGGGCACCATCTTCCGCGCCTTCAAGGACAAGGACGAGCTGTTCGACGCCTGCACCGCCGAAGCGCTGCGGCCGGACCACGTGCTCGACGCGATCGCCGAAATCCCCCTGGACCAGCCGCTCGAGGACCGGCTCGTCGAGGCGGCCGAGGCACTCGGCGCGCACCTGGAGCGGATGGGGGCGCTGATGGGCGCGCTGCACGCGTCCGGACGGCACAAGCTGCGCGACCCCGAGCAGCGGCTCAAGGACCGCCGCGCCTCCTGGAAGGGCGGGCGGCGCGAGTCGATGGCCGCCATGCGCGGGGCGATGGTCGAGCTGTTCACGCCCGAGAAGGACCGGCTGCGGCTGCCGCCCGAGCAGCTCGCGTCGCTGTTCCTGGCCCTGCTCTTCGGCGGCCGCGGGCTGGCGGCGGACGGCGACGCGCCCACCACGCGCCAGGTGGTCGACGTCTTCCTGCACGGCGCCGTGGAGGCCAAGTGATCCCGGGCGGTGGGGGCGGCCTCGAATTCGCGCTGAGCAGGCGCGGACGGCGGCGGCACGCCGTGTCGGTGCCCGAAAGCGGGCTGACCGGGCCGGTCGACATTCCGGATCCGAAGCCGGAAGACCAGCCGAAGGACCTGCGATCGCGGCTGAAGCGCGCGAAGACGTCGGTGGCGGGCACCGTCCGCGGCCTGCCGAAGGTGGCCAGGCTGACGTGGCAGGCCAGCCCGGCCCTGACGATCATGCTGGCGCTGATCACGCTGCTGTCGGGCCTCCTGCCGACCGTGACCGCGTACGTCGCGAAGCTGCTGCTCGACTCCGTCGTCGCGGCGATCCAGCACCGCGGTACGACGGGCGACATCGTCGACGTGGCGCTGTTCCAGTTCGGCGTCCTGGCCGCGACCGCGATCAGCAGCGCGCTGACGTCGATCGCGCAGTCGCTGCTGCAGGAACGCATGACGCTGACCATCCGCCACCAGGTGATGGCGCACGCGAGCGAGCTGCACCTGGCGTACTTCGAGGGTTCGGCGTCCTACGACATGCTGCGCCAGGCGGCGCAGGAGGCACCGACGCGGCCGCTGTCGATGATGACGTCCGCGCTGGGGCTCGTGCGGACGCTCATCACGTTCGGCAGCATGATCGCGCTGCTCGTGGCGATCAGCCCGGTGCTGGCGCTGGTCGCGCTGGTGGCGCCGATCCCGGCGTTCATCTCGCAGTCCAAGTACGGCTCGCGCGCGTTCTGGCTGACGTTCCTGATGTCGCCGATCAAGCGCCGGATGGACTATCTGTCCTCTTTGGTCACGACGGACACGTATGCCAAGGAGACGAAGCTGTTCGGGCTCGGCCCGTACTTCGTCGACCGGTTCCGCAGGCTCGGCGCGGTGTCGTACGAGCGGCAGCGGAAGCTGACGGTCAACCGCAACATCAGCTCGACGGCCTGGGGGCTGCTGAGCACGTTCGCGGGTTCGGCGATCGCGTTGTACATCGCGCTGGAGGCGGTCGGCGGCAGGCTGACCCTCGGCGACCTGGCGCTGTACACGGCGGCGGCGACGTCGGTGCAGGCGTCGGTGTCCGGGCTGTTCACGGCGTTTTCGGGGATGTACGAGAACAACCTGTACCTGGACACGCTGTACCGCTTCCTGGACACGAAACCGGAGATCACGCCGCCCGCGGCGCCCCGGCCGCTGCCGTCCACAGTGGAGGGACACATCGAGTTCGACTCGGTGACGTTCAGCTACCCGGGCGCGGAGGAGCCGGCACTGGACAACGTGAGTTTCGAGATCCGCCCTGGCGAGACGGTGGCGGTGGTGGGCCGCAACGGCGCGGGCAAGTCGACGCTGTTCAAGCTGCTCTGCCGGCTGTACGACCCGACGGGCGGCCGCATCCTGCTCGACGGCGTCGACATCCGCGAGTACGACCCGGTCGAGCTGCGCACCAGGATCAGCGCGATGTTCCAGGACTACGTGACGTACCAGGGAACGGCGGCGGAGAACATCGGCCTCGGCGACCTGACCCGCCTGGAGGACCGCCCGCACATCGAGGAGTCGGCCCGCAGGGCGGGCGCGGACGAGCGCATCGAGCGGCTGCCCCAGGGTTACGACAGCCCGCTCGGCCGCTGGTTCGACCAGGGCGTGAGCCTGTCCGGCGGGGAGTGGCAGAAGATCGCTTTGGCGCGGGCGTTCCAGCGCGAGGCGCCGATCCTGATCCTCGACGAACCGACGTCCGCCCTGGACGCCCAAGCCGAGCACGATCTGTTCTCGCGGCTGCGGTCGTTGTCCGAGGGCCGGACGACGCTGTACATCTCGCACCGGTTCTCGACGGTGCGGCAGGCGGAGCGGATCCTGCTGCTGGAGCACGGGAAGGTCGCGGAGTACGGAACGCACGAGGAGCTGATGGCGGCGAAGGCCGGGTACGCCGAGCTGTTCACCCTGCAGGCCCAGGCGTACCTGGACGAGGTCCCGACCTGAGCCGTTTCCGCCACAGACGGGCGGTCGCCCGGCTAAGGTCCGATCATGGGGGACTTCGCGGAGTTCGAGCCGGCACCACCGGTGGAGCTACCGCCGCCGCGCCCACGCTTCTGGACGCGGCGGCGGCTGCTGGTGACCGCCCTCGTCATCGCGGCAACCGTGGCGGCGGTGGTCGTGCTGGCGCGGGAGCCGGGCCCGGGTGAACCGGGCTGGCAGCCACTGGACGGCCAGACCGAGAGCCATTCGAGCACCGGCGAGGCCGGGCTGCAGTTCGCGCAGGTGCTGGAGAACGAGGAAGACACCGACGTCGTGATCGAGTCGGTGCGGGCGGAGGTGCCGCCCGGGCTGAGCGTCAAGGAGGCCGGGCAGCTGCCCCTCGGCTGGCTGACCGAGTACTACTGGCTGACCCCGCCGAAGCTGATCCCCCTGCCGGTCACCGCGCCGGCAGGCCACAAGATCAAGTTCGTGGTCCGGTTCCGCGTGAGCTGCCCACCGGCAACCCCGGCCACCCGAATCCCGTGGCGCCTGTTCCTGACGGTCCGGTCCGGGACGGTGCGACAGGAGGTCGAGGTGGATTCGCTGAAGGACATCGAGCTGGTGGACAGCGCGTTGCCGGAGTTCTGCGGTTAGCTTGTCCCCTTCATGGTCGAGACGGCCAGCTCGGCAGCCTTCTGCGCCACCGGGCACGGATTCGCGTAGTCCTTGGAGTTCCGAGAAATCGTGACCTGGACGCTGTAAAGCCGATCATTACTCACCGCAACTTCAGCTGAACACTTGCCCTGAGGCTGCGCGTCCAGCAAGTCGGTCAGCACACCCGGATACCCCGAAATGTCGGCAACCGGCTGAAAATAGGGAAGACCGCCTTGTTCATGTTTCTTGTAGAGACCGGACAAACTCCCGCTCTTCAGCAGCCGTGCACCCAGAGTCACACCACCCTCGTCGAGTCCGTTCCACATGCAGCTCGGGCCGAGAGCATCTTCAGGCATCGGCCTGGGCTGCCTCGTAATCCCGAAGCCGGCAAGCTGGTCCGAGGTGAATGCAGCGCACGGCTCCTTTTCGAACCGTGAGACGTCCAGTGGCTGTGAGACTTTCGGTACGACGGCAGTGTCACCTTCGGACGGCTCCGAACTGGGCACCGGCGAGGGCTTACCCGCCACGTCGACCGAGCAGCCCGCCAGTAAGAGAGCCAGGCTGACGACCACTGCCGTCTTCGCTCGCATCAAAGACCAGTCTCCATGATGGTGAATACATCCCCCGCCGAGCTGTCGCTGTGCTGGTACTTCGCGATCGCTTTGGTCAGTGAATCCACATAGGCTGCCGCGTAGTTGTACTGATCCTCGATACTGCGTGCGTACAACTCGGCATGGGTCAACGCGGCTCGGTTATGCGTGGTACTCGACTCGTCCGCCGCCGGCGGAACGACATAGCCGAGGTCCGTGGCACGCTGGCGAAGCCAGTCGAGGGTGTCCCGTAGCTCTTGCCACTGCGGCAGCAGGGCTCGCATCTGCTCCACGTCCAGTTTGAACCCGCCGCCGGAACCACTGCTTGCGGCAGCCTGGTCCAACCGCGCCTGAAGCAGCTGCATCTCCCTGGCGTGGATGCCCTTGAACGACGGATCGGCCACCGGCACCCGATAGCCGGCCGCGCCCGTCACCTCTCGTGCGAAATCGGACATGCAGAACTTCCTCCCCGAAGCTCCGTGAGTGCCCGCACACCCTCCGTCAACAGATCAAGCTATCAGACGACGGAGCGAGTCAGTGGTTCCAAGCAGCTCAACGCGTCACCCGGACGGGCGACGGGATTCCTAAGGAACCAGCAGAACCTTGCCGACGCCTTCACGGCTCTCGACGTGCGCGTGCGCGGCGGCCGCGTCGGCGAGGGGGTAGATCCGGTCGATCACCGGGGTCAGGGTGCCGTCCGCGACGAGGTCCAGTGCCTCGTCTCGGGCGGCTGCGACGTCTTTCGCGTAGGCGTCCATGCCGCCGAAGCCGATCAGGGTGAGGCCTCGCGGCGCGAGGTCGGCGACGGAGAAGACCGGGAACTCGCCGCTGAGCAGGCCGTAAGCCAGGATGCGGCCGCGTGGGGCGAGTTTGACGGCTATCTCGGCGGCGCGGGGTCCGCCGATCGACTCGAAGACGACGTCGAGGCCTTCGGGGACGTGCTTCCGCCAGTCGGGGTCGTTGTGGTCGATGTCGGCCTTTCCCTTGCCGGCGGTGGTGATGACCCGGGCACCCTTTCGACCCGCCAGCCGGGCCAGGTAGCCGCCGATGGCCCCTGATGCGGCTTCGACCAGCACGGTTTCGCCGGCTTTGACGTCTGCGGCGTCCATCAACGCGAGCGCCACCGAGGCCGGAACGGCCGCGGCGACGGCCTGCTCGGCGGAGACGGTGCCGGGAACGAGCGTGAACTGGCTCGCGACGACGAACTCGGCGTAGGCACCGCCGGTGAAGGACATGGTCACGACCCGGCGGCCGGTCAGCGCCGGATCGTCCGCCTCGACGATGGTCCCCGCGGCCTCGTGCCCGAAAATCGCGGGCTCACCGGCGGCCCCGAGGAGACCGGACCGCAGCTGGGTTTCGTAGAAGGGCACGGCGATCGCTTCGACGCGGATCAGCACTTCGCCGTCCCCGCGTTCCGGCTTCGGCCGGTCCTCGACCTTGAGCACCTCCGGGCCGCCCGTCCCGTACTGCACGACTGCACGCATTGCATCCCCCAAACTGGACCATCGGTCAACTTACGCCGCCCTACTATATGGACCAGCAGTCAACTTGTCGAGGGAGTGATCCATGGAGCGCGCCGACGCGGCCCGCAACCGCCGGGCGATCCTGCGCGCCACGGAGGAACTGCTGTCGACACACGACTTGTCCCAGGTCTCGATGGACCGCGTCGCGGCGGCGGCCGGCGTCGGCAAGGGAACGGTGTTCCACCGCTTCGGCAACCGCGAGGGCCTGATGCGCGCACTGGTGGAGTCGCGGGTCCAGGAGCTGTCGGACGCGGTGGAGTCGGGCCCGCCCCCGCTGGGCCCGGGCGCCCCCCCGGCCGAGCGCCTGGCGGCGTTCTTCGACGCGGTGATCGAGCTGGCGTCCCGCAACGTGAAGGTGATGGCGGCGTTCGAGCAGGCATCGACGGACCGGCTGAGCAGCCCGATCTACGTGTCGTGGCACGCGCACGTGACGGGTTTGCTGCAGGCGGCGGCACCGTCGTTCGACGCGGACCTGATCGCACACTTGCTGCTGGGCTCGCTGCACAGCGACCTGATGCTGCACCTGCTGCGAACAGGCGAAACCGACCGGCTGGCGGCGGGCCTCCGCTCGATGATCGAGACCCTGCTGCGCTGATCAGAGCGGGCCGGGAGCAAATCGGACAGCTCGTTCGTTGTCCGGGTATGGCTGTCGCGTTCCTGCTCTACGTCTTCGCCGAGATCGCCGCAATCTGGGCGGTGGGCTCGGCCGTCGGCGTGCTCGGCACGCTGGCAATCCTGCTGGCCGGCGCCTTCCTCGGGTCCTGGCTCGCCCGCCGCGAAGGCGGCAAGGCGATGCGGGCGTTCGTGGAATCTGCCCGCGCGGGACGTCCTTCGGAGAAGGAACTGACCGACGGCATGCTGGTCGGGCTCGGTGGGGTGCTGATCCTGGTCCCGGGCTTCGTCAGCGACATCCTCGGCCTGCTGCTGATCCTCCCACCCTCCCGCGCGGTGGCTCGCCGGCTGTGGCTGCGCCGCATGGAGAAGCGCGCCGTGCGGTTCGCCAACCAACGGCGAGGGCCGGTGATGGTGGTGGACAGCGAGGTGGTGAGCGAGCCGAAGACGCAGCCCACCGTCATCGAAGGCCGCGTCATCGAGGGTTGAACCTCACGCCGCGGCAATTGACCGGGCGTCCCCCAACGTCGACGCGAGAAGCGACGATCACGCGGTAGGCCGACAGAATGTCGGCATGAAGCCACTGGACACGACGACCGCAACCCGCGCCCGCATGAGCCGCCAGAAGTCGCGGGACACACAGGTCGAGGTCGCCCTGCGCAAGGCTCTGCACGCGGCCGGGCTGCGCTATCGCGTGCACCGCCGCCCGGTGCCGGCTGTGCGCCGGGAAGCAGACATCGTCTTCGTCGGTGCCAAGGTTGCCGTCTTCGTGGACGGCTGCTTCTGGCACGGATGTCCCGAGCACGCGACCTGGCCGAGGAACAACGCCGAGTTCTGGCGCACGAAGATCGAAGGCAACCGGCAGCGCGACATCGACACGGATTCTCGACTCGCCGAAGCAGGCTGGCTGCCCGTCCGAGTGTGGGAACACGAAGCGGTCGACGTCGCCGCCGAGCGGGTCCGAGCTGCCGTGGACAGCCGCCGGACCAGGTAGGCGGCACTGCCGCCATACAGGGAATTTTGACATGATGCCTCGTGTCAAAATTCAGCATATAGCGTGACTGCCGGTCGGTCTGTTACTGTCGCCGGACACAGTCACGAAAGGGGCACCGAGATGAGCCCACAGCAGGGGGAGCTGTTCGGTTCCTGGTTGGCACGCCAGCTCCGACAGGCCGACATGAGCCAGGCGCAACTCGCGGAGAAGATCCCGATCACCCGCGCCGCGGTCTCCGCTTGGATCAACAACCGTGCCGAACCCCGCCCGGACACGCAGCGCAAGATCGCCGAGATCCTGGGCACCGACCCCGCGTCGATCTACAACCGCACCGATGTGGCGCCGAAGACGCGGCTCACGTGGCAGCACCGGCCGGCGCACATCGACGGCGGTCGCGAGTACGGGAACGCGGCAGCCTTCGCGTTCAAGTCGGACCTCTCGGTTCTCACGCGCGAAGCAACCCAGAACTCTCTCGACGAGCAACACGACAAGGACCGACCGGTCCGCGTCCGCTACACCTTGGAAGAACTGAGCGGCGAGCCTCTCGCCGCCTTCCTCGAAGCGATTCAGTGGTCCGATCTCCGCAAGCACTACGACCAGGCCGCCGCCGCACACCAGAAGGTCTCGCGCAGCCTTCAGGCCGCCCTCGCCGATCTCGACGAAAACAAGACGCTCGTCCTCCTGCGGATCGACGATTACAACGCCTCCGGCCTCACCGGCGACGAGTACGACGACGGGCGGTTTGCCGCCGTGGTCCGACGCCAGCTCGACAGCCACAAGGAGTCGGAGAAGCGGGCGGGTGGGTCTTACGGGATCGGCAAGGTCGTGCTCTGGGCGACGAGCCGGTTCAGCCTGGTCCTGATGAACTCGACGTTGTCCGAGCCGCACGAGGGGCGCACCGAACGACGCGTCATCGGAAGGCTCGACCTGCCATGGCGCGAGGTCGACGGAAAGGCGTACGCAGGGCCCGGCTGGTTCGGCCAACCCGACAGGGAGCTCAGCCCCGAGAAGGTGACCCGATCATGGTGGGCCGATCCGGAGACCGTAGCCGCACTTCACCTGGAGCGTTCCACGAACGAACCAGGCACCTCGTTTCTCATCGTCGGTGCCCACGACGCTTCCGGAGATGCCGAGTCCCTGCAGGAAATGCACGAAAAGCTCGTCAAGTCACTGGCCGACGGTTTCTGGGCGGCGATGGTCGGCGGCAAGAAGGCAGGCCCGGTCCTGGAAGCCAGTGTTGTCACCCTGCGAAACAGCCGGGTCTTCATCGAAGAGGAGCGTGTCGATCCGCGTACTTCCCATGCCGCGTTGACTCGTGCTTTTCAGGCGTACCTGAACGACGAAACGGTCGACGAACTGACGTCGAGCAACCAGGTGGCTCGCGCCAACGTTCGGCTCGTGGTCCCGCCCCGCCGCGGGGGAACGGGCGCCCGGAAGAAAAGCACTGATCACGACGCCGTGCTGCTCGTGACCCCTGCCGACGAAGGAGACGACGAGGCGAACCAGGTCATCTGCATGCGAGGCATGCGGATGACGATCGTCAAGCGACGCCTGCGCGACCTTCCACTGGGTGCAACCCGATTCCACGCGGTACTGCTCGCCGGCGGCGCCACCGAGCGAAACGACGACGATGTCGACCTGGCCGAAGAGTTCCTACGGGCTTCCGAACCACCGGAACACAACCGGTGGGGGGCCACCGAGGAGCTGACGTCCGTCTACGCCAGGGGCGCGCTCCGCCGACTCAGTGAGTTTCGCAGCGAGGTCGATGGCGCGATCCGACGCCTTGTCGGCAATCGGATCACCGGTTCGAGCGAGGGACCCGCGGCGTTGAGGGAGTTGCTCAAACTCGACGGGTTCTCCACCGGAACCCGTGGAGCACAGAGCGTCCCGACCGTACGCAACATCAAGGGACATGTCGACAGTGTCGGAGCGTGGAACGTCTGGGTCGACTTGAAACTCCCCGCTGCCGAGGACCCGTGGTTGCTCAGGCCGATCGCGAAGTTCGGTACCCGATCCGGCGGCGGACTCGCGGTCGCGTGGAGCAAACTCGTTGCGACCGAAAACTGCCGCGAGGAGAACGGGACCATCCTGGTCGAGCCCGGCGTGCGCTCGGCAACGTTCTCCGGCGTCACCGACCCTTCGAGTCATCCCGTTTCGGGCACGCTCGCCAAGCTCTTCGTCGACATCCAGAAGCCCCGCGGAGGTGCGGCTTGAAATCGGTCTTCCCTTACCCAACCCTTTTCGGAGTCGTCGACTTCGAGATCGCCTCCGTGGATGTCGACGGCAGAGACCTCCCGTACGCCCGGATTTCCAAGACCGAGAGAGTGGTGGCGCTCCACAGCTCGGGACGCGACGAGTGGGACTCCGCTCGGTTACGGATCAAGGCGACATTGCCCGCACCCGAAATCGACGAAGGGCCGTGGTCCGACGTCTCGTGCTTGGCGATCCTCACGGAGTCGGCCACCAACGCGCGCAGCACTTCGCGGCTGACCCGCGGCCCCGGCGGCACCTGGCAGGGGACGATCGACTTGGTTCACGTTCACCACCGCACCCGAGCCACCTTGGCCCTGACGGTGGTCGCCGAGGTCGACGGCGTCCCCGGACGCATAATCGGCTCCTCGGAAAAGGACTGGTACGTCGACCTCAAGGCACTGACGCCTCGCCGCGAGGAGGTCGTCAAGATCGAGCAGAGAGACTTCCGCGAGGGGCCCGAAGAGTGGCTGCGGCCCTTCAAGGACTCGTCGTGGATCGTGGAGACCAGCGGCGACCTGCCGACCGTATACCTGAACACCACGGCGGTGGAAGGCCTGACCGACATCCTCGACGGCAAAGGCGGTTCACCGGCGGAAAAGACCCTCCGCGACCTGACCTCGAGCCAGATCGCCCAGGGAGTATGGACGGCGATGTTCCACGCCTCGATCGGCGAACTCGACGTCGACGACGAAGGCATGCCGATCCTGCCCGGCGGCTGGCGCGAATCCGTCCTCCGCATGATGTTGCCGGACGTGATGCCCGGCAGGCAGATCACCGACGCGCTCGCCGACATCGCCGACCGACGCAAGAGCGGCTCGGGCTGGTCGGAACTCCAGACGAACATCCAGTACGCGGCAGGCAAACGCAGCCAGGCAACCAAGAAGCTGACCGGTGCGGTACGAGCCTTCCACCGCGCGGAGAGGAGCGACGACCGATGAGTCCGGCACCCAAGGTGGACTGCCCCGCGGTCCTCGGCTTCTTGCCCAACGCCGCCGTGGCCAAGTATCTCACTCGCGGCATCCAGGCAGGACAGGAAAACCCGCCGCAAATGGCGCTCCGGAAGGCCGCCATCGCGCTTCCCGAAAACGAGCCCCGATGGCGCACAGAACCTGTACGCGAACTGCTCGAGGACGCGATGGAGCGCTTCGAGGATCGTCCGATCGAAGTCGATGCCTGGCTTGCCCCCAGGTTGCACGCGACATTGCGGATGACTCGCGCGGAGGCTGCCGAAAGAGGGCTGTGGAACTACATCGCCCTGCTCGTCGCACCGGACTATGTGGTGTGGCGGCACAAGGGGAGTGAGATAGCGCAGGCCTCCCGGTTCAGCGGGCGGAACGACTTGCAGGCGTTCGCCCGGCTGTGGTGGGCCGCGGAGCTGTTCCGAGACGGCGCCGACTACAGGCCGGTGGAAACCGTCTTCGCGTACCAGGACATCGTGAACAGCATCATGCGGTCCGGCTTGGTCGATCATCGTCCGACCGCGGCGGCGATGATCCGTGTGATCCAAAAACTGATCGACGAGAAGGCCACCAATATCTCGGATCGCGTCAACGCGCTGTACCGAGCACTGAACGTGGCAGGCAGCACGTTGATGTTCGAAGTCCTTGCGCCGGAGAAGCAGGCCGACAGCGACGCACTCCGCAATTGGATCGCCGAGTCGGCCGAGGTTGCCGCGGTTCAGCCGAATCAACTTCCGGACGGTCCCGATGACGGTGCGGTCGAGCGGAGTTCTGTGGACGAACTCGTTCCGCTCCTCGAGAAGTTCCTCGCCGAGGCACCACTCCGAGTCAGGAACAAACAGAAGACCGATTCGAATTCAACTACTTGAACGAGGGGACGTAATGCCGCAAGAACACGGTTCCACGCAATACATTTCGTCGAGCAAGCGCTATCGGTCGATCGAGCTGTGCGCGGGCGCAGGGGGCCTCGCGTTGGGTTTGGAGCAGGCGGGCTTCGATCCCGTCCTGCTTCTCGACAATGTCGACTTTCCGTGCCGGACGCTCCACCTCAACCGACCACAGTGGAACGTCCGGAAGATGGACCTGAAGGAGTTCGATCCCGCGGAGGACGAGCGACTCTACGACGTCGACTTGCTGTCGGCGGGTCTGCCGCGAGTGCAGGCGTCGGCCACGAACACGCGCGGCCGCGGCAGCGACCTCGAGTTGGAGCTGCTCAAGGCCGCCATCTGGCTCGTGCCGGGAATCCAGCCGCGTGCACTGCTGATCGAAAACTTGCCTGATCTGGTGACCAAGGACAGGTACGCCGCAGACCGGGAACACGCCGAGAAAGAGCTCGAACACCTCGGTTACGACGTGCGCTGGTTCGAGGTGAACGCATCCGATTACGGGGTGTCCCAGGTCCGCAGGCACGGCATCATGCTTGCGTTCAAGGGCGGAGCCGGCGACGGGTTCCGCATGCCGCAGGTCCTGCCTCCGCCGCCACCGGTGGGCGCTGTGCTGCGTGACTCCATGGCCTCCCGTGGATGGAAGCAGGCCGACGAGTGGGCCGCCCAAGCCGATCAGCTCGCTCCCACGCTGGTCGGCGGTTCCTGGGAACGAGGCGGAGCGGACCTCGGACCCACCGGGTCGAAGCGCCTGTGGGCGAAGATGGGCGTGAACGGCGGTACGGTTGCCGACGCACCGCCTGGTCCGGACTTCCACTGGGCGCCGGAGAACGGCCCCGCGGGCATGGTGGCGCTGACCGTTCCGCAGGTGGCTCTGCTTCAAGGCTTCCCGGCGGACTGGCAGCTGTCGGGTCGGAAGACCAACCAGTACCGTCAAGTGGGAAACGCCACGCCACCGCCGGTGGGACGGGCCCTCGGACAGGCGATTCGTCGCGTTCTGGAGCGCTCCTGATCGCGCCTGCGCCAGTCGGGCGATCGCACGAGATAAGCTCTCGCCCATGGCTCCTGAACCATCCGACTCTTCTTCACCCGGGCGGATCCATGTAGTGGATCTCTTTGCCGGACCGGGTGGGTTGGATGTCGCCGCACACTGGCTTGGACTGGACGTGGACGGGATCGAGTGGGACGGCAACGCCTGTGCCACTCGTCGGGAAGCCGGACTTCGGACCTGGCAGGGCGACGTTCGCGACTACGACCCGTCGAACTTCAAGACGGCCTCTGTCCTCGCGGGCGGTCCGCCTTGCCAAACGTACACAGTGGCCGGAGACGGAGCCGGGCGTCGAGCGCTGGAGCAGGTACTCAAGTTCGTCAAGCGGATGGCGGCAGGCGAAGACGTCAAAGACGACATGGGCCAGTTGAAGGACGAGCGAACGGGGCTGGTCCTGGAACCACTCCGGTGGGCGCTGGAGGCGTTCAAGAACGGACACCCGTACGAGGCCATCGTGCTCGAACAGGTCCCCGCGGTCCTTCCTGTCTGGTACGCGGTACGAGAAGCTCTGGAAGGCATCGGCTACAAGGCGGACTGCGGCATCCTGCACACCGAGATGTTCGGGGTGCCGCAGACCCGCCGCCGTGCGATCCTGATCGCTCGACGAGACCGCCAGCCCAGCCTTCCCATGCCGACGCACCGCCTGTATCGCAAGGGCGTACCCGCAACTCAGGGAGACCCGGCCCTGCTTCCGTGGGCTACCATGGGCGACGCGGTCAAGCGCGAGTCGCCTTATGTGGTGATCTCCAACTACGGAACCGGCGGAGACCCCAAGGCGCGTGGCAGGCGTACTTCCGACGAACCGGCCGCCACCGTCACCGGCAAGGTTTCGCGCAACCGTCTCGTCACGCACGACGAGCGTGAACTGCCACGTTTCACCCTCCCCGAAGCGGGCAGGCTACAGACCTTCCCGATCAACTACCCGTGGGCGGGCAAGGATGTTTCCCAGCAGATCGGCAACGCCATCCCACCGCGGCTCGCCGCGCACGTCCTGGCCGCGGCTCTGGGACTCGAACTCGACGAGAAGGCACTCGACGAGGCGGTGAACGGCAACTGGTTCGAGACCAAGGACAACGCGCCCCTCCGTCGACAGAAGCCGAGCGAAGCCCTTGAGCCGGCGACGAGCGCAGGCCTTTTCTAGCAACTACTGCGGCACCGCCCGACAGCTAGTCCCCGGATGGCTTGGGGATGTCGAAGTAGCTGGAGAACCGGACCGCCGGGGCGTACTCGCCCTTCACCTTCACCTTGCCCGTCACGAACATTGCCGCCACCGCCGCGTTGCCTGTGGCCATCCTGATGAAGTCGTCCACCGACAGGGTGATTGTCGTGTCCGGGGTTCGGGACAGGTTTGTCGAAGACACGCATACTCCGTCCTCGATCACCGTCTGGAAACGGTCGTAGCCGTCCTCTCCGGTTCCTTCCGAAAAGCGCCAGGACACCACGAAATCCACGTGGCGGGCTCGGGCGGGGACGAAATGCTCCGACATTCGGCGGAAGATCTCGTCGAGGAACACGGACCTGAGTTCGGGGTGCTCTGCGATGGCCTTCAGCTGGTCGCGGGAGGCCCTGCGGACCACGTCGACCAGGACGTCCGTCGACAGGGAGCTCAGCTCGATGCCTGCCCCTGCCGAACCCAGCATGTGCAGGGTTTCCAGGACCTGGATGAACTGGGCAGGCGTCAGCCTCGCGATCTCCAGTTTCTCCGCGAACGCGTTCACCACGTGACCGCCGCGGACACTGCGTGGACGGTGCAGGCGCCATTTTGCGTTTCGGGGCACGGCGCGGAACTATACGGGCTTGGGGAGGTCGAAGAAACCGATCAGACCCGCCGCGAAGGCCAAATCTCCCTTTACCTTGATTCTTCCCGTCACGAACAACACCGCCGGGGTTGCCTGGTGGGTTATCAACCTGAAGAAGTCGGCCGGGGCGATCGTGATGGTCACCCGGGGCGGGGAGTGCATCTCGCGGCTCACCGTGCACGACCCGTGGGCTATCACCGTCTCGTAGCGGTCGTAGCCTCCCTCGCCCACTCCGCCCGACAGGCGCCAGTGGACCACCGCGTGCAGGTCGCGGGCTCGGTCCGCGCGGATGTGGGCGCCCATGCGGGCGAAGATCTCGTCCAGGACGCGCTCGCGGAGGGCACGGTCCGCGGCGACGCTCTCCAGCTGGGCGCGGGAGGCCGAGGCGACCAACGAGGCGAACCGGGCCGGGTCGACCTTGCTCAGGTCGAACGCCGGGGCTACCGCGGCCAGGCGCACCAGGGCGCTCAGGAGACGGCGGAAGTCGTCCTTGCCCAGGTCGGCAGGGTTGAGTGCGTCGGCGAGGGTGTTCACGTCGAGGGCGTGGGCCTCGGGGCTCAGCGGGTCGAGGCGCTCCAGTGCGTCCAGCAGCGCCCGTCCGCGGAGGCCGGCGACCTGATCGGCGCTGGTCAGCCCGGCGTTGTCGGTCATGGTCCCTCCCTCTCCAGTTACCCGAGCGTAATGCTACCCGCCAGTAGGTAGGCGGGCAAGCGTGCCGAAATCACCCCGTCGGGTCGGCTCCCGGTACCGTCTCCGGGCAGCAACAGGGAGGTCCAGCGTGTCAGAAGAAGATCAGCGTCCGCCCGAACGGGCCAGGCGGCTGCCGCGTGCCGTGCGCGAGCGGCAGATCCTGGACGCGGCCGTCCAGGTCTTCTCGCGGCACGGCTACCACGCCGCGTCGATGGACGAAATCTCCGACGTCGCCGGTGTCTCGAAGCCGATGATCTACACCTACCTCGGCTCCAAGGAGGACCTCTTCGGCGCCTGCATCCGCCGCGAGGCGACGCGCCTGCTCGAAGCCATCCAGGCAGGCGTCCAGCCCGACCTGCCGCCGGACATGCAGCTCTGGCACGGCCTGCGCTCCTTCTACCGCTTCGTCGCCGAGTACCGCGAGTCGTGGACGGTCCTGCACCGCCAGGCCCTGACCGTCGGCGGCGCCTTCGCCGCCGAGATCACCGACATGCGGGCGCGCGCGATCCAGCTCGTCGCCGCGCTCGTCGTCTCCGCAGGCACCCGCAAGGGCGTCGGCGAGCAGGCCGAATTCTCCGGCGAAGGACTGGCCGCGTCGCTGGTCGGGGGAGCCGAGTCGCTGGCCGACTGGGCGCTCGACCACCCCGACATCTCCGACGGCGTGCTGGCTTCCTGGCTGATGAACCTCGTCTGGCTCGGCTTCAACGACCTCATCGAGGGCGAGGTCTGGAAGCCGTCAGAGTGAGCTGATCGTCCCCTCCAGGTTCGGCTTCGGCCCGCTCCACAGCTCGAACGCCCAGCCGTCCGAAGTGGACCACGACGTGAAGGCCGCCTTGGCGGGCAGCAGTACCGGCTGCTTGAAGCGCACGTCGATCGTGAACGCCTCCGGCAGCCGTCCCTCGAACGCCGCCAGCGCGTGGGCCTTCGTCCACATGCCGTGCGCGATCGCCTTCGGGAAGCCGAACAGGCGGGCCGTCAGCGGGTGCAGGTGGATCGGGTTGCGGTCGCCCGAGACCTCGGCGTAGCGCCGCCCGATGTCGCCGGGGACGCGCCAGATCGCCTCCGGGGTCGGCGGGACCAGCTGGTCGCTCCGGGAAGAACCCGAGCCGGAGCCGCGCCGCAGGTACGTGCTGACGTCGACCCAGACGCGCTCCTCCCCGGCCCAGGCTTCGCTGACGACGTCGAACTGACGGCCCTTCTCGTGCGGGCGCAGGTTCTCCGCCCGCACGCGCACGGTCAGTGCCTCGCCGAGGCGCAGCGCGCGGTGCTGGGTGATGCGGTTCGCCACGTGCACCATGCCGAGCAGCGGGAACGGGAATCCCGGCTCGGTCATCAGCGCCATCTGCAGTGGGAACGCCAGCATGTGCGGGTACGTCGCCGGCAGCTCGTCGCTCAGCCGGAAGCCGCACACCGTGTTGTACGCCGCGAGGTGCGCCGGGTCGACGACGACGCCGGTGCGGACCAGCTCGGTGTCCGGCAGCGACGAGCCCGTTTTGCGGAAACCGAGCAGCGCCTTCGGGTACAGCGTGGCCAGGCTCGGGGTGCTGTCGAGTTCGCGGATCGCCATGTCACGCCCCCAGCAGGGCCTGGCCGCAGACGCGGACCACGTTGCCGTTCACCGCCGACGACGCCGGGTTCGCGTACCAGGCGATCGTCTCGGCGACGTCGACCGGCAGCCCGCCCTGGCCGAGGCTGGACAGCCGCCGCCCGGCCTCGCGGATGAACAGCGGCACCGCGGCCGTCATCTTGGTCTCGATGAACCCGGGCGCGACGGCGTTGATCGTGCCGCCGTACTCGGCCAGCTTCGGGGCGCCGTCGTTCACCATGCCGATCACGCCCGCCTTGGACGTCGCGTAGTTCGTCTGGCCGACGTTGCCGGCGATGCCCGCGATCGACGAGACGCCGATGATGCGGCCGTTCTCGTTCAGCACGCGATCGGCGAGGAGCTTGTCGTTCACCGCGAGCTGCGAGGCCAGGTTGACCGCGATCACCGAGTCCCACGCGCTCTCGCTCATGTTCCCCAGCGTCTTGTCGCGGGTAATCCCCGCGTTGTGCACAACGATGTCGACGCCGCCGTGACGCTCCTTCAGGTACTCCGCGAGCTTCGCGGGCGCGCTCGGCGAAGTGATGTCGAGCTGCAACGCCGACCCGCCGACCTTGTTGGCCACCTTCGACAGGTCACCGCCCTGTGCCGGGATGTCGAGGGCGACGACGTGCGCGCCGTCGCGGGCCAGTACCTCGGCGATCGCCGCGCCGATGCCGCGGGACGCGCCGGTGACCAGCGCGACCTTGCCGTCCAGGGGCTTCTCCCAGCTGGCGGGCGCGGTGGCCGTCTTGCCTTCGGTGCCGATCCGGATGACCTGGGCGTCGACGAACGCCGACTTGGCCGAGAGCAGGAACCGCAGGGTGGACTCGGTCGCCTCTTCGGCGCCGTCGGCGACGTACACGAGCTGGGCGGTCGCGCCGCGCTTCAGCTCCTTGCCGACCGAGCGGACGAAGCCCTCGAGCGCGCGCTGGGCGATCCGCTCGCGGCCGTCGAGCTGCTCGGGCGGGGTGCCGAGGACGACGACCCGGCCGGACGGGCCGACGCTGCGGATCACCGGGTGGAAGAAGTCGTAGACCTCGCGGAGCCGGCCCGGCTCGGTGATGCCGGTGGCGTCGAAGACGAGTGCCGCGTGCCGGTCGGCCGCGGTGGTGAGCACCTCGATGCCCGCGTCGGCCAGCTGGTCGCGGAGGGTTTTCTCGAGCCTGCCGCCCGGCGCGGCCCCGAGCAGTGCGGGACCCTCGAGGGCGGGCTGCCCGGGCTGGTACCGGCGGAGCGTGGCGGGGTTGGGCAGGCCGAGCTTCGGCACCACGAACTTCCCCAGCGGGGTTTTCGTGAACTGCTGGTACCTGTCAGCCATCGGTTGCCTCCCGTGCAGTCTGCGTCACTTCGCAGTCTAACCTACTCCTGAGTAGGTTAAAGTGTGAGAGAGCCGACCAGAGAGGTGAACGCCATGCCACCGAAGAAGACCCCTGCCGTACGCAAGGTCGCGATCATCGGGGGCAACCGGATCCCGTTCGCGCGGTCCAACGGCCCGTACGCGAAGGCGTCGAACCAGGACATGCTCACCGCCGCCATCGACGGTCTGGTCAGCCGCTTCTCGCTGCAGGGCGAGGTGATCGGCGAGGTCGCCGCCGGCGCCGTCCTCAAGCACTCGAAGGACTTCAACCTGGCCCGCGAGAGCGTGCTGGGCAGCAAGCTTTCGCCCGCGACGCCCGCGTCCGACATCCAGATGGCGTGCGGCACCGGCCTGCAGGCCATCATCACCGTCGCCAACAAGATCGCGCTCGGCCAGATCGACTCGGCCATCGCCGGCGGCGTCGACACCACCAGCGACGCGCCGCTGGCCGTCAACGAGGACCTGCGCCAGATCCTCATCCAGCTCAACTCCGCGAAGACGGTCGGCGACCGGCTGCGCCTGATCGCCAAGATCCGGCCCGGCCACATCGTCCCGGCCATCCCGCGCAACGCCGAGCCGCGCACCGGCCTGTCGATGGGCGAGCACGCGGCGCTGACCGCGAAGGTCTGGGAGATCAGCCGAGAGGCGCAGGACGAGCTGGCCGCGAGCAGCCACCAGAAGCTCGCCGCCGCCTACGACCGCGGGTTCTTCGACGACCTCGTGACGCCGTTCCTCAAGCTCGCGCGCGACCAGAACCTGCGCCCGGACTCGACCGCGGAGAAGCTCGCCAAGCTCAAGCCGGCCTTCGGCGGCCCGGACGGCACGATGACCGCGGGCAACTCGACGCCGCTGACCGATGGCGCGTCCACGGTCCTGCTCGCCACCGACGAGTGGGCGAAGGCGCACAAGCTGCCGGTGCTGGCCTACCTGACGTTCTCGCAGACCGCGGCCGTCGACTACGTCCACGGCGACGAGGGCCTGCTGATGGCGCCCGCCTACGCCGTGCCGCGGATGCTCGCCCGTGCCGGGCTGTCCCTGCAGGACTTCGACTTCTACGAGATCCACGAGGCGTTCGCGTCGCAGGTGCTGGCCACGCTCAAGGCGTGGGAGGACCCGGCGTTCGCCAAGGAGAAGCTGGACCTGGACGCGCCGCTGGGCGCAATCGACCGGGCGAAGCTGAACGTCAACGGCTCGTCGCTGGCGGCAGGACACCCGTTCGCCGCGACCGGCGGCCGGATCGTCGCGACGCTGGCGAAGCTGCTGCACGAGAAGGGGTCCGGCCGCGGCCTGATCTCCATCTGCGCGGCAGGCGGCCAGGGCGTCACCGCGATCCTGGAGAAGTAACTTTCACGTGAAAGTGCCCCCTCGGGTTTTCCGGAGGGGGCACTTTCACGTGAAAGTGCCCGGTTACTTCGGGAGGGCCTTCTGGGCCCGCTTCGCGAGCTTGTTGGCCCGCTTCTCGGCCTTGCGGCTCAGCTTGCCCGCCGCGGCGCCGACGTCCTTCGCCGCGTGACGTGCGCGCCAGGCCGCCGACGGCTTGCCGTGCGTGTCGGCGACCGCGAGCAGCAGGCCACCGGCCACGCTCGCGTTCTTGAAGAACTGGATCTGCTGCTGCTGGCGCTCGCCCGGCTCCTTGATGGTCCAGAAGCTGTGCGCCGCCAGCGTCGTGGGCACGAGGCTGCCGAGCAGCAGCCCCGCCGCGAGCCGCGGCGCCTTCCCGGACGCGAGCGCGAGACCGGCGCCGATCTTCACCGCGGCGTCGATCCGGACGAGCGTCACCGGATCCCGCGGGACCTGCTCCGGCACGACGTTGCCGAACTTGTCGAACGCGTTGTTGAGGAACGGTTCCGCCGCCTTGGCGTGCCCCTCGGCCTGCCTCAGCGCATTGATCCCGCCCGTCACGAAGATCGTGGCGAGCAGGGGACGTGCCACTCGACGGAGTATCACGGTCATAGCCTTCCTCGTACGGGCCGCTGCCTGGTCGAACCTACCGTCTGGATGCCCGCTCGGCCCGCGCTCGAATCCTCATCGGGCTTTCTGGCGAAGTATCGGCTCAGCACTAGAAAGCCCTAGAGAACTCGATGCTTGACCTTGACGTTGCGTCAACTTCTATCGTCGAAGGCATGGAGTGGTCGATCCAGGACATCGCCCGCTCGGCGGGGACCACGAGCCGGACGCTGCGCCACTACGGCGCCGTCGGCCTGCTCGAGCCCAGCCGGGTCGGCAGCAACGGCTACCGCTACTACGACGAGCAGGCGCTCGTCCGGCTGCAGCGGATCCTGTTGCTGCGCGAGCTGGGCCTCGGGCTGCCGGCCATCGCCGAGGTCCTCGACGGGCAGCGCGACAGCACCGCCGCGCTCGAAACCCACCTGGAGCTGCTGGAACAGGAGCAGCAGCGGATCGGACGGCAGATCGCCTCGGTCCGCACGACCCTCCGGAAACTGAAGGGAGGTGAACGACTGATGGCAGCAGAAGTCTTCGACGGCTTCGACCACACGCAGTACGAGAAGGAGGTCACCCAGCGCTGGGGCGCCGACGCCTACCGGCGCGGCGACCAGTGGTGGAAGACCCTCTCGGCCGAGGACAGGAAGGCGTTCCAGCAGGAGCAGCTGGACATCTCGGCCGCGTACGGCGCGGCCCGCAAGGCCGGGCACGCCCCGGACAGCGACGACGTCCAGGCGATCACGGCCCGGCTGCACCAGTGGCTGCTCGGGCCGGTCGCGACGGTGTCCAAGAGCTACTTCACGGGGCTGGGCCAGCTGTACGTCGACGACCCGCGCTACGGGAAGTACGACGAGGTCCACGGGGCCGGGACTGCGGAATTCATCCGGGACGCGATGAAGATCTACGCGGAACGGAACCTGAACGACTAGCGGCACGTCGTAGTGCGCGCTGGGGGTAGGGACGAGCAGGGCTGCAGACCTGTTCGTCTCTATGTACGGCCATCCGGTCGAACCTCGGCGACACGCGCTAGCCGTCTATGGCGGAATATCGGGCTCGCGCTAGAAACGCCGATAGCGTGGCAGAGTGGACCCCATCCGCAACCCCTTCGCCCCGGGTGCCGGGCAGCGGCCGCCCGAGCTGGCCGGACGCGAGCGTGAGCTCAAGGCGTTCGAAGTGGTGCTGGAGCGGGTGGCCAGGGGGAGACCCGAGCGCAGTCTCGTGCTCACCGGCCTGCGGGGTGTCGGCAAGACCGTGCTCCTGGGAGAGCTGCGCGCGATGGCCGTGCGGCACAAGTGGGGTGCGGGCAAGATCGAGGCGCGGCCGGACGCCGAGCTGCGGCGGCCGCTGTCGGCCGCGCTGCACCGGGCCATCCGGGACCTCGCCGTGCGGCACCGGGCGCCGGACCGCGTCGAAGAGGTGCTCGGCGTGCTGAAGGCCTTCGCGCTCAAGGCCAACAAGCCCGACGCCAAGCTGCGGGACCGCTGGCAGCCCGGCATCGACGTGCCCGCCGCGCAGGGCCGGGCCGATTCCGGCGACATCGAGATCGACCTCGTCGAGCTGTTCACCGACGTCGCCGAGCTGGCCGCGGACGTCGGGACCGGCGTCGCCCTGCTCATCGACGAAATCCAGGACCTGCAGCCCGACGACGTCTCGGCGCTGTGCGCGGCCTGCCACGAGCTGTCGCAGTCCGGGGCGCCGCTGGTGGTGGTCGGGGCCGGGCTGCCGCACGTGCCCGCGGTGCTCTCGGCGTCGAAGTCCTACTCCGAGCGGCTCTTCCGCTACGCCCGCATCGACCGGCTCAGCCGCGAGGACGCCGACTTCGCGGTCATGGCGCCGATCGAGCGCGAGGACGCCGGCATCGAGCCGGAAGCCCTCGACGCGCTCTTCGACGCCTCCGGCGGCTACCCCTACTTCATCCAGGCCTACGGCAAGGCGGCCTGGGACGCGGCGCCGTCCGACCCGATCACGGTCAAGGACGTCCAGGTCGCCGCACCCGAAGCGGAGTCCGAGCTGGCCGTCGGCTTCTTCGGGTCGCGCTACGAGCGGGCGACGCCCGCCGAGCGCGAGTACCTGCAGGCGATGGCCGAGCTCACCCAGGGCCGTGACGAGCCCGCCGGCACCGCGGACGTCGCGGTGTTCCTCGGACGGAAGCCGTCGTCGCTGTCCCCGGCCCGCGACAGCCTCATGAAGAAGGGGCTCGTCTACTCCGCCGAGCGGGGACGGATCGCCTTCACCGTGCCGCACTTCGGCCACTACCTGCTCGGTCGCGACTGACCTGCGTGTCTCGCGCTCTATGAGCGTCCCTAAGTCTCTATTGCATTTTCGCTAGACAGTCTTATACGACGTTAGCGGGTTGCTTCGACGTGACCGCGGCCACCTTAGCCTGTCCTGCCCATACCCAGATCTGCCGACGATTCATCGGTCAGTGCGCCATATCACCGGATATTCGTTGGATTCCTTGTGAAAAAAGGTGCATACTGGAAGCACAAGCCACCGAGACCCTTCGAAGGGGATGCAGAAACCGATGAACAACATCGCCGCCAAGCTCCGTGCCCGTCGCGCCGAGGCTCGCACTCGCCGGGCGCTGAACCGGGCGATCGACACCGCCGCCACCGCGACGGTCCGTCAGGAACTCATCGCGATCGCGCAGGCTCGCACGGGCTACATGCGCTGATCTCTCACCCCGTGGCGCTCACCCATTCGAGTGACGTAGGCCACAAAGCCCTCAGGGTGTAACGAGGCACTGGGGGCCGTCGATACCCCCTACGACCCCGTGATGCTGGCGGACCCCCGACCTGGCAGCATCACGGGGTTTCCCATGTCCGAAACCCCTTGCCGGCACCGGATTCCGCGGTAATCTTTGACTTCGTCAACGAACTTGTTGAGGTGGTCAATGAACGACGACACCCTGCTGGCCGAGCGGGTGGCCGCGGTCCGCGCCTTCAACCGGCTCTACACCGGGGTCATCGGCGTGCTCGACGAAGGCCCCGCCGACGCCGAGTACTCGCTGCCGGAAGCCCGCGTGCTCTTCGAGCTCGCGCACCAGGACCCCATGCCGGTCACCGACCTGCGGAAACGCCTGGACCTCGACGCCGGCTACGCCAGCAGGCTGCTCGCCCGCCTCGAGTCCCGCGGCCTGGTCGTGCGCGAACGGTCGGCCGAGGACGCCCGCCGCCAGCTCGTCCGGCCGACGCCGGCGGGCCGGGACGCGTTCGCCCTGCTCAACCGCCGGTCCACCGAGCAGATCGGCGGCCTGCTGCGCCGGTTCGCCGACGAGGACCAGCAGCGCCTCCTGGCCGCGATGCGCACGATCGAAGACCTGGTCGGCGACCGCCGTCGCGACCCGGTGCTCGTCCTCCGCCCGCCACGACCGGGTGACCTCGGCTGGGTGGTGGAACGCCACGGCGTGCTCTACGGCCGCGAGTACGGCTTCACCGCCCGGTTCGAGGGGCTCGTCGCGCAGGTCGTCGCGGACTTCGCCGGGCACCACGACGACCCGCGGCAGGCGTTCTGGATCGCCGAGCTGGACGGCGAGCGCGTGGGCAGCATCGCGTGCACCCGTGGACCCGACGCCGGCACGGCCAAGCTGCGGCTGCTGCTGCTCGAACCGTCGGCGCGCGGCCACGGCGTGGGCAAGCGGCTGGTCACGGAGTGCGTGGCGTTCGCCAGGGCCCACGGCTACCGCGCGATGGAGCTGTCGACGGTCTCGATCCTCACCGCGGCGCGGTCGATCTACCGCGCGGCGGGGTTCGAGATCGTCCGGACGCACGAATTCGACGACTGGGGCCCGCGGCTGACCGACGAGACGTGGCGCCTGGAGTTCTGAGTGGTTGGCTGGTGCCGTGACGGACTACGTCGACAGGTACTGCGAACGCGTTGCGCCCGGGCTCTGGGGTGAGCTGTTCAACAGTCTCAGCAGCTTGGCCTTCCTGATCGCCGCGGTGCTCGTGTGGTGGCTGGCCGATGGCGACCGTGCCGGGAGGCTGCTGGCCGCGCTCATCGGGCTCGTCTTCGTGGCGAGCAGCGCCTTCCACCTGCTCGCGACGCGCTGGGCCGCCGTCGGGGACTCGATGGCTCTGCTGGTTTTCGCGGCGGCGTACGCGGGGCTCGTGGCGCGGCGGTGGGCCTGGGTGGCCGTGCCCGCGTTCCTGGGCCTGACCGTCGTCGTCGCACTTCTCGGTGGCGGGCTCTACTTGTCCGTCCTGCTCGGGCTCGGCGTTCTCGCCTTCGTCCACCGCGCTTACTGGACGCACTACGCCGTGGCGGGCGCGCTGTTCGCGCTGGCACTGGCCCTGCGCACGATCGACCGGGACGCGTGCGACCTCGTCCCGGCCGGCACGCACTTTCTCTGGCACCTGCTCGCCGGCGTGGTGCTCTACCTGGTCTCGCGGATCCTGCTAGCTCGCCGCGGAGAGCGGGGGTGACGCGGCGGGCGTGACGGCCGCGCGTAGCTGGTCCAGCGGCAGCCCGACGGCGTCCGCGATGGCCGTGACCGTGAAGAACGCCGGTGTCGGGATGCGGCCGGTTTCGATCTTCCGGAGCGTCTCGACCGAGATCCCGGCCTCGGCGGCGACGTCGACCATGCTGCGGCCCGCCCGCGCCGCGCGCAGGGCCTGGCCGAGGCGTTCGCCCCGTTCGCGCTCGTCGTCTGTCAGCGGCACCCGAACCATGGGAGCGATTCTAGTACCGCAGAGTTGTCCACTGCCTGTGGACAACTCTGTGCACAGGTGTGGAAAAGGCCCCGCCGAACCGGAGTTCGGCGGGGCCCCACCACATCTAGTGCCTTCAGGCGCCCGCGGGCACCGGAAGTGGCATGCCGGGCAGGCTCTGGTCGTTCGGGACGACCCCGTCCACCAGGTAGGCCTCCACCACCTTGTCCACACCCGCGTTGCCGCCGGCGTAGATGCCGTGGTCACCCTCGCCGGTGATCGTCAGCATCCGCGAACCGGCGAACGCCTTGTGCGCACGCTGCGCGCCCTCGATCGGCGTCGCCGGGTCGTGCTCCGACTGGACGATCAGGACCGGCGGGACACCCTTGCCGTCCAGCACCGGCAGCGGGGACGGCGGCTTCTTCCAGAACAGGCACGGCTGGATGAACCAGCCCGCGCCGAGCAGGGGCAGCTGCTGGTCGATCAGCTTCTGCGACTGCCGGATGGCGCTGTGGGTCGAGCCGGTCCACGGACCCTCGTTGCACGGGATGGTCCAGAAGCTGGCGTCGTAGGAGTCGCCGTCGGTCGGGACCATCAGCGGCTGCGCGCCGGAGGTCTCGGTGCTCTTGTCGGCGGCCTTGACCTTCTGCGCGGCCGAGGCCTTCGCCTGTGCCGAAGCGGTGCCCTGGGTCAGCGTCCGGACGCTGACCAGGTAGTCGGCCACCCCCGGGAACGACCGCTTGGAGTAGATGCTCGACGCGATGAACGAGTCGAGGCCGTTGGCCGAGAGGGGCTTGTCGTCGCCGGGCACGGTGACCGGGTTCTGGGTCAGTGCGTAGCGGACCTGCTCGTAGGTCTGGCGGGCCGCCTCGCCGGTGGTGCCGAAGTGGTAGAGCTTGTCGTACTTCGCCATCCACGGGAGGAAGTCCTGCCGCCAGCGGCGCTCGAAGCCGAGCGGCTGCCAGTCGAACGACTTCTGCCAGGTCGTGGTGAACTCCGTCGAGGAGTCGAGCACGAACCGGCCGGTGCGGGCCGGGAAGGCCTGCGCGTAGTGCGCGCCCATCCAGGTGCCCGCCGAGTAGCCGACCCAGTTGATCTTGTCGCGGCCGAGCAGCACGCGCAGCAGGTCGATGTCCTTGACCGTCTGGTCGGTGTTGATCAGCGGGCCCAGCTCGCCGGACTTCTGCTGGCAGGACAGCGCCGCGTACTTCGTCGCCTGCAGGATCAGGTTCAGGTTCTCGCGGCTGCGGTCACGCGGGTCGAGGTCCGAGCCGGTGCCGATGGCGCCGCCGCACGTGATGTTGGTGCTCTTGCCGGTGCCGCGCGGGTCGAACCCGATGATCTCCTGGTGCTCGCGCAGCTTGGCCTGGTTGCGCAGGCGCGCCGGGAAGTTCCGGCCGGGTGCGCCCGGGCCGCCGGGGTTGGTCACGACGCTGGCGGTGGCGTCCTGCTTGGCCTTCAGCCTGCTGACCGCGATGGTCAGGTCGATCTGGGCGTTCGCCTGGTACCAGTTGCGCGGCGTCTTGTAGGTCGCGCACTCCATGTCCTCGGCGCCCGCGGGCGGGGCCGTCGGCAGCTCGGAGGGGACGGCGCACTTGTGCCAGTCGAGTTTCTGGTTCGCGTACTGCGGCGGGATGTTGGTGGAGTTCAACGGCAGCTTGCCCGCCGCGCCCTCCTGGCCCGCGAAGGCAGGCGTGAACCCGGCCAGCAGGGTGCCGGCGATCGCCGGGATCACCACCGCGTAGCGGAGTCGTGTCATACGGTTGCCCCTTTTGGCTTTTCACGTGCGGAGACCGGCTATTGATATAGGGCGGCTACCGGCGCGGCAACCCACGATCGTCGGAGAACGCTCCGCGCGGCGATCAAATCGATATCGGACAGACGTGACGCACCGTCACCCCAGGTTCTAAGGTCATGCGGTCGGTTACGGGAGTGTTAGGTGAGGTCGATGTCGACGGTTAAGCACGACGGAAAGGTGCGCGGGTTCCAGTTCAGCCCGTGGAACCTGCTCCTGATCGTCCCGCTGCTGGTGCTGGTCACGCCCCTGTTCAACATGGACGGTCCGCGGCTGTTCGGGATGCCGTTCTTCTACTGGTTCCAGTTCCTCATGGTGGCGGTCGGGGTGCTGAGCACCTGGATCGTCTACCTGATGACGCGGGACAAGCCGACCACCGACGCGCCCGACCGGCTGAGCGTCGAGGACCTGGACGAAGGGGACGCTCGATGAGCAACCTGCAGTGGCCCGAACTGATCATCTTCACGATCCTGTTCGCGCTGGTGACCGTCCTCGGCTTCATGGCATCGCGCTGGAAGGCCGGCAGCACACTCGACCACCTCGACGAATGGGGTCTCGGCGGCCGCAAGTTCGGCTCGTGGATCACCTGGTTCCTGCTCGGCGGCGACCTCTACACGGCGTACACGTTCGTCGCGGTGCCCGCGCTGGTGTTCAGCGCCGGCGCGCTCGGCCTGTACGCGCTGCCGTACACGATCGTCGTCTACCCGATCGTGCTGCTCCCGGCGCTGCGGATGTGGTCGGTCTCGCGGGTGCGCGGGTACGTCACCCCGGCCGACTTCGTGCGCGGCCGCTTCGGCTCGCCGATCCTCGCGCTGCTGGTCGCCATCACCGGCATCGTCGCGACCATGCCGTACATCGCGCTGCAGCTGGTCGGCCTCGAAGCCGTGCTGCGGACGATGGGGATCAACGGCTCCGGCATCGTCGGGCACCTGCCGCTGCTGGTCGCCTTCGTCATCCTGGCCTTCTACACCTACCAGTCCGGCCTGCGGGCGCCCGCGCTGATCGCGTTCGTCAAGGACATCCTGATCTACGTCGTGATCCTGGTGGCGATCATCTACCTGCCCTCGAAGCTGGGCGGCTGGTCGCACATCTTCGACGCGGCGGCGAAGAAGCTCGGCACGCCGAACCCGGCCACCGGAAAGCCGTCCGGGTCGATCCTGCTCACCGCCAACAACCAGCTGCAGTACGCGACACTGGCGCTGGGCTCGGCGCTCGCGCTGTTCCTCTACCCGCACTCGCTGACCAGCGTGCTCGCCTCGCGCGGCCGCAACGTCATCAAGCGGAACATGGTCGCGCTGCCGGCGTACTCGCTGGTGCTCGGCCTGCTGGCACTGCTCGGGTACGTGGCGATCACCGCGGGCGTCAAGCCGCTGACGAACGCGGCGACCGGCAAGGCGGACGGCAACACGATCGTCCCGGTGCTGTTCGACAACCAGTTCTCGTCGTGGTTCGCCGGCATCGCGTTCGCCGCGATCGGCATCGGCGCGCTGGTGCCCGCCGCGATCATGTCGATCGCCGCGGCCAACCTGTGGACGCGCAACATCTACAAGGAGTACATCCGCAAGAACGCGACCCCGCAGGAAGAAGCCAAGCAGGCGAAGCTCGCTTCGCTGGTCGTGAAGCTCGGCGCGGTGGCCGTGATCATCCTGATCGACCCGCAGTTCTCGATCGACCTGCAGCTCATCGGCGGCGTGCTGATCCTGCAGACGCTGCCGGCCGTGGCACTGGCGCTGTACACGCGCTGGTTCCACCGCTGGGGCCTGATCGCCGGCTGGATCGTCGGCATCGGCTGGGGCCTGATCATGCTGTACGGCATCCCCAACCCGGCCAACGGCAAGAAGCACTTCGGCGGTTCGGCCCTGCCGCTGAACAACATGTCGATCTTCGGCTGGCACCCGTTCGCCGGCTCGCAGGTGCAGATCTACGTCGGGTTCGTGGCGCTGATCGGCAACCTGGTGGCCGCGGTGGTCGTCACGCTGATCGCCCGGCAGCTGAAGGTGTTCAACGGCACCGACGACACCAACCCCGAGGACTACCACGCCGACGAGCACGACAAGGACCTGCGTCCCATCGGCGTCCACTGAGGACGGACAGGCCCCGGATCGACCCGGCTCAAGCGTGCTGAAGGGCACCTTCCTTACGTCACCTGCAAGGAAGGTGCCCTTCAGCACGTCAGACCTGGATTCACCGGAGCCGGGGACCGGTCGAAGCTCGGCTGGGCACCCGCTGGGTACCGAGGTGAGTTGAAAGGCGCTTTCCTCTCATCCGGCGCAGCGAAAGGGACTTTCCTCGCATCAGACGCCAGGAACGTCCCTTTCGGCGCACGCCGATCGGTGGATCCAGGTCAGATGAGACGAAGGTGCCCTTCAGTGCGGCGGGACCGCGCGACTGGGGCCGGAGCCCGTTCTCCTACACCGGGCGCAGCTGCTTGAGGATGTGCTCGCGGTCGTTGAGGAACGCGCAGGCCGGTACCGGCAGGTCGTAGCTGTTGAGCAGTTTCTCGAAGTCGGAGAACTCGTCGGTCGAGAACGCGAAGCCGAGCTTGACCGCGTGGGCGGCCAGTACGTCGGCCAGCTCTTCGCGCTCGCCGGACCACAGCAGGGTGCGGTAGTGCGTGTAGTTCTCCGGGGAGAGCCGGTTGGCCAGGTGGGTCAGCAGGCTGTCGGCGAAGAAGCTGATCCGGTTGTCCTTGAGGTCGGCGACCGTCGGGTTCGCCGGGTCGCGTGCCGTGTCGGGGTTGCGGACCACGCCCGGTCCCGCCACCGGGTAGGCCGTGTGGACGTGCCCGTTCTCCTCGACCAGCACGACCAGGTGCACGTTGAACCGCTCGCCGGCACACCGCCAGCGGCCGTTCGGCTGGCGCCGCCGGGCCTCGCTCGGGTCGTTCGCGACGTCCTTGATCACCGAGATGATCTGCTCGTTGCTCCACCCGGCCGGGAACTCGCTGGTTCCCCTGCGCCCGACGCCGGGTGCGTGTCCGCCGCCCACCTGGCTGCTCCTTTCGTCGCAAGGAGCGTAGGTCAAACGGCGGCGGCGAGCACCACGATGCCCAGCGCCTGGAGGTCGGGGCCGCGGAAGAGCTGGCGGACGAGGTTGGCGGGCATCGGGCCCGCCGGGGTGTCCACGAACACCGGATTCGCGTAGTCAACGGTGGTGCGGGTGACCGTGCGCAAGATCGACAGCACCGTCAGCGGCACGGCGAGCCACGCCGCCGCGGCGAACGACGTCCCACCCGCGAGGGTGACCACGGCGAGCAGTGTCGCCCACGCCGAACCCACCCCGGCCAATACCAGGCCGTGGGTCAGGACCAGCTCGCGGTTGCCCGTTCCCAGCCACCGGCGGCGGCCCGGGTTGCGCCACAGCTCGCCGAGCCCGCCGGCGAACGGCAGCAGCGCGACGTACGCGCCGACGCCGATCAGGACCGCGCCCGGCACGGTCGGCAGCGCGATGTGCGCGACGACGACCGCGAAGGCGACCAGCACCGCCGCACCCGCGTAGCGGGACCGGCCGAGCGTGCCCGCCCAGGCCAGCCGCAACGGCGTCGGGCGGCGCAGCGACAGCCGCCCGGTCGGCGCCGACGGCGGGAGCAGCATCATCGGGTCGAGGAAGGTGACGGCGACCGAGCGCAGCACCCGGCCGTCCCACCCGGCGAGCAGCGCCGCGCGGCCGGACCGCGAGACCGGCTCGCCGCCGAACGCCAGCGGCAGCGCCGCGACCAGCACCACGGCCGCGACGAGCTGGACGGTGTCCGGACCGAGGCCGAGCGCGGCGATCGCCAGCCCGAGCACCGCCAGTGCGAGCGGGCCGAGCGCGTCCGGCCGCAGGGACGTCCGGCGCGCGGTGGCGAACGCGGCGACCGCGGTCGCCGCGACGATCGCGACCGCCGCCCGCCACTGGTCGAGCCCCGCGCCGCCGACGGCGAGCAGCAGCGCCGCCAGGTAGCCGGTCACCGCGACCACGCCGGTCCAGGCGCCGAGCAGCCGCAGCGTGACGACGCGGCCGCGATCCACCGGCGCGAAGTCGAGCCAGGTCAGCTCCGCCGGTTCGACCCAGGCGAACCCGCGGCGCAGCAGCCCGCGCCAGCCGACCGCGCAGCACAGCGTCAGCAGGCCGAGCACGGCGGGGAAGTCCACAGTGGACGACCCGTAGAGCGCGGGACGCCAGCCGTCGACGTGGAAGAACGCGGTGAACAGGAACCCGAAGCCGAACAGGAAGACGAACGTCGCGGTGTCGCCGCTGAAGATCCCGCCGAACCGCTTGCGGCCCGGGATCCGCATCCGGCGAGGGGTCAGGGTCACCACAGTTCGAGCACGCTGTCCGCGGCGTCCAGCAGCGGCGGGTGGTGGGTGGCCACCACGACCGCCGCGCCCGCCGCCGTCGACCGGGCGATCACCTCGACCAGCCACTCCTTGCCCGCCGTGTCCAGCGCCCGCTCCGGCTCGTCGAGCAGCAGGAGCCGGTGCGGCCGGGCGGTGACGCCCAACAGCAGCAGGCGGCGGCGCTGGCCCGCGGAGAAGTGCCCGGCCGTCACGCGCATGCGCTCGCCGAGACCCGCGTCGCGCAGCAGTTCCTCGTGGTCGCCGAGGTCGGCACCGAAGGAGCCGGACAGCAGTTCCAGGTGCTGCAACGGCGTCAGCTCGGCGAAGAAGTCGGAGTCGTCGAACAGCACGGACACCTTGCGGCGGAACTCGACGTCCCGCTCGTCCGGCACCCGGCCGTCCACCAGCACGCGGCCCCGCTGCGGTTTCTGCATGCCGTAGAAGCACCGCATCAGGGTCGACTTGCCGACGCCGTTCGGCCCGACGATCGCGGCGCATTCGCCGGGGCCGACGGCGAAGTCCAGGTCGTCGAACAGCCAGTGTTCGCCGGCCCGGACACCGATCGCCTTCGCGTCGATCACTTGAGTTCTTCGAGCACGGGAGCGAACTCGTCGAGGAACGGCTCCAGGATCGTGAAGTAGGTGAAGCCGAACCGCTCGCGGTGGCCGCGGAGCTGGTCGGCGATCTGGGCCGCCGTGCCGACGAGCACGGTCGGCAGCTCGGCGAGCTGCTCGACGGTCCGCCGTCCGCCGGCGAGCTCGGCGACCTCGGCCAGTCCCGCCGCCCGGTCGTTCGTCACCTTCACGAACTGGCACAGCAGGTTGAACTCCACTTCGGACGCCCGCGCGCCGAGCTTCGCCCGGACGAAGGCCACCCGCTCGTCGATCTCCTCGACGGTCGCCCCGGCCAGCGGCGCGCCGTCCGGCGTCTTCGTGGTCCCGGTGAAGCCGATGATGTCGGCGTGCTCGACGGCCAGCCCGAGCATCCGGTCGCCGCGCCCGCCGAGCAGCAGCGGCGGGCCCCCGGGCCGGACCGGCGCGGGCTTGTGGTCCGGATCGGCGTACAGCCGCTTGAGTTCGTGGATGGTGCGTTCGAGTTGGTCGACGCGCTCGCGGGCGGCCGGGAACGGCATCCCGGCGGCCTCGAACTCCTCCTTGACGTACCCTGCGCCCAGGCCCAGCTCCAGCCGTCCGTCGGTGAACTGGTCGGTGCCCGTGACGTCGCGGGCGAGCAGCACCGGGTTGTAGAACGGCGCGTTCAGCACGAAGGTGTTGAGCTTGACGCGCTCGGTGACCGCGCCGGCGAGCACGAGCGCGGGAAACGGCGGCGCCATCCCGAGGTGGTCGGCCGCGGACAGCACGTCGAAGCCGAGATCCTCGGCCTTGCGGCACTTGTCCGTCCACGCGCCACGGCTGTCCGGCACGAGCATGTTGATCCCGAAGCGGAAGTCCCCAGTCATACGACCAAGGTACTCAGCGGAGTTTCCCGATGACCGGGGCCAGCCGCTCCAGGTCGTCTTCGAGCACCGTGAAGTAGCTGACGCCGAGGGTTTCGCGGGTGCGCACCAGCTGCTCGGCCACCGCTTCCGCCGAGCCTGCCAAGACCGTGGCCAGCTCGCCGAGCTGCTCGACGCCGAGGTGCGGCACCAGCCGGTGGGCCGTTTCGAGCGCCGCCCGCCGGTCGCCGGTGATCCGGACGAAGTGGACCATCAGGTTCAGCTCGGCGTCCCGGCCGTCCAGCACCCGCCGCACGAAGCCGGCCCGCTCGGCCAGTGCGGCGGAATCGGCCAGTGCCAGCCGACCCTCGGCCGCGCCGGGCGCCGTGCCGGTCAGGGCGATGGTGTCGGCGTGCGCGGCGGCGAAGGTCAGCATCCGGTCGCCGCGGCCGCCGAGCAGCAGCGGCGGCCGCGGCCGGTCGGCGAACACGCGCTCGAATTCGGTGACGACGTCGACGAGCCTGCCGAACCGGCGGCCGGGTGTGCCCCAGCCGATCCCGGCGGCTTCGAACTCCTCGCGGACGTACCCGGCACCGATCCCGATCTCCACCCGGCCGCCGGTGAAGTCGTGGAGCGCGGCGAGGTCGCGGGTCAGGACCACCGGGTTGTGGAAGCTCGCGTTGAGGACGTAGGTGTTCAGCCGGATCCGCTCGGTGGCCTCGGCGGCGAGCAGGAGGGCGGGTACCGGCGCGACCCGCCCGAGGTGGTCGACCACGCCGACGACGTCGTAGCCGAGCTCCTCGGCCCGACGGCACTTCGCCACCCACTCGTCCCGCGAGCCGGGCACGTACATCGCCACCCCGAAGCGGAACGGTCTCATGTCCCGAACCTACCCGGAATGGAAGAAGGGGACGGCTCCCGGATGCGGCCGGGAGCCGTCCCCTCCTGCTGGGGAGCCTTACGCGAGGCGCTGGGCCAGCGCGTCCAGCTCGTCACGCAGCGACGTCGGGACCTTGTCGCCGATCTTCTCGAACCACTCCTCGATCAGCGGCAGCTCCTCGCGCCACTCCTCGGGCTTGACGTCGAGGGCGGCCTGGATGTCCTCGATCGGCTCGGTGAGGCCCTCGGTGTCGAGGTCCTCGGCACGCGGCACGAAGCCGATCGGCGTCTCGACGGCGTTGCCGCGGCCCTCGACCCGCTCGATGACCCACTTGAGGATCCGCGAGTTCTCGCCGAAGCCCGGCCACAGGAAACGGCCGTCGTCGCCGCGGCGGAACCAGTTGACGTAGAAGATCTTCGGCAGCTTGGTCGCGTCGGCGTTCTTGCCGAGGTTCAGCCAGTGCTTGAAGTAGTCACCGGCGTGGTAGCCGAGGAACGGCAGCATCGCCATCGGGTCGCGGCGGACGTTGCCGACCGCGCCCGCCGCGGCGGCCGTCGTCTCCGACGACATGGTGGCGCCCATGAACACGCCGTGCTGCCAGTCGCGGGCCTCGTTCACCAGCGGGACCGTGGTCTTGCGGCGGCCGCCGAACAGGATCGCCGAGATCGGCACGCCCTTCGGGTCGTCCCACTCCGGCGCGAGGATCGGGCACTGCGACATCGGGGTGCAGTAGCGCGAGTTCGGGTGGGCGGCCTTCTCGTCCGAGTCCGGCGTCCAGTCCTGGTGTTTCCACGACGTCGCGTGGGCGGGCTTGTTCTCCATGCCCTCCCACCAGATGTCGCCGTCGTCGGTCAGTGCGACGTTCGTGAAGACCGTGTTGCCCTTCTCGATCGTGCGCATCGCGTTCGGGTTGGTGTGCCAGTCGGTGCCCGGCGCGACGCCGAAGAAGCCGAACTCGGGGTTCACCGCGTACAGGCGGCCGTCCTCGCCGAAGCGCATCCAGGCGATGTCGTCGCCCAGGGTCTCCGCGCGCCAGCCCGGGATGGTCGGCTGCAGCATGGCGAGGTTGGTCTTGCCGCAGGCGCTCGGGAAGGCCGCGGCGACGTAGTGGACCTTGTTCTCGGGCGAGATCAGCTTGAGGATCAGCATGTGCTCGGCGAGCCAGCCCTCGTCGCGCGCCATCACCGAGGCGATGCGCAGCGAGTAGCACTTCTTGCCCAGCAGGGAGTTGCCGCCGTACCCCGAGCCGTAGCTCCAGATCTCGCGCTCCTCGGGGAAGTGCGAAATGTACTTCGTTTCGTTGCAGGGCCAGGAAACGTCCTTCTCGCCCGGCTCGAGCGGCTTGCCGACCGAGTGCAGCGCGGGCACGAATTCGCGCTCGGTGCCGTCCGGCGCGATGAACTTCTCGAGCGCGGCCTTGCCAGCGCGGGTCATCACGCGCATCGAAGCGACAACGTAGGCGAAATCGGTGATTTCAATGCCCAGCTTGGGATTCTCGTCGCCGAGCGGGCCCATGCAGAAGGGGATGACGTACATCGTGCGGCCGCGCATCGAGCCCCGGAAGAGCTCGGTCATGGTGGCCTTCATCTCGGCCGGGTCCATCCAGTTGTTGGTCGGACCGGCGTCCTCGGGACGCTCCGAACAGATGAAGGTCCGGTCCTCCACGCGCGCGACGTCGTTCGGGTCGGAAGTGGCCCAGAAGGAGTTCGGCTTCGACTTGAGCTGCACGAACGTGCCCGCTTCGACCAGCTCCTGGTTGATCCGGGCGGCTTCCTCGTCAGACCCGTCGACCCACACCACGCGGTCCGGGGTGGTCAGTTCGGCGACCTCCCGGACGAAGGACAGCACGCCACTGTGCGTCGTCGGCGCTGTGTCCAGTCCGGGGATGGCGACTGCGGTCATCTCTACTCCTGACTTCCGACGACAAAAGAGCCCACGCCGGAACGACCGTGTTCCGGAGCGGGCCTCATTGCCGGCGACCGAATGGCTTCGCACACCGGCTTGGCGAACCGGTGTGCGGTGTTTGGGATTCCCTGAGAGTAGCCGCATGACCGGCCGGTAACCGAGGGCTGACGTGTACGTTCTCTCACAAGAACGATAAGGGAATCGATTCAGACATCACCGGATCGGGCCATTCGCTGAAAATCTTCCGGTGTGTGGGGTCACACCCGTGACCTGCTTGTTTTCATTGAAGACATGAAGAAAGCCCGGGACGGCCGTCCCGGGCTTTCAAACTATGACGCAGGTCACGTCAGTTCGGCGAAATCCACTGTCCCGTGCCGGAGTCGATGCGCGCGACGCCTTCCAGCGTCTGCGTGCCTGCCTCGCCCCAGGCGGCGTCGGACGCCGGGTCGCCGTCCGAGCCGGAGTCCATCAGTCCACTGGAGACTTCGGTCCACTGGCCGGGGCCGGAGTGCTCGAACGTCGTGGTGGTGCCGTCCGCTTCGGTCTGCACCGCGATGTCCGCTTCGCCGTCGCCGTCCTTGTCGGTGAAGGCGATCGTGCCGCCGCTCTTCGTCTCGACGATCGCGGTGTCGTTGTGGCCGTCGTGGTCGGTGTCGATGGTCGCGACCCCCGCGTCGACCTCGCCGTCCGGCAGGTCGGCGTGGATGTGCCCGCCCGAGCTGTCGTCGCGGCCGCCGGTGTCGGAGTGGTCGTGGCCGCCGCCGGAGCCGTCCTCGACCCACTGGCCGCTGGCCTCGTCGTAGACCGCCTGCTCGACGACGTGCCCGGTCTCGTCCAGCACGGCGTAGTGGTCGGCCTGGCCGTCGTGGTCGGTGTCGATGAAGGCCTGGGCCGTGCCGTCCTCGTGCTCGACGATCGCGGTGTCGTTGACGCCGTCCTCGTTCACGTCGTAGTTGACCTCGGCCTGGTACTCCTGGCCGTCGACGTGGACGGTCATCGCGTCCGGGCTGCTCGCGTCGGTGTCGCTGCCGCCACTCTCGTCGACCCACATGGGACTTCCCCCTTCGAAACGCTCTGACCTGCTGTCCGAGGATATGACTCACCGTAGGCCGGTTCGGTTCCGCTCCACAACCGGACCACCCGGTGATCAGGCGGTCTTGTCCCGCAGGGCCCGGATCCGGGTCAGGAAGGCCTCGGCGCGCTCGCGGCCGTCGCTGACCTCCTTCAGCCGCTTCGAGACGACGGCGATCTTCTTGGCGCGTTCCTGGGCGCCCATCTTGATCGTCTTGTCGACTTCCTTCATCTCGGCCTCGATGGCGTCGATGCGGCGGCCCAGTGCCTCGTCCAGTGCCATCGACAGCTGCTGCTCGGCCTCGATGAGCTGCTCGGCGACGAGCTGGTCGAGCGTCGAACGGGCGTCGGCGATGGCCTCGACCAGCCACTGCTTCATGTGCTGCTTGTCGGCCGCGTGCTTGCGCGTGCGGGCCATCCACCAGCCGGCGCCGAGGCCGATGATGATCGTCGCGGGCAGCACGACCGGGTTGAGGATCGCGACGCCCGCCAGCGGCAGCGCGGCGACCTTGCCCGCGCCGACCCCGCCGGAGATGCCCATGAAGACGAGCAGCTTGTCCTCGGCCGTCGGCGGCTTCTTGTCCGGCGGGCGCAGCACCACCGGCGGGCCGCCCGCGCGGGCGAACTGCGCGCGGATGACGTCCAGCTCCTCGGGGGAGAACAGCTCCGACAGCGAGACGTTGGTGACCTGGTTCAGGCGCTGGGACAGCAGCATCGAGATCCGCTGCGACGTCGTCTGCAGCGCGAGGTCGACCTGCTGCGGCAGCGCGGCCAGCTCCTCGCGCTTGGCCGCGTCGATCAGCTGGCGGAAGTGGGTCTGCGCGTCCCGCATCTGCCTGCTGCTCTCGTGCCCGACCTCGACGCGGGTGCGCTGGATCTCGCCGCGCAGCTTGAGCTGCCAGCCGCGGGTCGACGACCGGCGTTCGGCCTGCAGCTGGTCACGGCGTTCGCGCAGCTGCTCGGCTTCGGCCTCGCCCGCCGACAGCGCCCGGCTCTCGGCCTGCAGCTTCGCCTTCAGCTCGCCCAGCGCGCTGGACAGCGCGCGCAGCGTGTTCGCTTCGCCGAGCATCGCCGACCGGCCGACGAGCAGCTCCTGCAACGCCGTCTGGATCGCGGCGACGCCGGACTTCTCGCGCAGCATGGCGGCCATCTGCTCGTTGGGCGCCTTCGCCGCCGTCTCGAACATCCGCGCCGACACCGGGTGGAACACCGCGTCGGCGAACCGGGGCGCGTGCTCGGCCAGCAGCTGCCGGTCGGCCTCCATGACCTCGCGCCAGCCGCGGAACATGTCCACCTTGGTCAGGGCGAAGACCACGGTCTCGACGCGCTCGCCGACGTCACGCAGGAACTGCAGCTCGGTCGAGGTGAACGGCGCCGAGGCGTCGACGACGAACAGCAGCGCGGTCGCGCCCGCGGCGGCCTCCTTGGCCAGCTCGCCGTGCATCGAGTCGAGCCCGCCGACGCCGGGGGTGTCCACCAGCGACAGCCGTTCCAGCAGCGGCACCGGCCCGGTGACCTCGACGTACCGCGGCGGGATCTGGCCCGGCGGCAGCTCGTGCGCGGCGGACACCCAGTTGATCAGCTGGCCGAGGTCGATCGGCACCGGCGCCAGCTGGCCCGGGTAGCAGGCCTGCGCGCCCCACGCCTCGGCGTGGTCGAAGACGAGGTAGGTCGCGGTGGCGACGTCGGCGTCCACCGGCGACAGTCCCGGGCGCGCGAGCAGCGCGTTGACCAGGGAACTCTTCCCGCGGTTGGTCTCGCCGACGACCACGACGGACGGCTTCTTCGGCCGGGCCTTCCGGATGTCCTCGACCCACCTGGCGGCGTCCGGGTCGGCGTCGCGGACGACGGCCAGCAGCTGGTCTCGCGCCGCCGCGACCTGCGCGGGCAGGCTCGGCGCGGTGGGTGCGCTCACGGGTTCTTCTTCGCGTAGACGGTGACGATCGGGGCCCGCAGCAGGCGGTCGTGGTCGGCGAAGCCGGTGACCTCGGTTTCCGCCACGATGCCGTCGAGCGCCGGGTCGTCGGTCGGGACCGCGCCGCCCGCCTCGTGCCGGGCCGGGTCGAACCGCTCGCCGTCGGGCCGCAGGGCATGGACGCCGATCGCGGCCAGCCCTTCCTCCAGGCGTTCGACCACGCCGCCGCTGCGGGCGCGGTCCAGCGCGTAGAGACACATCTGGATCAGCGCCTGGCGGTCGGCGAGCGCGCGCTCCAGGTCGGTGGCGGCTGCCTGCTGCTGCAAGGGGTGCACATCGGTGTCCGACGCGGCCGCGCCGCCGCCGGTTCCCTCCTTGCGAAACCATGCCATGCCGACAGTGAACCGTATTCAGCCGCCGTCCGGAGCCGGAACCGGGCGAAGGAACCGGATCAGGATCGTCCGGAGGATCCCCAGTTCCGCCTCCAGATCGAGGTCCGGGTCCAGGCTGACCCGCGAAATCATCGCGTCGATCAGGCCGGCGAGCCAGCCGGCGACCGCCCGCGGCGCGGCACCGGGGTCGATCAGCCCGGCGTCGGCGGCGCGGGTGACCAGGACGGCCAGCCCGTCCCGCAGCGCGCCGTCATTGCGCCGGATCAGCTCGGCGAACTCGTCGTCGCGGGCGGCCTGTGCGGCGGCCTCCAGGACGAGCCGGGCGATCGCCGGGTGCGCGAGCTGGGCCGCCAGCTCGGTGACGACGTCGAGCAGCGCCGCGAGCGGGTCATCGGTCTGCGCCGCGGCTTCGAGCCGGCCTGCCGTCTCGGCGGCGTCGTCGGTGAAGATCGCCGTGAACACCGCGCGCTTGCTGGGGAAGTAGTGGAAGAGGCTGCCGGAGCTGATGCCCGCCGCACGGCAGAGGTCCGCGGTCGTCGTCCGTTCGAAGCCCTTCTCGGCGAAGCACCCGGCGGCGGCGTCGACGATCGCGCGGCGCTTGGCCGCGTGCTTGACCGGGTCGACCGTCCTCATCGCTCGACCGGCGGCTCGTCCTGCCACGGATAGCCGTGCTCGGCGAAGGCGGGCGCCAGCTCGTGGTTCTTGAGGTCGGTCTTCTCGCGGGCGATCTCCCGGCCGTCGGTGGTGCGCAGGACCAGCTCCTTGCCGTCGAGGTAGACGGCTTCGAGGTCGGCCTCGATGCGGCGGGTCCGGTCACCGCGGACCAGCGTGACGCGGGTCGGCGACACCGTGACGACCAGGCGTTCGTGGGCCCAGATCGCGGCGAACGCCAGGCCGAGCACCAGCCCGCCGCCGACCGCGGAGAGCGTCGCCCAGGGCTGGGGGAGCGTGGTCAGCACCTTGAACACACCCTGGAAGGGGAATGCGGGCAGGCCGCTGATCCAGGCGGCGAGGGCCCAGGCCGCCACGCCGATGCCGCCGCCGAGCAGGGGGCAGCCGATCCAGGACCCGGTGCGCAGCCACGACGGCTCGTCGACGGTCGTCTCCATGCCGCCTATTATCAGACCGCGCGCTCGGTTTATGAAAGCCGGGTGCTCAGACCAGCTCGTCGATCACCTCGCGGAGCAGGGCCTCCAGCGCCGGGCCGTCCTCGGCCAGACGGGAGGAGACCAGCAGCTGGTCCTCGGCCGTGCGCAGCCAGATCGACCCGGCGACCGAGATCTCGATGACGTTCAGCCGGAACGGGTACGCCCGCCGCCCCCGCTGGACCTCGGCCTCGCGCACCAGCTGGCCGAGCCGCTCACCGGCCACGATCTGGCGGCGGTAGAAGCCGGGCGCCCACGGCGTCCCGCCCGCCGGCTCGCTCCCGCCGCGCAGCGCGGGCCCGCGGGCGTTGGCGAAGTGGCGGGCCGCGGCCGGGCCGAAGGCCTCGATCGCCTTCCGCATCGCCGAGCCCTGCGCGAGCGCGGGCCTGCCGTAACGGGTGCGGGGGCTGCGCGGGTCCGGGTCCTCGCGATGGCGGAGGAAGGCCAGCAGGTCGACCCACCAGTCGGCCCACTGCGCCTGGACGGCCGCGCGGTCGACCTCCGGCGGGACGTGCACCGGCACCTGCGGCTCCACCGGCGGCAGCACCTGTCCCTCGGAAACGGACAGGGCCAGGGCGTCACGGATGTACAGCGCGACGTCGACCTCGTTCTCGCTGCTCCAGCCCGCTCGCCAGGATGTCGTGTTTTCCAGTCGCACGTTTTCACAGTACGCGGGAAACCCGGATGGCCAGCCGGATTCGGCAAGCAGAAACAAACTCAGGCTTCGCGGACCTGTTGCCACATCAAGAAGTACGCCCGGTGCACGACGTGCGCGACGCGGCTCTGCGCCGGCGTCGCCCCGAAGGAGGCGAAGGACCGCCACCAGCCCGCGCGTTCGAGCGCGTGCGCGGCCAGCTCCGCCCGCGGTGCGCCCGGCTTGCCGAGCTGGGCGCCGATGTCGGCGTTGCTGCCCACCCGCAGCACCTCTTCGACCAGGTCGTCGGGCATGTCGACCGCGCCGGAGGCGACCAGCGTCAGCGCTTCGAGCAGCCGCAGCTGGTGGGCCTCCGGCTTGGCCAGCAGCACCTCGATGGCGTCGTGGACGCGCTGGCGTTCGCCAGGGTCGCTCGAGGCGTGCGCGAGCGCGGTGACCGACGCGAGCGCGGCGGCCGCCTTGATGCCGTCGGCGCGGGCGGCGAACACCACCGCCAGCCGCTGCCGGACGGCTTCGAGCCCGGACGCGTCGAGCAGCGAACGCCGCAGCGCACCCGCCGTGATCTCCGGTTCCTTGCGGATCGCCTCGACGGCGTGCGAGATGCCGAACAGGTCGAGCTTCTCCAGCAGCCGCAGCCGGGTGCCCGCCGGGACGTCGCACTCCCAGCTGGTGAAGATGTCCGCGGAGATCAGCATGGTCTGCAGGACGTCGTCGTCGAGCTCGGCCAGCTGCCGCAGGGCCTCGGCGTCCGCGGAGGTGAAGCCGCCCGACTCGGCGGACTCGGCGATCAGCCCGATCACCGGCAGCACGTCGGCGACGCGCGGCTTCAACGTCGAAGCCTGCTTCTCGGCCAGCAGCGTCGCGGCCTTCCAGACGTCCCCGCCGGAGCCCTCGACGGACTCGGGCGCGATGGTGTCGGCCTTGTTGAGCACGGCGATCGCGTTGACCGGGCCCGCCTCGCGGCTCGCCGTGGCCGCGGTGAACGCGGCGAGGGCCTGCTGGTCGTCGGCGCGGACGCCCTGCGTGACGACGTACAGGACGGCTTCGGCTCCGGCGACGGCGTTGCGCGAAGTGTCGTCCAGCTCGTCGGAGCCCGCTTCGTCCTCGTCCTCGTCCTTGCGGTGCTTGGCCGCGCCCAGCAGCTGCTCGGTCCGCGACACCGACGCGGCGTCGAGCGAGCCGAGGCCCGGGGTGTCGATCACCGTCATGCCCTGCAGCACGGCGTTCGTCAGGTACGCCTCGATGTGCGACACCTGCTCGATGTCGACACCCAGCTCGGCCGGGATCATCCCGTCGGCGGCGAACGGCAGCACCTGCTTGCGGCCGTCGGTGAAGACGATCTCGACCCGGTCGACCGTGCCGTACTGGAACCGGGTCACCAGCCGCGTGCACTCGCCGATGTCGGTCGGCGCGACCCGGCGTCCGATCAGCGCGTTGACCAGCGTCGACTTGCCCGACTTGATCCGGCCGGCCACGGCGACCTGCAGCGGCGCGCCAAGCCGGCGCAGCACCTCGGCGAACCCGGCGGCGGTGCGCGCGGAGACCTGCGGCTGCAGGCGGTGGCACAGGTTGGCCACCGACATCGACAGCGGACCCGCGAGCCGGCCCTGCTCCGGTGACGTCACGGCCCCCAGCCCTCCCCGCTCGTACGGACGAACCCCGGTGAATCGTGCCATGCGGCTCATCCCGAGGTCGCACCGAAGGTGGTACTGCCGGCCGACGCGCGGGCTCCACCTCGGGACCTAGTGTTTGTCGGGTGCGACGGCTGAGTCTCTGGATGCGTGCCCACCCCATGGCGGGCGACACGGTGCTCGCCGTCCTGCTCGGCCTGTTCGACCTGACGCTGCTCGCCGCGGACAGCCTGTCCGACGCGCCGGAGCTGCCCCCCTGGTACGTCGCCGTGCCGATGAACGTCGCGATGGTCGCGCCGCTGGTGTTCCGGCGGAGGTCGCCGCTGTGGTCGGCCTACTGCGTGCTGGTGATCGGCGTCGTGCACGCGACGCTGATGGTCGGCGTCGCCAGCGTCGCCGCGCTGGCGATGAGCATCTACTCGGTCGTCGTCTACGCCGGGCGGCGGCAGGGACTGCTGTACGTCGGCGCGGTGATCGTCGCCTCGGCTGTGCAGCTGTCGCTGGACCCGGCCGATCTGCTCGTCTCGGCGCTGTTCCTCGCCTTCGGCATCGCCCTCTGCTGGACGCTCGGCGAGTTCGTCGGCGCCCGGCGCGCCTACGACGTGGAAGTGGAGGCCAGGTTGCACCTGCTCGAAACCGAACGGGACCAGGCCACCCGGATCGCGGTGGCCGAGGAACGCGGCCGGATCGCGCGTGAGCTGCACGACGTCGTCGCGCACGCGGTGAGCGTGATGGTGGTCCAGGCCGACGGGGCGTCGTACGCGATCGAGAGCAACCCCGACCTCGCCCGGCGCGCCCTGCAGACGATTTCCGAGACCGGCCGCGGAGCGCTGGGCGAGCTGCGGCGGCTGCTGGACGTCCTGCGCAGCGACGACGCCGACGGCGAGCCGCGCGTCCCGCAGCCGGACGCGCACGCCCTCGCCGACCTCTGCGAGCGGATGCGCGCGGCCGGGGTGCCGGTGGAGCTGGAGCTCGGCGAGCTGGGCGAACTGCCCGCCGGCGTTTCGCTCGGGGTGTACCGGATCGTGCAGGAGTCGCTGACCAACACGCTCAAGCACGCCGGTCGCGGCGCGACCGCGGCGGTGCAGGTGCACCGCACGGGCGACCTGGTGGAGGTCCGGGTGTCCGACGACGGCGGCGGCCGCGTCCCGCAGCTGACCGCGGCGCACGACCCGCGCCTGCCGGGCGGCAACGGGCTGATCGGCATGCGCGAGCGGGCGCACGTGTACGGCGGGACGTTGGAAGCAGGCCCGGCTCCGGCCGGTGGGTGGCAGGTCCGCGCGGCCCTGCCGGTTAGGTTGGACAAGTGATCCGTGTGGTGGTGGTCGACGACCAGGAGCTGATGCGCGTCGGCTTCCGGATGGTGCTGGGCGCCCAGGCCGACATCGACGTCGTCGGCGAAGCGGGCGACGGCGCGCAGGCGGTCGAGCTGGCCGAGCGGCTGCGCCCCGACGTCGTGCTGATGGACGTCCGGATGCCGGTCCTCGACGGCGTCGAGGCGACCAAGCGGATCGTCGCGGCCGGCACCGCGCGCGTCCTGGTGATGACGACGTTCGACCTCGACGAGTACGTCTATTCGGCCTTGCAGGGCGGGGCGAGCGGGTTCCTGCTCAAGGACACCCAGCCCGACCACCTGGTTTCGGCGCTGCGCGCGGTGGCCTCGGGCGACGCGGTGGTGTCCCCGTCGGTGACCCGCCGGCTGCTCGACCGGTTCGTCGGCGCCGGCGGCTCACCGCTGCGGGACACCACCGAGCTGGACGTCCTGACCGACCGCGAGCGCGAAGTCCTGGTGCTGATCGCCAAGGGCATGTCGAACCTGGAGATCGCCGAGGCACTGTTCCTCTCGGAGGCGACGGTGAAGACACACGTCGGGCGGATCCTGGCGAAGCTGGAACTGCGGGACCGGGTGCAGGCGGTCGTGCTGGCCTACGAAACCGGCCTCGCCCGCCCCGGCCTCGCCTGAGTTCGAAGCTCAGCGGAAGTCGTCCGGCGGGGTGGTTGCCGGGTCCTTGCCTGCCTGGCGGACCACCTTTGCTGACCTACGTTTTCGCGGGAACCGTGGTCCGGCGTGCGGTCGGAGGGTGGTGCGGTGTCTTGAATGACTCATTCAGGTCTTCGGAGGTCCTGAATGAGTCATTCAGGACGCTGGGGTGAGCCACTCCCCGGCCGCGCCGGGCCTGCGCCCTGCCCGTCGGGGAGTAGGTCACCAATTGGCCGTTCGCCTTGGGTGCGTCTGACGCAGCGAACGCCACATTGGGGGCGTTTGGGGCCCCGGTCAGCGGAAGGCGTCCGGCGGGGTGGTTGCCGGGTCCTTGCCTGCCTGGCGGACCTCGGTGAGCCAGCGGCCGAAGTCCGGGCGGTCGCCGTCGATGTCCGTGTAGCCGTACTCCTTCATCAGCGTCCAGGAGGCCAGCGTCCGCCCGGCGAAGCGGGCGACGTCCGGGTCCTGTGCCAGGGCCGCGACGCCGCGGGCCAGCAGGTACGGCGTCTCGGAGATCTTGAAGTCGTCCGGGGCCGTCTTGCCGACCGCGTCGCGCCAGGTGTCCTCGGTGACCTCGAAGTGGTCGAGCATCGACTCCGACCGCAGGAAGCCCGGGGTCACCGCGAGGCCGACGCTGCCGTCCTTCTTCAGCTCGGCGCCCAGTGCCCGGCCGAGCGCGCGGATGCCGCACTTCGCCAGGTAGTACGGCAGGCCCGCGCCGACGTAGTCGTCGTTGTCGCCGTCGGTCACCTCCAGGACCAGGCCGCGGCGGGCGACCACCAGCGGCAGCAGGCGGTGCAGCGCGATCAGGTGCGTGTCCAGCGCGTTGTGCGTCAGCTTCAGCGCGTCCTCCAGCGGCGTCTCCCAGTACGGCGCGTCGAACATCGCGTACATGTCGCCGCCCCAGACGTCGTCGACCAGGATGTCGATTCCGTCCACTTCGGACTCGATGCGGGCGTTCAGTGCGTCCACATCGGACACGTCGGTGAAGTCGCAGCGGACGACGACCGCCTTGCCGCCCGCCGCCTCGACCAGCTCGCCGGTCTCTTCGATCGTTTCCGGGCGTCCCATCGGGGACTTCGACTCCCGGGTCGTGCGGCCGGTGACGTACACCGTCGCGCCCGCGCGGCCCAGTTCCACCGCGATCGCCCGCCCGCAGCCCCTGGTCGCCCCGGTGACCACCGCGACCTTGCCCCGCAAACTCATCCGTCCTCCTGTCCGCGCCACGCGGTCAGCACCGCGTCGACGTCCTCCGCCAGCCGGTCGGCCAGCCGCCCGTGCGGCCGGATCGACCAGTCCAGAGCCACTCCGTTGAGCACGCCGAGCACCGCCCGTGCCGCGCGCGGCACGCTCGGGGCGTACGGCAGCGAAGGCGCCGCCGCGCGCACGAGCCGCCGCAGTTCCTCCTCGACCGCCGTGAAGTGCTCGCCCAGCAGCGCCCGCAGCACCGGGTCGCCGATGTCCACGCCGAGCTGGCCCAGGTGGTTCGCCGCCTCTTCGGCGTCGCCGAGCCCCGCGTAGACCGCCACCGCCGCGGCACGCAGGCCGTCGACCGGGTCGTCCGCCCGCGCGGCGCACTCCCGCATCGACTCGACCGCCAGCCGCGTGGCCCGGCGGCTCATCGCCTGCAGCAGGCCGCTCTTCGAGCCGAACCGCTGCCCGACCGTGCCGACCGAGACCCCGGCCTCCGCGGCCACCTGCGCCAGCGTGAATCCCGGGCCACAGCGGCCGATCACGGTCTCCGCGGCCGCCAGCAGCCGTTCGTCGGTGATGCTCTTCGGCCGGGCCACCCAGTTATTGAACCACAGTTCATTAACTATGGCGAATCAGGGTCGACTCAGGGTCATCACGGATCGCGCATCGGCCGAAGAGCCAGCAAGGTACTACTCAGGTAGGGGGCGCGGTTCGGTCTGCAGGGTGACGCGGGAACCGGCCTCCACCCGCGACGATGAACACGTCGTAAGCGAGGGGCGGAAGAGGAGCAGCCATGATCGAGGCAACCGGCCTCACCAAACGGTACGGAACCACGCTGGCGGTGAACAACCTGTCGTTCTCCGTCTCCGCCGGCCAGGTCACCGGCTTCCTCGGCCCGAACGGGGCGGGCAAGTCCACCACCATGCGCATGATCCTGGGCCTGGACAACCCGACCAGCGGGCAGGTCACCATCGGGGGCAAGAAATACCACGACCTCAAGGAGCCGCTGCGCACCGTCGGCGCGCTGCTCGACGCGAAGTGGGTGCACCCCAACCGCTCGGCGCGCGCCCACCTGCTGTGGATGGCGAAGTCCAACCGCATCCCGGCCTCCCGCGTCGACGAGGTGCTCGAGATCGTCGGCCTGACCAGCGTCGCCAACAAGCGGGCGGGCGGGTTCTCGCTCGGCATGTCGCAGCGGCTCGGCATCGCGGCCGCCCTGCTCGGCGACCCCGAGGTGCTGCTCTTCGACGAGCCGGTCAACGGCCTCGACCCCGAGGGCATCCTCTGGATCCGGAAGTTCATGCACCGCCTTGCCGACGAAGGCCGCACCGTCTTCGTGTCCAGCCACCTGCTTTCGGAGATGGCGCTGACCGCGAGCAACCTCGTGGTGATCGGCAAGGGACAGCTGATCTCCCAGTCCTCGACCGAGGACTTCGTCGCCCGCGCGGCGGAGAACACGGTCAAGGTGCGCTCGCCGCAGCTCGCCGAACTCCGTGCCGCCCTGCAGCGGGCCGGCGCCGGGGTCGCCGAGGAGCCGAACGCGCTCGTCGTGTCCGGAATGGACAGCGACGGGATCGGCGAACTCGCCGCCGCCAACCGGATCGTGCTGCACGAGCTGAGCCCGCAGACCGGCTCGCTCGAGCAGGCCTTCATGCAGATCACCGGCGACTCCGTCGAGTACCACACCGGCCTCGACGCCGAGGCGCAGCACGTGCTCGAGTCCGCAGCCAAGTAACCGGGGAAACGAAGATCATGAACCTGCTCGCGGTCGAACGCATCAAGCTCTTCAGCACCCGCTCACCGTGGTGGTGTGCGCTCATCGCCGTCGGCCTCTCGGTCGGCTTCGCCGCCATCATGGCGAGCGCGACGTCGGCCGACGTCCCGCTCACCACCTCCGCCACCCTCTTCGGCGGCACCCAGTTCGGCATCGCCGTCGTCATGGTGCTCGCCGCGCTCTCGGTGACCACCGAATACCGGTTCAACACCATCCGCACGACGTTCCAGGCCGTGCCGCACCGCTCGCCCGCCCTGGTCTCGAAGGCGGTCGTCGTCGCGCTCGTCGGGCTGGTCATCGGCGAGATCGCCGCGTTCGGCGCACTGGGCCTCGGCATGGTGCTGCGCCCGAAGGACAACCTCGGCCTGCACACCGCGCAGGACTGGATGAACGTCGCCGGGCTCGGGCCGGTGTTCGCGATCAGCGCCGTGCTCGCCGTGGCGATCGGTGTCCTGATCCGGCACAGTGCCGGCGCCATCGCCCTGCTGCTCATCTACTACCTGGCCGTCGAGGACCTGGTGTCGCTGATCCCGAAGATCGGGCACCACATCCACGAGTGGCTGCCGTTCAACGCGGCGAGGAAGTTCCTGGGCGGTGCGGGCGCCGAGGGCCCGTCGCCGTCGGACTCGCCGCTGAGCCCGGGCTGGGCGCTGGCCTACTTCGCCGGGGTTGCGATCGTGTTCCTGCTCGTCGCGCTCGGGGTCGCGAAGAAGCGGGACGCCTGAGGGGAAGAAACAGGGGAAAAGGGGAAAAAGGGGAATCCGGGTCGCGCTGTCGGGGGGCGACCCGGATTTCCCTTTCCCGCTAGGCTCCTGCACGGAAGGGGAGCCCATGATCGAAGCGAACGCACTGACCAAGCGCTACGGCGCGACGACCGCGGTCGACCAGCTGACGTTCACCGCGCACGCAGGCCGCGTCACCGGGTTCCTCGGCCCGAACGGGGCGGGCAAGTCCACGACCATGCGCCTGGTCCTCGGCCTCGACACCCCGGACGCGGGCACGGTGCTCGTCGACGGCGTCCCGTACCGCCGGCTGAAAGATCCACTCAGGACGGTCGGCGCGATGCTGGACGCCACCTGGCGCCACCCCGGCCGCAGCGGGCGCAACCACCTGCGGTGGCTGGCCGCGGCCAACGGCCTCCCGGACCGGCGGGTCGACGAGGTGCTCGCCCTGGTCGGGCTGACGAGTGTCGCAGGCAAGCGCGTCCAGCAGTACTCGCTCGGCATGCAGCAGCGGCTCGGCATCGCCGCCGCACTGCTCGGCGACCCCCGCGTCCTGCTGTTCGACGAGCCGGTCAACGGGCTCGACCCGGAGGGCATGGCCTGGATCCGGGAGCTGCTGCACACGCTCGCCGCCGAAGGCCGGACCGTGTTCGTGTCCAGCCACCTGCTGCCGGAGATGGCGCAGACCGCGCAGGACCTCGTCGTCATCGGCCGCGGGCGGCTGATCTACCAGGGCACGATGGACGACTTCGTCGCGCGGACGAGCGAGCACGGCGTCCGCGTACGCACCCCGCACGCCGAGCGGCTGCGAGCCGCGCTGACCGGCCAGGCCGAGTTCACCGAAACCGGGGACGTCTTCGTCGTGTCCGGTTTGGACAGTGACCGGATCGGGCAGCTGGCCTTCGACGCGGGCGCGACGCTGCACGAGCTGAGCCCGATCAGCGGCACGCTCGAACAGGCCTACCTCGACCTCACCCGCGAGGCGGTCGAGTTCACCGGCGCGGAGGCCACCCGATGACCACGATGGCGAACCTGCTGCGGGCCGAGCGGATCAAGCTCTTCACCACCCGCGCGCCGTGGTGGTGCCTGGCCATCGCGGTCGTCGCGCCGCTCGGCTTCACCGCGCTGTTCTTCGCGCTCGCCGGGCCGGAAATCCCGGCGACGGTCGGCAACACCCAGCTCGCGAGCGGCAACGGCCGGACCGTGCTGCTCGTCCTCGCGGTGTTCGCCACCGCGTCGGAGTTCGGCTGGGGCACGATGCGGCTGACCTTCCAGGCGGTGCCGGCCCGGGTGCCCGCGCTGCTGGCGAAGGTCACGGTCGTCGCCGCCGTCGGCGCGGTGCTCGGGCTCGTTGTCGGCTTCGGCTCGTGGGGCGTGGCGTCGCTGGTGGAGCCGGACGCCGGTTTCGCGCTGAACACGGGCGCGGCCTGGCGCTCGGTGCTCGGCCAGAGCCTGGTCTTCCTGGTCACCGCGATCGCCGGGGTCGGCGTCGCCCTCCTGCTGCGCAGCGTCGCCTTCGCGCTGACGATCGTGCTGGTGTGGACGCAGGTGCTGGAGGGACTGGTCGGCTTCATCCCCGGCGTGGGCAGGCACATCGCCCCGTGGCTGCCGTTCCACGCCGCGAACGAGTTCGTCGGGGCCGCCGGCCTGTCCTCGGGCCCGGTGCCGCCGACGCCTGCCCCGCTGGGCCCGTGGGGCTCCCTCGGTTACTTCGCGGCGATCGGTGTTGCCCTGTTCGTGGCCGGGGTCCTCGTCACCGCCCGGCGCGACGCCTGAGCGTGATCGCGGTCTCAATACCGCACGAATCCGTGTTAACAAAAGGTGAAACAGCTGTGGCTTCCCTCACAGGCGCCGGACATAATGCTATGACCAGGCCAGATTCGTAAGAGAGCGAACCGGAACCGTCTGAGCTCCCCTGGAGGTGACCCTTGACGGTCGACACCGGTCAAGAATTGGGCAACACGATTCCCCGGGCCCGCGTCGAGGACGACGTTCCGCGGCTCGAACCGATGCTGGACCTCGAGTGGGCCCGCGCGATCCAGCTCCCGCAGGCCGCCATGACGGCGGCGACCCCCGCCGAGCTGCGGCGGGCGTGGGTGCACCGTGCCCCCGAGGAAAACGTCCTGGCGCTGTTCCGCGCCTCGGCCGGGATGGCGGGGCCGGTCCCGGCGCCGTGGTGGCTGCGCGCGGTCGCCGACGGCAAGCTCGATTCGCGGGAACAGGGTTTCCGCGTCGAGGACCGGATCGCGCAGCTGCTCGGCAGGCGGCCGGGCTGGGAATTCGTCCCGTGGGCCGCGGACGGCGAATCCGGCTACTGGGAGTTCATGCCGTCCGAACGCGGGAAATCGGGTCACGCGATTCCCACGACAGTGGTGAACACCGACCGGCACCCGGGCTGGATCGACGTCCTGCCCGCCCACAGTGGACCGACGCCGGACCCGATCGCGGTGGCCGGGCTGGCCGGGCTGCGGTCTCGGCTGGGGGAGTTCGAAGCCGTTCGTTAACCTCGGTCCGTGCACAACGAAGACGGACGACGACTGCGCAGCGTGGTCAGCTACGTCAAGCGCGGTGGCCGGATGACCGTCGGGCAGCAGCGGGCGTGGGAAGAACACTGGCCGCGGCTGGGCCGCACGGTCGGGGAACTGCCCGAGGGACCGCTGGACTTCACCGCGTGGTTCGGCCGCGAAGCGCCGGTGATGCTGGAGATCGGCTCCGGCATGGGCGAAACGACGTCGCAGCTGGCCGCCGCGGCGCCGGAGCTGAACTACGTCGCGGTCGAGGTCTACGACCCGGGCCTCGGCCAGCTGATGCTGCGCGCCGAAAAGCTGGGTGTCGAGAACCTGCGGCTGCTGCACGGTGACGCCGTCGTGCTGCTGACCGAGCACGTCGAGCCGGGGACGCTGCACGGCGTCCGGCTGTTCTTCCCGGACCCGTGGCCGAAGAAGAAGCACCACAAGCGGCGGATCGTGTCGCCGTCGTTCGCCGCGCTGGTGGCGTCGCGGCTCGCGCCGGGCGGCACCTTCCACATGGCGACCGACTGGGAGAACTACGCCGAGCAGATGCTGGAAGTCTGTTCGGCCGAGCCCGCGCTGCGCAACCGGTACGACGGCTGGGCGCCCCGCCCGGAGTGGCGGCCGGTGACCAAGTTCGAGCAGCGCGCGGACGTCGAAGGCCGCGTCTCGCACGACCTGATCTTCGAAAAGCGCTGAGGGCGGGTTCGCCCCTCCCCCGACAGAGGGGCGAACCCGCTTTTCACTCGTCGGCCAGTGGCTCGGCCTGGACCCGCTTGAGCGCGGGCGTGCAGACCGACGCGCCGAGCAGGGCCACCCCGACCCCGAGCACGACCGGCGCCAGCAGCCACGGGCTGAGCACGATGCCCCGCTCGTCGACCATGCTGAACAGCCCGACGCCGACACCCACCCCGACGATTCCCGCGCCGATGGTGGCCACCAGCGCGGGCAGCGCGGCCTCCATCCGCAGCGCCCGTGCCAGCACCCGCACCGGCGTACCGGCCGCCATCAGCGCCCCGAACGTACGGCGGCGGTCCATCACCGAGCCCGCGGTCGCGACCGCGGCACTGCAGCCCGCCAGGATCCCGGCCGCGATCAGCCCGATCACCGTGACCCGGCGCAGGTCGCCCAGCTCGGTCTGCTGGTTGAACAGGTACTGGTCCCGGCTGCCGATCTCCGCGCCTGCCGCAGGCCCGGCCAGTGCCGTGCGGACGATCTCGCGGGCGGCGCCGTCGGCAGGCGCGACCACGGTGACGTCCGTCGGCGTGAGGCCGTCCGGCAGCGCGGCCGGGTCGATGATGAACGAGCCGCTGAGGTCGGCGTCCGGGTACCGGACGGTTTCGACCCGCGTCCCCGACTTCGCGGCCGTCGCCGTCCCCTCCCAGGACGCGGCGACCTTGTACTGCGCCAGGTCGAGCGCCGAGTCGCCGAAGACACCCGGACCGCCCGTGCAGTTCTCCGGGGTGAGCCCGAAGCGGGTCAGCTTGACCGCGTCGGCGCAGGTCATCACCAGCGCGCGGTGGCCGTACCGGTTGGGTGCCTGGCCCTGGACGAGGTAGACCTTGCCGACCGCGACCGCCCGCTCGGACCGGCCGTACTTCTGCAGGGCCGCGTTGGCCTGCTCGACGATCCGGCCCGCGTGCTGGTTGTCGGTGTCGACGTAGAGCACCTCGTCCCGGAAGGACCGGCCGCCGCCTGCCATCGACTCGAACGTCGGCAGCAGCGTCAGCGCCATCGACCCGGCGAACACCGCGAGCACGATCCCCGCCGAAGCGCGGTAGGCGCCCTTCGGGTCGTCACGCAGGCGGCGGCCGGCGAGCAGCGCCGACGGGCGCCGCCAGATCCGGACGAACGTGCCGCCGACCGCCGAGGTCACCCACGGCCCGACGATCGCGGCCGAGCCCACCAGCAGGAACAGCCCCGCCATGACCAGGCCGATGCCGCCGTAGTCCTTGGCCGTCAGCACCGCGACGAGGAAGAACAGCCCGGCCGCGGGCAGCGCGAGCAGCCGCCACCAGCGCAACGGCTTCTTCGTGTGGCCACCGGTGGCGAACAGCGGGTTCTTCAGCACCCGGCGCAGGCCGAGGACGCCGGCCAGCACCACGAGCACCGGGATGGACAGGACGATGAACACCGTCAGCCCGATCGGCAGGGCGAAGTCGGACGCCAGCCAGGTGCCGCCCGCCCACGGCACGAACGACGCGAGGCCGTGCAGTGCCGGGCTGATCAGCAACCCCAGCAGGGCGCCGATGCCCGCCGACAACGTCGTCTCGGCGGCCACCATGTTCGTGACCTGCCCCGGCGTCGCGCCGGCCAGCCGGATCGCCGCCAGCCGCCGCTCGCGCCGGGTCGCGGTCAGCCGGGCCGACGACGCGACCAGCACCAGGCTCGGCACCAGCAGGACGATGATCCCCACCCAGGACAGCAGCATGAGCAGCGGATCCGGGCTCGCCTTCCCGCCGGGGAAGCCCGGCAGCTGCGAGACGTTCTCCGGCATCGCGTCCGGCGTGTGCCCGGTGAGCGCGACGAGCTGTTCCGGGAACCGCAGGCCCTCCTCGCCGAGCGCGCCGACCGGCTTGCCGAACCGGTCGCCGAGCTCCGCGGCCGGGTGGGCCTGCAGCAGCCTGCCGAGCGCGGGCGACACCACGGTCTCGCCCGGTCCGGGCAGCTGCGGCACGCCGGGCGGCAGCGCGATCGCGCCCGGGCTGGTCCCCGGGGTCAGCGCGACGTCGACGCGGATGATCTGCTTGCCGTCGAAGTAGTCCTTCGACGCGTTGAACAGCAGCTTGGCCGGGCCGTCGGTGCCGCGGCTGTAGTAGTTCCCGCCCTGCCAGATGGCACGCTGCTCGCGGTTCTGCGTGGCGAACGGCAGCGTCGCCAGCAGCAGCACCAGCCCGGTCGCGACGGCCACCCCGACCGCGGTGAGGATCGCCGACGTCCGGGTCCGCCGGTCCACCCGCAGCACCCGCAGGGCGATCTGGAGCGAGTTCATGCCGCGAGCCTCGTCGCGATCAGGCCGTCGCGGATGGCGACGGTCTTGGGCATCGACTCGGCCAGCTCGCGGTCGTGGGTCACCACGATCACCGCGGCCCCGGTTTCGCGGGCGGCGCCGAGCAGGGCGTCCATCGTGTCGCGGCCGGTGCGCGTGTCGAGCGCGCCGGTCGGCTCGTCGGCGAAGATGACCTTCGGCCGGTGGGTCAGCGCACGGGCGATCGCGACGCGCTGGGCCTCACCGCCGGACAGCTCGCCGGGGCGGCGGCGTTCCTTGCCCGCCAGGCCGAGGCGCGAAAGCCACTGGCGGCCTGCCTCGATGGCCTCCTTGCGGCCGAGCCCGGCCAGCAGCGACGGCAGCGCGACGTTCTCCTCCGCCGTCAGCTCCGCGACGAGCATCCCCGACTGGAAGACGAACCCGAACTCGGTGCGGCGCAGCTCGCTGCGCTTCTTCTCGCCGAGGTGGTCGATCCGCTGTCCCGCCAGGAAGATCTGTCCCTCGTCGGCCCGCAGGATGCCGGCCAGGACGTGCAGCAGCGACGTCTTGCCCGAGCCGGACGGGCCGACGATGGCGACGGCGTCCCCCGGCTGGATGTCGATGTCGACGCCGGCCAGTGCGTGCTGCGCGCCGTAGCGCTTCACCAGCCCGCGACCGGACAGCACCGGGCCGTTCGTCCACTGTGGAGTGTTCGGGTCCACGAGGTTTCTCCCTGTCCGTCGGATCTTGACGCCGACGAGCTTCGCCGAGACCGGGGGCCGTCCACTTCGGGCAGAAGGCCGGTCACGCCCGCCGTCGCATCGGCCGATCGGCCGAGGCAGCGCGGGCCACTCGGCCAAGGTGCGGACGCCGGGGAATCACGTAACGTCACGTTGTGCCCGCCGCGCCCCCCGCGAACAAGCTGTACGCCCGCACCGTCGCCCTGGTGCGGCGCATCGGCGTGCCCTCGGCGGTGCTGCTGGCCGCGCTGCTGTTCGACCTCGTCGTCACGACGCAGGCGGCACTCGACGACGCCGGCCCGCGGTTCGTCGACTTCGGCCTCCTGCCCGGCATCTTCGCGATGGTGGGCTGCGGGTTCTGGGCCCAGCGCCGCGCCGCCGTGGCCGGCGCGGCGGGCGCGGGCGTGCTGGTGTTCTCCACCCTCTTCATCCACGCGCTGAGCCTTCCCGCGTACTCGAGCGTGCTGCCGAAGGTGGCCATCAGCGAGGTCGTGGCCGGAGTGCTGCTGGTCTACTACGTGACCCGCCGGGCCCGGGCGGGCGTGGCGTTCTGCGTGGTCGCCGCGCTCGTCACCGGCGGGCTCGTCGCGGTCTTCGGCCGGTACCGGGGCGTCAACGACATCGACAGCGGCACCGGCTCCCAGGCCCTGCTGTTCGGCCTGCTGCTGCTCGTCGGCGCGCTCGCGCCTGCGATCGCGGGCCGCGACCGCAGCCCGCGCGCCGTGCCGCGGACCCAGCGGCTCCGGTGGATCAACGAGCTGGCGATGGGGCAGTGGCCGCTGATCGGGCTGCTCGCGTTCGCGATGCTGTTCGAGTTCGGCTACACGTACGCGACCAACGCCCGCAGCTTCCCGATCCTGTTCTGCTCGATCGTCGCGGCCGTGCTCGCGGTGCTGTCGCCGCGGCGGCCCGCGGACGCGCTCCTCGCCCTCGCCGGGATCATGCTGCTGTCCGCGGTCGTCAAGCCGTTCCTGCACCTGCGCTACTCCGACTACCCGATGCCGGGCGGCGTGCCCGCGGTGCAGGTCGTCGCCGCGATGGGCACGGTGGTGAACCTGGTCCGCGCCCAGGGCGTGAGCCGGTCGTGGTCCCGGATCGCCGCCGTGTCCGGCGTCGTCGCGCTCGCGGCGATCCTCAACTCGTCCTACCGCGGCAGCCCCCAGACCGACGCGCAGACCCTGACCCTGCTGGCCTTCACCGCCACGATCCTGCTCGGCATCTCGATCACCGTCGGGCTGATGCTGCGCTCGCGGGACGCCCAGCGCTCCCAGGCCGTGCGGTCGGCGGTGAGTGACGCGCAGACGGCCGAGCGGATGGCGCTGGCCCGCGAGCTGCACGACGTCGTCGCCCACCACGTCACCGGCATCGTCGTGCAGGCGCAGGCGGCGCGGCTGATGGCCGAGCAGAAGCCGGAGGTCGCCGTCGAGGCGATGGCCCGGATCGAGAACGCCGGCGTCGAAGCGCTCGCGGCCATGCGGCGGCTGGTCCGCTCGATGCGCGGCGACGCGCCTGCCGGGTCGAGCGAGTTCAGCGAGCAGGCCACCACCGACCTCGGCGCCGACCTGCGCAAGCTCGTCGAGAGCGCCAACCACGGCGTGCCGACGTCGATGCACCTCGACCTGCCGCCGGACCTGCCGCACGAGGTCGGCCGCTCGGCACTGCGGCTGGTGCAGGAGTCGCTGACCAACGTCGGCAAGCACGCCGCCGACGCGACCGGGGCGTTCGTGCTCGCCGAGGTGACCGGCGGCGAGCTGCACCTGCGGGTGACCGACGACGGCCGCCAGACGGCGCACCGGCCGGCCGGCGGGTCCGGCGGCTACGGTCTGGTCGGGATGCGCGAACGCGTCGCGCTGCTGAAGGGCCGGTTGTCGGCCGGGCGGGGCCCGGACGGCGGCTGGCGGGTCGAAGCTTGGTTGCCGCTGGCGACTGGAGAAGACATGGAAGGGGACGAGTGATCCGGGTACTGATCGCCGACGACCAGGAGATGGTGCGGATGGGCTTCCGCATGATCCTGGACGCCCAGGACGACATCGAGGTCGTCGCCGACGTCGCGGACGGCGTCTCGGCGGTCGCGAAGGCCCGCGAGCTGCGTCCGGACGTCTGCCTGCTCGACATCCGCATGCCCGGCCTCGACGGGCTGGAGGTCACCCGGCAGCTGGCCGGGCCGGACGTGACCGACCCGCTGAAGGTGGTCGTGGTCACGACGTTCGACCTCGACGAGTACGTCCACACGGCACTGCGCAACGGCGCGTCCGGGTTCCTGCTGAAGGACGCGGGCCCGGCCCTGCTGATCGAGGCGGTCCGCGCGGCCGACCGCGGCGACGCGCTGGTGTCGCCGCAGATCACCGTCCGGCTGCTCAAGCACTTCGACGGGGCAGGCCCGGCCAAGCCGAAGGTGCCGCCGCCGTCCGAGCCGCTGACCGCCCGCGAGCTGGACGTGGTGAAGGCGGTCGCGCGCGGGCTGACCAACACCGAGATCGGCGCGGAGCTGTTCCTGTCGCTGTCGACGGTGAAGACGCACCTGGCGTCGGTGCAGGGCAAGATCGGCGCACGCAACCGCGTGGAGACCGCGGCGTGGGCGTGGCGGAGCGGAGTCGTCTCGTAGTTCCGGGTGCGTAGTATCGGCAGATGCAACGCCGTTTCCACGCCCCTGTCGTTCTCCCGGCCGACCCGTCCTGTTCCCTGCTGCGTGACGCGGTCGTCGACGTCGACGCCGACGGGCGGATTTCGTACTGCGGACCGGCGGCCACCGCCCCCGGGTCCGCCGCCCCGGTCACCACCCTGACCGGGATCCTGCTGCCCGGCCTGGTCAACACGCACGCGCACAGCCCGATGACGCTGCTGCGCGGCATGGGCGGCGACCTGCCGCTGCTGCCGTGGCTGAACGAGATCATCTGGCCTGCCGAGGCGAAGCTGCGCCCGGAGGACATCCGCACGGGCATGCTGCTGGGTTCGGTCGAGATGCTCCGCCACGGCGTCACGACCAGCGCGGAGATGTACTTCGAGGGCGAGCAGCTGGTCGACGCGGTCCTGACGACCGGCGGTCGCGTGCTGGTCGCCCCGCCGGTGATGGAGCTGCCGGGCCTGGACTGGCGTGCGCAGCTGCGCGCCATCGAGCGCTGGATCGACACGGACGGCCTGCGTTTCGGCCCGGGCGACCGCATCGAGCTGGGCTACGGCCCGCACTCGGCGTACATGCTGTCGGAAAACGGGCTCCGGGCAACGGCGGAGTCGGCCTTGTCGCGCGGCGCGCTGGTCCAGATCCACGTCGCCGAAGCGGCGTCGGAGGACACGGCGGTCCGTGCGGCGCACGGTTCGGTGCCGGCGCTGCTTCAGAAGCTGGGCATGCTGGACGGTCGGGTGCTGGCGGCACATTCGATCCATTTGTCGGATTCGGACATCGCGCTGTTCGCTTCTCACGGCGTCGGCATGGCGCACTGCCCGGGCTCGAACGCGAAGCTGGCCTCGGGCATCGCGCGCATCGCGGACCTGCGGGCGGCGGGCGTTTCGGTGGGTCTCGGCACGGACGGCCCGGCGTCGAACGACGACATCGACCTGTGGGAGGAGCTGCAGCTGGCGGCCATGTTCGCCCGGCTCGCCACCGGCGACTCGACGGTGCTGACGGCGGCGGACGTGTTCCTGCTGGCCACCCGCGGCGGTGCTTCGGCGTTGGGCCGGTCGGACATCGGCGCGCTGGAGGCCGGGCGCTGGGCGGACCTGGTGCACGTCGACCTGGACGACCCGGCATTCGCCTGCGGACTCGACGTCCCGGACGTCCAGCTGCTGTCCAACCTCGTGTGGGCGGCCGGCTCGCGGCGGGTCCGTGACGTGTGGGTCGCGGGAGAGCAGGTCGTGGCCGACGGCGAGTCCGTGAAGGTGGACCGGGCGAAGGTGCAGGCGGGGGTCGCGGAGACCGCGGCCCGGCTGCGGGCCTGAGCATGGACGCGGAGGCGGCACTTTCACGTGAAAGTGCCGCCTCGCCGGTCAGCGGGGGCGGAGGATGATCTCCGTCGGGTGGGCGTCCGGGGTGGCCGATACCGCCGTCACCACCGCTGTGGCCACCGAGTCTGCCTTCAGCAGGTGCGTTGTGTCGTACTCGCGGCCTTCGCCCGCGAAGATCTCCTGTTGCATCTCCGTGTCCGTGCGGCCCGGGTAGACCGACGTCACGCGGATTTCCGGCTCCTCCTCGCGCAGCGCGTCGGCGAACGCGCGGACCGCGAACTTGCTTGCCGCGTACGGGGACCAGCCGGGGCGGGCCGTTCGGCCTGCTCCCGAGTTGATCACCACCACGTGGCCGCGGGCCGCTCGGAGGGCTGGGAGGAGGAGGCGGGTCAGCTCGACCACCGCCAGTGTGTTGACCTCGAAGTTGGCGCGCCACGCCGACGCGGGCGCTTCCTCGACGCGGCCCAGGCGGGCGACGCCTGCCGAGTGGACCAGGACGTCCAGGGCGGGGATGTCCGACACCGCCGCCTCGAGGGCTGCCGGGTCCGTCAGCTCCACCGGCCATGGCTTGGCGCCCGGGAGTTCCTTCGCCAGCTCGGCCAGTGCGTCGGCGTCGCGGCCGCCGAGCAGGAGGCGGTGCGTCGGGGCCAGCTGGTGGGCCACCGCCGCGCCGATTCCGCGGGAGGCGCCGGTCACCAGGGCGAGGGGAAGATCCGTCATGCCCCCACCGTAACGGCGAACCCCGCGTCCACCGTGCGGTCCTCGCGGCGGCCCGCGCCGAGCTGCCGGACGTCGGTGCAGCCCGTTGCCGGGTCCGCGTCCGAATCCGTGGCGTCGTCGCCCTGGTCCTTCGGGGACGGGTGCAGGCCGGACGGCGGGGTGAAGCACACCTGGTAGCCGCCGTCCTCCAAGCCGTCGAACGCGTACGCGCCGTCCCCGCCCGTCACGACCGTCGCGACCTCGCCGCCCTTCTTCAGCGTCACCTTCACGTCCGCGAGGCCCGGTTCGCCCGGGTCCTGCTGCCCGTCGCCGTCGGTGTCCGACCAGGCGAAGTCGCCGATCCGGTTCGTCGGCGGGGCCAGGCCGACGTCCACCGTGAAGTCCTCGCGGGCCTTGCCGCCCAGGGTGCGTGGTGCCGTGCAGCCGTCGGCGTCCGCGTCGGAGTCGCGGTCGTCGGGCCCGGCGTCCTTGCGGGTCACCGTGAAGTCCGCCGGGACCGCGAAGCACACCTGGTACGTGCCGTCCTTGAGCTTTTCGAAGCCGTACTTGCCGCCTGCGTCGGTCGTCGTGGTGCCGACCGTGCCGCCCGCGCCGTCCTTCAGCGTCACCTTGACGCCCGCGACGCCGGGTTCGTCCGGGTCCTGCAGCCCGTCGCGGTTGCGGTCCACCCAGGCGAAGTCGCCGATCTTCGCGATCGACGGCGGCGGCAGCACGGTGATCGTCGCCGACGCCGTCTTGTCGCCGAGCGTGCCGCCCGGGTAGTGCACGCCGGTGACCTTCGCCGTGTTGACGTGCCCGGTGTCGGCCACGGTGAGGTCCGGGTGGTCGCAGGTCAGCTGCTTGTTCGCGCCCGCGGCGAGCCCGAACGGGGCGAACCGCCCGGTGCACCACGGGTCGGTGACGGTGATCCCGGTCAGCTCCTGCGTGCCCTCGTTGGTGACGGTGATCCGGTAGTGCGCGGTGTCGCCCGCGGTGACCGTCGCGAACGGGCCCCACGCGCCGGTCGCCGGGTTCTGCACTTCCTTCTTCACCGAGTACGCCGCCAGCTGCAGGCCGACGCAGTCCCAGCGCAGCCGCTCGGCGCTCGTCGTGGCGAAGAACTGCACCGCGGCCGCCTTCGCCGGGGCCGTCGTGGCCGGGAAGTCCTGCCGGGCCAGGTGCCCGTCGCTCGCGTTGTGGTCGGCGACCAGCTTCGTCTCCTGCACCTGTCCGCCGGTCGCGTCGAGGAACCGCAGGCCGGTGGCCGGGCCGGTGCCGGGCGCGTGCGCCGCCGTCCAGACGCTGAGCAGGTAGACGCCGCCGGGGACGAACTTCTCGGCCTGGGTGGCGGTGCTGGCCCGGCCGTCCGGGGTCTGGATGACCGCCGACCGCTGCCCGTCGACGGCGTAGGCCTGCTCGGTCAGCAGCCGCGGGGCCTTCGCGGGCGGGGTGCCGGGCGGGACCGGCGCGGCCGGGGTGAACACGTACCCGTCCGGAGCGCCGTTGCGGGCCGTCTCCTCGACACTCGGGTTCGCCGCGATCCCGCCACAGGACGGCCCGGGATCGGCGACGGCCGCGGGCACGACCGTTCCCGAGAGCGCCATCACCGCCACTGCCACCACGCGCGCCGAACGCATCATGCCTCGACTATGGCGCGCGGCACGGGCCCGCACCGGGCGAGAACCGTCCACTTAAGAGTGAACCTTATTCTGGTCAGGCAGGCGCTACGGATCGCGAGCGGTCGCCTGAGGCGACCTCTCGCGCCTGCCGACGGCTGAATAAGGTTCAGTGAACCTCGGCCGGTGCGGGCCCGGTGTGTCAGCGCTCGCCGATGCGCCCCGGCAGCCCGAAGGGGCCCTTCTTCCACACCGAGACGATGGCCGGACGCGGCTGCGCGGTGCCGCCGTCGGGCCAGTGCGACGTCGGGTTCGCGGAGCTGGCCGCGTTCTCGCCCGGGTGCTGCACCGCGACGAGCACCAGGTGGTCCGTCACGACTGGGCCGCACGTCTCGGCACCGACCGGCACCGAGAGGAACTGCTTGACGTGCCCGCGCTCCGGGCCGGTGACCGGCACCGAGAACAGGCCGTCGTTCGCGCCGAGCGCGTTGCCGTCGGTGGCGACCCACAGGTTGCCGTGCCGGTCGAACGCGACGTTGTCCGGGCACGAGATCGGGCTGACCTGGTCCTTGGGGAACCCGCCGAAGTAGGTGTCCGCGGCCTTGGGGTCGCCGCAGACCAGCAGCAGCCGCCAGGAGAACTTCGTCGACGCCGCGTCGCCGCAGTCCTCCTCCCACTCCAGGACGTGGCCGTTCTTGTTGCCGTTGCGCGGGTTGACCTCGTCGACGCCTGCCTTGCCCGCCGCGCCGCGGTCGCTGTTGTTGGTCAGCGCCGCGTAGATCCGGCCGTTGACCGGGTTCGGCTCGATGTCCTCCGGCCGGTCCATCTTCGTCGCGGCGACCTTGTCGGCGGCCTGGCGGGTGAAGACGTAGACCTCCTCGGCGGTGAAGCCGTCCACAAAGGACTTGTCGCCGCCGGCCAGCGGGATCCACTCGCCGGTGCCGTCGAACTCGCCGTCGGCAGGCAGCTTGCCGGTGCCGTCGATCTCGCCCGGGCTGTCGCCGGTGAACCGGGCGACGTACAGCGTGCCCTCGTCGAGCAGCGCCGAGTTGTGCCGCCGCGCGTGCGCGCTCCGGCCGGGCTTGTACTTGCCCTTCGAGACGAACTTGTAGATGTACTCGAAGCGGCTGTCGTCGCCGGAGTAGACGGCGACCCGGCCGTCGGCGGTGATCTTGACGTTCGCGGCCTCGTGCTTGAACCGGCCGAGCGCGGTGTGCTTGACCGGTGTCGAGTTCGGGTCGTTCGGGTCGATTTCGACGACCCAGCCGAACCGGTTCGGCTCGTTGGGCTCCTGCGAGACGTCCCAGCGCTTGTCGAACCGCTCCCACTTGCGGGTGCTCTCGCCCTTGCCGACGCTGTAGCGCTTGAGCCGCTCCGCCGCGACCGGGTCGGTGACCTTGTCGGAGTGCGCGAAGTACTGGTCGAAGTTCTCCTCGCCGGACAGCACCGTGCCCCACGGGGTGACACCGCCGGAGCAGTTGTTCTGCGTGCCGCGGACCCTGCGCCCGGTCGGGTCGGCCGACGTCCGCAGGTACTTCGAGCCGGCGGCCGGGCCGCGGACCTCGAAGATCGTGTCGAGCGTGATCCGGCGGCCGAAGCGGCTCGGGACGACCTCGAGGCCGCCGTGGACCGGGTCGCGGCGGGTCTGCAGCACGGACAGGCCGTGCGCGGCCCAGGCGGTCTTGACCTGCTCCTCGGTCGGGTTGGCCGGGTCGTACTGGTCGGCCGGGAACATGTGGACCTCGGTGGTGTACTCGTGGTTAACCACGAGCAGGTTGGTCAGCCCCAGCGGGTCCTGCGGGATGAGCCCGACGAAGTCGTTGTTGTAGCCGAACTGCTTGGCCTGCGCGGCCGCGGTCTGCCTGGTGAAGTCGAACTTCGGCGCGCCGGCGACGACCGGGTCGCCCCAGCGGACGACGACGCGCTGGGCGTAGCCGTCGGGGATGCTGACCGCGTCGAGCTTGTTCGGCGGGACCGGGTCGAAGTCGGTGCCTGGCACCGGACGCGCGGGCTTGGCCGCGGGACCGGCGAGCGGAGCGGGTGCGGCGGCCGCGGTGCCCGTCGAGAGCGCGGCGAACCCGCCCGCGGCGGCGGCCATCACGGCGCCCGCCTTGAAGACGCGGCGGCGGGAGATGTCCTTGACCACGTCGCCGAAGTACTCGTTCCCGGAGTCGTTCGCCTCGGGGTGCGCGCAGGCGTTGCCGCAGCGGTACTCGCAGGTGACCGGGGAACGGCCGCCCGGATGAGCGGGGAACAGCGGGAGCAGGCGGTCGGGCACAGCGCCTCCATGGTGGGAATTCGGGAACGAAGCGAACCTAAGTGCCGAAAACCAGCCTTTCCGGACTTCTGGGTGAACAACGGGTGTACAACACGACAGCCCCGGGACACGGATCCCGGGGCTGTCACGGTGGGTGCGGAGCTCAGAACTCTTCGCCGACGAGGGCCGCTTCCTGCGGCAGCGTGTGCGGGTCGGCCTGCCGCTCGCGCAGCGAGAGCAGCGCGCCCGCGACGACGCACAGCACGGCCGAGGCGACGAACGGCGCCTGTGGCGAGCCGAACCACTCGGCGACGTGCCCGACGAGCGTCGCGGCGACCGCACCGCCGAGCCAGCGGCAGAAGTTGTAGCCCGCGCTGGCGACCGGGCGCGGCGCGTCGCTGATCGACATCGCCGTGCCGGTGAACAGGGTGTTCAGCAGGCCGGACACCAGGCCGGAGACGATGATCCCGGCCACCAGCACCGGCTTGCCGGGCACGGCCAGCACCAGCATCAGCACGGCGTAACCGAAGACGGCGGCCGAGGCGGCGTGCCGCTCGCCGAGCCGGGCGGCCAGCCGCGGGGCTAGGGCGACACCGGCGACCGCGACGCACAGGCCCCAGCCGCAGAAGACCAGCCCGACGGCGATCGCGTTCCAGCCGAGGACGAACGGCGACCAGGCCAGCACGGCGAAGAACGCGGCCGTGTACAGCGCCGACGCGACCGACGTCCGCAGGAGACCGGGGTGCTTCAGCGCGCGGAGCGGGTCGAGCAGCTTGACCGGGGTGCGCCTGTCGCGCGCGTCGCTCTTCAGAAACATCGCGCACAGCACGAGCGCGCCCGCCATGAGGATCGCGGTGCCGAGGAACGGGCCCCGCCACGAGATGCTGCCGAGCAGCGCGCCCAGCAGCGGGCCGACCGACAGGCCGAGCCCGAGCGCGGCCTCGTAGAGCAGGATCGCGCCGGACTGGCCGCCGGTCGCGGCACCGACGATGACCGAAAGCGCCGTCGCGATGAAGAAGGCGTTGCCGAGGCCCCAGACCGCACGCAGGCCGACGAGCTGCTCGATCGAGCCGGCGGCCGCGCAGAGGGCGGTGGCCGCGACGATCAGCGTGAGCCCGGCGAGGACGGTGCGCTTCGCCCCGAAGCGGGCACTCGCGGCACCGGTGACCAGCATCGCGACGACCTGGACGCCGAGGTAGGACGAGAACAGCAGGGTGACCTGGGACGGCGTCGCGTCCAGCCCCTTGGCGATGGACAGCAGGATCGGGTCGACCAGGCCGATCCCCATGAAGGCGATGACCGCGGCGAACGCGGTGATCCACACCTGCTTGGGCTGGCCCTTGACCGCGTCCAGCAGGCTCGGGTGGTGTTCAGCGCTCATCGCTGATCAGTTCCTCCTTCTTGGTGTCGACCAGCTGTGTCTTCTGGGACCGAGCCCCAGACCCCAGCCGGGGGGCGAGCCCCCCCTGGACCCCCCACAAGCAATTTGGCGAGAGCGGGCAGGGCGGCTTCGATCGCGGCGCGGTCGGCTTCGTCCATGGCGATCAGCCGCTCGCGGAGGAACTCCTCGCGAGCCGTCACCAGTTCGGCGTAAAAACGCAGGCCCTCGTCGGTGACTTCGACCAGCACCGCCCGCCGGTCGGCGGGGTCCGGACGGCGCGTGGCGAGCCCGAGCCGTTCGAGCCGCCCGACGACGTCGGTCATCGACGGCAGCCTGACCCGTTCGAACTCGGCGAGCGCGCTCATCCGCTGCGGACCGCTGTGGACCAGCTCACTCAGCACCGAGCCCTGGGTGAGGGTCAGCGTCAGCTGCGGCGTCTGGCGGCGCACCTGGTGGTAGAGCCGGAAGACCAGCGGCCGCAGCCGGTGGGCGAGGTCGGTGATCGCGGAAGTCACTTAGCCAGGCTAACAAAAATTAGTAAGCGTAGCTAAGTAAGTCGGCTCACAGGCTACGCTCGGGGCATGGACGCGGTGATCTTCGACCTCGACGGCGTGCTGGTGGACTCCGAGCGGATCTGGGACGAAGTGCGGCGCGCGGTCGTCGCCGAGCACGGCGGCACCTGGCGCGAGGAGGCGACGCGGGCCCTGCAGGGGATGAGCACCCCGGAATGGGCCCGTTACCTGGTGGAAGAGCTGGGCGCGCGGACGACGCCACCGGAGATCGCGACGCTGGTCGTCAAGCGGATGGCCGCCCGGTATGCCGCGGAGCCGCCGCTGATCCCGGGTGCCGTGGAGGTCGTGCGCCAGGTGTCGAACCGGTGGCCGGTGGCGATCGCCAGCTCGTCGCCGGTGATCCTGATCAAGGGCTTCCTCGACGTGACGGGCCTGCCGGTCGGGGCGGCCGTGTCGTCCGAACAGGTCGGCGCGGGAAAGCCCGCGCCGGATGTGTACCTGCGGGCGGCCGAGCTGCTGGGCGTGCCGCCGTCGGAGTGCGCGGCCGTGGAGGACACGACGAACGGGCTGCGGTCCGCGATGGCGGCGGGGATGGCCGTGTACGCGGTGCCGAACCCGCACTTCCCGCCCGACCCGGAGGTGCTGAAGCAGGCCACGGCGGTGGTGGAGAAGATCACCGGCCTGCCCGGGGCACTCGGGCTCGGCTGAACGCGAAAGGAGGCCGCCACCCACGTGGGTGACGGCCTCCTGCGAGACTTGCTTACCGCTCGACTTCGCCGCGGATGAACTTCTCCACCGCGTCGCGGGCGGTCGCGTCGTCGTACTGCTCCGGCGGCGACTTCATGAAGTACGAGGACGCCGACAGGATCGGGCCGCCGATGCCGCGGTCGAGGGCGATCTTCGCCGCGCGGACCGCGTCGATGATGATGCCCGCCGAGTTCGGGGAGTCCCAGACCTCGAGCTTGTACTCCAGGTTCAGCGGGACGTCGCCGAACGCGCGGCCCTCGAGCCGGACGTAGGCCCACTTGCGGTCGTCGAGCCACTGCACGTAGTCCGACGGTCCGATGTGGACGTTGCCCTTGCCCAGCTCGCGGTCGACCTGCGAGGTCACCGACTGGGTCTTGGAGATCTTCTTCGACTCGAGCCGCTCCAGCTCCTTCATGTTCAGGAAGTCCATGTTCCCGCCCACGTTGAGCTGCATCGTCCGGTCGAGCTGGACGCCGCGGTCCTCGAACAGCTTCGCCAGCACGCGGTGCGTGATGGTCGCGCCGACCTGGGACTTGATGTCGTCACCGACGATCGGGACACCCGCGGCGCGGAACTTCTCCGCCCACTCCGGGTCGGAGGCGATGAACACCGGCAGCGCGTTGACGAACGCCACGCCGGCGTCGATCGCGCACTGGGCGTAGAACTTGTCGGCCTCTTCCGAGCCCACCGGCAGGTACGACACGAGCACGTCGGCCTGCGCCTCGCGCAGCGCGGCGACGACGTCGACCGGGGTCTCGTCGGACTCCTCGATCGTCTCGCGGTAGAAACGGCCGAGCCCGTCGTGGGTGTGACCGCGCTGGACGGTGACGCCGAGCGGCGGCACGTCGGCGATCTTGATCGTGTTGTTCTCCGAGGCGAAGATCGCCTCGGACAGGTCGCGGCTGACCTTCTTGGCGTCCACGTCGAACGCGGCGACGAACTCGATGTCGCGGACGTGGTACCCGCCGAAGTCGACGTGCATCAGACCGGGGACGCGGGTGGCCGGGTCCGCGTCGCGGTAGTACTGGACACCCTGGACCAGCGACGCCGCGCAGTTGCCGACGCCCACGATGGCCACCCGTACGCGGCGGTTGTCGCCCATGGGAGGTTTCTCCTTCAATCCGTCTGTCAGTAGGTCTGGTGCCGCGACGCTGCGGCCCGCGCCGGGTGGCTCAGGGCGTTTCCGGCCCCTGCCGTTCGGCTTGTTCGTGCGCGATCAGCTCGTTGAGCCAGCGCACCTCCCGCTCGCTCGTCTCCAGCCCCAGCCGGTGCAGCTCGCGGGTGTAGCGATCGATCTTCTCCTCGGCCCTCGCCAGTGCCGCACGCAGACCTTCCCGGCGTTCCTCGACCCGGCGGCGGCGGCCCTCGAGGATCCGCATCCGCACGTCGGCCGGGGTCCGCGAGAAGAAGGCCAGGTGGACACCGAACCCCTCGTCGTCCCAGGTCTGCGGCCCGGCGTCGCCGAGCAGCTCGCCGAAGCGCTCCTTGCCCTCCGCGGTGAGCTTGTAGACCCGCCGTCCGCGCCGCGACCACGCCCGGTCGTCGGCTTCGTCCAGCTCCTCCACGAGGTACCCGGCCCTCAGCAGCCTCCGCAGGGTCGGGTACAGCGAGCCGTACGAGAACGTCCGGAACGTGCCGAGCGTCTCGTGCAGCCGCTTGCGCAGCACGTACCCGTGCATGGGCGCTTCGTGCAGGAGGCCGAGGATCGCGAACTCCAGCACCGGGCACCCCCTTCCGGGAACAAACCGAGACGACGGGCGTTGCTCCGAACGATCGCCTCGATCCAACCTACTCAGCCACTATATCGCGCCGATACATCGAAGTGGCGAAGCTAACCTCCGCCGGGTACCCATCGGGGTCGAAATTCACCGGAGAGTTATCGAATGTCCGGCGTGTCCGCGCCGGTCCGGGGCCCGCGGGCGCTAGGGGGCGTGGACGACACAGGAAGAGCCCGTACTCTGTCCTGGTGATTAACCAGCGGCAGGTCGTGGACTACGCGCTGCAGCGCCGTGCGCTGCTCGCCGAAGTCCGGTCCGGGCGCGTCGGCAGCTTCGAAGCCTGCGACGCGAGCCCGTACCTGCTGCGGGCGGCGAAGTTCCACGGCCGGGCCGGTGACCTGCCCTGCCCGATCTGCCGCCAGGAGCCGCTGACCCTGGTGTCCTGGGTCTACGGCGACGAACTCAAGCACGTCGCGGGCTCGGCGAGGTCCCCCGAAGAGCTGGCCAGGATGGCCGGCCTGTTCGCCGAGTTCACCGTGTACGACGTCGAGGTGTGCCGGGCGTGCCACTGGAACCACCTGGTCCGGTCGTACGTCCTCGGCACGGGAGAACCGGCCGGTCCGCGAAGGACCACGGGCCGGTGAGCTGGATCACTACCGCTGAAGAGCGCAGAACGGCGTCCCACCGGGCGCCGGTCTGGGAGGCCCATTCGTGAACGACGACCGCAACCGCTCCTGGCCCGGCCAGGAGCCAGATGCACCTCGCCGTGCCCAGTCCGGCCCGTGGCCGGGAGAGGATCCCGGACCGGCGTGGCCCGGCGAAGAAGCCCCCCGCCGCCCGCAGCGCAGCACCCCGCCCCGAGGCGTCCCCCGCGGTGGCGGCGCGCCCGAGTGGCCGTCCGGGGACGAAGGCGGTCCCCAGTGGCCGGGCGAGGAGCCGCCCCGGCGCCCGCAGCGGCCCCGCCAGCAGGGCATGCCGCCGCGGCGGCCGGTCCCGCCGCCGGGCCAGCGTCCCCAGCAGGGCCCGCCGCCCGGGTCGCCGCCGCAGGGCTTCCGGCAGCCGCCGCCCGGACGGCGTCCGGCACCCCCGCCCCCGGAGCAGCGCGAACCGGACCTGATCACCCACCACGCGCACAACGGCACCGACGACTTCGGCCGCGACCCGTACGACGACGGCTACGAGGACGCCGCGTTCAACGAGTTCGCCGACGACGTCGAGCCCCAGGAGGAGCTGGACGAAAAGGGCAAGAAGGTCCTCACGCCGGCGCAGCGCAAGAAGCGCCGGTGGAAGATCGTCCGGCGGGTCGCCTACGCCTTCGTCGGGCTCTTCTTCGTCGTGCCCGCGATCGCGTTCGTCATCACCTACTTCCTCGTCGACGTGCCGACGCCGGAAAGCATCAAGTCGCTGCAGAACCAGCCGGTCACCTACTTCGACGCCAACGGCCAGGTGATGGGCCGGGAACTGCCGCCGGGCGGCGACCGCCAGCTGCTCAAGCCGGGCGAAGTGCCCGAGGTCGTCAAGCACGCGGTGTACGCGGCGGAGGACGCGACGTTCGAGACCAACTCCGGCTTCGACGTCACCGGCATCCTGCGCGCGGTCTACAACCAGGTCACCGGCGGGCAGGGCGGTGGCTCGACCATCTCCCAGCAGTACATCAAGCAGGCGACGCAGAACGACGCCCCGACGCTGACGCGCAAGTGGACCGAGCTGGCCAAGTCGTTCAAGATGAACAACCAGCAGTCCAAGGAAGAGATCATCACTTCCTACCTGAACATCGTCTACTTCGGACGCGGCGCGAACGGCATCCAGGCGGCCGCGAAGGCCTACTTCAACAAGGACGCCAAGGACCTCAACGCCTCCGAAGCCGCGTTGCTGGCCGGCCTGATCCAGGGCCCGAGCCGCTCGGAGAACCAGAACTACGCGCAGAAGCGCTGGGCGTACGTGATGGACCAGATGGTCGCCAACAAGTGGCTCCGCGCGGACGAGCGCGCCACCTTCCAGTTCCCGACGCCGATCCCGAAGAACGCCAACAAGGAGCAGAACTCGGGCAAGATGACCTACCAGCTCCAGCAGCGCATCAAGGACGAGCTGGCGGCGAAGGGCTACGACGAGAACAAGCTGTTCTCCACCGGCGCCAAGATCTACACCACGATCGACCCGGCCGCGCAGGACGCCGCGGAGCAGGCCGCCCAGGAGGGCATGAAGGGCCAGACGGACGAGAACCTGCTGAACGCGCTCGTCGCGGTCAACCCCAAGACCGGTGGCGTGATCGCCTACTACGGCGGACCGGAGCTGGTGAAGGACGCGAACGGCAAGGACCAGATCGGCCAGGACCGGGCCAACCAGGCACGGAACCCCGGCTCGTCGATGAAGGCCTTCGACCTCACCGCGTTCCTCAAGATGGGCAAGGGGCTCGGCGAGACGTTCGACGGCTCCAACAACCGGGTGCTCGGCGGCCGCGTCGTCCGGAACGCGGGTGACAGCGCCACGTGCGGCAAGGAGTGCACCGTCGCCGAGGCGATGGAGCGGTCCACGAACACCGTGTTCTACGACATGGTGCTGAACGTGACGAAGCCGTCGCGGGTCGCGGAGGCGGCGAAGGAAGCCGGCGTCAAGGTCGCCCCGGCAGGCAAGAGCGTCCTCTACACCGACGACAACAACATCTCCCTCGGCGGTGGCGGCACGGCCGTGACGCCGGAGGACATGGCGGCCGCGTACGCGAGTTTCGCCAGCGGCGGTGTCTACCACGAGCAGCACTTCGTCGCGAAGCTGACGAACGCGCAGGACGAGGTCGAGTTCGACGAGAACAACGTCAAGACCAACCCGGCGTTCGACGACGACGCGGGCAAGAGCCAGCAGATCGCGGGCAACGTCACCGAGGCGCTCAAGCCGGTCATCACGCACTCGAACCTCAAGTGCCCGGCGGGCCACGAGTGCGCGGGCAAGACCGGTACGCAGCAGTACACCGCACGGGACGGTGACCCGGCGGCGTACAAGGACCGCAACGCGCAGACGTGGATGGTCGGCTACACGCCGTCCGTGTCGGCCGCGGTCTGGGTCGGTGGCGACGGCAACAAGCCGCTGCACGACCCGCGGAACAAGCCGATCTTCGGTGCCACCATCGCCGGTCCGACGTGGCAGAACTTCCTCAACCTCTACCTCAAGGGCAAGCCGCCGGAGAAGTTCGACAAGGTGCAGCCGATCGGCAAGGACGTCAACGACGTGACCACCACGCCGACGAAGCCCTCGGACACGCCGACCACGACGACGACCCCGCCGACCACGACGACCCCGCCGAGCACCGAGCCGTCGGAGACCGAGTCGGAGACGACGACGCCGCGGACCCGGCCGTCCCGGCCCGGGCCGGGCGAGACGCCGACGTTCCCGTTCGGCAACACCTCCGGCTCGGGTGGTGGTGGCGGGCTCGCCGCGCCACCAGGCGGCCGCCGCGGTTGATTCCCGGGGTCCTTCGCGAACACGCGAAGGACCCCGGTTTCGTTCCGGGAGGGATCTTTCCGGCCCCCCCGGGGCGTTTCGTGCGTCCTTGTGAGAAAAGGGGTGGCGATTGCCGCTGCCCACGTCACCTGGAGGACTGCCCGTGCCCGACGATCGATCCCGCTCCTGGCCCGGCCAGGGTCCCGATCCGCGGCGTCGTGGGCCGTCCGCACCCCAGGGCCCGTACGGCCAGGCACCGCGGCGCCCGGTCCCGCCGCCGCCCGGCCGCCCGCAGCAGCCGCCGCAGCAGCGGGCCTACCGGCCGGAGCCGCCGCCGATGAGCGGCGGGCCGGAGCTGATGACGCACCACGCGTACGACGAGCCGGACGACGGCTACGACGTCGAGCCCGAAAGCGACGAAAAACCGGCACTGACCCCGGCACAGCGCAAGAAGAGACGCTGGAAGATCATCCGGCGGGTCGCCTACGGCTTCTTCGGGCTCTTCTTCGTGCTGCCCGCGATCGCGTTCGTCATCACGTACTTCCTCGTCGACGTGCCCTCGCCGACCGAGGTCGCGCAGAGCCAGAGCCAGGCCGTCACCTACCTCTACGCCGACGGCTCGCCGATGGGCAAGGACGTGCCCCGCGGCGGCAACCGGGTGCTGCTGAGCCCGGACCAGATCCCCGACGTCATGAAGCACGCGGCGATCGCGACCGAGGACGACTCGTTCGAGACCAACTCCGGGTTCGACGTCGGCGGCCTGCTGCGCGCGGTCTACAACCAGGTCACCGGCGGCGTCGGCGGCGGATCGACGATCTCCCAGCAATACATCAAGAAGGCCACCGACAACGACGCGCCCACGCTGACGCGCAAGTGGACCGAGCTGGCCAAGTCCTTCAAGATGAACCAGACGTACGAGAAGAAGGACATCATCACCGCGTACCTGAACATCATCTACTTCGGACGCGGGGCGTACGGGGTCGGCGCGGCTTCGCAGGCGTTCTTCCACAAGGAAGCCAAGGACCTCAGCTTCTCGGAAGCCGCGCTGCTGGCCGGCCTGATCCAGCAGCCGGGCCGCTCGGAGAACCCGAAGGTCGCGCACGACCGCTGGAACACCGCGCTCGACCGGATGGTGAAGAACAACTACATCAGCGCGGCCGACCGCGCGGCGGCGCAGTTCCCGACGCCGATCCCGCTGGAGGACAGCAAGCAGCAGGCAGGCGCGCCGCCCGCGTTCGTCGTGCGGCAGGTCAAGGACGAGCTGGCCGCGCACGACATCCCCGAGGACCGCTACTACTCCAGCGGCTACGTGGTCCAGACGACGATCGACCCGAAGGCGCAGCAGGCCGCGGAAAAGGCCGCCACCGAAGCACTCGAAGGCCAGGTGGACGACAACCTGCTCGACGCGCTCGTCGCCGTCGACACGAAGACCGGCGGCGTCCTCGCCTACTACGGCGGCAAGCCGATCGTGCAGGTCAACGGCCAGGACCAGGCCGGCCGCGACTGGGCGAACACCCCGCAGAACCCGGGCTCGTCGATGAAGCCGTTCGACCTCACCGCGCTGCTCAAGATGGGCAAGGGCCTCGACAGCACCTACGACGGCTCCAACAACCGCACGTTCGACGGCCGCATCGTGCGCAACGCCGGCCCCGGCAGCACCTGCTCGCAGCAGTGCACGGTCGCCGAGGCGATGATGCGCTCGGCGAACACGGTGTTCTACGACATGGTCCTCAACGACACCAAGCAGGGCCCGGTCAAGGAAGCGGCGAAGCAGGCCGGGGTCAAGGTCAAGGAGGACGGCGGCCAGTCGATCATCTCCACCAAGGACAACAACATCTCCCTCGGCGGTGGCGAAACCCAGATCACGCCGCTGGACATGGCTTCGGCGTACGCGACCTTCGCGGCCAACGGGCAGCAGCGCGCCCGGCACTTCGTGCAGAAGGTGACCAACGCGCAGAACGAGGTCGCCTACGAAGCCGCGACGGACGGCAAGGCGGCGTTCGACAGCGACGCGGGCAAGAGCCGCCAGATCGCCGGCAACGTCACCGAGGCGCTGAAGCCGGTCATCGACTTCTCGCACCTGAAGTGCCCGAACGGCCACGAATGCGCGGGCAAGACCGGGACGCAGCAGCACACGAAGGTTGCGGGCGAGCCGTCGTGGGCGGCGAACGCGAACTCCCAGACGTGGATGGTCGGGTACACGCCGTCGGTGTCGGTGGCGGCCTGGGTCGGCGGCGACGGCAACAAGCCGCTGCACGGCAAGGGCAACTCGCCGATCTACGGCTCCACCATCGCCGGCCCGATGTGGCAGAAGTTCCTGTCGCTGTACCTGACCGGCAAGCCCGGCGAGCGGTTCGAGAAGGTGGACCGCATCGGCGGCGAGGTCGCCCCGCCGTCGACGTCCGACGTCGTGACGAGCTCGGACGCGACCCCGACCGGCGAGAACCCCGACGGCAACGGAAACGGCAACGACGACGGCGACCACGGCCGTGGCCACGACCAGGACGGCAGCACCAACCCGTCGACACCGTCGAGCCCGGCGAAGCACACGAAGCCGTCGACACCGCCGAAGGAAACGCCGACCACCGGGGACACCCCGGAGAACTAGCCGGCCTGAACCGCGGTGGGCCGCGGTACGTGTGCCTCGTGAGAGGACTGCGTCCGCAGCCCACCGTGGAGGACGGCCCGTGAACAACGACCGCACCCGCACGTCGCCCGGTCGCGCTGCCGATCCCCGTCGCCGTGCCCGCCGCCCGGTGCGGCGGGCCGGGCTGCTGGGCAGCGAACCGGAGCTGATCACCCACCACGTCCACAACGGCACCGAGCCGGACGATCCGCCGACCGTGCCGATCCTGCGGCCCCGCCGCGGGCAGCCGCCGTCCCGGCCCCGGCCGACCACCGCCGCGGACCTGCGGAAACGCCGGTGGCGGCGGATCCGGCGGATCGCCTACGTCGCCGCGGGCCTGTTCTTCGTCGTCCCCGCGATCGCGTTCCTCGTCACCTACCTCGCCGTCGACGTCCCGTCGCCGGAAAACGTCGCGCAGGCGCAGGGCCAGGCCGTCACCTACCTGTTCAGCGACGGCACCGAGATGGGCAAGGACGTGCCGTCCGGCGGCAACCGGCAGATCCTCGCGCCGAACCAGATTCCCGACGTCGTCAAGAAGGCCGTGATCGCCACCGAGGACGCGTCCTTCGAGACGAACTCCGGCTTCGACGTAAGCGGCATCCTTCGCGCGGCGTACAACCAGGTCACCGGGGGTTCCGGTGGCGGATCGACGATCTCGCAGCAGTACATCAAGAACGCCTCGGGCGACGACGAGCCGACGCTGAGCCGCAAGTGGGTCGAGCTGGCGAAGTCGTTCAAGATGAACCAGACCTACGAGAAGGCGGACATCATCACCGCCTACCTCAACATCATCTACTTCGGCCGCGGCGCCTACGGGATCCAGGCGGCCGCGCAGGCGTTCTTCGGCAAGGACGTCGGGCAGCTCGACTACTCGCAGGCCGCGCTGCTGGCCGGGCTGATCCAGCAGCCGGGCCGCTCGGAGAACACCGCCGTCGCGACGAGCCGGTGGACCACGGCGCTCGACCGGATGCTGAAGAACGGCTACCTGACGCCGGCCCAGCGCGCCGCGGCGAAGTTCCCGGCCCCCATCCCGCTGCGGGAGAGCAGGCAGGCCGGTGCGCTGAACCCGTTCCTCAAGAAGCAGGTGCGGGCCGAGCTGGCCGCGCAGGGCATCGACGAGAAGCAGTACTACTCGGGTGGGTTCCAGGTGTTCACCACCATCGACCCGCGGGCACAGCAGGCGGCCGAAAAGGCCGTCGCCGAGGGGATGGCCGACCAGACCGACGACCGGATCCTCAGCGCGCTGGTGGCGGTCGACCCGAAGACCGGCGGGGTGCTCGCCTACTACGGCGGCGACCCGATCGTGAAGGGCCCGAACGGCGAAGACCAGGCCGGGCGCGACTGGGCCGACGAACCGCACAACCCCGGTTCGTCGATGAAGCCGTTCGACCTGGCCGCGTTCCTCAAGCTCGGCCGCGGCCTCGACGCGCGGTTCGACGGCACCTCACCGCGCACGTTCCCCGGTGTCGACCTGCCGATCCGCAACGCCGGCGACAGCAGCAGCTGCTCGCAGCAGTGCACCGTCGCCGAGGCCATGCAGCGGTCCACGAACACGGTGTTCTACGACATGGTGCTCAACGTGACCAAGCCGTCCGGGGTGGCCGAAGCCGCGCAGGAGGCGGGCATCCGGACCACCGAAAACGGCGGCCGCAGCACGCTGTTCACCGGGGACAACAACATCTCGATCGGCGGCGGCGGCACGCAGGTCACCGCGGCCGACATGGCGTCGGGGTACGCGACGTTCGCGGCGGGCGGTGTCCAGCGCGACCGGCACTTCGTGCAGAAGGTGACCAACGCGAACGGCGAAACCGCCTACGAGGCCAAGATCCGCTCGACCGACGCGTTCGCGGACAACGACCCGCAGAAGAGCGCGCAGATCGCCGGGAACGTGACGGCGGCGCTGGCCCCGGTGATCCCGTTCTCCCGGCTGACCTGCCCGGCGGGTCACGAGTGCGCGGGCAAGACCGGCACGCAGCAGCACACCCCGCAGAACGACGAGCCGGCGTCGGCGGCGAACGCGAACTCCCAGACGTGGATGGTCGGGTACACGCCGTCGGTGTCGGCCGCGGTCTGGGTGGGCGGCGACGGCGACAAGGCCCTGCGCGGCCCGGGCGGCGGCCCGCTGTTCGGCTCGACGCTGGCCGGTCCGATGTGGAACCGGTTCATGCAGCTCTACCTGACCGGCCGCCCGGCCGAACGCTTCACCCGCGTCCAGGCGATCAGCTCACCCCAGGACCGCGTGCAGGTGCAGGTCCAGCCGCAGCAGGAACAACCGCAGCAGCAGCAACAGCAACGGAATTCGGTGGACTTCGGCGATCGCGGCAACCGGCAGCAGAACGACCAGCTGGAGCAGCTGCGCCAGTTCCAGCAGCGGCTCCAGCAGCTGCAGGACCAGCAACGCGGGAGAAGGAGGCCGTGACCCCGGAGCTGGGGGTCACCGAGGTCACGGCCGGTCAGGGGGTCACAGGTCGACGACGGTGCCTTCGACGCCGGAGCGGTGCGCGGCCTCGATGACCCGCAGGGCCTCGACCGCCGACGCGGGATCGACCGGGAACTCGCCTTCGCCGCGCAGCGCGTCGCGGACCTGCGCGTAGAACTGCTCGTAGCGGCCCGTCTCGGTCGGGACGGTCCGGACGTCGCTGCCGACGCCGATGCGGCCCGCGTCCGCGGCGGGTTCCACGCCCCAGCCGTCGTCGCCGGGGCGCATGCCCGCCTTGATCTGGGGTTCCTGCACGTCGAGGCCGTACTTGGTGAACGTCGCCCGGTCGCCGAGGACCCGGAACCGCGGGTTCTGCGTGCCCGCGAGCGCCGACGCCCACAGGTGCGACCGGACCCCGTTCGCGTGGTGCAGCGCGACGAAGACGTCGTCGTCGACCTGGACGCCTTCACGGCGGCGGTCGACCTCGGCGTAGACCCGGGTGACCGGGCCGAACAGCTGCAGCGCCTGGTCGACGATGTGCGCGCCGAGGTCGTAGAGCAGGCCGCCCGCCTCGGCCGGGTCGCCGAACTCGCGCCAGTTGTCCTTGGGCTTGGGGACCCAGCGGTCGTAGCGGGATTCGAAGCGGAACACCTCGCCGAGCCCGCCGGACTCGAGGACCTTCCGCACGGTCAGGAAGTCGGAGTCGAGCCGCCGGTTCTGGAAGACGGTGAGGCCGACGCCCGCCGCCTTCGCCGCGGCGACCACCTGCCCGGCTTCGGCCGCGGTCGGCGCGAACGGCTTGTCGACGACCACCGGCAGGCCCGCCTCGATCGCCCGCAGCGCGAGCGGCACGTGCGTGCGGTTCGGCGTGCTGACCACGACGAGGTCGAGGTCGGCGGCCCGCGCGAACAGCGCGTCGGCGTCCGGCACGACCTCGGCGTCCGGGTGGTCGATGCGGGCCTGTGCCGCGTTGCCGGACGTCGTGATCACCGCCGGGGTCAGCCCGGGCGTCGCGGCGACCAGCGGCGCGTGGAAGACGCGACCGCCGATGCCGTAGCCGAGGATGCCCACCCGGAAGTCACGTGCCATGCCCGCCATTAAACAACAGCGTTGCCTAATTGACCACCCATGCGAAGATCGGGGGATGGCGGAAACCGGGGTGAACCTGCGGAACGTGCGGGAGCACAACCGTGCCCTGCTGCTCACGCACATCCTGCGCGCGGGCGGCCTCAGCCGGGTCGAGCTGGCCGAACGCACCGGGCTGACCCAGCAGGCGGTGTCCAAGATCGTCCCCGAGCTGCTCGACGCCGGCCTGCTCGACGAACAGCGGCAGCCCGCCGGGACGGTGGGCAAGCCACGCACCCGGCTGACCATCCGCGCCGGCGCCCGGCACGCCCTCGGCGCCCGCCTCGACCGCGACGAATACAACGTGCTGCGCACCAACCTGGCCGGCGAGATCGAGGAGACGGCGGGCGGCCCGCTGCCGGTCGGCTTCACGCCCGAGCAGGCCGTCGAGGCCATCGGCGCCACCGCGCTCGAACTGGCCGACGGCTTCGACGTCCTCGGCCTCGGGCTCGGCGCGGTCGGCCCGCTCGACCACCACGCCGGACTGGTCCGCGACGCGACGAACATGCCCGGCTGGCACGACGTCCCGCTGCGGGAGCTGCTCGAGAAGCGCACCGGGCTGGCCGTGACGCTCGACAAGAACACCAACGCCGCCGCGTTCGCGCAGCTCTGGCCGCACGGCGAGCCGACGGCGACCGCGGTGGTGCTGGTCGGCACCGGCATCGGCGTCGGGCTGCTGATCGACGGGCGGCTCTACCGCGGCCCGCGGACCAACGCGGGTGAGTTCGGGCACACCACGATCGCCTTCGACGGCCCGCGCTGCGCCTGCGGGCGGCGCGGCTGCGTCGAGATCATGGCCAAGCGGGCCCCGGACACCCGCGCGGCCGCCGGCTTCCTCGGCGTCGGCCTCGCCGACCTCGTGCAGGTGCTCGACCTGGAGCGGATCGTGCTGGCCGGACGCGCGGTCCGGGACGAGCCGGGCATCCACCGCGAAGCCGTCTCGGCCCGGCTGGCGGAGCTGCTGCCGCTGCCGCACTGGCAGCGCATCGAGGTCGTCGAGGACACCGGCGGCGAGGAGATCGTCACCCGCGGCGCCGCCGCCGAGGTCCTGGCCTCGTACTACGCGAACCCGGCATGATCGTCGGCTTCACCGCCGCCCACCCCGATCACCGCTACGATCCGCCTCGTGCCAGAGGAGACCACGCCGGAGCCGGATCCCGGCCCGGTGACGCTGACCCGGGCGGACCGGGTCGTCCCGAGCTGGACCGAGCCACTCGCGGCGGCGGTCACCAGACCCCTCGGCGGCCCGCTCGGCGAGCACGCGGCGGTCGGCAGGCACTGGTTCTGGTCGCCCCAGCGCGTCGGGCTGCTGCTGGCCACCCTCGCGCTGATGCTGTGCTGGTTCGGCAAGGGCTCCTGCATCCAGCAGTACCAGGACTCCAGCGGCGCCACCCAGCTCGACTGGCGCGCGGGCCGCCCGTTCGTGGCCATGTGCTACTCCGACATCGTGCCGCTCTACGGGTCCGAGCGGCTCGACCGGCCGGGCACCTTCCCGTACTACACGTCGTGGAAGGAAAGCTCCCAGACGGCCGAGAACAACACCCGGTACATGGAGTACCCGGTGCTCACCGGCCTCTTCCAGTGGGCGAACGCGAAGCTCGCGGCAGGCTGGTACAACCTCGCCGAAGCGGGCTGGCTGCCCGGCGCGCTGCCGGTGGCCATCTACTTCAACCTGACCGCGTTCTTCCTGTCGGTCGCGTGGCTGGTCACCGTCTGGGCGACCGGCCGGACGACGAGACGCCGTCCGTGGGACATGGTCCTGGTGGCGGCCTCGCCGCTGGTGCTGGTGCACGCGTTCACCAACTTCGACGCGATCGCGACCGCGTTCACCGCGACCGGCCTGCTGGCCTGGTCCCGCAAGCGGCCGCTGCTGGCCGGGCTCCTGCTCGGCCTCGGCGCGGCGGCGAAGCTGTACCCGCTGTTCCTGCTCGGCGTGCTGTTCGTGCTGTGCCTGCGTGCGGGCAAGCTGACGCCGTTCTGGAAGACCGCGGCGGCCACGGTCGTGACGTGGGTGGCGGTGAACGCGCCGTTCATCCTCACCGCGACCCGCGGCTGGTGGGAGTTCTTCCGGATGAGCACCCTGCGGCCGATGGACCCGGACTCGCTGTACAACGTCGTCGCCTACGCCACCGGCTGGACCGGCTTCGACGGCGTGCTGCAGAAGAACCAGAACCCGGCGTACCTGAACCTCGTGGTGGCGGTGCTGTTCCTCGGCTGCTGCGCGGCGATCGCCTACGTCGCGCTCGCCGCACCCCGCCGTCCGCGCGTCGGCCAGCTGGCGTTCCTGGTCGTGGCGGCGTTCCTGCTGACGAACAAGGTGTGGAGCCCGCAGTACTCGCTGTGGCTCGTGCCGCTGGCGGCGCTGGCCATCCCGCGCTGGCGGCTGCTGCTCGGCTGGATGCTGATCGACGCGCTGGTCTGGGTGCCGCGGATGTTCTACTACCTCGGCGTCGACCACAAGGGCCTGCCGGAGGGCTGGTTCCTCGGCACGGTGGTGGTCCGCGACCTGGCTGTGGCGGGACTGTGCGTGCTGGTGGTCCGCGAGATCTACCGCCCGGCCACGGACCTGGTCCGCAGGGCGGGCGACGACGACCCCGCGGGCGGCTTCCTCGACGGCGCCCGTGACGTGATCGTCCCGGACGCCGTCCGGCGCCGCCGCAAGGCCGTCGCCGTCTGAACGCGGCCGCTTCGGCGTCCTGAACGACTCAGCCGAGCTTCTCCCGCAGGTAGGCGATGTCGGCCGCCTGGCCGTCGGCCGGGGTCTCGACCACCACCGGGGCACCCGCCGTGCGGGCCACCTCGACCAGGACGTCCGGGTCGATCGTGCCGTCGCCCTCGACGACGTTGGCGTGGCGGTCGCGGGTCGAGCCGAACTCGTCGCGGGAGTTGTTGAGGTGGACCAGGTCGATCCGGCCGGTGATGGCGCGGACCTTTTCCACCGCCGTCGCCAGGTCCCAGCCCGCGGCGAACGCGTGGCAGGTGTCGAGGCAGAACCCGGCGCCGAACTCGCCGACCTTGTCCCACAGCCGGGCGATCACGTCGAGGTCGCGGGTCATCGCGTTCTCGCCGCCCGCGGTGTTCTCGATCAGGATCGGGACCTTGAAGCCGCCCTTCTCCTGCTCGCGTTCGAACAGCTTGCGCCAGTTGTCCAGGCCGGCCTCGACGTCGTCGTTCGCGCCGACGTGCCCGCCGTGCACGATCAGGCCCTTCGCGCCGATCGCCGCGGCGCCGTCCGCGTGCTGGGTGACGTTCTTGCGGGACGGGATGCGGATCCGGTTGTTCAGCGAAGCCACGTTGATGAGGTACGGCGAATGGATGAACACCTCGACCGGGTCGGCCAGGATCGCCTCGCCGTGCGGATGCGGCTTCGGGGCCTTCCAGCCCTGCGGGTCGGAGAGGAAGAACTGGACGACATCGGCTTTGCGCTCGGCGACCGCGGTCAACGGGTCGTCGTCGCGAACATGGGCGCCAATCAGCATGCCGAGCACGCTACTCCCGGGCGAACTCCGGGCAGCCGGTCCGGTTGGTGACGCTCGTGGAGTACCGTGAGCGCGTTCCGTGATCCAGATTGGTCCGACTGCCGGAGGGCATCGATGGGGAAGCACGTCGCCCGGATCACCGCACTGGGGTTCAGTTTCGCCGCCGCGGCCGCACTGGCGGCGCCGGGCGTGGCGAGCGCCGACCCCAGCCCGACCCTCGGCGGGAGCTGCCAGGCCACGCTGCAGAACGGCGACGCCCGCGCGGGGTCGCCGGGTCTGGTCCTCGACGCCGGTGCCCCGCTGAACGCCCCGAACCGGCTGACCGTCGGGCTCGACTCGAGTGCGCGGAACACCAACGGCACGGCCCCGCTGCTGACGCTGCCGCTGGGCGACACCGTGAAGGCGCTCGGCATCGGCGAGGTGCCGGCGGTCGGCGACCTGGCCGCGAAGGGCGTCTGCCCGGCCGCGCAGGGTGTCGTGAACACGGTTGGCGACGTGACGCAGGGCGTGACCGGCGAGCTGCCTCCGCTGCCCCTGCCGCCGGGCCCGGGACCGGGCCCGAAGCCGCCCCAGCCGGTGCCGCCCGCGCCGGTGCCGCCGGGCCAGAACCCGCCGCCGGGGTCGAGCACCGGCCCGGTGGTCACCGGCCAGGGCAACGCGGGCCTGCCGGGCGACGCCATCTCCGGCATCTTCACCAACGCCGTGCTGCTGCCGGGCAACCTGGTGCAGGCACCGGTGATCGCCCAGATCATCCCCGGCCAGCAGGTTCCCACGGTCGACACGCAGAAGTCCGGCACGGCGGAGGCGCTGCCCGGCGTCACGCCCCCGGCGAAGCTGCCCATGCTGCTGGCGGTGCTGGCACTGGCGATCGTCGCGGCGGCGCTCGTGCGGGCGTGGATCCGCCGCAAGCCCGCCTGAGTTCCACTCGAATGCCCGACAGACTTGAGCGAGCGGGCGTTACTCGCCTGCTTTAACGTCGTTGTCCTGGGCAGAGGCCAACGAGACCAGGGGCGGCAACCATGCAGGATCGGACACGGAGGGCCACGGCAGTCGGAGCAACGGCGGTCGTGCTCGCCGGCTCGGCCGTCCTCGGCCTGCCCGGGACGGCATCGGCCGAGACGAAGACCGTGCCCTGCGGCAGCACCGTGACCGCCAAGCCCGGCGACCACATCCAGGGCTCGCTGCTCGGCCTGCCGCTGCCCGTCGACCTGGGCGTCGTCGGCCAGGCGACCACCGTCCTCACCGCCACCGTCGGCGGCCTGCTCAACCAGGTCTGCAAGGTCACCGTGAACGTGGTGAACACCGTGGTGTCGCCGGTGCCCGTGGTGGGCGCGCCGGTGGCGAGCGCGATCAACCAGGGCGCCGACAGCCTCAACACGGCGGCCACCGGCGGCCTCAACACGCTCAACGGCGGGGGCGGCAAGCAGCAGTCCCCGCAGCCCGGCACCGGTGGCAGCCAGCAGAAACCGCCGGCCACCGGTGGTACCGGGGGAGCGCCGCAGGGTGGCACCCCGGCGGGGCAGTCCCCGATCCCGGAGGCCAACAGCCCGCTGCTGCCGGGGTTCTCCGGGACCCCGATGTTCGGCGGCTTCCCGTTCAGCGTCGGCACGGGGTACGCGCCGATGCGCGACTACAGCGGCATCCCGTTCGCCATGGCCGGGCTGTTCACGCCGTCGCCTGCCATCCGGTACGGCAGCCAGATCCCGGGTTACGCGCCGCAGTACGGCCTCACCGGCCCGGACGGGAACGCCACGGACAACTCGGGTGTCCAGACCGCGGGCCGCGCGGAGGCGCTACCGTCCGCGTCCGACGGATTCACGAACGGGTCGAATCTGCCGCTGCTGATTGCGGTTCTGGCACTCTCCGGAGTCAGCGCGGGGCTGGTCCGGACCTGGGTGCTCCGCCGAATGGCCGCTGCAAATTGAGCCGACTGCCGAGTATCTTTCGCGGGTCTCCCTCGTTCATCCTGGTGTCCAGGACGACGTCCCGATAACCCACGGAGGAAGTGCGCGTGCGGAAACTCCCCACCTGGCAGACGACCCGCCGAGCACTCACCGTTTCCGCGGTTGCCGCTTTCGTGGCAGGCGGCGCGTTCCTGTCCGCAGGCACCGCCTCCGCCGCGACGACCCTCGTAAGCAACAGCTGCACCGGCACGGTCACCGGTCAGATGGGCGACCGGGTCGCGATCGACGGAGCTTCGGTGAAGACCCTCGTCACCAACGGCGCCAACAACGCAGGCACCCTCGCGGTCGGGACCTGGGCCGGTGACTCGATCGCAAAGATCCACTCCATCCCGGTGGGACAGGTGCCGAATGCAGCAGCCGGCGAAGCGAGCGGCGCCGCGATCGGGAAAGCTGTCCGCACCGCGCTGGCCAATTCCGGCACCTGGGGTCTCGGTTTCAACTGGGACAAGACGCTGGACAGTGTGGAGAGCACGGTCGCGAAAGGCTGCGGCCTCACGTTGCTCGCCAGCAACTACGTGGCTCCCAGTACCCCGACCCAGCCGAGCACGGGCGCTCCGCAGGGCCGCGCCGACACCGCACCCGGCGGCGCCTCGGGCAACCTCTCGAACCTGAACCCGGGCAACGCGGCGGGCACGGGCACCGCGCCGATGCGCGACTACAGCGGCATCCCGACGGCGACCGCGGGCACCGCCGTCGCGCCGGGCGTGCGGTACCCGGCGAACGGCACCCTCCCCGGTGACGCCGCCGCGCCGCAGGCGGCACAGGGCGACCAGAGCGGCCAGGGCGCCGACGTCCGTGACGCGGGCAACGCGCAGTCGCTGGCCTCGAACGGCGGGCCGGGCGACGTCCAGCTGCCGATGCTGCTCGCCGTGATCGTGCTCGCCGGCGTGACCGCGGGCCTGGTCCGCACCTGGGTCCTGCGCCGGGCGAGCTGACCGCCACCCAGAAGACCCCGCTGTCGGGTCCTGTCGGTGCCCCCAGGTAGCCTTACCTGGACAAACCCTCCTGCCACGGACAGCCCGTGGCCGCGAGCCCATAGGAGGTGAGTGGTTGTGTCACGCCATTACGAGGTAATGGTCATCCTGGACCCCACGCTCGACGAGCGCACGGTCGCCCCCACGCTGGACAACTTCCTCAACGTGATCCGCACTTCGGGCGGTTCCGTGGAGAAGGTCGACGTCTGGGGCCGCCGCCGCCTTTCGTACGAGATCAAGAAGCACGCCGAGGGCATCTACGCCCTGCTGGACCTGAACTCCTCCGCGGACGCGGTCAAGGAGCTCGACCGCCAGCTTTCGCTGCAGGAGACCGTGCTCCGCACCAAGGTCATGCGCCGCGAGGTCAAGCGCGCCGCGGCCAAGCCCGCCGCCAAGGCCTGAGCCCGAGGGGAATCCCGATGGCTGGAGACACCGTCATCACGGTGGTCGGCAACCTGACGTCCGACCCGGAGCTGCGCTTCACCCCGTCCGGTGCGGCGGTCGCGAACTTCACCGTCGCGTCCACCCCGCGCACCCTCGACCGGCAGTCCGGCGAGTGGAAGGACGGCGAGGCGCTGTTCCTGCGCTGCAACATCTGGCGCCAGGCGGCGGAGAACGTCGCCGAGTCCCTGACCCGCGGCGCCCGCGTCGTCGTCCAGGGCCGCCTGAAGCAGCGGTCGTTCGAGACCAAGGAAGGCGAGAAGCGGACCGTCGTCGAGCTCGAGGTCGACGAGATCGGTCCCTCGCTGCGCTACGCCACGGCCAAGGTCAACAAGGTCAGCCGCGGTGGCGGCGGTGACTTCGGTGGCGGCGGTGGCGGTGGCAGCCGCGGAGGCGGCGGCGGCATGCCCGCCGACGACCCGTGGGGTTCGGCCCCGCCCGCCGGTGGCGGCGGTGGCGGCTTCAGCGACGAGCCCCCCTTCTGATCTCGCGCGCGAGCGCACACATCTGCAAGATTTGACTTTCCAGGAGTAACCAGTGGCCAAGCCACCCATCCGCAAGCCCAAGAAGAAGGTCTGCGTGTTCTGCAAGGCCGAGAAGAAGGGCCGCCCGGAACTGATCGACTACAAGGACACCAACCTGCTGCGGAAGTACATCTCCGACCGCGGCAAGATCCGGGCCCGTCGCGTCACCGGCAACTGCAGCCAGCACCAGCGTGACATCGCCATCGCGGTCAAGAACTCCCGCGAAATGGCGCTGCTGCCCTACACCTCGACCGCGCGCTAAGGGAGGGCACGGACATGGCGAAGATCATCCTCACCACCGACGTGGCCAACCTGGGCGGCCCCGGCGACATCGTCGAGGTCAAGGACGGCTACGCGCGCAACTACCTGCTCCCGCGGGGCTACGCGATCGTGGCCTCCAAGGGCGCGGAGAAGAACGTGCGCACCATCCAGCGGGCGCAGGAGAGCCGTCGCATCCGCGACCTCGACCACGCCAAGGAGATCAAGGCGACGCTGGAGGGCCTCGGCGCCATCCAGCTGACCGGCAAGGCGGCCGAGGGCTCGAAGAAGCTCTTCGGTTCGATCACCGCCGGCGAGATCGTCGAGGCGATCAAGGCGGCCGGTGGCCCGCTGCTCGACAAGCGCGTCATCGAGCTGCGCGAGCACATCAAGACCGTCGGCAAGCACTCGGTCGGCGCCCGGCTGCACCCGGACGTGAAGGTCGACGTGCGGCTCGAGGTCAAGGCCGCGCAGTAAGGCCCGGCCAGGCTCCTCACCAGGCGGGGCACCCCACGAACGGGGTGCCCCGCCTGTGTGCTTGACGGGGCAGGCCGGGAAGCGGCTGCGTTAAGATCCGAGGTGTCAGCGGGACGCAGCGAAGGGGGGTCTCTGATGAGCGAAGTGCCACCACCCGCGCCGATCCAGGTCGGCAGCGGCGGCACTCCCGGCGGCTACCGGTTCGAGCCGGGCCAGGTCGACGCGGTGATCAACCAGTGGAAGGACCTGCGCCGGGAGCTGACCAACGACATCAAGAACGCGCAGGCGATCGCCTGGGTCAAGCCGCCGGGGCAGGAGTTCGCCAGCGGCGACTTCGTCAACACCGGTGCCAAGCTGTCCGGCAACACCCTGCTCGAGCAGCACCAGAAGATGGCTCAGTACGTCGACAACTACATCAGGGCGCTCGAAGAGGCCAGCGGCAAGATCAAGGCAGGCGAGCAGCAGGCCACCGACGCGGTCAAGAGCCAGGGAAAAGGATTCTAGTGCCCGTGTTCCGCACCGTCCGGCTCGCCGCGGCCGCCGTCGCCGCGCTCACCCTGCTCACCGCGTGCAGCAGCCCGAAAACCGGGACCGGCTCGGCCGACACCACCAGTCCCACCACCGGCACCACGGCAAGCCAGGGCCAGGGCGGCGACGCGCCGAAGGTCCCTGCGCCGCTGCCGGTCGACGGCCTGCTCTCGGCGCCCTGCAGTGCGCTCTCGCCTGCCCAGCAGGACGACATCGGCATGGTCAAGCCCGGCGAGGTCACCAAGGGCCCGGCCGGCCCGGACTGCACGTGGGCCTCGGTCAGCACGGACGCCAACACCGTGTCGGTGAGCCCGTTCCCCACCAACAAGAACGGCCTGAGCGACATCTACGCGGGCAAGGAGCGCGGCGCCTACTTCGAGCCGCTGACGATCGCCGGGTACCCGGCGGTCTCCACGAACGTCTCCGACCTGCGGTCCCAGGGCAACTGCCCGATCTGGGTCGGCGTGACCGACCAGCTCGCGGTCGTCGTCACCGCCCAGATCCTCCGTGGCGAGAACAAGACCCAGCCGTGCACCGTGGCCCAGAAGGTCGCGGAAGCGATGATCCAGCATCTCAAGGGCGCGGCGTGAGCCGCGCTGCCGAGCGCCTCGGGAGGGATGGCACCTCATGGGGAACGACGCCAACACCGTCGGCAAGGAGCTGAAGTACGCCGCCGCCGGCGCCGGGATCGGGGCGGCGGTCGGGTCGGTCGTGCCCGGGGTGGGCACGGCGGTCGGTGCCGGGGTCGGGGCCGTCGCGGGGAGCCTGGTCGGCCTGTTCAGCGGCGGGCCGGACGCCCAGCACGCGGAGGCGAACCTCGGCGGCCGCTCGATCGACGCGCGCGCCATCTGGGAGCAGATCAGCCCGGGCAACACCCAGTCGCTCGACGAGGGCTCCGCGGCCGCCAAGGCCCTGCAGGAGGTGCACGCCGAGCGCTCGCGCCAGATCGACGCGCTCAACAAGACGATGGACGCCGCCTGGCAGGGCAACGCCGCGTCGGCCGCACAGGCCGGCGCCCACCCGCTGGGGATCTGGCTCGACTCGTCGGCGAACAACCTGCAGCGCAGCCACACCTACCTCACCAACCAGGCGGACTCGTTCCACACCGTCAAGGGCAAGGTGCAGGAGATCGCGAAGGAACCGCCGTCCGCGGGGTTCATGGACGGGATCAACCCGTTCAGCGACAAGGACGACGAGATCAACCGGTACAACGAGCAGGGCAAGACGAACGTCGCCGCGTTCACCGCCTACTACCAGGCGAGCGTGCAGAACGCCGCCGGCATGCCGCAGTACCAGGCCTGGCAGGGCAACAACATCTCCGACCCGGGCGGTGGCGGCAACTTCGGCAACGGCGGCGGGAACTTCGGCGGCGGCGGTGGCGGCTCCTTCGGCGGCGGCGGTGGGGGTGGCGGCTCGTTCACCCCGCCCCAGATCGGCACCCCGAAGTTCGACACCCCGCCGCGCGTGACGCCGCCACCGGTCACGCCGCCGCACGTCACCCCGACTCCGGTCCCCACCCCGCCGGGTGGGCACTACCAGCCACCGGAAATCCCCGGGCCGGGCCGGTTCGGCGACGGCACGAACGCGGCCGGGTACCTCGACCCCAGCACGAGCAGCTTCGGCCCGCCCGGCGGTGGCTTCGGCCCCGCGGGTGGTGGCGGCGGCTTCGGCCCCGGCGGCGGCGGCGTTGACGCCGGTGCCGGAACGGCCGGGTTCGGCGCCGGGTTCGGCCCGGGCAGCGGCGCGCTCTCCGGCGCGGCCGAGGCCGGGGCCGGCGGCGCGGCCGGGACGCGGGGTGCGGGCGGCATGGCTGCCGGCCGTCCCGGGGCGACCGGTGCCGGCGGGATGGGCGGCATGGGGCCGCACGGCGCCGGCAAGGGCGGCAAGGGCGCCGAGGACGAGGAGCACAGCAGCAAGTACCTCGTCGCCGAGGACCCGAACGAGCTCTTCGGCACCGACGTGCTGACCGCGCCGCCCGTCATCGGCGAATGACCCGAAGGACCGACCCGTGCTCGACCAGCCCACGAAGTTCACCATCCCGACGCTGCTGAACCTGATCAAGCGCCGGGGCGGCGAAGCGCACCAGACGTTCGCCGAGACGCCGACGTTCTACGACGAGACGGCCGAGCGCCTGCTCGACAAGCAGGTCAACGACGTGCTGACCGAGGCGGGCCTGCTGGGGCCGCGGGGCATGGACCGCGACCTGCTCGCCGTGCTCGAGTCGCTCTCGCATCCGCAACTGGAGTACTACGGCTGGTTCGACGGCGAGTTCGAGGACGGCAGCCCGGCGAAGTTCTCCGCGTTGTCCGGCAGCGGCAGCGGTGGGGGCTTCGCGCTCATCCGGGTCAGCGGTGACGACACCGTGGTGCTGCAGCGGCAGCGGTCCGACCAGGTGCTGCCGACGTTCCTCGACATGATCCCGGCCGGCCGCCCGGCGTCCGGCCAGCCGCTGGTCACCAGCAAGAGCGAGTACGAGAGCGGCCGCGCGGCCACGGCCGAGGACGACCGGCAGTCCATCATGCAGAAGGCGCCAGGGCGCCACGAGCAGCTCTCGCCGCTCAAGGAGATCCAGCGGATCATGGGCCTGCCGAGGACCGGGGCGGGCACGCTGTACGTGGCAGGCCGCCGGGGTCCCGGCACCCGGCGGCAGCGCTGCCCGCGGCCGCTCAACTTCGTCGACACCGCCGAGGGCCGCTGGCTCATGGAGGAACGCCCCGGCCGCGGCGACTCGCTCGTCGTGTTCACCCCCGGCACGCCGCAGGCGATCGGCGAGCGGCTGCGCAACGCCCAGAGCGCGCTCACCTGACCACCCTTTTCGGGGAACCCCGGACGCCCGCGCCCCGTCCGAGGAGAATGGGCGAGGACGTGAAGGGGATGGAATCGCATGGCTAACGAGGTCAGCATGTCCGCGCCCGCCAACGGCGGGCCAGGGGGCGGCGGCGGCTTCACCTTCGACGCCGACAAGATCGACGGCGTCATCAAGAAGTGGCAGGACCTGCAGGCCGACCTGAAGCGCGACTACGACGACGCCAACCTGATGGCGAACGTCAAGGCGCCCGGCAAGGAGTTCGCCAGCGGCGACTGGGAGAAGCTCGCGAACCCCTCCGGCAAGGCGTTCCTGGAACAGAACCGCAAGATGCAGGAATACGTCAAGAACTACATCGACGCGCTGACCGCCGCGAAGCAGCGGATCACCACCAAGGAGTCGGACACCCACGCCGACCTCTCGCAGACGGGGAACCAGGCCACGTGAACCGACGACTCCTCGCCGTCCCGGCACTGGCCTGCGCGGTGCTCGCCGTCGCGGGCTGCACCAGCCGGACCCACGGCACGGCCAACCCGGCGCTCGCCACGGGCACGACGGGCAGCGAGACCACCACCCGGTCCACCGCCGACACGGCGCCGCACGTGCCGCACCCGCTCAACGTCACGGCGATCACCTCGGACGCCTGCGCGACGCTCGACGCGACCGGGCGCTCGTCGCTCGGCCTCGGCGAGGGCGAGCCGCGGACCACCGGCAACGGTCCCAGCTGCACCTTCCAGGAGACCGCCGACCCGGGCAACCAGATCGACGTGACCACGGTGACGGCGAACAAGAACGGCCTGCAGGACGTCTACGACACCAGGGCCAACGACGCCTACTGGGGCGAGACGCAGAGCTACGGCTATCCCGGGGTCTACGCCGCCGCGGTGGACGACCGCAAGAACGGCAAGTGCGGCCTCTTCGTCGCGGTGACCGACCAGCTGGTGGTCAACATCCTGGTCCAGTACGACCACGGTGACGGCGCGTCGGACCCGTGCTCGGTGGCGGCGAAGTTCGGCGAGATCATGGTCCGGACCCTGGGAGCCTGAGATGCTGGAACTGGTGCTGCTGGGCGGGTTCGCCGCGTACAACCTGGCGACGACGCACTCGGACGACCACACGTCCGTGCAGGGCGACCGCAAGATCGACTGCTACGACATCTGGGAGAAGATCACCCACGGTCCCGGCCCCGGCTCGATCGCGAGCGGGCAGTCGGCGGCGAGCCGGCTCCGGGGTGCCTACCAGGAGCGGCTGGCCACCATCGACGCGCTGGCGAAGGAGATGGACGCGGCCTGGACCGGCGGCGGCGCGGAGGCGGCGCAGAAGGCGGGCGCGCACCCGCTGCGGGTGTGGATGGAGGACTCCGGCACGAAGCTCACCGAGTCCGACAAGTACCTCGGCGAGCAGCACAACGCCTTCACCACGGTGCACGCCCAGGTGCAGGAGGTGCCGAAGGACCCGCCGAAGAACAACCTGCTCAACGCGCTCAAGCCGTGGACGACCGACACCGACCGGGCGATCCGCGACTACAACGCCAAGGGCCAGGCCAACGTCGACGCCTTCAACACCTACTACAAGGCGAGCAACGACAACGGCCAGAAGATGCCGACGTACTCCGCGCTGCAGGGGCAGCAGGAGAACGTCACCGTCGACGGCGGCGGCAAGGACGGCCGCCGCAAGCCCGGCGACGACGGCCGCACCGGCAGCCAGGACCCGAACGGCTCCGGGTCGGTGCCCGGTGGCGTGAACATGCCGGGTCCGGGCGGCGTGCCGCACTTCGGCGGCCAGCCGAACACGCCCGGCGGCAGCTTCGACCCTGGCAAGATCCCCGGCTTCGACCCGTCGAAGCCGCCGAACTTCGATCCGGGCCGGATCCCGGGCGGCAACTACGACCCGCCGCGGATTCCCGGGCCGGGCCCCTACACTCCGCCGAACTTCGACGGCACCCATTCGTCGGGCTACACGCCGCCGAAGCTGCCCGGCGCGGGCGGCGGCTTCGGGCCCGGCGGGGCGGGTGGCATCGGCGATCCGACCGCGGGCTTCGGGCCCGGTGGCTCGGGCGGCATCGGCGACCCGACGGCCGGTTTCGGGCCGGGTGGCGTGGGCTTCGGGCCTGGTGGTTCGTCCGGCGTGGCCGTCCCCGACGGCGCTGCGGGCGCGGGCCGGGGCGGCCCTGGTGCCGGCGGTGCGATGGGTGCGGGCGGTGCCATGGGCGCGGGCCGCGGCGGCGCCGCCGGGATGGGCGGCATGGGCCCGATGGGGCACGGCGCCAAGGGCCAGGGCGGCGGCGACGAAGAACGGACGTCGAAGTACCTGCTCGGGGACGACCCGAACGAGATCTTCGGGACCGACGAGCTGACCGCGCCGCCGGTCATCGGCGAATAAACCTCGCAGGCTTCCGGGCGCGTGCCAAGATGGGCGCGCCCGGCGTCCGGGTTCACGATTTCACTGGGTTCGATCTTCATGGGGGAAGAGCGGTGCTGGACAAGCAGGTCACCATCACGACCGGCACCCTGATCAACCTGATCCGGCGGCGGGGCGGCGAGCCGCACACGGTGCTGGCCGAGCGGCCTGCCTGGTACAGCGACGAGGCCCAGCGCGCCGAGGACGAGCGGGCCAACGCCGAGCTGGCCAAGGCCGGGCTGTTCGGCCCGCGCGGCATGCACGCCGGGTTCGTCGCGACGGTCGAGGCGATCGCCCGGCCGCAGCTGGAGTACTACGGCTGGATCGACGGCGGGTTCCAGGGCAAGCCGGTGAGCTACCGGCTGCTGGCGGGCAGTGCCGGCGGTGAGGCGTTCGTGCTGGCCAAGCACGAGGAGCTGGACGTCGTCGTGCTGGAGTCGTCGCGGCCCGGGGAGCTGCTCGACGACTTCCTCGGCCAGATCCCGAAGCTGGCGCCCGGCCGCGGGACGCCGCTGGCGGTGCCGAAGAGCCGGCTCGAAGGGACGTCGAGCCACGACGACGGCGAGGTCGCCGTGCTCCGCGGCGGCCGCCCGGCCGAGGGGTCGCAGGAGGTGGAGGAACTCCGCCGGATCCTCGCGTTGCGCCGGATGGGGAGTGGCAGCCTGTACGTCGCCGCCCGCAGCCGCACCGGCGCGTGGCACCGGATCGAACGCCCGGTGAACTACATCGATACCTCCGAAGGCCGCTGGCTGACCGAGGAGATTCCCGGGCGCGGGGAGAACCGGATCGCCTTCACCCCGGCCGACCAGCGCGTTCTCGCTGAGCGGTTACGCAGCGCACAGGGCCGGCTCACCGCCGCCTGACCCGGCCACCGTTCAGCCCACCGGGTTACGGCTCTACGCTCCGTGATTTTCATCCACAGGTGGCGCGACCCAATGGGCCACGGCTGGTCCACGACACGCCGAAGAACGGACTTCGCGCGACACGCCGGACGAGTTTCACGGGAGTTCTCCACATCTTGTACACAGTGTTTGACCTGCGGCTTTACCGAAGCCGATCACGCTTGTCCCCAACTTGTCCACAGCTCTCGGGGAACCTGTGACTGGATACCCCCATTCATCCCCAGGTTGTCCACAGATGGGTCCCCACCCTGATTTGGCATCGGCCTTCCGGGGGATCTAGCGTGCCCGCTCGGGCCTGTACTCACGGTGGCGCTCCGCGTGTCCTGCGACGGCCGGCCGGCGTGGTCGCCGATCATCGGGAGGCGGGCACGGGGACGGGAGCACGGGCGCCGGCCGCGTGCTTCGAGAGCGAAGATCCGGCATAATCGAACGCGTGTTCGACACGATGAGGAGGTGTCCGAGGCGGTGGCGCTGACCGACGACCGCGGTCCGACGTACGCGGAGTCCGACCCGGGTCCGAGCGACCCCGGCTCCGGCGGGTTCGACCGCCAGCCACCACAGGACATCGCGGCCGAGCAGTCGGTGCTCGGCGGGATGCTGCTGTCCAAGGACGCGGTCGCCGACGTCATCGAAGCGCTCGGCCCCGACGACTTCTACCGGCCCGCGCACCAGGCCATCTACGACTGCATCCTCGACCTCTACGGCCGCGGCGAGCCTGCCGACCCGATCACGGTGTCGGCGGAGCTGGAGCGGCGCGGCGAGCTGGGCCGCGTCGGCGGCGCGCCCTACCTGCACACGCTGATCGCGACGGTGCCGACGGCCGCGAACGCGGGCTACTACGCGGAGATCGTCGCGGAGAAGGCGGTGCTGCGCCGGCTGGTCGAGGCGGGCACCCGGATCGTGCAGTACGGCTACGGCGCGGCGGCGGGCGACGGCGCGAACATCGACGAGGTGGTCGACCGCGCGCAGGCGGCGATCTACGACGTCACCGAGCGGCGGACCAGCGAGGACTACGTCGCGCTGGAAGAGCTGCTGCAGCCGACGATGGACGAGATCGACGCGATCGCCTCGCGCGGCGGCCAGTCACAGGGCATCCCGACCGGCTTCGCCGACTTCGACGAGCTGACCAACGGCCTGCACCCGGGCCAGATGATCATCGTCGCGGCCCGTCCCGGTGTCGGCAAGTCGACACTGGGCCTGGACTTCGCGCGGTCGGCGTCCATCCGGCACGGCCTGACCAGCGTCATCTTCTCGCTGGAAATGAGCCGCACCGAGATCGTCATGCGCATGCTCTCGGCCGAGGCCAAGATCCGCCTCGCCGACATGCGCGGCGGCAAGATGTCCGACGACGACTGGACGCGGCTGGCCCGCCGGATGAGCGAGGTGTCCGAGGCGCCGCTGTTCGTCGACGACTCGCCGAACATGACGATGATGGAGATCCGCGCGAAGGCCCGCCGTCTGAAGCAGCGTCACGACCTCAAGCTGGTCGTCCTCGACTACCTGCAGCTGATGACGTCCGGCAAGCGCGTCGAGTCGCGGCAGCAGGAGGTCTCGGAGTTCTCCCGGCAGATGAAGCTGCTGGCCAAGGAGCTCGAGGTGCCGGTGATCGCGATCAGCCAGCTGAACCGTGGTCCCGAACAGCGCACGGACAAGCGGCCGATGCTGTCCGACCTGCGTGAGTCCGGCTCCCTGGAGCAGGACGCCGACCTCGTCATCCTGGTCAACCGCCCGGACGCCTGGGAGCGCGACGACCCGCGGGCGGGCGAGGCGGACCTGATCATCGCCAAGCACCGTGCCGGGCCGACGGCGACGATCACCGTCGCGCACCAGCTGCACTACAGCCGGTTCGTCGACCTCTCGCACGACTAGCCGAGGGCGCTGTACCCGCGGACGAACGCCGTGAGGAGCCTGCCGAACGTCTCGCGGTCCTCCTCCGGCCAGTCCGCCATGACCTCGGCGAACACCCCGCGCCGGAAGGCGTGCATGTCGTCGAGGTGTGCCTGGCCCTCCGGTGTCGGCACGAGCACCGCGCGCCGCCCGTCGCGCTGGTCGGCTTCGCGGCGGAGCAGGCCTTGCTCGACCGCGCGCGCCACCAGGCGGCTGGCGCGCGGCTGGTCGACGCCCATCGCCGTGCTCAGTGCCGTCACCGTGCTGGGCTCGCCGCGTTCGGCGAGTTCCTCGACGACGTCGAGCAGCTCATACACCGGGTCGTGCGCGCCGCGACCGCGCGCCTTGCCGATCCGGCTCAGTGCCCGGCGCTGCTGGCTGCGGCGGATCGCGATCATGGCGCGCTCGACGTCGGCCACCGCGTCCGTCATGGTTGCCTCACCTCCGAACTACATGTACTTTTACATGTAGTTGTCCATCAACATTCAGGAGTCTCCATGAAACCCCTCGGCTGGTGGCTGCGCCACCTCCACGAGCTTCTCGAATCCTCCATGGGCCGGATCCTCGACGAGGAGTCGCTGACCCGGCGGCATTGGCAGGTACTCAACACGATCGCACTCGGCGCCCGCACGCCGGAGGAGGTCGACGAGGTCATGGCGCCGTTCGTCGCCGCGGACGGCTCGATGGCCCCGAAGATCGCCGACCTGCGCGAACGCGGCTGGGTCACGGAAACCGGCGAGCTGACAGCCGCGGGCCGCGAAGCTCACACGCGTGTCGAGCAGCGCGTCCAGGCCTTCCGCGCAACGGCGATCGACGGCATCGGCGACGACGACTACCGCACGACGATCCGCACGCTGGAGCGCTGCGCGGCCAACCTCGAAGCGGCCTGAGGAATATCCCGGGCCGCGCCGGCGTCGGATACTCTAGTAGTTGAATTTTCAATCACTGGAGCGCTCGATGACCCGCACGCCGGTTCTCTACCTCAGCCACGGCGCCCCGCCGCTCGCCGACGACGCCACCTGGACCCGCCAGCTCGCCGGCTGGGCGGCCGACCTGCCGAAGCCCCGCGCGATCCTGGTCGTGTCGGCGCACTGGGAGGAGGCACCGCTCACCATCGGCGCGACGACGACGGTGCCGCTCGTGTACGACTTCTGGGGCTTCCCCGAGCGCTACTACCAGGTGAAGTACGCGGCACCCGGCGCGCCGGAGCTGGCGGAGAAGGTGCGGAAGCTGCTGCGCTCGACAGCCACGCCGGTGCACGACGCGCCGGAGCGCGGCCTCGACCACGGCGCCTACGTGCCGCTGGTCGAGATGTACCCGGATGCCGACGTCCCGGTGCTGCAGGTGTCGATGCCGTCGCTCGACCCGCGGGAGCTGTTCGACCTGGGCCGCAAGCTGGCGCCGCTGCGCGACGAAGGCGTGCTGATCATCGGCAGCGGCTTCTTCACCCACAACCTGAGCGGCATGGCCCGCTCCGCCGACGGAACCCCGCCCGCCTGGTCGGCCGAGTTCGACCACTGGGGCGCGGAGGCCCTCGCCGGCGGCGACGTCGACACGCTGCTCGACTTCCGGCACAAGGCCCCGGCGGCCGCGCTGGCGCACCCGCGGATCGAGCACTTCGCCCCGCTGTTCGTCTCCCTGGGCGCCGGCTCGGCCGAAGCCGCCGGCCGCACGGTGATCGACGGCTTCTGGCACGGCCTCGCCAAGCGATCCCTCCAGTTCTCCTGACCCGCGAACGCGAACGAGCCCCAGGAGCCGGGTGGCTCCTGGGGCTCGCCGTCTCCAGGGAAGGAGAGCTTTCCGGGGTCCGTGATCGCGGGGAGGGGGCGTTCCGTGCGAGGTCGCCCTCGCGGCGCGGTGGAACGCCCGCCCGCGAAAACGGGGTCTGGGGCCGGGCGGACCCTGGCTGGGCCCGCCCGGCGTCACCGCACTACTTGCGCTTCACCAGGCCCAGCAGCTTCGCGAGGAAGCCGGTGGAGTCCAGGCCCGACATCGCCGGAACCTGAGCGGCCGGGGCGGCGCTGTCCAGCACCGGCAGCTTCGCGTTCACCGGCAGGGCCGGGGCGGCGGGCAGGGCCGGGAGACCACCCAGGGCGGGCAGCGCGGGCAGCGCGACCGGCAGGCCACCGGTCGGCAGGTCCGCACGCTCGGCGGGCAGGGCGGGCAGCGACGGCACGGCCGGCAGCGCCGGAACCGCGACGGGCAGGCCGGCGGCCGGCAGGTCCGCACGCTGCGTGCTGTGGCCCGGCAGGGCACCACCCAGCGCCGACAGCCCGGTCACCGCGGGCAGCGCCGAGGTCGACGGCAGGGTCGGCTTCGGCAGCGCCGGGACGCCGGAGATGCCACCCGGGGTCGGCAGGTGCGCCAGCTGCGACAGCCCGGCCAGCGGGCTGGTCACCGGCGGCACGTCGGCACGCTGGGTGCCGACCGGAGCCGTGGTGGGCAGCGCGGGCAGGCCCTGCAGCGGCAGCCCCGCCGTCGGCAGGCCACTGGCGAGCCCGGTCAGCGACGGCAGCTCGTCGGCCGCCATCTCCGAACCGTCGACCGGGAACGCGATGGCGTCCTCGGCCTCGTCGATGCTCGTCACGTCGGTCGCGTCCGCGGTGGCGACCCCGAGCAGCTCCAGGGGCACCCCGTAGATCTGCACCGGCAGCGCGAACGCGTGGTAGAAGTTGTAGCCCGACAGGCCGGACCCGTTGCCCTCGGTGACCGGCTCGCCACCGTTCTCCGTGGTCAGCGTGTTGTCGCCGACGGCGTGCGCGACGCCGCCCACGGTCACCGCGTCGCCGAACAGCTGCGCGATCGCGGTCACCGGGATGTCGAGGATGTTGCCGGAGATGGCCCCGTCGAGGCCCGACGTGGTGTCGTCGCCGGCGTTCTCCACCGAGGTCATGTTGATGCCGGTGCCCTTGGCGACACCCAGCGCGCTGACGGCGTCGCCGAAGACCTGCACCACCGGCAGCGCGTCCACGCCGACGATGTTGCCTGCCACGCTGCCGCGGTCACCGTTGGTGGTGGCGTCGCCGCCCGCCGCCGACTGCAGGTCGTTGGTGCCCGTGCCGGTGCCCAGCGCCGCCCCGGCGATCCCGTCGCCGAAGATGTTGCCGGCACCCGCGATCGGGGCCTTCACGATGTTGCCGGTCAACGCACCGTCCTGGCCGTCGGTCAGCGCGTCGCCGCCCGCCGAGGAGTCGGTGATGTTGTCGTTCTCGCCGGTGCCGATGCCGCCGAGGGCACCGCCGACACCCATCGCCTGCAGCGGCAGCGAGACCGGGGCCTCGATGATGTTGCCCGCGCCGGCACCCGCCGGGCCGTCGGCCGAGACGTCGCCGCCCGCGTGGGAGGTCGTGTCGGTCGAGCCCTTGCCGTGGCCCTGTCCGATGAACGCGCCACCGATGTTGGCGACCTGCACCGGCAGCGACGCCGGCACCGTGCCCAGGTTCGAGCTCAGGAAGCCGTTGTCGTCGTGGGTGCTGCCACCGCCGCCGCCGGAGACGACCTTGGTCTCGTCGGCCGAGCCGGAGCCCTGGCCGATGAACGAGCCGCCGATGCCGAAGACCTCGGCGGGCAGGCCGACCGGCACCTGGACGACGTTGCCCGAGCCGGACGAGTTGTTGCCCTGCGTGCCGTCGTACGCCCCGGCGGTGACCGTCTTGTCCTCGGTCGCCGCACCGGACGCGTTGCCGATGTGGCTGCCGCCGATGCCGAAGACCTCGGGCGCGCCCGCGGTCTGGGTGTTGATGATGTTGCCGCCGAGGACGGAGTCGTTGCCCCGGGTGTAGCTGCCGTTGCCGGCGTTGTCGTCGGTGGTGTTGTCGTGCGCGGCGTTCGCCTGGCCGATGTACGTGCCACCGATGCCGAAGGCCTCGACCGGCAGCGCGACCGACGGGTTCAGGACGTTGCCCGAGCCGCTCGCGTTGTCACCGGCGGTCTTGACGAAGCCACCCGAGTCGACAGTGCTGGAGGAGCTGCCGGATTCGGGGAGGCCCGAGGAGGCGTTGCCGATCCACGAGCCGGCGACACCCGCGACGTTCGCGATCGGGGACAGCGAGGCCGCCCCGCCGTTGCCGGACAGGAACGAGTCGTTGCCGCTGGTCTCGAGGTAGGTCGGGATGCCGAGGCTGCCCTCGCGCGTGTCCCCGGCCGTGGCGTCGGCGGAGGTGTTGCAGCCGTCGGAGTTCGACAGCGAGCCCCACACCGCACCGGAGTTGCAGTTGAACTTGACCGGCAGGGCGATCGGCGCACCGACCACGTTGCCCGACCCGGCGCTGTTGTCACCGGAGGTGAACAGCGAGCCGCCGGAGGTGGCGACCGTGTCGGCCGAGTAGCCGTGGCTCTGCCCGTTGCCGAGGATCCACGAAGCGGCGTTGCCGGTCACCTGGACCGGGGTGGCGAACTGGCCCGCCACGATGTTGCCCGAGAGGGCCGAGCCGTCGCCGTTCGTGTCGACGTTCCCGGTCTCGTTCGCGCTCTGGCTGGCCGACCCACCGGTCACGCGGCCGGTGCCGCCGGCGACGCCGCCGCCGTTGCCGGCGATCTGCACGGGGAGCGCCCAGTCGAGGGCGACCGCGTTGCCCGCGATGCTGGAGCCCTCGCCGGTCGTCGCGATGTCCTGGTTGTGGTCCCAGGTCTGGGTGTGGTTCCCGCCCTGGACGTTCGCGTCGCCGATCACGCCGATCGCGTTGTCCACGATCTGGATCGGGACGACGACGTCGCCGGTGACCTTGTTGCCCTTGAGCAGGTTGTGGCTCGGCGTGAAGGCGCCGGCGCCATCGGCCTTGGTGACACCGCCGAGGGTGCTCTGGCCGATCGGGCTGCCTTCGTCGACCTGCTTGACGGCCTCGTTCGCGGCCGTGGTGACCGGCTTGGCGCTCAGCTCCGTCTGCCCGGCGGGCAGGTCCAGCTGGCCGAGGGGGGTGCCGACCGCGTTGTTGGCTTCCTGGATCGGAACCGTGACGTTGAGGTCGAGCGGCGAGGCCGGGGTGTCGGGGTTGACGTTCTCGTCAGCCGAAGCGATGCCGGTACCCAGCATCAGCAACCCACCCGTGACAAGTGCGGTCTGGAGTCCGCGCTTTGCCCACGTCTGCATGGGGTTTTTCTCCTTTATTTCGGGTTCCCTTGCGGGCTCGTGGAGGTGCCTCGAACGGCACCAGAGGGGGATGGAACTTCTTGCGGGCGCACGAAAGCGCACCGCCGTGGCACGGATGGTTCGCGGACGCGGGGACGCCGTCAGATGAAGACGGACTTGGGTGCGTCAGCTACCCGTGCAGGGAGGTGTTCAGTCAGGAGTGACACCGGGCTGCTCGCCCGGGGTGCGCGCCGTCTGGCGCAGGCCGGCGCGGCTCATCGCCGCGACGGCGGTGTCGACGGCTTCGGTCGTCCAGAACGGAACGCCGAAGTTGAGGCCGTCGAGGTGTCCACCGGGGGCCGTGGTGCCACCCGGGGCGGTGGGGACGGACGGCGCAACCGGAAGCTGCGCCGGGGTCAGCGGCGACGGCAGGTCACGGTGCGCGTCGCGGGCCTTGCCCGCCGCACCGGTGCGCTCGTCGTGCTGGAAACCCGTCGGCATCGCGAGCGCGGCTCGCAACGCGGCGGGAAGTTCGACGGCCGAGACGGCGACCGTGTCCGTGGTCTGGCCGACCGGCGCGGTGACCGGCGCCTGCTCGACCGGGGCGAGACCCGGCAGCTGCGGGAGCAGGTCGCCCTCGCGGGCCGGGTCGAACAGCTGCCACACCTGGCGGCCGAAGTCCTTGGCAGGCTCGGGGGCGACGGTCTCCTCGAGGACCCGGCGGGCGTCCTCCGGCTTGCGGGCGATGTGCTCGACCGCGCCGAGGGTGCGCTGCACCGGGCTGACGACGGTGTCCGTGGCGAGGTCGGTGACCGAGTCGCTGACGCGCTCGGAGACCTCGTGCTCGAACACGCGCGGGCTGCTCCACTCCGTCGCGGCCTGCGGCGAGGTGGCGACCTCGCCGGAGACGTCCGAGACACCGCCGGTCACGTCGCCGAGGTCGCCGGCGGTCGCGTCGGCGACCGGCGCGACCGGAACGGAGACGGTGTCGGCGGAAGCGGCGGCGCCGGAAACGAGCCACGCGGCGGCCGTGCCGGCCACCGCGCCACCGAGGACGAACAGCACGCGCGACACGAGACGGCCGGCGCGCTGCGCGCCCTGCCCCTCGTTCGCCGCGGTGTTCGCCACTCGTGATCTCCTCGTGCTTGGTCCGTGATGGACGTGCCGTTGCGGAAGCGACCTAACCAAACCCGCGCCCCGCCGCGCATCCTCGACACGACTTGATGCCCCCATCGTGTGAAGAACACAGCGTGTAGCCCGTTCTGACGTCGGGTGATCACCGCTGGCCGTCCGGCATGCCGGACGCGGCAGGGCGAAAGCGGCCGGATCGGGCGGTCCAGCCGCTACGGTGAGCCGGTGAGCCACGCGCGACGCGAAGACCAGTTCCTGCCGGAGCACGAGGACATCACCGGGCTGATCCCCCGGGGCCTGCGCATCAGCGCGGCACTGGCGTGGCGGTTCATCGTGGTGGTCGCCGCGCTGTACGCCGTGGTCTGGGCGATCGGCTACCTGTCGGTCGTGGTGATCCCGCTGGGCATCGCGCTGCTGCTGTCCGCGCTGCTCGCGCCCGCGGTGCAGAAGCTGGTGGCGGTGAGGTTCCCGCGCGGGCTGGCGACGGCGATCGTGCTGATCGCCGGGCTCGCCGTGCTGGGCGGGCTGCTGACGTTCGTCGTCACGCAGTTCTCCTCCGGCCTGCCGCAGCTGCAGAAGCAGCTCAACGAAAGCCTCAACCAGATCAAGGACTGGCTGATCAACGGCCCGGCGCACCTGCGCCAGGAGCAGCTGCAGGACTTCATCAACCAGGTCTTCGGGTTCCTGCAGAACAACCAGGCCTGGCTCACCGACACCGCGCTGACCACGGCGAGCACGGTCGGCGAGATCGTCACCGGCTTCCTGCTCACGCTGTTCATCACGATCTTCTTCCTCAGCGGCGGCGAGACGATCTGGACGTTCCTCGTCCGCGGTGTGCCCGCGCGGGTGCGCAACCGGGTCGACGTCGCCGGGCGCCGCGGGTTCGCGTCGCTGGTCAGCTACGTGCGCGCGACGGCCGCGGTCGCTGTCGTCGACGCGGTCGGCATCGGCGTCGGGCTGTGGATCGTCGGCGTGCCGCTGGTGATCCCGCTGGCGACGCTGGTGTTCCTCGGCGCGTTCATCCCGATCATCGGCGCGGTGATCACCGGCGGCGTCGCGGTGCTGATCGCGCTGGTCACCAACGGCTTCATCGGCGCGGTGATCGTGCTCGCCATCGTCGTCGGCGTGATGCAGCTGGAAAGCCACGTGCTCCAGCCGCTGCTGCTCGGGCGCGCGGTGAAGCTGCACCCACTGGCCGTCGTGCTGGCGATCACCGGCGGCCTGGTCGTCGGCGGGATCGCGGGCGCGCTGATGGCCGTGCCGATCCTGGCGGTGCTCAACGCGGGCATCCGGTCGCTGCTGCACGAGACGGACCCGGACCCGGCCGAGGTCGACGTCCTCAAGGACCAGGCCGCGCAGCCGAACGACGCCGAGCCCGGGTCGCCGGGTGCGGAAGTGCCCACGCGCGGCGAAGAAGAATGACCGCCGCGCGCACTCCCGACCCGGTCACGCCGATGTGGCGGGGCGTGCTCGCCTTCCGCGTGCTCACCTGGGCGTTCGCCTGCGGCACCGTGATCGTCCAGAGCGGGCACTACCGGCGGGACTGGCTGGCCTGGACGGTGCTCGGCGTGATGGCGCTGTGGTCGGTGGTCAGCAGCTTCCTCTACCTGCGCGAGCGGACGCGGCCGCCGTGGCTGGTGGTCTTCGACCTGGTACTCACCACCGCGTTGCTGCTGACCTCGCCGTGGGTGCTCAGCGACGCGCAGTTCGCGCTGAACGTCCCGCTCATCACGACGGTGTGGGCGGCCGTGCCGCCGGTCGCCGCGGGCGCGCGGTTCGGCGCGGCGGGCGGGGTGCTCGCCGGGCTGGTGGTCGGCGTGGCGACCGGGATCGCGCGGGAGAAGTTCGACCTCGACGTCGCCCGCGACGGCGTCCTGCTCGCCGCCGCCGGCCTGCTGGTCGGCATGGCGGCGACGATGGGCCGCCGGTCCGCGGCCCGGCTGGAGCAGGCACTGCGCAAGGAAGCGGCCACGGCCGAGCGCGAGCGGCTGGCCCGCTCGATCCACGACAGCGTCCTGCAGGTGCTGGCCCGCGTCCGCAAGCGCGGCAACGAGGTCGGCGGCGAGGCGGCGGAGCTGGCCCGGCTGGCGGGCGAGCAGGAGATCGCCCTGCGGTCGCTGGTGACCACCGAGCCGGTCCGGCCCAACGACAGCGGCCGGACGAGCCTGCGAGCGGCGTTGCAGCTGCTCGCGACCTCGTCGGTGCAGGTATCGGCCCCGGCGGACGACGTCGAGCTGCCCGCCCACGTCACCGGCGAACTCCTCGCCGTGACCCGCGAAGCGCTGTCGAACGTCGAAAAGCACGCGGGCCCGGACGCGCACGCGTGGGTCCTGCTGGAGGACCTCGGCGACGAGGTCGTGGTGAGCATCCGCGACGACGGACCGGGCATTCCGGACGGCGTTCTCGAGCAGGCGGCGGCGGACGGGCACCTCGGCGTGGTGGAATCCATCCGGGGGCGGGTCCGCGACCTCGGCGGGAGCGCGACCCTCGACACCGGGCCCGGCCGGGGCACGGAGTGGGAGGTCAGGGTGCCGAAGGCGAAGGGTGCGAAATGAGCGAGCCGCGGATTTCGGTGATGGTGGTCGACGACCACCCGATCTGGCGGGACGGGGTGGCCCGTGACCTGACCGAGCACGGCTTCGACGTGCGGGCGACGGCACCGGACGCGGACGCGGCGCTGCGCATCGCGCGGACCGTGCAGCCGGACGTCGTGCTGATGGACCTCAACCTCGGCGGCAGCTCCGGGGTGGACGCCACCCGCGAGATCACCGCGGCACTGCCGTCGACGAAGGTGCTGGTGCTGTCGGCGAGCGGCGAGCACAAGGACGTCCTGGAGGCGGTGAAGGCGGGCGCGTCCGGCTACCTGGTGAAGTCGGCGTCCGCGGCGGAGCTGGTCGACGCGGTCCACCGGACCGCCGCCGGCGACCCGGTGTTCACCGCGGGACTGGCCGGGCTGGTGCTCGGGGAGTACCGGCGGATGGCCGACGCGCCCGCGGAAGGCGCCGAGCCGCCCCGGCTGACCGAGCGCGAAACCGACGTCCTGCGCCTGGTGGCGAAGGGACTGACCGCGCGGCAGATCGCCGAGCGGCTGGTGCTGTCGCACCGGACGGTCGAGAACCACGTGCAGTCGACGCTGCGGAAGCTGCAGCTGCACAACCGCGTCGAGCTGGCCAGGTACGCGATCGAGCACGGCCTCGACGACGCGTGAGGGTTCAGGGGAGGACGGCGATCCCCGACCAGTCGCCCGGCGGCAGCGCGGCCGTGCCCATGCGCCACTGCGGTTCGCCCGGGTGCCAGGCGGCGAGGACGCCGTCGGCCAGCACGAGGTCGCCGTCTTCGCTCCAGTCGATGCCGCCGCCGCGCTTGAGGTGCTCGGTGATGAACGGCATCCCCGGCGCGTGCTCCCAGGTCCGGGTGTCCGGCCGGAGCAACCAGATGTCCCGCGTCTGCACGGGCCCGCGATAGGACGGGTTGGCGAAGTCGACGGCGAAGATCCGGCCGTCCCGCGACGGGACGACGGTCGGCGGGCCGCCGCTCACCGGCCTGGTGAGCGGGGTGGTGCGGCCGTCGCGCAGGTCGAGCAGGCTCAGGTCGGTGAAGCCGTCGAGCAGCAGCCAGTCGCCGGCGGCCCCGAGGATGCGGGGGTGCTGGCGGACCGAACGGCCGGTCCGCGGGTCGATCAGCACGTCCGCCGACTCGGCGGAGCCCGAGTGGACGGTGATCAGCAGGCCGTGCCGGATTTCGCCGCGGACCTGGACCCGGCAGCCGGCGGGCCCGCCGCGGCCGAAGTCGCCACCGGCAAGCGAAACGTGCTGGAGGCGGCAGTTGTCCGTGGAGTCCTGCCGGACCAGCCAGACGCCGTCGCCCGCGGCGTCCGGCGCGACCGACCACGCCTGGCCGAGGGACCGCGGCGGGCTCGCCGGGCCGGTGTACTCGAGGATTTCGAAGGGTTCGGTGCTGTGCGTGTACGGCGGGTAGACCGTCAGGACGACGTGCTCGCCGACGCGCAGCACGCTCAGGACCCGGTTCCCGTCCGGGTAGCCGGGCGGGGTGGCCACGGGTCCGTGGTCGGCGTCGAAGACGGTCGGGCCGGTGGTCGGGAGCAGCGCCGTCACCCCGATCCCGCCGGTGCCCCGGACCCCCAGCAGGCCTTCCGGAGGGTCGGGCGCGGGACTCGGTGAAGCCGTCGTGGCCGGCGGTGGCGGCGGCGGGGTTTCGGCCGTGCACCCGGGCAGCAGGAAGAGGGCCGCGACGACCGCGGCACCGCGGAATACGGGTCCGTTCAGGGTTTTCCCCCGATCTCCCTGGTGAAATCCGGTTCTACCATCGTGGGCATGGGCCAGGAAGAGACTCCGGTGACCGACACCAAGCCGTTGAGCGAGCGCGATCTGCGGGTGTCCGACGACGAACGCGAGCACGTCGTGGGGGTGCTGCAGAAGGCGATCGGCCGCGGCATGATCGACCTCGACGAGTTCACCGAGCGCACCGACCGCGCACTGGCGTCGCGGACCCGCGGCGAGCTGAACGCGGTGCTGGCCGACCTGGCCGGCCTCTACCACCCGGCCGCGGCCGTCGCCGCCGCTCCGGCGTACGCGCCGCCGACGGGCTACAGCGGCTACCCCGCAGGGCAGCGCTTCGAGCTGAACGCGAAGTACTCGTCGCTGCACCGCGGCGGGCCGTGGGTGGTGCCGTCGGAGCTGGTCGTGCGCAACAAGTACGGCTCGACGAAGCTGGACTTCACCGAGGCCCAGGTCCAGTCGCCGGTGGTGCACATCGAGCTGGACGCCAAGTGGGGCTCGGTCGAAATCATCATCCCGGAGCACGCCGCGGTGGACGTCAACGCGATCAGCGACGTCACGCTCGGCTCGCTCGAGGACAAGACCCGCAGCAACGGGCGGATGGGCAATCCGCGCTACGTGCTGACCGGCCGGATCCACGGCGGATCGCTGGTCATCCGCCACCCGCGGCGCGGTCTCTTCGGCTAGCCGGGGTCCCTCTGCCCCCGGCAACCGGCAAGGCCTCCCCACCCCCGGCATCGGGTGGGGAGGCCTTCGCCCGTCAGGCGGCCCGCAGGTTCTTCACGACGAACCGGACGAGGACGGCGAAGGCGACGGCGGCGAGCCCGGCGACGACGTGCAGCCCGGCGGCGAACCCGTGGGCGCGGACGACGGCGCCGCCCAGCGTGCCGACGGTCGCGAGGCCGAAGGAGTACCCGAACTCGTTGACGGTCTGGGCGAGCGCGGAGGCGGCCCCGGCCTTGCGCACCGGAACCGAGCCGACGACGAGGTCGGTGCCCAGCGCGACCATGGGCCCGACCCCCAGCGACGTCACGGCGAAGCCGAGCGCGGGCCACACGGGCCCGCCGGCGGCGTCGGCGAAGACGAGCGTCGCCATCCCGGCGGCGGCGAGGGCCACCCCGCCGGCGATCAGGCCACGGGCCGGGAACCGCCGGGCGAGGACCGGCGCGGCGAGGAAGCTGACGGTCGAGGCGGCCATCCCCGGCAGCAGCCCGAGCGCGGCCCCGACCGGCGAGAGCCGCTGGGCGAGCTGGAAGAACTGCGCGACGAACAGCATGGTGGTGCCCCCGAGCATGCTGAACAGCAGCATCCCGCCGAGGGTGGTGCGGAAGGCGGGAACGGCGAACAGGCTCAGGTCGACGAGCGGGTCGTCGAGCGTCCGCTGCCGCTGCACGAAGACGTACCCGACGGCCAGCCCGGCCACGAGCGCGGCGACGGGCACGAGGTGGACACCGTCCCGCGCGAGTTCCTTGACGCCGTAGACGGCGGGCAGGATGGCCCCGAGCGAGAGGGCGACACTCGGCAGATCGAGCCGGCCGGCGGTCTCGTCGCGGTACTCGGGCAGCAGCTTCGGGCCGAGGACCAGCAGCAGGACCATGGCGGGCACGCCGAGCAGGAAGACCGAGCCCCACCAGAAGTGTTCGAGCAGGAAGCCGCCGACCACGGGCCCGACGATCGCCCCGACGGTGAAGCACCCGGCCCAGATCCCGATGGCCTCGGCCCGCTGCCGCGGATCCCGGAACATGGTGCCGATGAGCGAGAGGGTCGACGGAGCCAGCGTCGCCCCGGCAATCCCCAGCACGGCCCGCGCCCCGATGAGCATGGCGGCACTGGTGGAGAAGGCGGCAACCACGGAGGCGGCCCCGAAGGCGGCGGCCCCGGCAAGCAGCAGCTTCCGCCGCCCGATCCGGTCACCGAGGGTCCCCATGGTGACCATGAAACCGGCGATCAGGAAGCCGTAGACGTCCATGATCCAGAGCTGTTCGGTGCCATCGGCATGCAGGGCATCGGCCAGCCGCGGAAGGGCGAGAACGAGGACGAAGACGTCCAGCGAGACAAGCAGGGCAGGCAGCGCCAGCACGGCCAGCCCAACCCATTCCCGGCGCCCGGCCCGCAGAGCGGGGGCTTCGACGGTGGCGGTCATGAGGACGTCCTCTCTGTTCGGCTTTCACCTCCTCGTCGAGCGAACACACCCGGGATCGACAACCCGCCGCGATTTCTTGCGCCGGTTTTCTTGCACCGAAGGCCGCCCCGGCGATTTCCGGGACGGCCTTCGGCAGGTGGGGTTGTCCACACCCCTCGAACAATGTGGACAGCTCCGCATGATCAGCTTCGCACAGTCCGGCACTGTCGGTGATGACCGATAGACTGAAAGTGGGGGGGGCGCCCCCAGGGGCGGGGGGTGTTTTGCCGCTTTCGCCTGGGGGGAGGGCCTGGCAGCCGGTTCCCGGGCCCCCCCCCCCCCCCCCCGGGGGGGGGGGGGGGGGGGGGGGGGGGGGGCGGGCGGCCGGCGGGCGGGGCCCCCCCCCCCGCCCCCCCCCGGGGGGGGCCCCCGCGGCCGCCTGCCGCGACCGGCGGCTAACCGGGCCCGATGCGGTCAGGAGCGAGACGCCTCCGGACGTTCGTGGTAGGCCTGGCGGGTCCGTTCGGTGTGCTTGGCCATGATCTGCTCGGCGGCGTCGACGTCGCCGTCGGAGATGGCGTGGATCAGTTCGTCGTGCTCGTTCCACGCGTCGTGGCCGCGGGGCCGGGCGATCGGCGTGTAGTACCAGCGGACCCGCCGGTCGACCAGGCCGATCAGTTCCGCGAGCACGGCGTTGCCCGACAGCTCGGTGATGAACGCGTGCAGGGCGGCGTTGGCGGCCACCAGGCCTTCGGTGTCGTCCTCGGTGAGCGCCGTGACGCCGACGTTCTGCAGTTCCCACAGGCGCCGGACGTCTTCGCGGGTGGCCCGCGCGGCGGCGAGCTTGGCGGAGTAGGTCTCCAGCACGCTGCGGACGCTGAGCAGCTGGTCGGCCTCCTCGTCGGTCGGCTGGTGGACGAAGGCGCCCTGCGCGGGTCGGAGGTCGACCCAGCCTTCGCTCTGCAGCCGCTGCAGGGCTTCGCGGACGGGCTGCCTGCTGACGCCGAGGTACTCGGCCAGGTCGGCCTCGACCAGGTGCTGCCCGGGTTCGAGCGTGCGGTTGACGATCAGCTCGGCGAGGGCCTCGTAGACGACCTGGCGCAGCGGGGCCGGCCGTTCCACCCGCTTGGCGGGGGCCGAGCCGAGCGCGCCCTTGGCCGAGCGGCGGCCGGTGGGACCGCGGTCTGGGAGCGGGGAAGCGGGCTGGCTCACGGGACACCTCGGAAGGAAGAAGGGAAGTGGTGCTCGATGCCCAGGATACAGGTTTTGGTATGCAAAATCCCAAACTCGGCCGATTTCCGCCGTTCGTGGTCGGCGTCAGACGATGCAGAATACTGTATGCAATCATGGATTGAGCTGGGAGGCGACGCATGAAGGTGGCTGTTCTCGGGGCCGGGGCGATCGGCGCCTACGTCGGAGCCGCACTCCATCGCGGCGGAACCGAGGTCCACCTGATCGCCCGACGAGCCCACCTGGCGGCGATGCGCGAGCACGGCGTCCGCGTGCTCAGCCCGCGTGGCGACTTTACCGCCCACCCGCACGTCACCGACAACCCCGCCGAAGTCGGCGAAGTGGACTACGTCTTCCTCGGCCTGAAGGCCAACTCCTACGCGACGTGCGGGCCCCTGCTGGCGCCGCTGCTGGGCCCGGACACCGCGATCGTGGCCGCCCAGAACGGGATCCCGTGGTGGTACTTCCACGGCCTGACGGGACATCCGCTCGAAGGACGGCGGATCGAGACCGTCGACCCGGGCGGCGCGGTGACCGCGGTACTCGGGCTGCGGCGCGCGATCGGCTGCGTCGTCTACTGCTCGACGGTGATCGAGGAGCCGGGCGTGATCCGGCACCTGGAAGGCACCCGGTTCTCCCTCGGCGAGCCGGACGGCCGGATCTCCGCACGCTGCCGGACGCTGGCCGCCGCGATGGCAGGCGGCGGCCTCAAGGCGCCCGTCGAACCCGACCTGCGCAACGACATCTGGGTCAAGCTGATGGGCAACGTCGCCTTCAACCCGCTGTCGGCGCTGACCCGCGCGACGATGGCACAGATCTGCGAGCACGACGAGACACGCGCACTCGTCGCGACGATGATGACCGAGACCCTGGAGATCGCCCGCGCGGCGGGCAGCAACCCGCAAATCTCGGTCGAGAAGCGCATCGACGGCGCCTGGCGCGTCGGTCACCACAAGACATCGATGCTGCAGGACCTCGAAGCGGGCAAGCCACTGGAGACCGACGCAATCATCGGCGCGGTCGTCGAGCTGGCAGGCCTGACCGGCGTGCCCGCGCCTGCCCTGCGTCACATCCACGCGGCCATCGGCCTGCTCGACCACACCAGCCGCGTCCCCGCCGGGGCGCCCTGACCGGAGCGTTCCGTGAACCGCAGGAAGAACGAGCTGCGCGGCTGACTGGCCCGAGGTTCTCGATCGGGCCGCCGCCCGCTCGACGGCAAGTGACCTCAGGCATTCGGGATGTTCTCGTGCGCGCGGATCGTTTCGGCCCTCACGTCGAGACAGTGGTGCAACCGGCCTTTGTGGACAATGAGCTGTACGTCCGAGACTGCGGCGAAGTGCATCCACTGCTACGCGTGCGCGAGCAGCGGCGGCATGTCGAGAAGTGAAGACTTGGTTTCACCTCGTCGAGTGATGACGGGTGTTCGAAGGTCGGGCAATCTGGGTTTGTGGACAGGAACTTCGTCTGGCAGGCCGATGCGGTGGCAATCGCCGACCGCGTCGGTGAGCTGCTCGCGACCATGAGGTCATGCGAGGCCGAGCTTGGGTCTCTTCTCGTTGGTGTCGAGCAGCGCGGTGTCATGGAGTTGTTCGGATATCGTTCTGTGGCGCGGTTTCTGGAGCATCTCGCCGATCTGCCACGGCAGGCCGCTGAGGTTCTGGTCAAGCGGGCTCGGCAGCTTCATCCCGGGCTGAACCTTGATGGCACACCGATTCCTCCGCTCGCTCCCGCCACCGCCGTCGCGGCGCGGGAGGGGCGGTTGAGCAACCCGATGATCGACACCATCGTTTCCGTGCTGCGGGACGTTCCTGCCGAGCACCAAGACCGCGTGGAACAGGACCTGCTGGGCTTCGCGGCCGATGCCGGGCACAAGCAGGTCGCCGCGTTGGGTGCGCGGATTCTGGCTCACCTTGTGTCGGACGGGCGGGAGCCGGTGGAGACCGAACCTGGGCGGCCGGATCGGGAGTTGTCGTTGCGACGTAAGAGATCCGGGGTGTGGGAGCTGCACGGCCGGTTCGATGACGAGACCGGGGCCCGGGCCAGCGCGGTGCTGGATGCCCTCGCTCAGCGGCGTGCCACCGATGAAGGCCCGGATCTGCGGTCGCCGTTGGAACGTTATGGCGATGCGTTCTCCGATGCGATGGATCTGGCGGCGAACTCGCCGGAGCTGCCGATGCAGGCCGGGGAGCGGGCGCATGTGATGGTCGCGATCTCGCTGGAAGACTTGAAGACCGGTATCGGCACAGCGCTCCTGGGTGATACCGGGACGATTTCTGCGGCCGAGGCGCGGCTGCATGCGTGTGACTGCATGGTGATCCCGGCGGTGCTGGGTAGCAGTAGTGAGCCACTGGATGTGGGGCGGTTGCGGCGGCTGGTTCCGCCCGGGATCCGCCGGGCGTTGTATCTACGGGACCGCGGGTGCGCGTTCCCGGGCTGTCATCGGCCGCCACGGCATTGCCAGGGTCACCACATCCGGCACTGGTCCGAAGGAGGACCCACCGAGCTGGGGAACCTGGTGCTGATGTGCGCCCATCACCATCGGCTGTTGCATCGGTCCGGGTGGGAAGTGCGGATCGCGGCCGATGGGTTACCGGAGTTCCTGCCACCGACCTGGCTGGACAGGCGCCGGAAACCGCGGCGCAACAACCTCCACGAGCCGCTTCCCTTCGCAGCGTGACGGGGACAGGCCCGCAGCCACACGGCTACGGGCCTACACCCACGTCCGCTGAGTGGTTTGGACCTGGGCCGGTCGGCTTCCACGCATCCCGCGGCTGTGCGCTGCCCGGCTGATGATCGAGTGCCCGTAGTGGAGCCTCGACTGGGCAATCGCGCAAACACAGCGCGGGCGAGGTTGTCCCAGCCGTCCCGACCGACGGTGTTGGTTCGCCGGCCCGCATACCCCCTTCGACCGTTGACCCCGCTCCCGCTGACCAGCTATTCTCGATATACGAAAGAAAAATTCCGCATAGCGAAATTCGAGGTAGCAATGCCAACAGACGGCCACTCCCTGCCGTACGTCGCCAACCTGTCGATCCTCTTCAAGGAGGTCCCTCTCCTCGAACGTGCCGCCGCTGCGCGGGAGGCCGGGTTCACCGATGTCGAGTTCTGGTGGCCGTTCGACTCCGCCGTGCCCGCGCGTGACGACGTCGATGCCTTCGTTCGCAGTCTCGACGGGGTTCGGCTGCGGGGCCTGAACTTCTACGCCGGGGACATGGCTGCGGGGGAGCGGGGCCTCGTCTCGTGGATCGGGCGGGAGGCCGAGTTCGCCGACAGTCTCGACGTCGCCCTCAAGATCGCCGAACGGACCGGGTGCCGCAGCTTCAACGCCCTCTACGGCAACCGGCTCGACGGCGAGGACCCCGCCAAGCAGGACGATCTCGCGCGCGTGCACCTCGGCAAGGCCGCTGATGCCGCCGCGCAGATCGGGGCTCAGTTGGTCCTCGAACCTCTCTCCGGCGCCGAGCGCTATCCGCTCAAGACCGCCGCTGATGCCGTGGCCGTGCTCGAGGATCTCGGGCGCCACAACGTTCGGCTGCTGGCCGATCTCTACCACCTTGCAGTCAACGGGGACGATCTCGGCGCGCTCGCCACGCAGCACATCTCGCGGATCGGGCACGTGCAGATCGCCGACGCGCCCGGGCGGCACCAGCCCGGGACCGGCTCGCTCGACCTCGACCGTCACCTCGCCGGCCTGCAGAACGCGGGCTACTCCGGGTTCGTCGGGATCGAGTACGTCCCCGAACCCGACACCCTCTCGTCGCTGGACTGGCTGCCGATCACCCGAAGGGGACAAGCATGAAACTGGGATTCATCGGGCTGGGCGTGATGGGCGCCCCGATGGCCGCGCACCTCGTTGCCGCCGGGCACGACGTCAGCGGCTTCGACGTCAACGCCGCCGCCCGCGGGAAACTCGAAGCCGCCGGTGGGCGGGCCGCCGGGGATGCCGGGGACGCCGTTGCCGGGGCCGACGTCGTGATCACGATGCTGCCCGATCACCCGCAGGTCGAGGCGGTCGTGCTGGGTGCCGGTGGCGTTCTCGACGTCGCCGGGCGCGGCACGCTCCTGATCGACATGAGCACCATCCGGCCGGAGACCTCGATCGCCGTTGCGGAAGCCGCTCGGGACAAGGACATCCGGGTGCTCGACGCGCCCGTCTCCGGCGGGCAGGCCGGGGCCGAACAGGCCACACTGTCCATTATGGTCGGTGGAAGTGAGGCAGACTTCGCGGCGGCCAAGCCGGTGCTGGAAGTGCTCGGCAAGACCATCGTGCACGTCGGGCCGCACGGGTCCGGGCAGGTCGTCAAGGCCGCGAACCAGCTTGTGGTGGGCGGGATCTACGGCCTGGTCGCGGAGGCGATCGTGCTGCTGGAAGCGTCCGGTGTGGACGCCGCCACCGGGCTCGACGTGCTCGCCGGGGGACTGGCTGGCAGCCGGATCCTCGAACTCAAGCGTAAGTCCATGGTGGACCGGCAGTTCGGGCCCGGGTTCCGGATCGACCTGCACCACAAGGACATGGGCATCGCGCTGGCCGCCGCCCGGCAGGCCGATGTCGCGCTGCCGCTCACCGGGCTGGTCGCCCAGCTCGTCGCCGCCGGCCGTGCCATGGGGTACGGCTCCCTGGACCACTCGGCCTTGCTGAAGGTCGCCGAACAGTTGTCGGGCCGCGTCCCGGCGGAGGTGTGACATGCCCAGAATCCCCGCGATGCAGGCGGTCGTCGACGTCCTGGAAAGCGAAGGCGTCGACACCGTCTTCGGCTGCCCCGGCGCCGCCATCCTCCCGCTGTATAACGCCCTACAAGGCCGGGCGATCGAGCACCTGATCGTCCGTCACGAAGAAGGCGCGACACACATGGCCGACGGCTGGGCCAGGACGAACGGCAACGTCGGTGTCGCCATCGGCACGTCCGGCCCGGCCGGGACCAACATGATCACCGGGCTCTACACCGCGCACGCGGACTCGATCCCGATCCTCTGCATCACCGGCCAGGCCGCGACCACCAAGCTGCACCAGGAGGCGTTCCAGGCGGTCGACATCGTCGAGATCGCCAAGCCGGTGACGAAGTGGGCGGTGCAGGTCAAGGAGGCCGCGCAGCTGCCGTGGATCTTCCGCGAGGCCTTCCGGATCGCCCGCTCCGGCCGTCCCGGGCCGGTGCTCATCGACCTGCCGATCGACGTCCAGAAGCAGGACATCGAGTGGGACTCCTCGATCGACTCGCCGCTGCCCGTCACCCGGGTCACCCCGGCCCCAGCCCGGGTCGAGCGCGCGCTGGACCTGCTGCTGGCCGCCGAGCGCCCGCTGATCCTGGCCGGCGGCGGGGTCGTCCTCGGCGAGGCGAGCGAGCGGCTGCGGACCGTGGCCGAGCGGCTCGACGTCCCGGTGCAGGTGACGCTGATGGGGAAGGGCAGCTTCCCGGAGGACCACGAGCTGTTCGCCGGGATGGCCGGGATCCAGACCTCGCAGCGCTGGGCCAACGCCGCCTTCCTGGAGTCCGACCTGGTGCTGGCGCTCGGCGCCCGGTTCGGCGACCGGCACACCGGGGAGCTGTCGGTCTACCGCGGCGACCGGAAGTTCGTCCACGTCGACATCGAGCCCACCCAGCTGGGCAAGGTGTTCGGGCCGGACCTCGGGATCGTCTCGGACACGCGCGAGTTCCTCGACGCGCTCCTGGCGGCGCTGGAGAACCGCGAGCCGAAGCCGCGGCGGGAGTGGGTCGGCCGGATCGGCGAGCTGAAGGAGGCGCTGCCGCGGCGTGACGACTTCGACACGCTGCCGATCAAGGCGCCGCGCGTGTTCAAGGAGATCAACGAGACCTTCGGCGAGGACACCTACTTCGTCACCGCGATCGGGCTTTACCAGATCTGGTCGGGCCAGTTCCAGAAGGCGCACAAGCCGCGGCACTACCAGGTCTGCGGCCAGGCGGGCCCGCTCGGCTGGGAGATCCCGGCGGCGATCGGGGTGAAGAAGGCGCGGCCGGAGGCCGAGGTCGTCGGCGTGGTCGGCGACTACTCGTTCCAGTTCCTGGTCGAGGAGCTGGCCGTGGCCGCCCAGTACGACGTCGGGTTCGTGCTGGTCATGCTCAACAACGAGTATCTCGGGCTGATCCGCCAGGCCGAGACCGGCTACGAGATGAACTTCGAGGTCGACATCCACTACGACACGATCGGCACGGACAACGTGAAGATCATGGAGGCCTACGGCTGCTCCGGCACGCGGGTGCACGAGCCGGGGGAGATCCGCACGTCCCTGGAGTGGGCGCGCAAGGAGGCCGAGCGTACCAGCCGCCCGGTGCTGGTGGAGATCATGGTCGAGCGCGAGGGCAACGCCGCCATGGGCGCCGCCCTCGACGCCGTCCGCGAGTTCGAGCCGGCGGGCTGATCCCGGCTCAGGCCACGACGGCGAGCAGCTCGTCGCTGGAGAGACCGGCCAGGTTCACGCGGGTGCCGGCCCCGGGCGCGGCGATGAAGCCGGGGCCGCGCACGACGTCGTTGGCGAAGGCCTTGTAGAAGTTCTGGCGCTGGGCGGCGAACTTCGCGGCCTGGGCCAGCTCGGCCTGGCCGGCGATCGCGCGGACGATCGTGGCGAACAGGCAGGCGACCGGCAGGCCGGGTGCCTGGACCTCCAGCGGGGTGATGGCGTCGGCGGCCGCGGCGGCCTTTTCGATCCGGTTGAACATCGTTGCTCCTGAAACAGCACGGAAGGGGACCTGACATCCGACGGTAACCACGCCGCGGACGGCGCCGGCGGCGCATGTGCGGTGGCACACCCGCAGGTTCCGCTGTTCGCGGAGGACGTTCAGCATCACGCGGCCGCCGTGCGAGACCCCGATCTCGCACGGCGGCCGTTGCCGTGCCCGCGGTCGGCCGGTTGTCGGAAAGTACAAACCCGAGCCCGAAATTCACCTCTCTTTCAGGGGTTTTGCCGTGGTCGCCGCCACGCCGGAGCGTGTGTACTTCTTGCCGAAGCAGCCCCGAAAGGACGTCCACAGTGGAATTCCTCCGACCCGCCACGCTGGCCGACGCGCTCGCCGCGAAGGCCGCGAGCCCCGGTGCGGTCCCGATCGCCGGCGGCACGGACGTGATGGTGGAGATCAACTTCGACCACCGCCGCCCGGACGCCCTGCTCGACCTCGGCCGCGTGGCCGAGCTGCACGAGCACGGCACCGACGGCGGCCGGATCCGGATCGGCGCGGCCGTGCCGTATGCCCGGATCATCACCGAGCTGGGCACGCGGCTGCCCGGCCTGGCGATGGCCGCGCGGACCGTCGGGTCCCCGCAGATCCGCAACCGCGGCTCGGTCGGCGGCAACCTCGGCGCGGCCTCGCCCGCGGGCGACTCGCACCCGGCGCTGCTGGCCGCGGACGCCGAGGTCGAGATCGCGTCGGTCCGCGGCACGCGAGTCGTCGCGGCGAAGGACTTCTACACCGGTGTCAAGCGCAACGTCCTCGAACCGGACGAGCTGATCACCGCCGTCCTGGTGGCCCCGGCCACCGGGCCACAGCAGTTCAGCAAGATCGGCACCCGCAACGCCATGGTCATCGCCGTCGCCGCCTTCGGGCTCGCGCTGCACCCGGAGCAACGCCGGGTCGGCACCGGGATCGGCTCGGCGGCGCCGACACCCCGGCGCGCGTTCGACGCCGAGGAATTCCTGGCCGCCGAGCTGGACTGGGACGCCCCGAAGGCGCTCGCCGACTCGGTGAAACGCCGCTTCGGCGACCTGGTCGCGGCCGCGGCGGCGCCGATCGACGACGTCCGGGGCAGTGCGGCCTACCGGCGGCACGCGCTGGGTGTCATGGCGAGAAGGACGCTGACCTGGGCCTGGACCGAATACTGCGGAGGGAACGCGAAGTGCGCGTGAACGTCACCGTCAACGGCGAGCCCCGCCGGGCGGACAACGTCTGGGAGGGCGAGAGCCTGCTCTACGTGCTGCGTGAGCGGCTCGGCCTCCCGGGCTCGAAGAACGCCTGTGAGCAGGGCGAATGCGGTTCGTGCACGGTATACCTCGACGGTGTCCCGGCGTGTGCGTGCCTGGTCGCGGCGGGGCAGGCGGAGGGCCGCGAGGTCGTCACCGTCGAGGGGCTCGCTCCCGGCGACGTCCTCGACCCGGTGCAGGAGGCGTTCGTCGAGCGCGGCGCCGTCCAGTGCGGGTTCTGCACGCCCGGCCTGGTGGTCGCCGCGCACGACCTGATCGAGCGCAATCCCGAGCCCAGCGACGTCGAGATCCGCGAGGCACTGGCGGGGAACCTCTGCCGGTGCACCGGCTACGAGAAGATCCTCGACGCCGTCCGTGACGCGGCCGCGAAGAAGGCGGTCCGATGAGCGCGCCGTCCCGCTCCCCGCAGGAGCTGCACGACACGATCGCCGGCGGCATCGGCGAGAGCCCGCTGCGCCCGGACGGGACGCTCAAGGTCCGCGGCGAGTTCGCCTACTCCTCGGACCTGTGGCACGAGGACATGCTGTGGGGCGCCACCCTGCGCAGCCCGCACCCGCACGCCCGGATCGTCCGTCTCGACGTCTCGCGTGCGCTCGCCCAGCCGGGCGTGCACGCGGTGCTCACCCACGAGGACGTCCCCGGCGAGAACGTCTACGGCCTCAAGGTCCAGGACACCCCGGTGCTGGCCGACGGCGTCGTGCGCTACCAGGGCGAACCGGTGGCGATCCTCGCCGCCGACCACCCGGAGATCGCGCGGCAGGCGCTCAAGGAGATCGTCGTCGAATACGACGTCCTCGAGCCGGTCACCGATCCCGAGCGGGCCGCGCACGACGACACCCTGCCGAAGCTGCATCCCGGCGGCAACCTCGTCCGCCACCAGCGGATCGTCAAGGGCGACCCGGACGCGACGGCGGACGTCGTCGTCACCGGTGTCTACGAAATCGGCATGCAGGACCAGGCGTTCCTCGGCCCGGAGTCGGGGCTCGCGGTGCCTGCCGAGGACGGCGGGGTCGACCTCTACCTGGCCACGCAGTGGCTGCACGTCGACCAGCGGCAGACGGCGAAGGCGCTGGGCCTGCCGCTGGAGAAGGTGCGGCTGACGCTGTCGGGGGTCGGCGGGGCGTTCGGCGGGCGCGAGGACCTGTCGATGCAGATCCATTCCTGCCTGCTCGCGCTGCGCACCGGCCGTCCGGTGAAGATGGTCTACAACCGGCTGGAGTCGTTCTTCGGGCACGTCCACCGGCATCCGGCGAAGATGTACTACGAGCACGGCGCCACCCGGGACGGCAAGCTCGTCTACGTCCGCGCGAAGCTGTACTTCGACGGCGGGGCGTACGCGTCGAAGACCCCGGTGGTGGTCGGGAACGGCACCACGCTGAGCGTCGGCCCATACGATGTACCGAACGCCCACATCGAGGGCTGGGGTGTATACACCAACAACCCGACCTGCGGCGCGATGCGCGGGCTCGGTGCGGTGCAGCCGACCTACGCCTACGAGTCCCAGATGGACAAGCTCGCCGCCGCGCTGGGCATGGATCCCGCGGAACTGCGGATCCGCAACGCGCTCAGCGAAGGGTCCACTGTGGTCACCGGGCAGGTGGTCGACTTCCCGGCGCCGGTGGCGGAACTGGTCCAGCGGGTCCGTGACCTGCCGCTGCCGCCTTCGCGCACCGGTGACGCCGACATCCGCGAGCTGCCCGGCGGGGCGTCCAACACCACCCACGGCGAAGGCGTCGTGCGCGGGGTCGGCTACGGCGTGACGATCAAGAACATCTCCTACGCCGAAGGGCTCGACGACTACTCGACCGCGCGGGTCCGCCTGGAGGTGATCGGCGGCGAGGCGGTGGCGATGGTGCACACCGCCGCGGCCGAGGTCGGGCAGGGCCTGGTGACGCTGCAGCAGCAGATCGCGCGGACCGAGCTGGGCGTGACGCGGGTGAGCGTGCACCCGGCCGACACGAGCGTCGGGGACGCGGGATCCAGCTCGGCGTCGCGTCAGACGTACGTCACCGGTGGCGCGGTCCGCAACGCCTGCCGGGCGGTCGCGGAGACGGTATACAAACGCCTCGGGGTGCCCGCCGATGGTATGACGCTGGCCGGCGGCAAGGTCGTGGCGGCCGACGGCGAAGTCGTCGCGGACCTGGCCGAGCTGCTCGGCGACTCGGCGATCGAGGAGACCCGCGAGTTCCACCACCGGAAGACGTATCCGCTCGACCCGGAGACCGGCCAGGGCGACGCCCACGTGCAGTACGGGTTCTCCGCCCACCGCGCGGTGGTCGACGTGGACCTCGACCTCGGCCTGGTCAAGGTGGTGCAGCTCGACTGCGCCCAGGACGTCGGCAAGGCGATGAACCCCGACGCCGTCGTCGCCCAGATCCAGGGCGGTTCGGCGCAGGGGCTCGGCCTGGCCGTGATGGAGGAGATCCTGGTCGAGGACGGCAAGGTGCGGAACCCGTCGTTCACCGACTACCTCATCCCGACGATCCTCGACATGCCGCCGATGCGCGTGGAAGTCCTCGAACGGCCCGACCCGCACGCGCCCTACGGCGTCCGCGGGGTCGGCGAGCCGCCGACGATCTCCGCCACCCCGGCGATCGCCAACGCCATCCGCGCGGCCACCGGCCTCGAACTGCCGCGCGTGCCCATCCGTCCCGAGTACATCACCGGAGCCTGAGTTGACCACGTCGATCACCCCCGAGCAGGACTGGCTGGACGAAGCCGTCCGGCTCGCCACGCGCAACGTCGCGAACGGCGGCGGCCCCTTCGGCGCGCTCGTCGTGAAGGACGGCGTGACCGTCTCGACCGGTGTCAACCGCGTCACGGCCAACCTGGACCCGACGGCGCACGCGGAGGTCGTCGCGATCCGGGCGGCCTGCCAGGCGCTGGGCACGTTCAAGCTGGACGGCTGCGTGCTGGTGTCCAGCTGCGAGCCGTGCCCGATGTGCCTGTCGTCGGCGCTGTGGGCGCGGGTGGACAAGATTGTCTACACGGCCGACCGCGACGACGCCGCCAAGGCCGGGTTCGACGACCGTGCCTTCTACGAACTCTTCGACCGTCCCCGCGAGACGTGGACGGTGCCCGTGACGCGACTGTCCATTCCGGACGGATTCGCGCCGTTCGCGGCCTGGCTCGACAAGGCCGACCGCACCGACTACTGACCCACGAATTCAGCAGCTGACCGGAGCACAACCGAACCGAACGTCCCGCTCGCCCAGGCACGGCGTGGTGCCTTGGCCTGGCCGAGCACACCCACCGGCAAGGGCAGGACGCATGACCCAGACCGAAGTCCCCACCCCAGTAGTCGACGAAGTACCCGCACAACGCCGTTCGTTGCTCGAGAAACTCTTCGAGCTGCGCGCGCGGCAGACCGCGATCGGCCGTGAAGTCCGTGGCGGCGTCACGACGTTCGTCGCGATGGCCTACATCGTGCTCCTCAACCCGCTCATCCTCGGCGCCTCCGCCGACATCACCGGCGCCCGGCTCTCGGCCGCGCAGGTGACCACGGCGACCGCGCTCGCCGCCGCCGTGATGACCGTCCTCATGGGACTCGTCGGCAACGCGCCCCTCGCGCTGGCCGCCGGGCTGGGCATCAACGGCATCGTCGCGTTCCAGATGGCGCCGTCGATGACCTGGGCCCAGGCGTTCGGCCTGGTCGTGCTCGAAGGCGTGTGCATCGTGCTGATGGCGGTCAGCGGGGTCCGCGAGCGGATCATGAACGCCATCCCGCGGCCGCTGAAGACCGCGATCACCGTCGGGATCGGGCTCTACATCGCCCTCGTCGGCCTGGTCAGCGCCGGATTCGTGACCCGGGTGCCGGACGCGGCGGCCACCCCGGTGCCGGTCCGGCTCGGCGTCGACGGTCACCTGTCCGGCTGGCCGATCGTGGTGTTCTGCCTCGGCCTGCTGCTGATGATCGTGCTGGTGGCGCGCAAGGTTCCGGGTGCGGTGCTGATCAGTATCGGCGTCGCGACGGTGCTCGCGGTCGTGCTGCACGACGGCTTCGGCGTCGGCGGCTGGGGCCGCACCGACCCGGCGCTGCCCGACCACGTCGTCGCCGCGCCCGACTTCGGGCTCTTCGGCCACATCGACCTGTTCGGCGGATTCGCCTCGGCGGGCGCGCTCGCGGCCACGGTGTTCCTGTTCACCCTGGTGCTGTCCGGGTTCTTCGACGCCATGGGCACGATCACCAGCGTTTCCGACGAGGCCGGGCTGTCGAAGCACGGGAAAGTGCCGCGGATGGGCCGGATCCTGCTGGTCGACGGCGCGGGCGCGATCGCGGGCGGGGTCACCGGCTCGTCGCCGAACACGGTGTTCCTCGAATCGGCGGCCGGGGTCGGCGAGGGCGCCCGTACCGGGCTGGCCAGCGTCGTCACCGGGCTGCTGTTCGCCGGGACGCTGCTGTTCACGCCGCTGGCCGGGGTGGTCCCGGCGCAGGCCGCGGCGCCGGCGCTGGTGGTCATCGGCGGCATGATGGTCGCGCAGTGCCGGACCATCCCGTGGCACGACCCGGACTACACCATCCCGGTGTTCCTGACCGCGGCCCTGATCCCGTTCACCTACTCGATCACCAACGGCGTCGGCGCGGGCTTGATCGCGTTCGTGCTGATCAAGATCGGCCGCGGCAAGTGGCGCGAGGCCGGCTGGCTGCTGTCGCTGCTGGCACTGGTGTTCGCGGTCTACTTCGCCGTCGACGGCGTCGAAACCCTGTTCCGGTAAGGAGTTCCCGTGGCCCTGATGTTCTTCAACGGCGGCGCCATGCGTGGCGAACCACTGCACCACCTGCTCGACGGCTCGCCGTTCGTGACGCGGACCCGGACGGCCCCGAAGTACCGGTTCTACGCGGTCGGCGACCAGTGCCCCGCGTTGTATCCAGTATCCCACGGCGGTGCCGAGGTGGCGGGCGAGGTGTACGACGTCCCGCTCGACGACCTGCGGGACAAGGTGCTCCCGGCCGAGCCGCACGAGCTGGAGCTGGGCGTGGTCGAGCTGGCCGACGGCTCCTCGGCGTTCGCGATGCTGCTGCGGCGGCCCTACACCTCGCACGTCGCCCTGCGCGACATCACCGAGATCGGCGACTGGCGGGCGTACAAGGCGAGCGCGTGAAGGTCCTGGTCGCGCCGGACAAGTTCAAGGGGTCGCTGACCGCGGCCGAGGTGGCGTCGGCGATCGCCAAGGGGCTCGCCGTCGCCCGTCCCGGCCTCGAGGTGCGCACCCTGCCGGTGGCCGACGGCGGCGAAGGCACGGTGGACGCCGCCGTCGCCGCCGGGTTCCGCCGCGTGCGCGTCCCGGCCCGCGGGCCGACCGGCTTGCCGCTGACGGCGTCCTACGCGGTGCGGGGGGACACGGCGGTGGTGGAGCTGGCGGAGGCGTCCGGGCTGCACCGCCTGCCGGGCCCGCCGCAGCCGCTCACCGCGACCAGTGCGGGGACCGGCGACGTCATCGCCGCCGCGGTGGCGGCGGGTTGCCGCCGGATCGTGCTCGGCGTCGGCGGCAGCGCGAGCACCGACGGCGGCGCCGGGATGCTGACCGCGCTGGGTGCCCGGCTGCTGGACAACGCCGGACGGGAACTTCCCTTTGGTGGCGCGGCGTTGTCCCGGCTGGCTTCGCTCGATCTGTCCGGTGTGGACTTGTCCGAAGTGGACTTCGAGCTGGCGAGTGACGTCGCCAACCCGCTCTGCGGCCCGGACGGCGCCGCGGCCGTGTACGGGCCGCAGAAGGGAGCGTCGGAGCGGGACGTCGAGGTGCTCGACGCCGCGTTGCGGCACTGGGCGTCGATCGCGAGTCCGGAGTTCGCCGGGCGGCCCGGCGCGGGTGCCGCCGGGGGAGCGGGGTTCGCCGCGCTGGCGGTGCTGGGGGCGCGGCTGCGCCCGGGCATCACGGTGCTGCTGGACCTGCTCGGCTTCGGCGACGCGCTGGCCGGGGTGTCGCTGGTGGTCACCGGCGAGGGATCGCTGGACCGTCAGACGCTGTCCGGCAAGGCCCCGGCGGGCGTGGCCCGCGCCGCGGCCGCGCGGGGCATCCCGTGCGTCGCGGTTTCGGGCCGCTGCCTGCTGTCCGCGGCCGAGGTGACGTCGGCGGGTTTCGCGGCGGCGTACGCCCTGACGGACCTGGAACCCGACCCGGCCCGCTGCATGGCCGAGGCGGCACCGCTCCTGCGCCGCCTCGCCCGCCGGGTCGCCGCGGACCACGTTGGTCCGTGAATGGCACATTCACGGACTTGAAGTCCCTCGATGTGCCATTCACGGACTTACTTCTCGCTGTCCAGGTGGTCGAGCTGGGCGGCGGCGTAGCGGTCGCCCGCGGCGGCTCCCGGCGGGATGGCCGCGTCGATGTCGGCGAGGTCGGTGGCCGTCAGCTCCAGCTCGCCCGCGCCCAGGGACTCCGCCAGCCGGGCCCGGGTGCGGGCGCCGACCAGCGGGACGATGTCCTCGCCCTGCGCTGCCACCCAGGCGATGGCCAGCTGCGCCGTCGTGACGCCCTTCGCCGCGGCCAGCTTGCCCAGCGCGTCGGTCAGCGCCAGGTTGCGGTCGAGGTTCTCGCCCTGGAACCGCGGGCTGTGGCCGCGGAAGTCGCCCGCGCTCAGCTCGCGCGACGGCGTCCAGTGGCCGCTGAGCAGACCGCGGGACAGGACGCCGTACGCGGTGACGCCGATGCCCAGCTCGCGGGCGGCGGGCAGGATTTCCGCCTCGATCCCGCGGGAGAGCAGCGAATACTCGATCTGCAGGTCCGAGATCGGGTGCACGGCCGCGGCGCGGCGGAGGGTCTCCGCGCCGACCTCCGAGAGGCCGATGTGCCGGATGTATCCCGCCTGCACGAGGTCGGCCAGCGCGCCGACCTGCTCCTCGATCGGCACGGCCGGGTCGAGCCGGGCCGGGCGGTAGACGTCGATGTGGTCGGTGCCGAGGCGGCGCAGGCTGTAGGCGAGGAACGTGCGGATGGCCTCCGGGCGGCTGTCGTAGCCGAGCCACGCGCCGTCGGGGCCGCGCAGCGCGCCGAACTTGACGCTGATCACCGCCTTGTCGCGGTTGCGGCCGCGCAGCGCTTCGCGCAGCAGCAGCTCGTTGTGGCCCATGCCGTAGAAGTCGCCGGTGTCGAGCAGCGTGACGCCGGCGTCGAGGGCCGCGTGAACGGTCGCGACGGATTCGGCCTCGTCGGCCGGGCCGTACAGGTCGGACATGCCCATCAGGCCGAGGCCGAGGGCGGAGACGGCCGGACCGGTCCGGCCGAGGGTGCGGGTCTGCATGAACTCTCTCCTGTTTCCGTTGGTACTCGACTCACAGTATCACTGATACTGCAACAACGCTACCAACGGCTTGTTATCATTGGAACCATGGCGACGAAGACGGCGGCGGACACCCGCGGGCGGATCCTGGAAGCAGCGGCCGCGCTGCTGGTGGCGGAGGGGCGCGACGGCCTCTCGACCCGCGCGGTGAGCGCGGCGGCGGGCGTGCAGCCCCCGGCGCTGTACCGCCTCTTCGGCGACAAGGACGGGCTGCTCGACGCTGTCGCGGCGTACGGCTTCGACGAGTACCTGGCGAGCAAGCGCGCGCTGGGTTCGACGGGTGACGCCGTCGAAGACCTCCGGCGCGGCTGGGACCTGCACATCGAGTTCGGGCTGGCGCGCCCGGAGTTCTATGTGCTCATGTACGGCGACGCGCGGCCGGGCCGGACGTCGCCCGCTGCGCGCGAGGCCGAGGCGATGCTGCACGGCATCGTCTCGCGGGTGGCGGAGGCGGGGCGCCTGCGGGTGAGCGTCGACCGCGCCGCGCGGCTGGTGCACGCGACCGGGATGGGCGTGGTCCTGGCGCTGATCGCGACGCCGGAAGCGGAACGCGACCTGGAACTGTCGGCGACGGCCCGGGAGACGGTGCTGGCCCGCATCCTCACCGAGACGGCCGAGCCGCCGGGTTCGTCGCTGCCGGAGCGTGCGATCGCCCTGCGCGCCGGGCTCGGCGAGGCGTCAGTGCTCACCGATGCCGAGCGTGTCCTGCTGGCGGAGTGGCTGGACCGCATCGCCGACGCCTGAGAAGCCTGCTGCATCGGTTCAGAACGACCGGACATTGCCTGTCATGACTTCGGCGCGCAATATGTTGCGGCTCGCAACATATTGACGACAACGCCGTCGGAGGCTCGGACATGATCAGGTGGAAAGCGGTGCTGGCCTGCGCCGGAGCGGGAGTTCTGCTGGCCGGGGTGCTGCCCGGCACGGCACTGGCGAGCGGGACCGCGACCGACTGCTGCGGCGGCGGGGCGTCGTGGGCGACCGGGAACAAGTCCGCCCTCGGCACCTCGACGACCACGGGCAGCCCGGTCTGGTTCACCGTCGCCGGCGGCGTGACGTCTGAGGTCTTCTACCCCCGCGCCGACGTGCCCAACATGCAGGACATGCAGTTCATCGTCACCGACGGGTCGAGCTTCGTCGACCTGGAACGCGACGACACCACCCACGTCGTGTCGATGCCCGACGAGAAGGCGCTGCAGTACACCGTCACCAACACCGCCAAGAGCGGGAAGTACCGGATCACCACCGACTACGTCACCGATCCCGCCCGCGCCACGCTGGTGACGAACACCCGGTTCCAGTCCCTCGACGGCGGCAGCTACCGGCTCTACCTCCTGGCCAACCCGTCGATGGCCGGCGGCGGCGCCAACGACAACGCCTGGTGGGACAACGGCAGCCTGCTGGCCAGTGGCACCGAGACGCTCTTCGGCGGCACGGCGACCACCGTCGTCTCCGCGCTGCGCGTCTCGACCGGCTTCACCGCCCACGACAACGGCTACAGCGGCGCGGCCAGCGACTGCCTGACCGACCTGCGTGCCGACAAGGTGCTGAACAACCAGTTCGACGCCGTCTCCGGCACCGGCAACGTCGTCCAGTGTGGACAGATCCCGGTCGGCACGGACACGACCTTCACCGTCGCGCTGGGCTTCGGCGGCACCGCGGCCGCCGCGGTCTCGGCCGCGAGCGGGTCGCTGAGCAGCGGGTTCTCGGCCATTGCGAGTTCATACCGCAGCGGCTGGAACTCCTACGTCGCCGGGCTGAAGCCCGCTCCGGCCAGCGTTTCCGGGGACACGCAACGACGTCGCGCCTACTACGTCGCGGCGATGGCGCTGAAGACCGCCGAGGACAAGCAGCATCCGGGGGCCAGCGTCGCGGGCCTGGCGACGCCGTGGGGCGACTACACCAACGGCGACCACCTCAACGACGGCTACCACCGCGTCTGGGGCCGCGACCTCTACCAGCAGGCGACCGGGCTCCTGGCCGCGGGCGACAGTGCCCAGGCCAAGCGGATGGCCCAGTTCCTCTGGAACTCCCAGTGGATCGGCAGCCCGACCACGGGCGACGGGACCACCTATCCTGCCGGGTCTTTCCCGCGCTACAGCCCGGTTTCCGGGGTCGCGGGCGCGAGCGCCCAGCAGCTGGGCTGCTGCGAACAGCTCGACCAGGACGCGGACGCGATCCTGCTGGCCTGGCAGACCGGCCTCACCGACGCCGCGACCTACGCCAAGGTCAAGACGACCGCGAATCACATCGTCGCCACCGGCCCGGACACCACCGAGCGGTGGGAGGAGCAGTACGGCAAGTCGCCGTCGTCGGTGGCGGCCGAGATCGCCGGCCTGATCGCCGCCGGCGCCATCGCGCGGGCCAACGGCGACACCGCCGGCGCGACGACGTGGGAGTCCACAGCGGACTCCTGGCGTAATTCCCTGCCCGGCTGGACCGTGACGACGTCCGGTTACTGGGGCGGCCACACCTACTACGAACGCCTCGACCGCAGCGGCAATCCCGACGACGCCGGGACCATCTGCTTCGACGAAGGCTGTTTCTACGAACACGACGTCACCGACTTCGGGTTCCTCGACCTGGTCCGGCTCGGCATCCGCCCGGCGGGCGACGCGACGGTCGCGAACTCGGTCGCCCCGACCGCGGCGGCCTACGACGGCAACGCGCCGATGCAGGTGACGCTGCCCAACGGCGACGTCTACTTCCACCGCTACCCGCACGACAACTACGGCGAGAGCACCGCGAACTGCAGTGGCTGGCCCGCGAACGGCAGCCGGCGGTTCGGCCGGCTGTGGCCGGTGTTGTCAGGGGAGCGAGGCCAGTACGAACTGGCCAACGGCCGCTCGGCGGCGGTGTACCTGAAGTCCATGGCGGACTCGGCCAACGACGGCTACTTCGTGCCGGAGCAGGTCTGGGACCGCGGCGACGTCGGCTGCTTCGGCCTCGGCAGGCCGACCGGCAGCGCGGGCCCGCTGATGTGGGCGGAAGGCCAGTACCTGCGGCTGGCGCAGAACATGGACGCCGGCCGCAACCTCGACACGCCGTCGATCGTCAAGAACCGGTACGGCACCTGAGAAACCGGCGGCCCGGCACGCCCCCTCGGTGTGCCGGGCCGCCGGTCACTGCACCAGGCGGACGGTCCGGCCCGCCGGGGCGAACGTCGCCGTCTGGCCGCGGGTGAGGGCGACGGAGTCGGCTTCGAGACCGTCGCCGAAGGCCACCAGCCGGTCGGATTCGATCTCTACGGTCAGCGCCGCGCCGGTCAGATCGCCTTCGGTATACAAAGTGCCGGTCGACGGCGACGGCCAGGCTTCCCGCACGAACCACACCAGCCGGGCCTCGCCGGGTGCGGGCAGTCGCAGCGCGCTGCCGCGTTCCCGCCACACCGAACCGCACCAGCCGGTGGCGCCGGTGCCGGTTCCGACGAGGATGCCCGACGACGCCTGCCGTTCCGGCGGCCGGTCCCCGGCGCCGAGCCGGTAGCGGGCCGTCTGGTGCCCGGCGTGCCCGAGGTAGATCTCGTTGAGCGCGAGCAGGCGCTGGCCGTCGTCCGCGGTCAGCTCGGCCATCGTGCGGTGCTCGACGTCGCCGGTCGCGCGCACCAGGTCGGCGACCGCCTCCGCGGGATGCCGGACGAGGACTCCGGGCGCGCCGGGCGTCACGCCGATCACCGGCTGGCCGTCGAGGTACTTCGCGACGTTGGCGATCAGGCCGTCCTGGCCGACCACGACGACGATGTCCTCGGGCGTGAACAGGAACCGGTCGAGGTCCGCGCGTTCGACCTCGCCGCGGCGCCAGTCGAGCGGGATGGCCGCCGACGCCGTCGCCAGTGCCCGGCGCATGGCGGCGTCGGCCTCGGTCACCTCGGCGAGGTCGCGGCCGCGCGTGCGCAGGAAGAACTCCGCCTGGCCGCGGGTGCCGTGCCGGGCCACCAGCTCGGCCAGCTCGGTGCGCCGGTGCACCAGCACGACGCGCGGGGCGAGGCTCACGATCGGACGCCGAGCTTGGCCAGCAGCGGGGCGAGCAGGTCCGGGGTGAGGACCAGGCTGTCGATCCGCGGGAGGTTCCCGGCCAGTTCCTTCAGTGCGAGCCCGGTCAGCACGCCGTCCGGGAGGTCGCGGTAGGCGGCCAGCCGGGCGGCCTCGCCCGCCGCGTCCGCCTCGCCGAGTGCCCGCCGGCCCGCGGCCTCGACCTGGGTCAGCCGTTCCTGCCGCGACGCCTGCGCTTCGGTCTCGATCCGGTTCGCCGCCGCGGCCTCCTCGGCCTGGCGCCGGGCGTTCGCGCCGCGCTGGACGAGCAGCTGCTCCTCGCGCCGGGCCAGTTCGATCTGGTTCTGCAGCTCGTTTTCGCTGATCGCGCGTTCGCGTTCGACGGCGAGTGCGCGCCGCTCGTAGGTCGCCCGGTCGGCTTCCTGCTGGACCTTCTCCCGCGCGGTGGTCTGCAGCGCCTTCTCGACCTCCGGCTCGGCGCGGATCGCGACGACGCGGACGTCGACGACCGCGGCGCCGGTCTGCGCGAGCCGGGTGTCCTCCTCGGCGAGCCCGGCGCGGATCCGGTCGCGGACGGCCCGGACGCCGTCGGCGAGCGCGGTTTCCAGCGGCGTGCGGGTCAGCACCTCGACGGCGTACTGCTGGACGTTCTCGGTGAGCAGCCCGCTGATCTGGGCCAGCGGGTCGCTGCGCCAGCGTCCGGTGTCCGGGTCGATGGAGAAGTCGATGCGCCGGGCGGCCAGCGCCGGGTCCTCGATCCGGAAGGTGAGGGCGAGCTGGACGGTGACGTCCTGGAAGTCGGCCGTACGGGCGTGGAACAGCAGCGGCAGCTCGCGGTCGTCGACCGGTACCTCCGACACGACCGCGGTCAGCGGCCGGTACCAGAACGACAGCCCGACGCCGTCGTGCGCGAGCTTGCCGCGGCGGTAGTGGCGGATGTGCACGGTCGGGGCACCGCGCAGGTGCCGGAACCCGAACCGGCGGTCGATGTCGGCCATGGGCCCTCCTCTTATCGTCAGCATGACGATATGGGACGGCGAGCTTAATCGTCAAGCTGACGATTAGTCGGGTAGGCTCGGGGCATGGGTCACCCGCCGTTCGCCGTCACCGTGGACCTCGTCGTGCTCACCCTGACCGGGGACGAGCTGTGCGCGCTGGTGGTGCGCCGCGGCGTCGAGCCGTACGTGGGGGAGTGGGCCCTGCCGGGCGGGTTCGTCCGGCCGGAGGAGGACCTGGCGGACGCGGCGCGCCGGGAACTGGCGGAGGAGACGGGACTGGCACCGGGCACCGTCCACATCGAACAGCTCGGCGGCTACGGCGCACCCGGCCGCGACCCGCGGATGCGTGTGGTCACGATCGCGTATCTGGCACTGGCCCCGGATCTGCCGGTTCCGAGCGCGGGCACGGACGCGGCGGACGCGCGCTGGGCCCCGGTCCGCACGCTGGCGCGGGAAAGCCTGGCCTTCGACCACGACCGCATCCTGGCCGACGGCCTGGAGCGCGCCCGCGCGAAACTGGAGTACACCCCGCTGGCCACGGCGTTCTGCGCACCGGAGTTCACGGTCGCCGAGCTGCGGCGGGTGTACGAGCTGGTGTGGGACACCCGCCTGGACCCCCGCAACTTCCACCGCAAGGTGACGGGAGCGGACGGCCTCCTGGAACCGACGGGCCGCACGACCACCCGCGACGGCGGCCGGCCGGCCCAGCTTTACCGGCGGGGCCGGGCGGAACTGCTGTACCCGCCGATGCTGCGCAGCTGACTGCCAGGCTCAGTCGGCGTCGGCGGGCAGCGGGCGGAACCACAGCGTGAACGCCGTCTTCTGGGGCAGCAGCCGGTACTGCGGCAGCACCCCGGGCCCGCAGGACGCCGATCCCAGGCCGTGGTGGGCGACGTCCAGGGTCAAATGCACCAGCTCGCCCGGTACCAGGTCGTCCGTGTGGCGCGCTGCTTCCAGGTCGGCCGCTGTCCAGCGGCGGGCCGTGAAGTCGAACTGGGGCTCGCCCGCGATGTGCAGGCCGGTTCCGTCCGGGGCCGTCAGGCGGGCCCAGCGGACTGCCGTGCGGTTTCCGTTCTCCTGCGGGAACACGTACGGCGTCTGCAGGGCGTCGACGCTGCTGGAAAACCGGCCGATACGGACCGACTGGCGGCTGTCCGGGTATGCCTCGCCCGGGCCTCCGCCGAACCACTCCGCCGAGCCCAGGGTGCCCGGGACCGCCATGGTCAGGCCCAGGCGGGGGAGCGTGCACGGCCACGACCCGTCCGGGGTCACCTCCAGGCGCAGGCGCAGGCGGTCCGCGAACGCCGTCCACGTGTAGTCCGCGAACAGGCCGAACGGCTGCGCCGGCGGGGCCACGCGCGTGCGGACCACCAGCTCCTCGCCGTCCGCGTCCACCGTGATCACCCGGTGCTGCAGCCGGTGCAGGCCCGCCTCGCGCCACTGGTCGGCCTCGGGCCGCCCGGCGAACTCGCCGCGGTCGTTGTCCGTCGTCGCGCGCCAGACGTCCAGGCGGGGGCCCTCGACCGGGTGGCCGCCGAGCGTGGTCAGCGTGCCCGTCAGCGGGTCGAACTCGCCCGCCCCCAGCAGCAGCTTGCCGCCGGTGCGGAACACCGGGCCGCGCGGCGGGAGCGGGGCCGCCTCCGGTGCCGCCGACACCGGGAGCTGTCCCCAGCCGACGACGTGCCCGGCCGGGGCCCACGGCGTCGCCGACGCCAGCGACGCCGAGACCGTCAGCCACGATTCGCCCGCCGTCGACGGCAGCGAAGGCAGCGGGACCACTGTGCTCTGTCCGGATTGGACAGCTGGAACGTCGAGGACGCCTTGTACGACAGCGATTCCTTCTTCTTCGAGCACCCAGCCGAACTTCAAGTGTGCGGTGTCGACGAAGTCGTAGTGGTTCGACACGCGGATGCCGGACGCGTCCGCGGCGATCCGGACCGGCTCGATGATTTTCGCGTACTCGACCAGGCCAGGCGACGGCGTCCGGTCGGGGAAGACCAGCCCGTCGATGACGAAGTTGCCGTCGTGGATCGTTTCGCCGAAGTCGCCGCCGTAGGCGAAGTGGCCGCCGTCGGCCAGGCCGTGGTCGATCCACTCCCAGATGAATCCGCCCTGGCAGTTCGGGTACCGCTCGAACAGCTCCCGGTACTCCAGCAGCCCGCCGGGCCCGTTGCCCATCGCGTGGCCGTACTCGCACTGGATGAACGGCAGGTCACGGCGCCGCGAGTTGTCGTCCTCGCGGCGGCCGATCCGCTCGACGTCCTCGTGCGTGGCGTACATCCGGCTGTGGATGTCCACATAGGAGCATTCGTGGTCGCCCTCGTAGTGCACCGGCCGCGTCGGGTCGCGGTGCCGCACCCACTCGGCCATCCGCGCCAGGTTCTCGCCCGTGTGGCTTTCGTTGCCCAGCGACCACAGGATCACGCTCGGCCGGTTCTTGTCCCGCTCCACCGTCCGCCGGATGCGGTCGAGGTAGGCCTCCAGCCACATCGGCTCGCTGCTCGGATTGCCCGCCCACTCCAGCGGCCCGAACCCGTGGGTCTCCAGGTCGCACTCGTCGATCACCCACAGGCCGTACTCGTCGCACAGCTCCAGGAACGCCGGATCCGGCGGATAGTGACTGGTCCGCACGGCGTTGACGTTGTGCCGCTTCATGAGCAGGACGTCGGCCAGCATGGTTTCCCGCGACACCGCCCGCCCGGTGTGCGGGTCGTGTTCGTGGCGGTTGACCCCGCGCAGCAGCAGCGGCCTGCCGTTGACCTTGAGCTGACCGTCCTCGATGGACACCGTACGGAACCCGATCCGCACCGGCACCCGCTCGGCCGCGGTGGACAGCGTTCCCTCGTACAGCCGGGGCGACTCCGCGCTCCACGGCTCGACCGGCAGCGTCAGCGGCACCCCGGCCGGATGCGCGGTGACGCCCAGCTCCGGCAGGTCGAGCACGACGTCCGGGCCGGTCTCGACGCGGACGGTGCCCTGGCCGGTCGTGTGGTCGTAGTCCGCACGGACCCAGTAGTCGCCGATGCCGCCGTCCGGGCGCGCGAGCAGCGTCACGGACCGGAAGATGCCCGACAGCCACCACATGTCCTGGTCTTCCAGGTAGCTGGCGGCCGACCACTGGTGCACGCGCACCACCAGGACGTTGCCGTGCGGCCGCAGCAGCGGGCCCACCTCGAACTCCGACGGCAGGCGGCTGCCCTTCGTGACACCCAGCTCGGTGCCGTTGAGCCAGATCCGGCCGCAGGAGTCGATCCCGTCGAAGCGCAGCACGGCGGGCCCGGCGGGCCAGTCCGCGGGCAGGTCGAAGCGCAGGCGGTGGTCGCCGGTCGGGTTGCCGGACGGCACGTGGGGCGGGTCGACCGGGAACGGGTACTGCACGTTCGTGTAGGCGGGACGGCCGTGCCCGTGCAGCTGCCACATCGACGGCACCGGCAGCTCGTCCCACGCCGAGTCGTCGAAGTCGTCGCGCTCGACCCCGGCCGGGGCGGCCGCGACGGCAGGCGAGAGCCGGAAGCGCCAGGTGCCGTTCAGCGACAGCGCGGGCGCGTCGGAGACGAACGCCGCGCGCGGCGGGAGCGAGCCGTGGCCGGGAGCCGGGTCTTCGACGTACGACATGAGGTCCTTTCGACGTCGGCCGTGAGCGTTCCCGTGAACGTTCACGGACCGCGTGGAAGTGTGCGTGGCGGCGCCGAGGAGTGTCAAGGGATCAGGCGGATTCACGCAGGTGGAGCGCGGCACGGACGACCAGCTCGCCGGGCGGCAGCGGCGTGGCCCCGGTCACGAGCCGCTCGACCTGCTCGACGGCCAGCGCGCCGAGGGCGCGGGTGTCGATGGCGACGCTGGACAGCTCCGGGTCGACCAGGGTGCCCAATGCCAGCCCGTCGAAGCCGATCACCGCGAGGTCCGCGGGCACGCGCAGGCCGAACCGGCGGGCCTCGCGCAGCGCGCCGATGGCCATCACGTCGTTGAAGGCGAACACCGCGGTGACGTCGGGATGGGCGGCGAGCAGCGTGGCGAGCGCGCTGCCGCCGCCGTCGACGGTCTGGGCGCCGGCGGTGACCCAGCCGGGGTGCACCCGGACCCCGCACTCGGCGGCGGCCCGCAGGAACCACTGCCGCCGCACGGTCGCTTCGGGCTGGCCGTCGAGCATCCCGATCCGCCGGTGCCCGCGCGAAACGAGGTGGGCGACGGCCTCGCGGACGCCCTCCTCGCCGTCGATCGCGATGCCGCTGAAGCGCGGCGTGCGGGGTTCGCGGCCGATCAGCACCACCGGGATGCCCGCCGTGCCGCGGTCCAGGTCGTCCTCGGGCCGGGTGAAGTAGCCGACCACCGCGTCGACCTGGCTGCCGATGACCTCCAGCGTGGCCAGTTCCTGCGCCGGGTCGTCGGTGGTGTCGTAGACGACCACGTGCCTGCCGCGGGCGCGGGCCGCCTCCAGCGCCCCGGAGGCGACCTCGGTGAAGAAGGGGTTGAGCAGGTCCGGCACCACCAGCCCGATCGTGGTGGTGTCCGGGCGGACCAGGCCGCGGGCGAACCGGCTCGGCCGGTAGCCGAGCGCGCGGGCGGCGTCGAGGACGCGCTGCTTGGTCGAGCCGTCGATCTCGGCCTTGTCGTTCAGCGCCCGCGACACCGTCTGCCGGGAGACCCCGGCCGAGCGGGCGACGTCGTGGATCGTCACCCGCCGGGGTTCCGTGCTGGAAGACACCGCCCACCTCCTCGTCGGAGGTCGAGTATGCCCGCCCGCGGCCGCCGCGCTACCCGGCCGGGGTGCGGTCGCGGCGCTTCGCGACGAAGCGCCAGCCCACCGCCAGCACCACCGCGAGCACCGGGATCGAGTAGAACGCGATCTTCTCCGCGCCGTCGGAGAAGCCCATCAGCGCCACCACCAGCGCCAGGAACCCGAGCGTCGCCCAGCCCGAATAGGGCGCCCACGGCATCCGGTAGGACGGCCGTTCGACCTCGCCGCGCAGCGCCGCCTGCCGCAGCCGCAGCTGGCAGAAGACCAGCGTCGCCCACGTCGTGATCACCCCGAGCGAGGCGATCGCGATGGCGATGTCGAACGCCTCCTTCGGCACCAGGTAGTTCAGCACCACGCCGAACAGGTAGGCGACCGAGGTGAACAGGATGCCGCCGTAGGGCACGTGCCTGCTGCTCATCCGGCTGACGAACGACGGCGCCTCGCCCTTCTCGGCCAGCGAGCGCAGGATCCGGCCCGTGGAGTACAGGCCGGAGTTGACGCTGGACAGCGCCGCGGTGAGCACGACCGCGTTCATGACGTCGCCGATGCCCGGGATGCCCAGCCTGCTGAAGACGGTCACGAACGGGCTCTCGTCGCCGTTGTAGAACGGCCACGGCAGCAGCATCGCCAGCATCAGCACGGACCCGACGTAGAAGACGCCGATCCGCCACACCACGCCGTTGATCGCCTTCGGGAGCACCTTGCGGGCGTCCTTGGTCTCGCCCGCGGCGATGCCGACGACCTCGATCGCCGAGTAGGCGAAGATGACCGCCTGCAACGTCATCAGCGCGACGCCGATGCCGGCCGGGAAGAATCCACTGTGGCCGGTCAGGTTGTGCGCACCCGCCGTCGTGCCGCCGATGTCGGCGCTGGCCAGCACCAGGCCCACGGCGGTGACCAGGAAGACGACGATGGCCAGCACCTTGACCACCGAGAACCAGAACTCCAGCTCGCCGAACAGCTTCACCGAAAGCAGGTTCACCGCCAGCAGCACGCCGAGCGCGACCAGCGCGGTGATCCACTGTGGCACGTCCGGCAGCCATTTGTGCACGTAGATCGCCACCGCGGTGATCTCCGCGATGCCGGTCATCGCCCAGTTCACCCAGTACATCCAGCCGGAGACGAAGCCGGCCCACGGCCCGATGAACTTCCGCGCGTAGGTGACGAAGCTGCCCGAGCTGGGCTCGTGCAGCACGAGCTCGCCGAGCGCGCGCATCACGAAGTAGGCGGCCACCCCGCAGATCGCGTAGGAGAAGACCAGCGACGGGCCGACCTGGTGGAGTTTGCCACCGGCGCCGAGGAACAGCCCGACGCCGATCGCGCCGCCGATGGCGATCATCTGCACCTGGCGGTTGCCCAGTGCTTTCGAGTAGCTTTCACCGTTTTCGGTGAGCAGCGAGGAATCCATGGTTCACGGACGCTAGAGCGATGTGCGGCAGATCACCAGGCACACTAAGGAAGACTTAAGGTGTGCCGGACATCACTGCGGAGATTTCTCCGCGATAGGCGGATTCCGCGGGGTGCGCGCCAGTCCGGCTTCGGACGTGCTGAAAGGGACGTTCCTGGCGGCTGACGCGACGAAAGTCCCTTTCGCTGCACCGGATGAGACGAAAGCGCCTTTCAGCTCACGCGGGCGCACCCCCGCAGCTGTTCTGCCGGGCCTGGGTGGGCGGGGTGCGCGCCGGGCCGGGCGGAGTGCCTTCTACGCTACGGGCCGTGGATCTCGCGGCGCTGCTGGACCGGATTGCCGACGACGTCGCGCCGGAGGTCGGCCGCGGCGCCGTCGCCGGCTACATTCCCGCGCTGGCGCGGGTCGAGCCGTGGCGGTTCGGGATGGCCGTGGCCGAAGTGGACGGTGCCGTGCACGGCGTCGGCGACTGGGAGCACCCGTTTTCCGTGCAGAGCATGTCGAAGGTGTTCACCCTGGCGCTGGCCCTGTCCCGCGGCGACGGCGTGTGGAAGCGCGTCGGCCGCGAGCCGTCCGGCGACCCGTTCAACTCGCTCGTGCAGCTGGAACACGAGGACGGCATCCCGCGCAACCCGTTCATCAACGCGGGCGCGCTGGTGGTGACCGACGAGCTGGCCAGCCACGGCGACGCGGCCGACGCGCTGCTCGCGTTCCTGCGCCAGGAGAGCGGCAACACGGAGATCGCGGTGGACTCCGAGGTCGCGGCCTCAGAGGCGGCGCACGCCGACCGAAACCGGGCGCTGGCGTACTTCATGGCCTCCTACGGCAACATGCGCCACCCGGTGCCGTCGGTGCTCGACCAGTACGTCCGCCAGTGTTCGATCGCGATGAGCTGCGCGGACGTGGCGCGCTCGGCGTTGTTCCTGGCCCGCCACGGAATCCGCAACGACGGGTCCCGGCTGCTGGGGCTGAGCGCGGCGAAGCGGATCAACGCGGTGATGCTGACCTGCGGCACGTACGACGCGGCGGGCGAGTTCGCCTACCGCGTCGGCCTGCCGGGCAAGAGCGGCGTCGGCGGCGGCATCGTGGCCATCGTCCCGGGCCGCTGCGCGGTGTGCGTGTGGAGCCCGGGCCTGGACGCCCGCGGCAACTCGGTGGCAGGCGTGGCGGCCCTCGACCGGTTCACCACGCTGACCGGATGGTCGGTCTTCTGAGTCAGCGCAGGTAGTTGTACACGCTGGCGCGGGAGATGCCGAGCAGGTCGGTCAGCACCGGCACCGCGTTCTTCAGCTCCAGGAACCCCCGCGCCTTCAGCGAGCGGACCAGTTCCTTCTTGCCTGACGGTGGCAGGCTGCGTGGCGTGTGGCCGCGCTCGGTGGCGTAGTCCTCGACCAGGGCGCGCAGCTCCTCGGTCGTGCGGGCGCGCAGGGACTCCGTCAGCGGGGCCGGTTCGTCGGTGCGGGCCAGGCGGGTCAGGGCGTGGGCCGCCGATCCCAGGAGGGACACGTCGAGGTTGAGGCACAGTGCCGCCACGTACTCGCCGCCGGAGTTGCGGATGCCGATCGACGTGCTCTTCGCCGGGCGGCCGTCCGGGAAGCGGTTCGGGTAGTTCTGCAGGACGTCCGGGAACTCCGGGTCGGCGATGCGGGCCAGGCCCAGCTCGGTCGCCGGGTCGCCGACCGCGCGGCCGGACAGGCCGCCTTCGATCGCGCGGACCGCGTGGGCCGGGTCGCGCAGGTCGTGCAGGACCACTTCGCACAGGCCCGGGAACATCCGGCCGACCGCGTGGGCGATCTTCTCCGCCTCGCGCAGCAGCAGCTCGTCCTCGGTCATCCGATCAGCTCCCGCAGCCGGTCGGCCGCCTTGAGGCCGGAGCCGGTGAGGACGACGACCGTCGTCTCGCCGGGGCGGATCGCTCCGCGGGCGCGGAAGACGTCGATCGCCGCGGCCGCGGTCGCGCTCGTCGGTTCCGCGTAGAGGCCCAGCGACGCCAGGCGCCGGGCGGCCGTGGCGATCGCGTCCTCGTCGATGGCCGCGGTGTCGCCGCCCGAGCGGCGGATCGCCGCGACGACCTCCGGCAGGCGCACCGGCTGCCGGATCGCCGTCCCCTCCGCGACGGTCGGGGCGAACGGCGGTGGCCGGTGGCCGTGGAACGCGGCGTCGACCGGGGAGCAGTTGCGGGGCTGCGCGACCAGCAGCCGCGGGCGGCGCGGGATCGAGCCCGCGGCCAGCAGCTCGCCGAACCCGAGGTCGCAGCCCAGCACGATGCTGCCCGCGCCGGCGACCGTGACGACGGCGTCCGGCGCGCGGAAGCCGAGGTCCTCCCACAGTTCGTACGCGAGGGTCTTGGTGCCCTGCAGGAAGAACGGGTGCCAGTTGTGGCTGGCGTAGGTGGTGCGGTCCGACCGGCGGACGGCCTCGGCGGCGGTGTCGTCGCGCGTGCCGGGCACCAGCTCGACGGCCGCGCCGTACGCGCGCGTCTGCAGGACCTTGGCAGGCGAGGTCCCCTCGGGGGCCAGGACGGTCGCCGCGATCCCGGCCGCGGCGCTGTAAGCCGCCACCGACGAGCCACCGTTGCCGGAGCTGTCCTCCAGCAGCTCGCCGACGCCGGCGCCGGCCAGCGCCGAGACCATGACGCTGGACCCGCGGTCCTTGAAGCTGCCCGTCGGGCTGAACCATTCGAGCTTGAACCGGACCTCGGTGCCGCCCCAGTCCCGCGGGACCAGCGGCGTGCAGCCCTCGCCGAGCGACACCGGGCGCAGGTCGCCGGGCAGCGCGGCCCGGTAGCGCCAGAGCGAGCGGACGCCGGTGTCGACGTCGTCCGGGCGCAGGCCGGGCAGCGGGACGACGGAGAGCGGGGCGCCGTCGTCGCCGCGCCACCGCAGCGGGTCACCCGGGTATCGCCGCCCCGAGCGCTCGTCGGCGTACCAGTACTCCACAGCCACCTCCGTCGTTGGACACCGTGTCCAAGTCTAGACGATCAGTCCAGAACTACTGACGGGTATGCGAAAAGTCTTCAGCTGTTTCTCAGGAAAAGCCCGGCCCCGGGTGAGGGAAAATTTCGGTCAAGGCCGCGGGATGTCACGGCGGCCAGGGCACCGATGGTGGCCGCTCGAATACCCGTGGTCGCCGCAGCCCGGCTGCCGGGACGGCGCAGGCGGTCCCGGCATGCTCGCGTGAGCACCGGGAACCGCCGCGGCCGGGGAATCCACTGTGGACCCGGTGCGGTCCGGAATTCGGCTTTCGATTCCTGTGTCCGGCGGGAAGAGGGTGGCTGCTTTTGTCGAGAATTTCGACAAAAGGAAATCCGCGGAAAAGGCGCCGGTTTACCGTCCCGACACGTCGTGGTGGCCTGCCGGAAAAACGGACCCGACGGCCGGAGTGGTCCGGTGTGGCGAACGGCACGGCGTCCACCAGGCGGGATGGCTTGCGCCGACCGGCCGTGCGGACCTCGTGGACGGGCCCTGCGGGCCGGTACGGCAATGCGCTGCCGCATCCCGGCGCGCGGAACGTGACGGCGACGTTAAATTCTTGCGGCGGCAGGACGAGTGCTCCCGAATTTTCTGAAGCCCGGCTATGAAATCGCGGCCGGTTGTTGACTGCGCGGAAGGAACCCGCTTAAGTACTCCCCGTTACCCACATCCCTTTCGCGCGTAGCGGGAGTTCCCATGCGTCTCTCGAAAGACGACTCCGTGCCGGCCGAGCTGGTCGTCGCCGTGTCGCCGCTGCGCTGCCCGTCGGCGCGCGGAGTTGCCGCCGCCGTCCGGGGCGGCGGCCTCGGCGTGCTCGACCTGACCGGCGGCGGTGCCGCCGCCGCGGAAGAGCTCGCGCTGCTCGCCGAATGGGGTGTCCCGGCGTTCGGGGTCCGGCTCGCCGCCGCGGCCGCCGACCTCCCGGACGCGGTGACCACCGTCCTGCTGACCGAAGACGCTCTCTGCACCGCACGCGACTTCCCGGGCCGGCGGGTGCTGGCCGAAGTCACCTCCCGCGCGTCGGCCGCGGCGGCGGTCGCCGCGGGCGCGCACGGCCTGGTCGCCCGCGGCCACGAATGCGGCGGCCGCATCGGCGAACTGAGCACGTTCGTGCTGCTCCAGGCCCTGCTGGCCGACGACACCCTGGACGTCCCGGTGTGGGCCGCGGGCGGCATCGGGCCGCACACCGCCGCGGCCGCGGTCGCCGGTGGCGCGGCGGGCGTGGTCGTCGACACTCAGCTCGCGCTGCTCCCGGAAGCCGAGCTGCCCGCGTCGCTCACGGCCGCCCTCACCGGCCTCGACGGGTCGGAAACGACCGTCGCCGACGGCGTCCGCGTCCTCGCCCGCCGCGGCAGCGAGCCGATCGAAGCGGGCCAGGACGTCTTCCTCGCCACCCGCTTCCGTGACCGCTGGGGCGCGGTGACCGCCGCGGTGCGTGGCCTGGCCGACGCCGTCGCCGACGCCCTGAGAGCCGAAACGCCGGTGCTCGGACCGGGAACCGCGGGCAGCCGCGCGCTCGGCACGACGCTGCCGGTCGCCCAGGGACCGATGACCCGCGTGAGCGACCAGCCCGCGTTCGCGGCCGCCGTGGCCGCGGGCGGCGCACTGCCGTTCATCGCCCTGGCGCTGTCCGGTGCGGAGCAGACCCGCGACGTCCTGCAGCGGACCCGCGAAGCCGTCGGCGACGCGCCGTGGGGCGTCGGTGTCCTCGGGTTCGCGGCCGACGACGTCAAGGCCGCGCAGCTCGCCGTCATCCGCGAGCTGCGGCCGACCCACGCGATCATCGCCGGCGGCCGCCCGGCACAGGCCACCGCCCTGGAGGACGCCGGGATCTCGACGTTCCTGCACGTGCCATCGCCGGGGCTGCTCAAGCAGTTCCTCGAAGCCGGTGCCCGCAAGTTCGTCTTCGAAGGCTCCGAATGCGGCGGCCACGTCGGTCCCCGCACCAGTTTCCCGTTGTGGGAGGCCCAGCTCGGCGTGCTCGCCGACTTCCTCGCCGCCACCCCGGGCGCGGCCGCGGAGCTGCAGCTGCTGTTCGCCGGCGGCGTCCACGACGAGCGCTCGGCCGCCATGGTCGCCGCCCTCGCCGCCCCGGTGGCCGCGCGCGGTGCGGCGGTCGGCGTGCTGATGGGCACCGCCTACCTGTTCACCCGCGAGGCCGTCGACGCGGGCGCCGTGCTGCCGCTGTTCCAGCGCCGGCTCCTGGAAGCCGAGCGGACCGACCTCCTCGAGACCGCGCCGGGGCACGCCACCCGCTGCGTGCGCAGCCCGTTCACCGAGGAGTACGCGGCGATCAAGGCCGATCTCGCCGAGCGCGGCGTCCCCAGCCGAGACGCCTGGGAACACCTGGAAACGCTGAACGTCGGGCGGCTTCGCCTGGCCAGCAAGGGCCTCGAACGCGTCGGCTCCGAACTGCGCGAGGTCGGCGAAGACCGGCAGCTCGCCGAAGGCATGTTCATGGCGGGCGAGGTCGCCGTCCTGCGCTCGGCCGTCACGACGATCGACGACCTGCACGCCGCCGTCGGCGAAGGCGCGCACGCCTTCCTGCGTGCCCGCGCCGCGGAATTCGGTCCCGCGGAACCGGAACCGCCCGCCCCCGAGCCCCTCGACATCGCGATCGTCGGCATGGCCTGCATGTTCCCGCAGGCCCCTGACCTGGCGACGTTCTGGGCGAACGTCCTTTCCGGAGCCGACGCGGTCACCGAGGTCCCGCCCCAGCGCTGGGACACCTCGCTCTACTACGACCCGGACGGCCAGGGCGAGCGCACGCCGTCGCGCTGGGGCGGGTTCCTGCCGGAGATCGGCTTCGACCCCCTGAAGTACGGCATCCCGCCGTCGTCGCTGGCCAGCATCGAGCCCGTGCAGCTGCTGGCACTGGAGGCCGCCCACCGCGCGCTGGCCGACGCGGGTTACGCCGACCGCCCGTTCGACCGGGCCCGGACGTCGGTCGTGTTCGGCGCCGAGGCGGGCAGCGACCTGTCGAACGCGATGACCCTGCGTACCGTGCTGCCGTCCTATGTGGGCGAACTGCCGTCCGATCTGGACGAACGGCTGCCGCGGATCACCGAGGACTCCTTCCCCGGCGTGCTGGCCAACGTCATCGCCGGCCGGATCGCCAACCGGCTAGACCTGGGCGGCGCCAACTACACCGTCGACGCCGCGTGTGCGTCTTCGCTGACCGCGGTCGACGTCGCCTGCAAGGAACTGACCGCGGGCACCAGCGACCTCGTCCTCTGCGGCGGCGCGGACCTGCACAACGGCATCAACGACTACCTGCTGTTCGCCTCGGCGCACGCCCTGTCGCCGACCGGGCGCTCGGCGACGTTCGACAGCGCGGCCGACGGCATCGCGCTCGGCGAGGGGGTCGCCTGCGTCGCGCTCAAGCGCCTGGCCGACGCCGAACGCGACGGCGACCGCGTGTACGCCGTCATCAAGGGCGTCGGCGCGGCGTCCGACGGGCGGGCACTGGGCCTGACAGCGCCGCGGCCGGAAGGCCAGCACACCGCGCTGACCCGCGCCTACCGCAACGCCGGGATCTCGCCCGCGCGCGTCGGGCTGCTCGAAGCGCACGGCACCGGCACGGTCGTCGGCGACCGGACCGAGCTGGGCACGCTGACCAAGGTGTTCACCGAGGCCGGTGCGGCGCCGGGCACGTGCACGATCGGCTCGGTGAAGTCCCAGATCGGGCACACCAAGTGCGCGGCCGGGCTGGCCGGGCTGGTCAAGACCGCGCTGGCGCTCCACACCGGCGTCAAGCCGCCGACCCTGCACGTGACGTCGCCGAACCCGGCGTGGGACCCGGAAACGAGCCCGTTCGTGTTCCAGGCCGCGGCCCAGCCGTGGGCCGCGCCGCCCGCCGAGCGGATCGCCGGGGTCAGCGCGTTCGGCTTCGGCGGCACGAACTTCCACGTCGTGCTCGGCGCATACGACGGCGTGCCGCCTGCGCACACCGCCGACGAGTGGCCCGCGGAACTGTTCACCTTCACGACGGAGTCCGCGGCACAGGCACTGCTGGAACTGGCCTCGCAGGTGCCTGCGGGCCGTCAGCCGTGGCGGCTGCGGGACCTCGCGCTGGCCGCGTCCCGTCGTTGTGAAGCGGCGGGCGGGCCCGTGCGGATCGCCGTCGTGGCGTCCACTGTGGACGAGCTGACGACGTTGCTGCGTCAGGCATTGGCCGGGCAGGACGCGCCGGGCGTGTACCGGGCCGATGGGGGCGAACCCGGCGAGGTCGCGGTGCTGTTCCCGGGCCAGGGCAGCCAGCGGCCGGGCATGTTCGCGGAACTGTTCGTCACCTTCCCGGAGCTGCAGCGGTATCTGCGGCTCGACCCGGCGACCGCCGAGGTCGTGTTCGGGCCCGCGGTGTTCGGCGAGCGCGAGCGGCAGGCGCTGGCCGAACGCGTCACCGACACCCGCATCGCCCAGCCCGCGCTCGGCCTTGCCGGGCTGGCCGCGTTCCGCCTGCTGACCCGCGCGGGCGTGCGGCCCGCGATGGCAGGCGGCCACAGCTACGGCGAGCTGACCGCGCTCGCCGCGGCGGGCTCGCTGACGCCCGAGGCACTGCTGCACGCCAGCCACGCCCGCGCCGCGGCCATTCTCGGCGCGGTGCCCGACGGCGATCCCGGCGCGATGGCCGCGGTCGCGGCGGGCGCCGCCGAGACCGGCAAGGTGCTCGCCGACGCCGGGCTCGCGGCGGTCGTCCTGGCCAACCACAACTCGCCCAGGCAGACGGTGATCTCGGGACCGTCCGCCGACATCGACACCGCCGTCGTCCGGCTGCGCGACGCCGGCCTCGGCGCCAAGCGGATCCCCGTCGCGTGCGCGTTCCACAGCCCGCTGGTGGCCCCGGCGGGGGAGACGTTCGGCGCGGCCCTCGACGCGATCGGCGTCGTCCGGCCCGCCGTCCCGGTGTACGGCAACCGGACCGCGGCGCCGTACCCGGCGGACCCGGACGAGATCCGCGGCGAGCTGGCCGCGCAGCTGGGCGCGCCGGTCCGGTTCGTCGAGCAGGTCGAGGCGATGTACGCGGCAGGGGCACGGGTGTTCGTCGAGGCCGGGCCCGGTTCGGTGCTGGCCAAGCAGGTCGCCGCGATCCTCGGCGACCGTCCCCATCGGACGGTCGGGTTCGAGCAGCCGGGCCGCCGCGGCCTGCCCGGATTCCTCACGGCGCTGGCGCAGCTGGCGGTGTCGGGCGTGCCGGTGGAGACGGGCTGGCTGTTCCGCGGCCGCGACGCGGTCGACGCGGCGACGGCCCCGCGCCCGAAGCGTCCGGGATGGACGGTCGACGGCCACCTGCTCCGCACCGCGGACGGCACGATCCCGGACGGCGCGCTGCGCCCGGCCGAACGTATTTCTCTCGGCGTGGCGGCGCCCGCGGCGCCGACGTCGGAGGCGATGGTCGCGGACTTCCTGCGCACGAGCCGCGAGATGATCGCGGCCCAGCGCGACGTCCTGCTGGGCTTCCTCGGCACCGAGGTGCCACCGTCGGTCACGCTTCCGGCCCCGGTTTCGCTTCCGGTTTCGCTTCCGCCCGAACGCCCCAATGTGGCCTTGGTTGCGTCAGACGCACCCAAGGCGGCCTTCGGTGCGTTGAGCGCACCGAAGGCCACATTGGGGCGGTCGGTGCTGGAGACCGTGGTGGAGGTGATCGGGGAGCGGACGGGGTATCCGGTGGAGATGATCGAGCCGGACCTCGATCTGGAAGCCGACCTGAGCGTGGACTCGATCAAGCGGGCGGAGATCGCGGGCGAGCTGGCGTCCCGGCTGGGGCTGGCCGGTGGTGACGTCGAGGAGTTCGCCAAGGCCCGCACGGCCGCGGCGATCGCCGCGCTGATCGGGGAGGAGCCCGCCGAGACGCCGTCGGTCACGTCGGTGCTGGAGACCGTGGTCGAGGTGATCGGGGAGCAGACGGGGTATCCGGTGGAGATGATCGAGCCGGATCTCGATCTGGAAGCCGACCTGAGCATCGACTCGATCAAGCGCGCCGAGATCGCCGGGGAACTGGCCGCGCGCCTGAACCTGGACACCGGCGGTGACGTCGAGGAGCTGGCCAAGGCCCGCACGGCGGCGGCGATCGCGGACCTGCTCGGCCCCGAGCGCCCCAATGTGGCCTTGGTTGCTCCGCCCATGCCCCCACCGCCGCCCTCAACGGAGGCGCTTCGCGCCGCTGTGTTCAGCAACGCACCGAAGGCCGCCTTGGGTTCGTTGAGCGCACCGAAGGCCACATTGGGGCGTTTGGGCGAAGCGGAACCGGAACGGGAGCCGCAGCCGGTGGTTGTCGCGCCGAAGCGGCTGGTCATGGCGGAAGTCGAGCTTGAGCCCGCGGAGACTCCGGATGTGCGTGGCCGGAAGTTCCTGCTCGTCGGCCGTGGCCCGGTCGCCGAAGCCGTGAAAACCCGGCTCAGCGGGCTGGGCGCGGCGGCCGAGATCGACGACGATGTCCGGCCCGGGTTCGACGGGGTCCTGTTCCTGCCGGACGGCGACCCGGTGCTGCCCGCCGCCTTCCCGCAGTATCAGGCCGCCCTGGCCGGGCAGCCCGGCTGGCTGCTGACCGCCGGGCCGGGGGAGGGCCTGCGCGGCTTCCACCGCAGCCTCGCCCGCGAATACCCGGACACTCTCACCCGCGTCGTCGAGACGGCACCGGACGACACCGCCGAAGACCGGGCCGCCGCGCTCGTCGAAGAGCTGTCCACTGTGGATCGTGAGCCCGTCGTCGTCCGGGAAGGCAAGGTGCGCAAGGGCTTCCGGATGACCGAGGAGAGCCTCGGCCTGCTCGGCAGCAGCGGTGCGGGACCGGCGGGCGACGGTGCGGCCGAAGCGGCCGCCGTCGGGCTGGACCGCGAGTCGGTCGTGCTGCTCGTCGGCGGTGCCAAGGGCATCACCGCCCGGTTCGCCGCGACCCTCGCCGCCGCGAGCCGCTGCCGGATCGAACTGCTCGGCCGGACGCCGGTGCCGCCGCCGGACGACGAATACCCGCAGGCCAAGGATGCCAAGGACCTGCGCGCCGCGCTCATCGCGGCCGGGCTGAAGAGCCCCGCCGAGATCGAACGGGCCGTGCGCCGGATCCAGGGCGAACGCGAGGTCCGGCAGACCCTGGCCAGGCTCGGCGAACTCGGCAGCACGGTGCGCTACCAGTCCGTCGACATGCTCGACGCCGAAGCCGTGCACCGGGCCGTCAAAGAGATCCACGCCGAGCACGGCCGCCTCGACGGCATCGTCTACGCGGCCGGCGTCATCGAGGACAAGCTCGTCGCCGAGAAGACGCCGGAGTCGTTCAACCGCGTGTACGCCACGAAGGTCGACGGTGCCCGGACGCTGCTGGACGCGACCGCGGACCTGCCGGACGAGCCGAAGTTCGTCGTCCTGTTCGGCAGCATCGCCGCCACGCTCGGCAACCGCGGCCAGTCGGACTACGCCGCCGCCAACGACGCCCTCGAAACGCTCGGCCGCCGGTGGCCCGCCGGGCGCGCGGTGACCGTCCACTGGGGACCGTGGGCGCCGACCGGCGAGCACGACGGCATGGTGACCCCCGAGCTGATGCGCGACTACGCCCGCCGCGGCATCGCGCTGATCGACCCCGAGGAAGGCACTCTCGGCCTGCTGCGCGAGCTGGCGTGGGGCCGTGCCGACGCCGCGGCCGTCGTCCACACCGCGTCGGGCTGGTGACCGGCATGCGCGTGGCGATCGTCGGGATGTCGGTGCTGCTGCCCGGCGCGCCCGACCTGGCGAGCTACTGGCGCAACCTCGTCGGCGGCGTCGACGCCATCACCGAGGTGCCGCCCGAGAAGTGGGACGGCACGCACTACGCGCCCGGCGAGCGCCGCGCCGACAAGGTCTACTGCCGTCGCGGCGGGTTCGTCGACGAACTGGCCGAAGTGGACGTCACCGGCTTCGGGATCATGCCGAACTCGGTGCCCGCCACCGAACCCGACCAGCTGATCGCGCTGCGCGTCGCGGCACAGGCCGTCGCGGACGCGGGCGGGCCGGACCGGCTGCCCGCCGACCGCGCGAAGGCCGGGGTCGTGCTCGGCCGCGGCGGCTACCTGACGCCCGGGCTGGTCCGGCTCGACCAGCGGGTCCGCACCGCCAGCCAGCTCGTCCGGACCCTCGGCGAGCTGCTGCCGGACCTCGACGCCGACCGCCTCGACGCCGTCCGCCAGGCCTTCACCGACCAGCTCGGCCCGGAGGCGCCGGAGTCGGCGATCGGGCTGGTGCCCAACCTCGCCGCGTCCCGCCTGGCCAACCGGCTCGACCTGCGCGGCCCGGCGTACACAGTGGACGCCGCCTGCGCGTCCTCGCTGATCGCCGTCGACCACGCCGTGCGCGAACTGGCCACCGGCCGCTGCGACGTCGTGCTCGCCGGCGGGGTCCACCACTGCCACGACATCACTTTCTGGAGCGTGTTCAACCAGCTGGGCGCGCTGTCGCCGTCGGAGCGCATCCGGCCGTTCCACCGCGACGCCGACGGCGTGCTGATCGGCGAGGGCACCGGCATCGTCGTGCTCAAGCGCCTCGCCGACGCCGAACGCGACGGCGACCGGATCTACGCCGTGATCACCGGCACCGGCGTCGCCTCCGACGGGCGGACCGCGAGCCTGGCCAGCCCGGACTCCGGCGGCCAGGTCCGGGCGGTGCGCCAGGCGTGGGCCGCGGCAGGCCTGGACCCCGCCGACCCCGAATCGCTGGGGCTGCTGGAGGCGCACGGCACCGCGACCCCGGCCGGGGACGCGGCCGAACTGGCCACCCTGGCGGAGGTGTTCGGCAGCGCGGGCTCCGCCGTGCTCGGCTCGGTCAAGTCCATGATCGGCCACACGATGCCCGCGGCCGGGATCGCCGGGCTGGTCAAGGCGGCACTGGCCGTGCACCACGGCGTCCTGCTGCCCACGCTGCACTGCGACGACCCGCACCCGGCACTGGCGAAGACCCGGTTCTCCACTTTGGACACCGCGAAGCCGTGGGACGCGCCGGTGCGGCGGGCCGGGGTCAACGCGTTCGGCTTCGGCGGGATCAACGCCCACGTCGTGCTGGAACAGGCGCCGGACCACGCGAAACCGGTTGTGGTGCACGAGCCCGAACGCGTGCTGCGGCTCGCCGCACGGTCGGTCGACGCCCTGCGCGACCTGCTCGACCGTTCCGGTCCGGGCGAGCCCGGCGACGGGCCGGTCCGGCTCGGCATCGTCGACCCGACCGAGAAACGGCTGGCACTGGCCAGGAAGGCGCTGGCCCGCGGCCGGGCCTGGCGCGGCCGCAACGACGTGTGGTTCGCCGACCGCCCGCTGCTCGGGCCGGGCGGCGGCAAGATCGCCTTCCTCTTCCCCGGCCTGGAGTCGGAGCTGACCCTGAACTGCGGGGACGTCGCCCGCCACTTCGGCCTGCCCTGGCAGCACGCCGACGTCGAGGTCGGCGACGTCGGCCGTCAGGGCACCGCGGTCTTCGAACTGGGCAGGCTGCTGGACGCCGCGCTCCGGCGGATCGGCGTCACGCCGGACGCCGTGGCCGGGCACAGCCTCGGCGAGTGGACCGCCATGGCCGTGGCCGGGCTGCACGCCGAAGACGAGGTCGACGCCTTCCTCGCCGGGTTCGACCCGGACGCGCTCGTCGTCCCCGGGCTCGCCTTCGCCGCGATCGGCGCGCCCGCGCCCCAGGTCGCCGAGGAGCTGGCCGGACAGCGTGATGTCGTGCTGTCCCACGACAATTCGCCCAACCAGGCCATGATCTGCGGGCCGGAAACCGCGGTCGAGGACCTGGTGACCCGGTTCCGGCAGGCCGGGATCGTGGCGCAGGTGCTGCCGTTCCGCTCCGGCTTCCACACCCCGATGCTGCGGCCGTACCTGGGCCCGATCCGCGAAGCCGCCGAGCGCTTCACGCTGTACCCGCCGAAGCTGCCGCTCTGGTCGGCGACCACGGTGGCGGAGTACCCGGCGGGCGAAGCCGAGGTCCGCGAGCTGTTCGTCCGGCACCTGCTGGAGCCGGTCCGGTTCCGCCCGCTGGTCCAGGCGCTGTACGCCGCCGGGTTCCGCGCGTTCGTCCAGGCCGGCGCGGGACAGCTGGGCTCGCTGGTCAGCGACACGCTGCACGGCGAGGAGCACCTCGTCGTGGCGGCGCACTCGGCGCACCGCCCCGGGCTCGCGCAGCTGCGCCGGGTCGCGACCGCGCTGTGGGTGGACGGCCTGGACGTCGATTTCGACCGCCTGCCGGGCGCCCGGGCGGTCACGTCCAAGGCCGTCAAGCTCGACCTCGGCGGGCGGCTGATCTCGCTGGACGAGCAGGTCCGCGCCCGGATCGCGCTGCCGGCCGTCCGCCGGTCCACTGTGGACGACCTGGCCGCCAAGGGCCCGCTCGCCGCGGAGTTCGCCGCGCTGCTGGCCGACACCGCCGAGCTGGCGTCCACGGTCCTGACCGGCCGCTCCCAGGCGCCACTTTCACGTGAAAGCGGCGCCCCGGAACGGAGCTTTCACGGGAAAGTGGCGCCGCCGCGGGCGCTGGACACCACCCTCGACGTCTCAGTCGAGGCGATGCCGTACCTGCTCGACCACTGCTTCTTCAAGCAGCCGCCGCAGGCGGACCCGGGCGACCGGTGGCCGGTCGTCCCGGCCACCACGGTGATCGACCACCTGATGGGCTTCGCCGAGCAGGCCGCGCCCGGCCGCCGCGCGGTCGCCGTGCACGACGTCCGGCTCAGCCAGTGGATCACCGCCGTCCCGGCGGTCACCGTGCCGGTGCGGGTCCGGCCCGCGGGCCCCGACCGGGTGCACGCGGCGCTGGAGGGCTACTCCCAGGCCGTCGTCGAACTCGCCCCGGCCTACCCCGCGGACGCGCCCGCGCCGTGGCGGTTCCCGGCCTCGGCCGAGCAGGTGCCGGAGACGACCGCGGCCCAGCTCTACGCCGAGCGCTGGATGTTCCACGGCCCGCGCTTCCAGGGCGTCACCGAGCTGACCGCGGTCGGCGACCGGCACGTCCGGGCCGTGCTGACCACTCCGGCGGCACCCGGCGCCCTGCTCGACAACGTCGGCCAGGTGCTCGGCTACTGGATCATGTCCCGGCTGCCCGAGCGCACCACCGTCTTCCCGGTCGGCATGCGCGAAATCCGGTTCCACGGCCCGCATCCGGCACCGGGGGAGCGCCTGGAGTGCCTGGTGAAGATCACCGGCCTGACCGAGGAGTTCCTCGACGCCGACATGCAGCTGGTCCGCAACGGGCAGGTGTGGGCCGAGTTCACCGGCTGGCGCGACCGCCGCTTCGACAGCACCGCGCACATGCGCCAGGCCGACCGCACGCCCGAACGCTCGACGCTGTCGTACGAACAGCCCGGTGGCTGGGCACTGGTCCACGAGCAGTGGCCGGACCTGGCCACCCGCGAGCTGATCATGCGCAACTACCTGGCCGGACCCGAGCGCGACGCCTACGACCGCCACCCGCCGCGCGGGCGGCGCCAGTGGCTGCTCGGCCGGATCGCGGCCAAGGACGCCGTCCGCCAGTTCCTCTGGGCCCGTGGGGAGTCCGAGATGTTCCCGGCGGAACTGCGTATCGGCAACGACCACAGTGGACGTCCACACGCGACCGGTGCCTACGGCCGGGAGCTGCCGCCGCTGACGATTTCGCTGGCGCACCGCGGGGAAGCCGGGGTGGCGATCGCGAGGCAGGGCCCGTGCGGCATCGACGTCGAAGAGGTCGCCCCGCGTTCGCAGTCCACTGTGGAGGCCGCGCTCGGCCCGGCCGAGCTGGCGCTGTTCGCGGGCCTGCCCGGCGACCCGGAGCGCTGGTTCGCCCGGTTCTGGACCGCCAAGGAGGCCGTCGCGAAGCTGCGCGGCACCGGCCTGCGCGGCGAACCCCGCGACTTCGCGGTGGTGGCCGCGGCCGAGGACGAGCTGACCGTCCGCGTCGAAGGCCACGACTACCGCGTGTGCTGCACCGACGCCGAGAACCCGCCAGGGCTGCCGCCGCGGCGCTACGTCGTCGCCTGGACCGAAGAGACGAAGGAGACTACCCCATGAGCATCGAGACCACGGCCGCGGACGAGGTGACCGTGCTCGCCCAGGTGGGCGGGATGCTGCGGGAGCTGCTGGAGGAGTACGGCCTCGACGACGCCGAGATCACCATGGACACGACGTTCCACGACGACCTCGAGCTGGAGAGCGTCGACCTGGTGGCGCTGTCGGGGCAGCTGCGCGAGCACTACGGCGACCGCGTCAACTTCGCGACCTTCATCGCCGTGCGCGACCTCGACGAGATCATCGCGCTGACCGTCGGCGAGCTGGTCCGCCACATCGTCGCGTCGCTGCGGGCCGCGGCGTGAGCCGCATCCGCGCCGGTGAGCTGGACGTGCACGTCCAGCGCCTGACCCCGGACGTGCCGCTCGACGGGGAGGCCCCGATCGTGGTGTGCGTCCACGGCCTGCTCACCGACAGCCTGGCCAGCTACTACTTCACCCTCGGCCCGGCGTTCGCCGAGCGCGGGCTCGACGTGCTGATGTACGACCTGCGCGGGCACGGCCGCACGACGCGCCCGGCCTCGGGGTACCGGCTGGAGCAGTTCGTCGACGACCTCGTCGCGGTGCTCGACGCCTGCGAGGTCACCCGGCCGGTGCACCTCGTGGGCAACTCGTTCGGCGCGTCGGTGGCACTCGGGCTGGCCGCCGCCCGCCCGGACCGGGTGGCCAGCGTCGTCGCCATCGAGGGCGAACCGCCGACCGAGGAGTGGACGCGGCACATGGCCGACGGCCTCGCCGACGCGAAGACCCGGCTGGCCCTCGACGAGGTCATCGGCTGGATCGCCGACAACCACGGCGCGCACACCGCCCGGCTGTCGAAGGCCGCGAACCGGATCCTGCAGACGACCACGATCGCCGAGGACGTCCCGCGCAGCGCCACGATCGCGGCGGACCTGTCGGCGGTGCGCTGCCCGGTGTTCGCGATCTTCGGCGGCGACTCGGGCCTGGCCGCCCAGGTGCCGCACTTCGAAGCACACCTGGAGGGCCGCTGTGTCGTGCTGCCCGACCAGGGGCATTCGGTCCTGGTCGAGCGGACCGCGGAGGTCATCGAGCTGGTCTTCGGCTGGGTCCGCGACACCGCACGCACGCAGGCGCGGGTGCGGTAGTGGCCCGGTTCCTGTTCGTCGTCCCGCCGCTGGTCGGGCACGTCAACCCGGCCGCGGGCGTGGCGGCCGAGCTGACCGCACGCGGTCACGAGGTCGCCTGGGCCGGGCACGCGGAGCTGCTGTGGCGGCTGGCCGGCCCGGATGCGCTGGTGTTCTCCTGCGCCCTGCCCCCGGACCTGCCCGCGCGCCCCGCCGAGCTGAAGGGCCCGGCGGCGCTGCGGTTCCTGTGGGAGGACTTCCTGATCCCGCTGGCCGACGCGATGGCCCCGGGGGTGGCCGCGGCACTGGACGCGTTCGCCCCGCACGTCGTGGTCGCCGACCAGCAGGCACTGGCCGGCGGGCTGCTGGCCGAGGCACGCGGCCTGCCGTGGGTCACCTCCGCGACGACGTCGGCCGAGCTGATCGACCCGCTCGCCGGGATGCCAAAGGTGGCGGCGTGGGTCGGCTCGCTGCTGGACGGCCTGCGCGCCCGGATCGGCGGCGGTGCGGCGGACCCGCGGATTTCGCCGCACGGCGTGCTCGCGTTCACCACCCGCGAGCTGCTCGGCACGGCCACCCTGCCGCCCCGGGTCCGCCTGGTCGGCCCGTCGATCGGCACGCGTCCGTCCACAGTGGACTTCCCGTGGGAGTGGCTCGACCCGCTGCGGCCGACCGTCCTGGTCTCCCTCGGCACGGCCAACACCGCGGCGGGGGCCGGCTTCCTGGCCGCGGCGGCGGAGGCGTTCGCCGGCCGGTCGGTCCGTGCGGTGATCGCCGACCCGGGCGGCGTGCTCGGCGAGGTCCCGCCGAACGTCCTGGTACGGCCGCAGGTTCCGCAGCTGCCGCTGCTGGAGCGGGTGGACGCGGTGGTCTGCCACGCGGGCCACAACACGGTCTGCGAATCCCTCTGGCACGGCCTGCCCCTGGTGGTCGCCCCGATCCGCGACGACCAGCCGATCGTGGCGGCCCAGGTGGTGGCGGCGGGCGCGGGCCTGCGCCTGCGCTTCGGCCGCGCGGACGCCCCGCGCATCGCGGCCGCGGTCGAGGAGGTCCTCACGGAACCGGCCTACCGCCGCGCGGCGCAGGCGCTGGGTGCGTCGTTCCGGGCGGCGGGCGGAAGTGCGGCTGCCGCGGGATATCTGGAGCAGCTCGCGCTGGAAAGCCTGGCGCATCTGGGACCCTGAACCCGTTGTCCGGTATACCGTCTCCCGCATGACTGTTTCCGAATGCCGTTCCGAGGACGTTCCCGCGCTCACGGCCTCGGCCGGCGCCCTGTTCGCCGAGGACGGCGGCCGCCACGACGCCTTCATGGACACCGGCTGGCCCGCCCGCGAAGGCGCGGCCTACTACGCGGGGCTCGTCGACGATCCGGACTCTCTCTGCCTGCTGGCCGACGGCGGGGCCGGACACCTGGTGGGCCGCCTGCGCAAGCCGGACCCGCTGCGCCCGGACGCCGTGACTGCGGTGCTCGAAAGCATGCGCGTCGCCCCGGAACGGCGTCGGCAAGGCCTCGGCCGAGCCCTCTTCGAGGCCTTCGTGGCGTGGGCACGTGAACGTGGCGCGAACGAAATGACAGTGCAGGCGTACGCGCAGAATGCGAGTGCACTTGCCTTCTACGAGGCGCACGGGTTCCGGCCGTTTCTGGTGACCTTGGCGCGCAGCTGAGCCATTCCCGCGCGACACTGGACCCCATGGGATTCCTGGACGGGCGGGCAGTCGTGGTCACCGGTGCCGGACGCGGGCTCGGGCGGGCCTTTGCCCGGCACGCCGCCGGGGCGGGCGCGGCGGTCGTCGTGAACGACGTCGACGCCGAACCGGCCCGGGACACCGTGGCCGCGATCGAAGCGGACGACGGCACCGCCGTGGCGAGTGTCGGCTCGGTGGCCGACCCGTGCTACGCCCGGTCGCTGATCGCCTTGTGTGGCAGGCACTTCGGGCGGCTGGACGGCCTGGTCAACAACGCCGCCGTCGGGTACCACGCCCTGCCGTGGGAGGACGACGACGCCGAGCGGACCCGCGCACTGGTCGAGACCAACGTGCTCGGCCCCTTCCACTGTGGCACGGCGGCGGCGAAGGTCATGTGCGCGCAGGGCAGCGGGGTCATCGTCAACGTGACGTCGGGGTCGATGATCGGGCAGCGCGGCGCCGCGGCGTACTCCGCGTCCAAGGGCGCGGTCGCGTCGATGACCTACTCGTGGGCAGGCGATCTGGCCCCGCACGGCGTGCGCGTCAACGCCGTCAGCCCGATCGCCTGGACCCGCCTGATGGCCGCCGACCCGCACGGCAATCCGGACGCGCCACCGCCGGACCGGGTGGCGCCGCTGGTGACCTACCTGCTCAGCGACCTCTCGGCCGGGATCACCGGGCAGGTGCTGCGGCTGGCGGACGGGCACCTGCACGCCGTGCGCCAGCCCGCGATCATCCGGCCGGTGCTGTACCGGGAGACCTGGACCGTCGAGCAGATCGCCGCGGCCGTCGACGGCGAGCTCGTGCTGGAAACGCCGCCGCGGGAGCGCTGGACCCTCTGACCACGCGGGACCACCGGAACGGGTGGCTATCCACAGTGGACCACCCACACTAGCTTGGAGGCCGAGCGAGGAGGGTGCGATGACGGCCACCGCGGAGGTCACCCCCGGCGCGGTGGCGCCGCCGTCCCTGAGCCGCGGCCGGGTCAACGCCGTCTTCGGCGCCGTGCTGCTCGGCATGCTGCTGGCCGCGCTGGACCAGACCATTGTCGGGACCGCGCTGCCCACCATCGTCGGCGACCTCGGCGGCGCGGGTCACCTGTCCTGGGTCGTCACGTCCTACCTGCTCGCCGAGACGATCATGACGGTGGTCGTCGGCAAGCTGGGCGACCTCTTCGGCCGCAAGCTGATGTTCCAGCTGTCGGTGATCGTGTTCGGCGTCGGCTCGTTCTGCGCCGGGTTCGCCGGCAGCATGGTGTGGCTGATCGTCTGGCGCGCGGTGCAGGGTCTCGGCGGCGGCGGGCTGATGGTGACCTCGACGGCGCTGATCGCCGACGTCGTCCCGCTGCGCGAGCGCGGCCGGTACCAGGGCGTGCTCGGCTCGGTGTTCGGCGTGGTGACCGTCGCGGGCCCGATGCTCGGCGGGTTCTTCGTCGACCACCTGTCGTGGCGCTGGGCGTTCTACGTCAACATCCCGCTGGTCGTGGTCGTGCTGGTGGTCGCGGCCTCGGCGATGCCGAACGCGCGCGCGGCGGTCAAGCCGGTCATCGACTACCTCGGCATCCTGCTGATCGGCCTCGCCGCGACCGGACTGACGCTGGTCACCAGCTGGGGCGGCACGCAGTACGCGTGGGGCTCGCCGGTGATCCTGGGGATGGCGGCGGGCTCGGTGGTGCTGCTGGCCGCGTTCGTCTTCGTGGAGCTGCGGGCGAAGGAACCGATGCTGCCGATGCGGCTGTTCCGCAACCCGGTGTTCACCGTCGGCGGGATCATGAGTTTCGTCGTCGGCTTCGCCATGCTGGGCGCATTGTCCTATTTGCCCACGTACATGCAGTACGTGCAGGGCACCTCGGCGACGACGTCCGGCGTGCGGCTGCTGCCGATGGTGCTGGCGCTGCTGGTCGCGTCGATCGCGGCGGGCAACGCGGTCAGCCGCACCGGGCGCTACAAGATCTTCCCGCTGGCCGGTGCGGCGGCCATGACGCTCGGGCTGTACCTGCTGTCGCGGCTGGACACGGACACGGGGTTCTGGGAGGCATCGGCGTACATGGCCGTGCTGGGCCTGGGCATCGGGCTGGGCATGCAGGTGCTGACGATCGCCGTCCAGAATACTGTCGACTACGCGGACCTGGGCGTCGCGACCTCGGGGGTGACGTTCCTGCGTTCGATCGGCGGCTCGTTCGGCGCGGCGATCTTCGGCACGGTGTACGCGAACCAGCTGACGCCGAAGCTGGCCGCGCTCCCGGCCCCGCCGGGCGTCGACCCGCGGGCACTGCAGGTGCCGACGGCGTTGCACGCGTTGCCGGAGGCGGTGTCGGCGCCGGTCGTCAAGGCCTACAGCGACTCGCTGCACGTGGTGTTCCTGGCGGCGGCGCCGGTCGGGCTGCTGGCGTTCGCGCTGGCGTTCTTCCTGAAGGAGGTCCCGCTGCGCGACACGGCCCGCGCGGCGGCCCCGGACCTCGGCGACGGATTCGCGATGCCGGAGGCGAACACCGACGACCGCGAGCTGGAACGCGCGGTGGCGACGCTGTTCTTCCGCGAGCGCCGCAAGGTGGCACCGTCGATCATCGAGCGCGCGGGCGGCGAACTGGACGAGGGCGGGGTGTGGTGCCTGCTGCAGGTCCACCTGCGCGAACGCCGCGGCGAACCGGCGACGCTGCGTGAGATCGCCGCGCACTTCGGGGTACCGGCACCGGTGCTGGAACCGGCGTTCAACCGCCTGGAGCTGACCGGCCACCTCCGCTACACCCGCGACGGCTGGGAGCTGACGGCCCCGGGGCACGCGGAGTTCGGGCGGGTGGTCCAGGCGTGGAAGGACTGGCTGGCCGAGCGCCTGGGTGACTGGGGAACGGACAGCCGAGCCGAACTGGACGCGGCGATCGGCCGCGTCGCGGCCCGGCTGATGGACCAGAGCGCTGAGGCACGGACATACGGGCGGCACGCGCTGGCATGACCGGCACTTTCACGTGAAAGTGACGGGTGGTGGTCGCGATCCGGCATGCGCCCCAAGGTGGCCTTGGTTGCGTTGAACGCACCGAAGGCCGCCTTGGTTGCGTTGAACGCACCGAAGGCCACATTGGGGCGCTGGGGTGCCGCCGTCGGGACCGTCAGCGGCGCCAGTAGTCGTGTGGGGTGCGGCCCGGCCGGAAGCCGCAGGACTCCGCCAAGGCCGCTGCTTCGCGGAAGCCGTGGCCGACCAGGCCCGGCTCGTGGGCGTCGCTGCCGAAGGCCACCGCGTCGCCGCCCTCCTCGAACCACCACCGGATCACCTCGCCCGGGAGTGGCACCTTCGTGTTGACCTCCAGGGCCCGGCCGCTCGACCGCAACGCCCGCAGGACCGTCCGGAACTCCTCCTCGAAATCCGAAGCCACGAACGGCGGACCCTCGCCCGGCCATGCTCGCAGTGCGTAGTCGATGTGGGCGAGGACCGCGAAGTCCGCCGTCGACTCGACCAGGCCCAGCACCTCCGTCAGGTACGCCCGCAGCCGCTCGCCCGGTGGCCGGTCCGAAACCACCGTCAGCTCGCGGTGGTGCTCGCCGTCCGGCAGGGAGTGCACCGACCCGAGTACCCGGTCGAACTCGTGGGCGGCCAGCAGCGCGTCGGTGCGGGCCCGGTGCCAGTGCGGCTCGCTCAGCTCCACCCCGGACAGGATCCGCAGCGAAGGGAACCGGTCCCGGCACTCCGCCACGCACGCCAGATAGCCGTCGACGTCCAGGTCCGGCGGCTCCAGGACGCCGTCCGGGCGCAGCCGCACGCGGAAGTGGTCCGGCAGCAGCGGGCGGATCGGCTCGGGCAGCAGCCACGGCGTGAGGTCCGCGTGCTCGGTGAACGCCACCGACGGCAGTCCCAGCTCGAGCGCGCGTTCACACGAGCCGGCCATCGATCCGGTGACCGTGTCCCAGGACCATTCCGTGTGGACGTGACCGTCCGTCGGCAGGCGCACCGGATGACCCTAACCGTTGTACGGTCTGGGCATGGCACAGAAGACGCCGGCGGTGGAGCTGGAGGTCGGGCACCGGACCGTCCGGATCTCCAACCCGGACCGGGTGTACTTCCCGGCTCGTGGTGAGACGAAGCTCGACCTGGTCAACTACTACCTCTCGGTGGGCGACGGCATCGTCAACGCCCTGCGCGAGCGGCCGTGCATGCTGCACCGCTTCCCCTCCGGCGTCGCCGGGGAAAAAGTGCACCAGAAGCGTGTCCCGCATGGCGCGCCGCCGTGGCTGGAGACCGTTCGCGTCGACTTTCCGCGCTACGGCCGTCATGCCTACGAGCTGTGCGTCACCGAGCTGGCGCACGTTGCCTGGGCGGTGCAGATGTCCACTGTGGAGTTCCACCCGTGGAACTCCCGGCGGGCCGACACCGAGAAGCCCGACGAGTGGCGCATCGACCTCGATCCGATGCCGGACTGCGGGTTCGACCGCGTCCGCCGGGTTGCGCACGTCGCGCACGAGATCCTCGACGAGCTGGGTGCGGTCGGCTGGCCGAAGACCTCCGGTGGCCGCGGCCTGCACGTCTACGTCCGGATCGAACCCCGCTGGGGCTTCGCCGACGTCCGGCGCGCGGCGCTCGCCTTCGCCAGGGAAGTCGAACGCCGCGCGCCCGACGACGTCACCACGACCTGGTGGCGCAAGGACCGCGATCCGCGGATGCTGTTCGTCGACTACAACCAGAACGCCCGCGACCACACCATCGCCAGCGCCTACTCCGTGCGCGGCAACCCCGAGGGCACGGTGTCGACGCCGATCCGGTGGGACGAGATCGACGACGTCGAGCCGGGCGACTGCACGATCGCGACCGTCCCGGCCCGCTTCGCCGAGCTGGGCGACCTGCACGCCGGCATCGACGACGCCGTGTTCTCCCTCGACCCGCTGCTGGAGTGGGCCGACCGCGACGGCGTCGAGGAGCCACCCGACCCCGACTGACCGGCTCAGTCCAGGCGCTCGACGATCGTCGCGTTCGCCAGGCCGCCCGCCTCGCACATCGTCTGGAGGCCGTAGCGGCCGCCGGTCTGCTCCAGCACCGACAGCAGCGTCGTCAGCAGCCGGGCGCCGCTGCCGCCGAGCGGGTGGCCCAGCGCGATCGCGCCGCCGTTGACGTTGACCTTCGCCGGATCCGCGCCGATCTCGGCCTGCCACGCCAGCACCACACTGGCGAACGCCTCGTTGACCTCGAACGCGTCGATGTCCGAGACGCTCAGCCCCGCGCGGGCCAGCACCTTGCGGGTCGCCGGGATGATGCCGGTCAGCATGAGCAGCGGGTCGTCGCCCGCGACGGCGAAGCTGTGGATCCGGGCGCGCGGCCGCAGGCCCAGTGCCGCCGCCGTCTCGCTGCTGGTGATGAGGACCGCGGCGGCGCCGTCGTTGATCGGGGAGGAGTTGCCCGCGGTGACGTGCCAGCCGAGGTCCGGGAACCGCTGCTCCCAGACGTCGGCGCGGAACGCGGGCTTCAGCCCGGCGAGGATCTCCGGCGTGGTGCCCGGCCGCACGGTCTCGTCCGTGGTGACCTCGCGCAGGGTGCCGTCGGGGCCCGGGGCCTTGAGCGGCGCGACCTCGCCCGCGAACCGGCCGCCGGCCCACGCCTGCGCGGCGCGCCGGTGGCTTTCGGCGCTGAACTCGTCCAGCTGCGCGCGGGTGAAGCCCCACTTGGCGGCGATCAGCTCGGCGCTGATGCCCTGCGGCACCAGCCCGTCCGGGTAGCGGGCCGCGACCTGCGGGCCGAACGGGTCGCGCCCGGCGGCCTGGCTGCCCATCGGGACACGGCTCATCGACTCGACGCCCGACGCGATCACCACGTCGTAGGCGCCGGCGATGACGCCCTGCGCGGCGAAGTGGACCGCCTGCTGGCTGCTGCCGCACTGGCGGTCGACGGTCACCGCGGGCACCGACTCCGGCAGGCCCGCCGCCAGCGCCGCCCAGCGCGCGGTGTTCATGCTCTGCTCGCCGATCTGGCCGACGGCGCCGCTGATCACGTCGTCGATCCGGGCCGGGTCGATGCCGGTGCGCTCGACCAGCGAGCGCAGGGCGTGGGCGTGCAGGTCGACCGGGTGCACCCCGGCCAGCGTGCCGTTCGGCTTGCCCTTGCCGATCGGGGTCCGTACCGCGTCGACGATCACCGCGTCCGTCATGACGTCTGCCTCCTCGCAGATCGGGAACGTCTTCGGTATACGCCGCGTCAGTTGGATTCCACAACTCACTTGTCTGCTCGGTCACAGGCGTGTTGACGTGCTAGGTTGGATTTTCGACCTGAGGGAGGTGGCATGGTCCGGCGTGGTCGTGAATGCTCGGTGGCCGAGGCGCTGGAGGTCGTCGGCGAGCGGTGGAGCCTGCTGGCGCTGCGCGAGATCATGCTGGGGGAGCGGCGGTTCAACCGGATCGCCGAGAACACCGGGGCCAGCCGCGACATCCTGACCGCGCGGCTGCGCAAGCTCGTCGACGCGGGCGTGCTCGAGCGGGTCCAGTACGAGGCCCACCCGCCGCGGCACGAATACCATCCGACCGAAGCCGGCCGCGCTCTGCAGCCGATCCTGCTCGGCCTGATGGCGTGGGGCGACCGGTACGTCCACCAGGGCGAACCGCCGACCCTGTGGCGCCACGCCTGCGGTGAGGAACTGCACCCGGTCACCGTTTGCGCGCACTGCGGCGAGCCTGCCGCCGCTCCCGGCACCCGGCCGATCCGGCTCGGCGCCGTCCACTGAACCCCTCGGCCGTGCCAGGATGACGCCGGAGGTGGTCGACGTGCGGATCCTGGTCACCGGCGGCACCGGCCGGCTGGGCAGCGCACTCGTGGCGCGGCTGCTCGAAGCGGGGGAGGACGTCCGCGTGCTGAGCCGCCGGGCTGCGGGCAGCCCCGCCGTCTTCCGCGGGGATCTGCGGACCGGCCGTGGCGTCGACACCGCCGTCGCCGGAACCGACGTCATCGTCCACTGCGCCACCGACTTCCGCCGCGAGACCGCGCTCGCCCGGACCCTCGTCGAGGCCGCCCGCTGGGCCGGGGCTCCGCACCTGGTCTACGTTTCGATCGTCGGCGTCGACCGGGTCCCGCTCGGCTACTACCAGGCCAAGCACGAGACCGAGCAGCTGCTCGCCACCTCGGGACTGCCCTGCACGATCCAGCGCGCCACGCAGTTCCACGGCCTGGTCCGCGCCCTGCTCGCCCCCGCGCTCCGGCTGCCGGTGGTGCCGGTCCCGCGGATGTCGTTCCAGCCGGTGGACGTCCGCGACGTCGCCCGGCGGCTGGCGGACCTCGCGCTCGGCGAACCGGCGGGCCGGGCCCCCGACTTCGGCGGCCCGGAAATCCTGACCGCGGCGGAGCTGGCCGAGGCCGTCGGCGACGTGAGCGGGCGGCGACGGCGGATCGTGCCGGTCGCCGTGCCCGGGGAGACGTTCCGGGCCTACGCCGCCGGCGGGCATCTGGCGCCCAGGCACCGCGACGGCGTGATCACCTTCCGGGAGTACCTCGCGGAGCACTGACCCGGCAACGTTTCGCGACGCCGCTCCCGGGTCATCCGGGGGCGCGGTGATGATCTTCGCCGTCCCACGACAGGGAGGAGAGCGCCCGATGATCCGCTGGGCGACGTTCGACTGCTTCGGCACGCTGGTGGACTGGCGCCACGGCATCGCCACCGGGTTCGAGCTGCTGTACCCCGGCCGCGGCGCCGAGCTGCTCGAAATCTACAACCGTCTCGAAGCGGACGTGCAGGCCGAGACGCCGGTGCGGCGGTACCGGGAAGTGCTGGCCGAGACGCTGCGCCGGACCGTGGCCGAAGCCGGGCTGGAGCTGCTCGACGACGACGCGTCGGTGCTCGGCACCGGGCTGCCGTACTGGCCGGTCTTCCCGGACACCCGGGCCGCGCTCACCGCCCTGCGCGAGGCGGGCTGGCGGCTGGCGCTGCTGACCAACTGCGACCGCGACCTGGTCGGGCAGACCCAGCGGCGGCTCCAGGTGCCGTTCGACGTGGTCGTCACCGCCGAAGACGCCGGCGAATACAAGCCGGGCCACGGCCACTTCCGGCGGTTCGCCGCCGCGGTCGAGGCGACCCCCGCGAACTGGGTGCACGTGGCGCAGAGCCACTTCCACGACATGGTGCCCGCCCAGGCCCTCGGCATCCCGCGGGTGTGGATCAACCGGCACGCGGCCCCGCACGACCCGGCGATCGCCGACGCGGTCCTGCCTGGGCTGGACGGCCTGGCCGAAACGGTCGAGCGGGTCCACGCCGCCGCCCGCTGACCGTCGTCACGGATGGGCCCGCCGCGGCGGGAACACCGACACCCACAAGGCTTTCCACGCCCGCGCGGGCTCCCGGTGCTGTCCTGGCGCGGTCCTGGGCAGGCCGGCCCGGTAGTCCATCTCCACCCGCACCCAGTCGTGGATCCAGTCGCCTCGCATGGTCACTCCTCACTCCGGTGATCGCTACCGGCCACGATCGTCCTGAGGGATGGCCCGCGGCATCGGGTGAACACGCACTCCGCGTCGCGAAACCCCTTACTCCGATGCCCGGGTTCCCCGTATCCGGAGGCGGGGTCACCGCCTCCTCTCGCGGGGGGCTGGGGGCCGCGAGGAGGGTCCGTTGGGCGTTGCCGATCGTCTGGCGGTCCGGCTTCGGCAGGGTAAAGGGTGCGGCTGCCTTGCCTGGTTGCGCTCGGCTGGGGCCCCGGCTCGGTGAAAGGTGCGCACGCCGTGCCCGTTTGCCCGGTCGCTCGGCTCGGTGCCCCGGCATGCTGACCGCCGCCGTGGCCGGGGCTGCGCCTGGCCGTTATCGTGGCCGGATGGCGCCGGTGACCTTCCTGTTCGTGCCCGGTGACCGGCCCGGCCGGTTCGGCAAGGCCGTCGCCGCGGGGGCCGATGTTGTCATCCTCGACCTCGAAGACGCCGTTGCCCCCGAGAACAAGGATGCCGCGCGCAACGAAGTCGCCGCCTGGCTGGATGCCGGGCACGCGGCGATGGTCCGGATCAACGGCCCGGGCACGCCGTGGTTCGCGGCCGACGTCGCCGTCGTGACCGCGCGCGGGGTGCCCGTCATGGTGCCGAAGGCCGAGTCGCCCGGGGTGCTTGCCGGGTTCCGTGAGGTCGTCGCCCTGGTCGAGACCGCCCGTGGTGTCGAACGTGCCGGGGAACTCGCCGCCGTCCCGTCCGTGACGCGGCTGGCCTTCGGCAGCGTCGATCTGGCGGCGGAACTCGGCGTCGCGCCGGAAGATCCGGAACCGTTCACCTATGCGCGGTCGCGGCTGGTGATCGCCTCCGCGGCCGCCGGGCTGGCGCCGCCGGTGGATGGTGTCACCACGGACCTTCGCGACGGCGGACGGCTCGCGGCCGACGTCCGGTACGCGCGCCGGATGGGCTTCGGCGGCAAGCTGTGCGTCCACCCGGACCAGGTCGCGGCGGTCCGTGCCGGGTTCGAGCCGACCGAGGCCGAGCGCGCGTGGGCCCGCCGCGTCGTCACGGCGGGCGCTTCGGTGTCCACTGTGGACGGGGAGCTGGTGGACCGGCCGGTGCTCGCCCGTGCCCGGCGGATCCTGGGCGGGTGACGGGCGTGCGGCATCGGGTCGAACTGCGCCGTCTCCGGTCGGGTGACGACGAATTCTGCTTCCAGCTGCACCGCAGCGCGCTCGGCGAGTACGTCGACGCGGTCTGGGGCTGGGACGAGCGGGCGCAGCGCGAGTACCACGAGCGGAACTTCGACGCGGCGCACACGCAGATCATCACCGTCGACGGCCACGACGCCGGCGCGCTGACCGTCCTCGACAACGGCACCGAGGTCGTCCTCGGGCTGATCGAGCTGGACCCGGTGTACCAGGGCCGCGGCTTCGGCGGGCACGTCGTCAAGGCACTGGTGGCCGAGGCGGCCGCGCGCGGCCAGGACGTCGTGCTCGAAGTCCTCGACGTCAACACCCGCGCGAAGGCGTTCTACGAGCGGCTGGGCTTCGCCGAAACCGGGCGTCCGCGGGAGCACAAGATCGCCCTGCGTTACACGGCGCCCTGACGGCGCAAGGTTTCCGGGTCGAAGCCGAACTCGGCCAGCACCGCGTCGGTGTGTTCGCCGACCGCCGGGACCGGACCCATCCGCGGGGCCCGGCCGGGCACCGTGATCGGCGGCAGGGTGGCGCGGACCGGCCCGGCGGGCGTGGCGACCTCGGCGAACCGGTCGCGCGCGGTGAGCTGCGGGTGCGCGAGGACGTCCGGCAGCTCGCGGCGGCGGGCGTGCGCGATGCGGCCCGCGCGCAGGCGGTCCTCCAGCTGCGCCCCGGTGAGCGTGGCGAAGATCGCCTCGATCTCCCGCTCCAGGGCCGGCCGGTTCGCGACGCGGGCACTGCCGGTCGCGAACCGCTCGTCGGTGACCCACGCCGGCCGGGCGACGACGTGCTCGCAGAACGCCGCCCATTCGCGGTCGTTCTGCACGGCCAGCACCAGCTCCGTCCCGTCGCCCGCGGCGAACGTGCCGTACGGCGCGATCGCGGGATGGCTGGTGCCGGTCCGCGGGGGCGGCGTCCCGCCGTACGCGGCGTAGTAGAGCGGGAAGCCCATCCATTCGACAAGCGAGTCGAACAGGCTCACCTCCAGCTCGGTGCCGTGCCCGGTGCGTTCGCGGTCGTAGAGCGCGGAGAGGATGCCGGAGAAGGCGTACATGCCCGCGCCGATGTCCGCGGCCGGGATGCCGCTCTTGGCAGGCTGATCCGCCGACCCGGTCACCGAAACCAGTCCGGTTTCGGACTGGATGAGCAGGTCGTAGGCCTTCGCGTCGCGATACGGGCCGCTCGTGCCGTAGCCCGACACCGAGCACGTGATCAGCCGCGGCCGCGCCGCGCGGATCGCCGCCGCGCCGAGCCCGAGCCGTTCGGCGACACCGGGCGCGAAGTTCTGCACGAACACGTCGGCCCGGTCCAGCAGCGCCGCCATGACCTCGGCCGCGGCGGCGCTCTTGAGGTCGAACGTGATGCTCTCCTTCGACCGGTTCAGCCAGACGAAGTGGCTGGACAGGCCGTGCACGGTCTCGTCGTAGGCGCGGGCGAAGTCCCCGCTGCCGGGCCGCTCGATCTTGAGGACCCGCGCCCCGAGGTCGGCGAGGTGCCGGGTGGCCAGCGGCGCGGCGACCGCCTGTTCGCAAGACACCACTGTGACGCCTTCGAGGGGCAGAGAGGGCATGGCCGCATCCTTGCAGCCCGGGCCGGCCCTGGTGCGCGAGGGACGGGTTCGGCGGAGTTTCGGGCAAAACCGTTGACCCGCTCCCGGCGTGGCTTGCAGGCTCGGCGCGACCGACCGCGGAGACTGGCGAGCGAGGAACCCGATGGGCAGGGTGCGGCAGGCCGACATCGCGCGCGTGGCCGGGGTTTCGCAGGCCACGGTCTCGGTGGTGCTGGGCGGCAACCGCACCGGGGTCCGGCTGTCGGAACGGACGCGGCTGCGGGTGCTGGCCGCCGCCGAACAGCTCGGGTACGTCCCCGATCCCGTGGCCAAACTGCTGGCGTCCTCGCGCAACAACCTCTTCGGCGTGTGCACCTTCACCTCGGCGTTCACCGGCGGGCCCGGCCACCCGGTCCTGGCCGGGATCGAGGCGGAGGCGGCCGCGCTCGGCAAGGACCTGATCATGTTCACCGCCGACCCCGACCGGATCGGCCGGGTCCGCCTCGCCGACGGCTGCCTGTTCCTCGGCAGGCACGTGCCCGCGGCCGCGCTCGGCGAGCTGCTCGCCGCCGGGTTCCCGATCGTCCACATCGGACGCCGCAGCGACCTGGGCGGCCGCGTCCCGTCGGTGGACGCGGACTACGCGGCCGCCTCGGCCGAGGTGGTCACCCGCCTGGCCCGCGCCGGGCACCGCCGCGTCCGCTACCTGCGCGAGCCGGACGACACCCCGCCGGCCCGCGACCGCGAACACGGGGTCCGCACGGCGGCGGCCGAGGCAGGCCTGACGCTGACGGTGACACGCACGGACGGCGCGGGCCTCGGCGCGGCCACGATCCGCGGCTGGCGCACCGACGGCATGACGGCACTGCTGGTCGAGGAAACCGAGACCGGCGCGCTGTTCCACGCGACGCGGCGAGCGTTGTGCGAGGCGGGGGTTTCGGTGCCGTCGGAGCTTTCGCTGGCCGTCCTGGGCCGCCCGCCGTCGGGGACGACGGGCCCGGAGATCAGCGGCTTCGAGGTCCCGCGGCGCGCACTGGGCCGCGCGGCGGTGCGGCTGCTGGCCGCTCAGGTGGACCGCGGCGTGGCGCCGGCGTCACGGCTGCTGGACTGCCCGCCGGTGGCGGGGGAGACGATCGCCGCTGTGCGGTGACACCCGCCGGCCGAGGAACTGCCGAAGGTGCCGAAGTCAAGGCGGCGCCCGCCAGGCAAATACGTGACTCACTCCATTGGGTGAGCGGCGGGTCGGCGTTGTTAGGCTGAAGTGGGCGGATGGGCAGCGCGGAACCTCGCGCATTGCCGGACGCATGGCACATATTTCCGGCAGCCCGGCCACATTTGCGGGTTACGCAGGGCAAATCACCGCCCCTCCCGGTAGTCGGGAAATTTCGGTAAAGAGTTCGCAACAGCGGTGTCATGCATCGGTCATGTGGCCCCGCACCATTGGCCGAGCCAAGATCTCCGTTCCGCCAACCGGTCGTACCACGTGGTCCGCTCGGAACTCACAGGGGGAAACCGTGCGCGCGCCTTTGCCGCGGAGCGGAAGAACGGCGGCGAGCCAGCTGTAGCCCGACGGAACCGGATGGGGTGGCGATGGTGGAGGTTCAGGGGAGACCGGGCGCGCGAAGCCTGCCGGCGGACGCGTTGGAACAGCTGCGGCGGCAAGCCGTGGCCGCGGTCGGTTCGGGGCTTTCGCAGACCAGGGTGGCGCACATGTTCGGCGTGTCCAGGAAAGCGGTCGGCTCCTGGGTGCGGGCCTACGAATCCGGTGGCGAGTCGACGCTGCGGCCCCGGCCGCGCGGCCGCCGGACCGGGGAGCAGCTGGTGCTGTCCGCGGCCCAGCAGGGCCGCGTGGTCGACGTCCTGGCGTCCGGGCCACCCGACGCGGCCGGGCTGCCGTGCCTGGTGTGGACACGCAAGGCGGTCGCCGAGCTGGTCGCGCGGGAGTGCGGGGTCGTGCTGGCGGGGACGACGATCGACAAGTACCTGCTCCGGTGGGAACTGATCACCCGCGACGGCGTGTTCTCCCGGCGGCCCGGCTGCCCGCCGGGAACGCTGCTGGTGACCTGGACCCACCCGCGCTCGCCGATGGGTTCCCGCGCGCTGCACGCCCTTGTCGCGGTGAGCGGCCGCGGCACGCTGCAGTTCCTCGTCGCGGCGGCGCCGTTCACCGGCGTCACCGACTTCCGGCGCCGGCTGCGGATGCAGTGCGGTCGGGACGTCCGGCTGGTCCCGCACGACTGGCCCGCCGCCCATCCGGCGCTGCTCGACGACGACCAGGACGTCGTGCGCCCGGCCTGAACCCGGCAGTTCCCGACCGCCGATCCGGCTTTCCGGATCGGCGGTTTTCCTGTGCGCCCACGACTGTGTTACCCCGGCGTAAACAGTTCACCCGGATTCCGGATCGTATCCGGCGATTTCGTCGGAAAGGAGTTCCTTGCTCGCTTTGAAAGGGTTACACCCATCCCGATCGCTACCTCACTCTCCCGTCGCCGGGGTGTCCGTTATTTGCCCGCTGCGGTCGGCGCGGCGTTTCCGGTCCGAACCGGTGAAAGTGGCCATAAGCCCTGGTAGGGGCGTTGTGTCCAGCGGTGGCAACATTGCCGCAACGCGCGTTTTCACCCGGCTGGTCAACAAAGCGGTGAAGCTGAGACCATGCCGTGGTCCGGGTTTTCCCAGCCTGGCACATCCGGCCCGGGAATACCTGAGACCGAGCCAAGAAGTCCGGCGCCCGAGGAGGCGGCACGTGCGAACGACACCATTTCTCACCGCGGCTGTGGTGGCCCTCGTTTTGCCGGGCCCGGCGCCCGCCGCCGCGGCCGAAGCTCCGGTGACGGCGACGGCGTGCTCCGCCACGGTCACCGGCGCGCCGGGCGCGCAGCTGCTGCTGGCCCCGGCGGCGGTGACCGAACCCGTGGTGTCCGCGCTGTCCGGCCTGGACCCGCTGGGCGTGCTCACCGGCACCTTCCGGTCGCTCTGGGCCGGCACGGCGCCGATCCCGCTCGGGACCGTCCCGGCCGGCCAGGCGGAGATCCCGGGGGCCGTGATCGCGGACGCGGTGGTCACCCGCCTCGGCGAGCTGCCCGTGCTCGCGCCGGTGCTCGCCCCGCTGGTGTCCACCGTGCGCTCGTCGCTGGCCGCGCTCTGCGGCATCGTCGTGCGCGGCGAGGTCCCGGGTGCGCCTGCTCCTGCGCCTCCGGCCGGTTCGCCCGCGACACCCGGCCTTCCGCCGTCGGTGCCCGGTGCGTCCGGCGGTTCGCCCGAGGCCGGCACCTCGGCCGCCGGGCGGCAGTGGACGATCGCCGCCGTGCCCGGCTCGACGCCGGGCGGCAGCGCGGTGTTCGGCACCCCGATCCCCGGGCAGCTGCCCGGGAACGGTTTTCCCGTCGGCACCGAGCCGCCGCAGGCGGACGGCCAGGTGCCGGTGGTGCTGGACGCGCCGCGCGCGGCCGGATCGGCGGAGGCGCTGGCCGCGCCGCGGGGCGACGCGCTCTCCTGGCCGGTCCTGGCGGGAATCCTGCTGCTGGCCGGGGTGAGTGCCCAGCTGCTGCGCAGATGGGGCTACCGCCGTCCCCGCTGATCGCGGTGCCCCGTTAATCCCCGGTTACGGCAACCCTCGCGGGAGGGACGAGCGGTGACACTCCGTTCACGAAAGGACGTTCCTCATGAACAGTGCAACTGCCACTATCCGGGACTTGACCGTGACCGATCGTGACGCGCGCAGTCTCTCCGCGGACGCTCTCGAAGCGCTCCGCCGCCGAGCCGTAGCCGCTGTCGAAGCGGGGGTGACGCGGGCGGAGGTCGCGCGCCTGTTCGGGGTCTCCCGCAAGACCGTCGGTGCCTGGGTCGCGGCCTACCAGCGGCAAGGCGACGAGGCGTTCCGGCCACGGCGGAGAGGGCGGCGGCCCGGCGAGCAGTTCGCGCTGACCGCCGGGCAGCAGGCGTGGCTCGTGCGGACGATCGTGTCGGGCCTGCCGGAGCAGTGCGGGCTGCCGCACCGGCTCTGGACGCGGCAAGCGATCTCCGAGCTGGTCCGCCGGGAGTTCGGCATCGTGATCAGCTCGCCGACGGTGTCGCAGTACCTGACCCGCTGGGGGCTGGTGGAGGAGCACCGGCTGCTGGACATGCGGCGCGGGCGGGTCCTGTCGGGCCGCCCGCGCGAACCCCGGCCCGGCAACGAATGGCTCCCGGACGCGGAGGTCCTGTGGCTGGCCTGGACGCGGCCGCACACGCCGTCCGCCCCGCGGCGCGGCCCGGTCCGGGACCGGCAGAACCTGCTGACCGGATTCCGCGACTACTACGGCGACGTCAACCTCCTGCTCGCCCTCTCGCACCGGGGCATGGTGTTCTTCCAGGCCCGGCAGGGTGCCTTCGACATGCCGCAGGCGAACGAATTCCTGACGCGGCTGACCGGCCAGTTCAACCGGGGGCTCAACATCGTGGTCTGCGAGTGGCCAGCCGAGCACGACGGAATGCTGCGGACCTGGCCGGAGCCCCGCCCCGGCCGGCTGTCGGTACGCTTCGCGCTCGGCTGAGGCCGTCGAAAGGAAAATGGACGTCTTGCGGTCACGCCACAACCGGGTAGTATTTGACAGCAGAGCCGAGTTGGGGTCACGGAAAAGCTCACCGCTCTCCTTCTCTTTTGTGAAAACGGCGATACACGGACTTCATTTTCCGGCCACGCCGCTGTTTCCGGTGCTGGTTTGACTTGTGCTGCGAACCGATGCGGACAACCGGGAGAGTCATGACCGTCAACATCCTTCCTTCGGCCGATCTCGACCTCGAAGTGCTGCTGGCGCACAAGGAAACGATCGCCGAGGGCGTCGTCCGGCTGGTGTTCCGCCATCCCACGGGGGATCAGCTGCCGCCATGGGCGCCGGGTGCCCACGTCGACCTGCTGCTGCGGCCGGATCTCGTCCGGCAGTACTCCCTGTGCGGCGATCCCGGCGACCGTTCCGTGCTGGAAGTCGCGGTCCTGCGCGAGCAGGCCGGGCGCGGGGGTTCCGCGTTCGTGCACGACACGCTGCTGCCGGGGGACCGGCTGCGGATCCGCGGTCCCCGCAACAACTTCCCGTTCGTGCGTGCCGAACGGTACCTGTTCGTCGCGGGCGGGATCGGGATCACCCCGTTCCTGTCGATGGTGGCGGCTGCCGAGGCGGCAGGCGCCGACTGGCGGCTGCTCTACGGCGGCCGGTCGCGCTCGTCGATGGCCTTCGCCGCACACCTGCGGCAGGCGTACGGCGACCGGGTGCTGCTGTGGCCGCGCGACGAAGCGGGACACCCCGACGTGGCCGGGACGCTGGCCGCGGCGGACGGCGGCACCGCGGTCTACTGCTGCGGGCCCGAGCCGCTGCTGGCCGTCGCCGAGGAGGCCTGCGCCGGCCTGCCGCACCTGCAACTGCACCTGGAACGGTTCTCGCCCAAGGAGATCACCGGAGTCGCGGCCGGCTTCGACGTCGAACTCGCCCGGTCGGGGCTGACGCTGACGGTGCCCGCCGACCGCTCGATCCTCGAAGTGGCCGAAGACGCCGGGGTGCCCGTGCTGTCGTCGTGCCGCGAGGGCACCTGCGGCACCTGCGAAACCCCGGTGCTCGGCGGGGTGCGCGACCACCGCGACTCGGTGCTGACCGGCGAGGAGAAGGCGGCCAACGAGACCATGATGATCTGCGTGTCCCGCTCCTGCGGCCGGAAGCTGGTACTGGACCTCTGAGATGCCCGTGACGACAACGAAGATCGGCACCTGGGCGGCGGCCCTGCTGGCCGCCGCCTCCTGCGGCTGGGCGCTGTGGACAGTGGCCGCTCACCTCGGCGACGAGCGGCGGCCGCCGGTGACCCAGGTCGCCGCTCCGCGGACGACGTCCCCGCCGCCCGGCCCGGCCCCCACCTCGTCCGGCCCGCCTCCGGCGGCGACGATGGCGACGTCGACCACGACGACTGCGGCACCGCCGCCGGTTCCCGGACCGGATCCCGTTCTCCCCGGCGAGCCCGTGGTGACCAGCCGCGTCTCCGCGGGTAATGCACCACCGGGGTCGTCCGGATGGCCGGTGCCGACCGGGGAATATCCGCCATTGCCGGGGGAACCGCCGCTGCCGCCGTCTTCGGTGCCGCCACCGGCGACTTCCCCGGCGCCACCGGAACTGCCGCCCCCGACCACCGAACCCGTGCCGCCGCCCGTCGCGGAATGCGATTCGAGCGGGCTGCTCGGGCCATTGCTGTGCACTGTGCTCGGCCTGCTCGGCTGAGCCAGGGAACTATTCAAGGCAAACTGTTTCCCTGCTTTTATTGTCGCTATTTCTCACCGCGGTTCCCCCATTGGAAGACGTTTATTTCACGTCGCGTTAACAGGAAAATCCGGAGCCGGACGCGAATTCCGTGATTCACTTTCCTCCGTTCAGCCGAACAGATACGGAAAGGAAGCTCATGTCCCCAGAAGCTCCGCCAGGAGCCCGCACGAGGTCACGCCGAGCCAAATCGGCGGTCACCATCGTCCTCGCGGTCGCCACTCTCGGCGCCTCCGCGGTGGCGGCGGTCCCGGCCTCGGCGCAGCAGCCGATCGGGGTCGGCCCCGTGCCGATCACGTTCCACATGAAGGACGACAACGGCAAGTGGTTCGACTCCGGGCTCAACCTGTTCGGAGACCAGTCGCTCGCCGTGGCCGAGCTGCCCCGCCTCGGCACGCTGGGCGGCCTCACGACCGGAGGTGAACTGTCCAGCCTGCTCAACTCCGACCTCGTCGGCGCGGTCGGCAACCTGACGCAGAACCTGCTCGGCCAGCTCCCCGTGCTCGGTTCGCTCGGCGGTCAGCTGGGCAAGGCGCTGAACCTCGACAGCACGCTGTCCGCGGTGAAGTCGATCGGGGCGAGCAACCGGCAGGCCGCGCCGGCCGCGGCGAAGGCGGAGAACCTGCTCGGGCAGTTCGCCCAGCAGCTGACCACGATGCGTGCCGACCAGCCGCTCAACCTCAACTCCCTGCCGGTCGGCCTTGACCTGCAGGGCGCGCTCAACGACCTGGCCAAGTTCGCCGTCAAGGGCCCGCCCGTGACGGTGAACTTCGTGGTCGACCCGAAGGAGTCGACCGGCGCCCGCGACCCGATGGGCCTGATCGCGCCCGAAGGGGCCGAGGGCTTCCCCTACGAAATGCCCGGCGGGGCGTTCTTCGGGCAGCGGTCGATCCAGCTGACCGAACCCGGGCTGTACGCCTTCACCGACATGGTGACGCCGTACATGCTGGGCGCCGTCGTGGTCGACGACCCGCTCACCATCGGCCTCGACTTCGGCAAGGCGTCGATGATCAACTCGCGCGACCTGGTCGTCCCGACCAACTCCGACATCGTCAACCGGCTGGTGAACGCGTTCTTCAACATCACGAACCCGAACAACTGGCAGCAGTTCAAGCCGGACTCGGAGAACTCCTTCAACCCGATCCAGCCGCCGGCGCCGATCCTGCAGTACGACGCCGCGGGCAACCCCGTCCTGATCCCGAACCTGGACGCCTACTTCGACAAGAAGTTCTCGTACCCGAGGACGTTGTCGAAGGGCAACCAGCTGCCGTCGACCCCCGGCGTCGGCGAGGTGTGGGTCGACACCGAGGTCGAGGAGTGGGCAGGCAAGAAGGCGGTCGGCTCGGCCACGAAGATCAACGTCGCCAACTGGACGATCGACCGCAAGATCGGCGCCCCGTCGATCAACATGAACAACCCGCACAACATGTGGACCGACAAGGACTACAAGTACCTCTACCAAACGGAGTGGTTCTCCAACAAGGTCGACGTGTTCGACCGGGAGACCGGGGTGTTCGTCCGGCAGACGCAGGTCGGCCAGAACCCGGCGCACGTGATGACCGAGCCGGGCAGTGACAAGCTCGTCATCGGCATCAACGCCGGCAACGAGATCGTCGAGCTGGCGCCGGGCGGCACGAACGTGCTCCGGAAGATCTCGGTCAGCCCGACCGGGGAGGTCCGGCACCCGCACGCGCACTGGACCAGCGCGGACGGCAAGACCGTCGTCACCCCGAACGTGCTGACCAACAACGCATCGGTGATCGACCTGCCGACCGGCACCGTCCGGACCGAGAAGACGGGCCAGTTCCCGATCGCCTCGAGCATGGCCCCGGACTCCTCGAAGTTCTACACGGCGGACTTCACCGGCGAATCGATCACCTGCGTTTCGCTCGCCGGGCCCGCCTGCGTGGACAACGGGGAGAAGGTGCACAGCAAGACGATCGACCTGTGGGCGAACTACAGCCCGCAGGACGGCCCGAAGGCAGGCGCGCCGTTCGGCGGGCTGACGATCCAGCTGCCGGTGACCCCGGACGGCAAGGCGATGCTGGCGGCGAACGTGCTGTCCCAGACGGTCACCGTCATCGACCCGAGGACCGACAAGATCGTCAAGGACCTGCCGTGCGCGGCAGGCTGCCACGGCATCAACTACGGCGCCAAGAAGGGCGGCGGCTACTACGGCTACGTGTCGAACAAGTTCGCCAACGTCGTCCAGGTCATCGACGTCGACCCGAACGGTGACGGCAACATCGAGGACGCGAAGGTGGCGGGCCAGCTGACCCTCGACCCGACCCCGACGACCAAGATGGACGGATCGATCTCCGGGAAGCCCGGCTACGGCGGCCAGGGCGTGCTGGCCGTGCCGCTGGTCTACAACGGCTGGGTCCAGCAGAACCAGGGGAGCTGGCGGGCGCAGCTGACCTGCCGGCAGCTCAACCCCCTCACCCCGTCCGCCTGCTGACACATCACGCGGTAACGGTCCGGGGCCGGGCCTCGACCCGGCCCCGGACCTCACCGCCGGAGGAGAATCCCATGGCGCACCGCCGGAAAGCCCTTCCCCGCATCCTGTTCGCGTTGCTCACGGCCGTGCTCGGCGTGCCGGCGCTGACCCCGCCCGTGGCGGCCCAGGTGTCCATCGTGCCCGATCGCGTCGACGGCGGCGGCACGCGCACCTTCGCCTTCCGGTTCGCCAACGAGCGGGCCGACACGAAGGCCACCCGGCTCGAACTGGTCTTCCCCCGTACCCCGCCGGTCGCCTACGTCAAGGTCGACCCGGCGCCGGGCTGGACCGCCACCGTCCGCCCGCGGCCGCTGAACCCGCCGATCGAGGTGGGCGGCAAGGTGGTCCGCGAGGCCGCGGACGCCCTCGTCGTCGAAGGCGGCGCGGTCGCGCCGAGGCAGTTCGAGCAGTTCCTCGTCACCATGGGCCCGCTGCCCGCCGACGGGCGGCTGCCGTTCGAAGCAACGCAGACCTTCGCCAACGGCCTGGTCGCACACTGGAACCAGACGACTTCGCCGGCGCCGGTGATCAGCTTCGGGCCCGGGCTCGTCGCCCCCGCGGCGGAACCCGCCGGGCAGCAGCCGGTTCCGGCCGCCGGCGATGCCACGGCTCCCGCGGACCAGGCGGCGCAGAGCACCGGCGGCCCGCCCCTCGCCCTGCTGTGGGCCGCCTTCGGCCTCGCGCTCGCCGTGATCGCGGTGGCCGGGTACCGGGCGCACCGGCGACGGCTGCGTGCACCCGCCGCGGAACCCGAGCCCGAACGCACGGAAGTCGGCGTCGAATGACGGCGGTGAAAGAGCGTCCCCGCGTCGCGGCCCCGCGGCCGCGCGCCGGGGCCGGGCGGCTGGCCGCGCTCGTGCTGCTGGTCGCCGCCTGCTGGGGCACCCTGCTCCTGACAACCGCACCGGCGACGGGCGACCCGGTGCTCCTGACGACGTCGCCGGGCAACACCGAAGTGGTCAAGTCACCCGACGCCGTCGTGCTGACCTTCGACCGGCCGGTGCCTGCCGCGCTGGCCACCATCCGGATCCTCGACCCCGACGGCAGCCAGGTGGTCTTCACGCGACCGTCGCATGTGGACGGCCGGGAGGACCGGATCTCCGTCCCCATGCCCGCGGAGCGTCACGAAGGCACCTACGCCGTGGCGTGGACGGTGCCGTCGAGCCGGCTGGAGCCGGTCAGCGGCTCCTTCACGTTCGACGTGTCCTACCCGATCCAGCCCGACGGCGTGCCCGACATCGAGACGACGCGCAACCCGGTCGTGGCGGCCGTCCACCTGACGGCGCGGACGCTGTCGGTCGCGGCGATGGTGGTGCTCGCCGGGCTCGCGTTCTTCGTCGCGGCGATCGGGCCCGCCACCGTGCGGGCCAGGGCGACCCGGTGGTGGATCAGGACCACCTGGTGGCTGGTCGTCGGCGGCACGCTCGTCGCCTTCGTGTCGCTCGGGCCGTATGCGGCGTGGGTGCCGTGGCGTGCCGCGTTCGACCCGCGGCTGCTGGCGGGTGCGGCCGAGTCCGACGCCGGCGGCGCGCTGCTCGCCCGCCTGGCCATCCTCGTGCCCGCCACGCTGGGACTCACGCTGCTGGTGAAGAGCCCGCCCGCGGCCACGGCCGCCGGCCGGTGGCAGCGTGGCGCGGCGGTGCTGGGCTGTGCGTCCGCGGTCCTCGCCACCTGGACCTTCGCCGACCCGCGGCCACCCGGCGCGCCGTCTCCGCTCGCGCTGGCGGCGGACGCCGGTCTGCTCGTCGCACTCGCCGTACCGGCCGGTGGCCTGCTGCTACTGCGGTTCCCGGTCGCCCGCGACCGGCACGCCATCTCCCGGTTCGCGCGGGCGGTGCCGGTGTTCGCCGCGCTGCTGGCGCTGGCCGGGACCGCCCAGGCCTGGACCGGGCAGCGCCTCGGCTGGCTGCCCGCCGGATCTCTCGCGCTCGCGGCGGTGCTCGCCGTCTTCGCCTGGCTCCTGCCACGCCGTCCGGTGAAGGCGCGGCTCGGCCCGCGGGCCGTCGCGCCGGCGGGGGCGGCGGTGGTGGTCACCGTAGCCACCGCGACGCTGCTCGCGCTGGCTCCCGGGCAGAGCGCGCACGCGCAGGGCCCGGCAGGTCAGGCCCCGGCGGCGATCCGGCAGCAGGCTCCGCCGGCGCGGCTCGTGTCCGGCACGGCCGCGCTGGACCTCGTCGTCATCCCGGGGGCCGACCGGCTCGACGTACGCGTGTCGGTGCTGAGCCCGGCGGGTGACGGCACGACCGTGACCGCCGCGCTCGGCCGGGCACCGGTGCCGCTGGAGCGCGCCGGGACCGCCTGCTGGGCGGGCCGGGTGAGCACGCCCGGACCCGGCCGGTGGGAGCTCGAGCTGACGGTGCGGGCCGGCGACGGCCGGACGCAGACGGTCAAGCAGCCCATCGACGTGAGATGAACCGCCCCTTCCAGCCGCGGGAGCCACCTTGTCCTCGACCTCCGCCGTCCCCTCGCACCGGGCCGCCCGGCCGTCGCCGCGGCCGCGCGTGAGCACCGTCCTGCAGCTCGTCTCCCGGCGGCTGCACTTCCTGGCAGGCATCGTCGTCGGGCCCTTCCTCGCCGTGCTGTGCCTGACCGGGCTCGTCTACGTGTTCAGCCCGCAGATCCACGACAGCCTCTACCGGACCGCCCTGCACGTGAACCAGGTCGGCGACGCGCCGCGCCCGCTGGCCGAGCAGGTCCGCGCGGCCCTCACGGCGCACCCGGAGGGGACGCTCAAGTCGGTCCTCACCCCGCCCGCCCCCGACCGCACCACCCGCGTGGTGCTGACGGTCCCGGGGCCGGCCGGGACCGCCGACCGCACGGTGTTCGTCGACCCGTACACCGCGCTGATCAACGGCGAGCTGACGACGGTCGAGAACCGGCTGCCCGCCAACACGTGGCTGCGGCAGCTGCACGGCAATCTCCAGCTGGGCACGCCGGGACGGCTCTACGCCGAGCTCGCCGCGAGCTGGGTGCCGCTGGTCGCCGTGGGCGGGCTGGTGCTGTGGCTGGCCCGCACGCGCCGGAAACGCCCGGCACGCGAAGTGCTCCTGCCGTCCGTCCGCGACAAGACGGGGTGGACCCGGCTGCGCGCGATCCACGGCGCCACCGGCCTGTGGCTCACGGCGGGACTGCTGGTGGTGGCGGTCACCGGGCTGAGCATGAGCCAGTTCGCGGGCGGGCGCGCGGACGGGACCACCGACCCGATCCACCTGCGGGCCCCGGTGCTCGCGGCGGCCCCGGTGGCGGTCCGGCCGGGTGCCGGGCCGATCGGGGTCGACCGCGCGGTGGCGGCCGCCGAAGCCGCGGGACTGAGCGGGGAGCTGGCCGTCGTCGTACCGCCGCGGCCGGACGCGCCCTACACCGTCACGGAAATCGCGGAAGGGCTGCCGATGCACCGCGGCGCGGTCACGGTCGATCCCTACACGGCGGAGGTGACCGAGCGGATCGCCTGGAGCGACTACTCGCTGACGGCGAAGCTGAGTGCCCTGGCCACCGAGTTCCACACCGGCACGTTGTTCGGCCTGGCGAACCAGATCGTCGTCGCGCTGGTGGCGGTCGCGACGCTCGTCCTGCTCGCGCTCGGCTACCGCATGTGGTGGATCCACAACCCGTACAAGGGGCGGTGGGCGTCGTTGCCGCGCCCGGTGTGGCGGCAGCTGGCGGGCGGCCCGCTGATCGTGACCCTGCTCGGGATCGCGGTGCTGGCGTGGGTCCTGCCGCTCGTCGGCGCGAGCCTGGTGGTGTTCCTGGCCGTCGACGCCCTGCTGAGCCGGGTCAAGCGACGCTCGGCGTAGTGCCCTTCCGTTCCCCGAGGTGGTCGCGGACGCCGCGTGCCGCCGCAATTTCTTCTTCGACAGCCAATTCGGCGACGACGAGCCCGGCCCGTGACCCGGTCCGGGCCCGGGTGGAGCCATCCGGTCCGACGATTTTCGCCGAACCGAGAAACCGGGTTCCGTTCAGCACTCCCGCCTGGTTGGCGCAGACGAAAACCACCTGGTTTTCGACGGCCCGCACACAATCGTAGACGTCGAAGAGCCGGGCCTGGCGGTCTCGCGTAAGGGTCGGTGCCCGGCTGCCGGTCGCCCACGCACACAGGCAGGCGACGATCTCGGCGCCGTCCGAAGCGAGGCCGAGGGCGGGCTCCGGGAAGGCCTTTTCGTAGTCGAGCAGCATGCCGATCCGGCCGGCGGGGGTGTCGAAGGCGGCGAACCCCCGGCCCGGCTGCCGGTGCAGTGTTTCGGCGGCGGAGAGATACACCTTGCGGTGCCTGCCGAGCACGCCGTCGCCGGACACGCACGCCGCGGCCGAGTACCGCTCGCCTCGCGGCCCGGCTTCGGTGTACCCGAAGCACACCACCATTTCCCCGGCCAGTGCCGCCACCGCCCGCACCTCGGGCCCGTCCGGATCGAGCGCCGGAGCCAGGTGCTCGGGATCGGCCCGGCCGAAGTCGGCGAAGGAGCCGCCGAGCGTGCCGTCCGGCAGGACCAGCACCGCCGCGCCGGACCGGCGGGCTTCCTCGATCAGCGTGGCGACACGGGTGGTACCGAACGCCAGATCGCGGCCGAAATGGGCGGCGACAGTGGCGATCCGGGATGACCTCATCCCTTCCTCCTGGTGCCGGGCGCCGCGAGCGAAAACCGCGGATTGTGCCTATCGTGCCGGAACGGAAACGCATGTTCAACGGTAATCGTGCCCCGTCTTTCCGGCAGTCTTCGCCGGATATCGAAATACCTCACACCGGACGGTCGCGGTGGAATGGGTGGTGGCGGAAACCGCCTGGTCGGCCTCCTTCTATTCCGGTTGATCACCCGGACGGCCGAATTACCTATTTGCCTTCCGCGGTTGCTTCGCCGAGACCGGTCCCGTGTCCACGGCGAGCCGGCGGCAGTCCCACCTGGTGCGTGACCGGCGCACCCGGCCGTCCGGGTGATAGGAATGGCCGGTGACCGAACCGAACCTGATCGAAGCCGCCGCGGCCGAGGCCGTCACGCTGACCAGCGAGCTCATCCGCATCGACACGACCAACACCGGCGATCCCGACACGCTGGTCGGCGAGCGGGCGGCGGCCGAGTACGTCGCGGAGAAGCTCACCGACGCCGGCTACGAGATCACCTACGTCGAGTCGGGCGGGAAGAACCGGCACAACGTCATCGTCCGGCTGCCCGGCGCGGACCCCAGCCGGGGCGCGCTGCTCATCCACGGGCACCTCGACGCCGTGCCCGCCGACCCGTCGGAGTGGTCGGTCCACCCGTTCTCCGGCGCCGTCCAGGACGACTACGTCTGGGGACGCGGCGCGGTCGACATGAAGGACATGTGCGGGATGGCGCTCGCGCTGGCCCGGCACTACAAGATGAACAACGTCGTGCCGCCGCGCGACCTCGTCTTCGCGTTCCTGGCCGACGAGGAGGCGGGCGGCCACTACGGCGCCCAGTGGCTGGTCGAGAACCGGCCGGAACTGTTCGAGGGCGTCACCGAGGCGATCAGCGAGGTCGGCGGCTTCTCCGTCACGCTGAAGGACGACGTCCGCGCCTACCTGATCGAGACGGCGGAGAAGGGCATCCGCTGGATGAAGCTGCGGGTGCGCGGCACCGCGGGACACGGGTCGATGATCCACCGCGACAACGCCGTCACCAAGCTGGCCGAAGCGGTCGCGAAGCTCGGCAACCACCGGTTCCCGCTGGTGCTCACCGACTCCGTCAAGGAGTTCCTCGCCGGCGTCACCGAGATCACCGGCTGGGACTTCCCCGAGGACGACCTCGAAGGCTCGGTCGCCAAGCTCGGCAACATCTCCCGGATGATCGGCGCGACACTGCGCGACACTGCCAACCCGACCATGCTCACCGCCGGGTACAAGTCGAACGTCATCCCGTCGGTCGCCGAGGCGGCGGTCGACTGCCGGATCCTGCCCGGGCGGCTGGAAGCCTTCGACCGGGAGCTCGACGAGCTGCTCGGCCCGGACATCGAGAAGGAGTGGATGGAGCTGCCGCCGGTCGAGACGACCTTCGACGGCGCGCTCGTCGACGCGATGACCGCCGCGGTGCTGGCCGAGGACCCGGGCGCGAAGACGCTGCCGTACATGCTGTCCGGCGGCACCGACGCGAAGTCGTTCCAGCAGCTCGGCATCCGCAACTTCGGCTTCGCGCCGCTGAAGCTGCCCGCGGACCTCGACTTCTCGGCGCTGTTCCACGGCGTCGACGAGCGGGTCCCGGTCGAGGCGCTGAAGTTCGGCACCCGCGTGCTGGACCGGTTCCTGCGCACGTCCTGATGACCGCGTTCGCGCTCGCCGACGGCACGTCCCTGCAGGTGGTCCGCAGGGGCGACCCGGGCGCGCCGGTGACCGTGGTGTTCGTCCACGGCTACGCGCTGGACCAGCGCAGCTGGGGCCGGATCGCGCCGCTGGTCCCGGACGCGGCCGACGGCCCGGTGGCCGTGCTGACCTACGACCAGCGCGGCCACGGCGGCTCCGGCCGGGCGCGGCGCGGCACGGCGACCATGGCCCAGCTCGGCGACGACCTCGCCGAGCTGCTCGCGCGCGAGGTGCCCGAGGGCCGGGTGGTGCTGGTCGGGCACGACATGGGCGGGCTGGCGATCATGTCGCTGTCCCAGCGGCACCCGGAGCTGTTCGCCGCCCGCGTCGCGGGCCTGGTGCTGCTGGCGACGTCGTCCGGGACGCTGGCCACCGAGGTGTCGGCGGCGTGGCCGAACGCGCTGGGCAAGCTGGCCCGCGACCTCGAGGCGGTGCTCGGCTCGAAGCTGTTCGGCGTGGTCCGCGAGCACACCAGCCGCGCGGTGAGCGCGGGCCTGCGCTGGTGGCTGTTCGGCGACGACCCCGACCCCGAGCTGGTCGAGCTGACCGTGAAGATGATCCGCGGCAACTGGCCGCACACGGTCTCGCTGTTCCGGCCCGCCCTCGACGCCTACGCCCGCGAAGCGGCATTGACGCAGGTCAGCGGCCTGCCGGTGACGGCGATCGTGGGGGAGCGGGACCGGATCGTCCGCGCGTCGGACGTCGAGCAGTGGGTGAGCGGACTGGCCGACGGGACCGCGGTGGTGCTGCCCGGCGTCGGGCACGTCGTGCCGCTGGAAGCCGCGGCGCAGGTGCTGCCGCGGGTGGTCGCGCTGGTCAACGCGGCCACCCGCGGCTGACTCGCACCAGCCGCGAAGCCGAGGCAATCAGCCCGGGCGGGTCCCGGCCGCGAGGAACATCGGGACCGCGACGAACAGCCGGTCCTCCCGGGCCCGTGCCTTCTGCTCCTCCAGCCAGGCACCCTCGCCGCCGAGGTTGACCAGTACCGGCAGGACCGACGGGTCGGTCCACACCAGCGTGTGCACCTCGACCGTGACGTCGGTGAACCCGGTGTCCAGCAACAGGTTCCGGTACCGGCGGGCGATCCGCGGGTGGGGCATGCCGTCCGCGCGGGCGTGGACGAGGGCGCGCGTCCGCGCCGGGTCGCCGGAGTCGATGACGAACGTGTCCCAGTCCTGCCCGACGAGCACCGCGCGCCCGGCAGGCGCCAGGACCCGCCGGGCTTCGGCGACGGCGTGCTCAGGGTCAGGTAAGGCGTGCAGGACCTTGTCGGCGCGGTAGCCGGTCACCGAACCGTCGTCCAGCGGGAGTGCCGTGGCGTCGGCGACGCGGAACTCCCCGGCGGGCCAGCGCCCGGCCGCGAGCTGCACCATGGCCGGATCGGCGTCGACGCCGATGGCCCGTGCCCCGCGGGCGGCCAGTTCGCCGACCGCGCGGCCGCTGCCGCAGCCGACGTCGACCACGACGTCGCCGAGGCCTTCGTAGGTTCGTTCGCGCAGGTCACGGGCCTGCGGGCGGTCGTCGAGTGCGTCGAGGAGACTCAGTAGCGTGGCCATGACGGCCATCGTGGGACTTCAGGTGCGGATGAAGTCAACCGCCGACAAACCCGCCGTTCTTGACAACTTCTCTGTTCGGACGACATGCTGGGCGGCATGCACTCCGTAGCCGTCATCGAGGACGCCGCCGCGGCCGAGGTCTCCCTGGACCCCGTCCGCGCCCGGCTGCTCGCCGAACTGGCCCAGCCCGCCTCGGCGACGATGCTCGCCGCGCGCGTCGGCCTGCCCCGGCAGAAGGTCAACTACCACCTGCGCGCGCTGGAAAAGCACGGCCTGGTCGAGCTGGTCGAGGAGCGGCGCAAGGGCAACGTCACCGAGCGGATGATGCGGGCGACGGCGTCGTCGTACGTCATCTCGCCGTCCGCGCTGGCCGCGGTCCAGCCGGACCCGGCCCAGTCGCCGGACCGGCTCTCCGCCCGCTGGCTGCTCGCCGTCGCCGGACGGCTGGTGCGCGACGTCGGCCTGCTGATCACCGGCGCGGCGAAGGCCAAGCAGCGGGTCGCGACCTTCGCCCTCGACGGCGAAGTGCGGTTCGCCTCCGCCGCCGACCGGGCAGCGTTCGCCGAGGAGCTGACCGCCGCGGTCACGGCGCTGGTCGGCAAGTACCACGACGAGACGGCCGAAAAAGGCCGCAAGCACCGGGTGGTCGTCGCCGTGCACCCGAGCGTCCCGGAGGAGGCCGGCGGTGGGGCATGAGTTCGAAGCGATCGACACCGCCGAGGTCGACGCCACGCCGGAGCAGCTGTGGGACGCGATCGCGACCGGGCCGGGCATCGACTCCTGGTTCATGGGCCGCAACGAGGTCGACGGCGGCACGGGTGGGGTGGTCCGCAGCGCGTTCGGCAGCTACCGGCCGGAGTACCGGATCCGCGAGTGGGACCCGCTCGAGAAGCTGGTCTACGGCAGCGACCCCGAGCCCGACGGCCGCCGGATCGCCTACGAGTTCCTCATCGAGGGCCGCGACGGCGGCAGCTCGGTCATCCGCTGCGTCACCAGCGGCTTCCTGCCCGGAGACGACTGGGAAGAGGAGTTCGAGGCAATGCAGGCGGGCGGCGCGCTGTTCTTCCGCACCCTCGTCGAGTACGTGACGCACTTCGCGGGCCGCACGGCGGTCCCGGTCACGGCGTTCGGGCCGCCGGTGGGGGACTGGGACGCCGCCTTTACGCAGCTGGGCTGGGCGCTCGGCCTGACGGCCCGGCCCGCGGAGGGCGACCGGGTCCGGGTGAACGGCCGGGAGGGCGTCGTCTACGCGGTGAACTCCCAGACCGTGGGGGTCCGGACACCGGACGCGATGTTCCGCTTCCTGCGCGGCTTCCACGGCCCGATGGTCGTCGCCCACCACGTGTTCACGCCGGGCGCGGACGCCGAGGCGGAGGAGAAGGCCTGGAGCGACTGGCTGAACCGCGTGTACGGCTGAGGTCTACTGCCGCGGCTTCGATACCGGCCCTAGGTCGGCAGCGCGCCGGGAAGGCTCTCGGCCGTTCGCTTGCGGCGCAGCCAGACCCGGCGCGTGCCGTCGGCGTAGAGCCGGACGGTGCGCAGTTCCCAGCCCGCGAACTCCGCGTGGATGGAGAGCTGGATCGCCGCCGCACGCCGGGACACGCCCGGGGGGAGGTGCAGGCGGCGATACTCCCAATCCCCTTCGACCACCGCCTCGCTGACCGTCGTCATGGCTGGATCACCTGGGTCCCTTCTCCGGCGGCCGAGCCGACGATCACCCGGCCGCTCTTCTCGTCCACCCCGACCGAGTCCGGCTGGCGCACGGTGGGGAACCGGAACTTCTCGACGGGCTCGCCGCCGCGGACGTCGAACCCGACCACCTCGTTGCGTTCGGTGAGCGTCACCCAGGCCAGGCTGCGCGCCGCGTCGTAGGCGATCCCGTACGGCCCGCCGGGCACCGGATAACGCTGCCGCAGGATCAGCGGGCCCGCCGAGAACGCCAGCAGCGCCCCCGCCCGCGCGTCGGTCACCAGCACCCGCCCGTAGGAGTCGGCCACCGCGTTCGCCGCGCCGTCACCCGCCCGCAGGCCCTCGTCGATCTTCCCGCCCGCGACGTCCACCGAGAACACGGCCGTCCGCAGCCGGTCCAGCACCACCACGCCACTGCCGGTGTCGACGACGTCGTCGGCGCTGTAGAGCTGCCCGGCGATCGTTCGCGCCGGACCGCTCGCGGGCAGCACCCGGATGTCCTTCGCCTCACCCATCGCGACCAGCCGGTCCGCGCCGACCGCGACACTCGACGCCGGCTTCCCGCCCGTCTTCGTCTCGGTCAGCTTCCGCTCCGGCAGCGACAGCTCCTGCACCACACCCGCACCGGGCTCGGCGATCTCGACCCGCCCTGGCGTCGCCGTCAGCTTCTCCGCGGGAGCGTATAACGGCATATTCACCGGGGCTGAAGCCAACGCGTTCAGGTCGTACAGCCGCAGCGACGGCGGCTGGGAAACCGCAACGACGAGGGTCGAGGTCTTTTCGTCGACGGCCACCGCCGAAACGGCACCGCCGGGCAGCACCTGCCCGGCGGGCTTGACGCTCACGGCGGGGGAGACCGCCGGGCGGGCGGCCTGCGGGTTGGCTACGACCTGCAGTTCGTCGGTGTTCGTCCGGGCCGACGAGCAGCCGGAGAGCACGAGGGCACCGGCGAGCGGGATCGCGATCCACGCCACGGCGGCGAGCCGACGCACGTTCGTGCCTCCAGGTGTCCCTCGGCGGGCGGTCCTCACCAGCATGCTCCTTGATCCCCGTGCCGTCACGTGCGTGTCACCGAACAGACACCTGGCGCTCACCGGGGCCAGCGTTCGGGGTAGCCGACCTCGATCGCGCTCACGTCGTCGAGGGCCGAGCGGATGGCGGGCGGGAGGGTGATGTCCTCGGCGGCGAGCGAGCCGGTCAGCTGACCCGTGTCGCGCGCGCCGACGACCGGGGCGACGACGCCAGGGCGGTCGCGGACCCAGGCCAGTGCCACGGCCAGCGGCGAGGTGCCCAGCCCATCGGCCGCGGTCGCGACCGCCTGGACGATCCGGGCGGCCCGGTCGGTGCGGTGGTGCTCGACGTAGCCGGCGTACGCGGTGTTCGCCCCGCGCGAGTCGGCGGGCGTGCCGGTGCGGTACTTGCCGGTCAGCACACCGCGGCCGAGCGGTGCCCAGCACAGCAGGCCGATGCCGTGGTGCTCGGCCGCGGGCACGACCTCGCGGTCCACCCCGCGCTCCAGCAGCGAGTACTCGACCTGCGTGGACACGATCGGCGCGACGGCCGAAGCGCCGGCGGCCGCGGTCGCCAGCTGCCAGCCCGCGTAGTTGGAGACGCCGACGTAGCGCACCTTTCCGCTGGTCACGGCGTATTCGAGAGCGGCGAGGGTCTCCTGCAGGGGCACGCACCCGTCCCACGCGTGCAGCTGCCACAGGTCGATGTGGTCGGTGCCCAGGCGCCGCAGCGAGCCGTCGAGTGCGGTGAGCAGGGCGCCGCGCGAGGCGCCGCCGCCGAACGGGCCGTCGGTGCGCTTGGCGACCGCCTTCGTGGCGACGACGACGTCGTCGCGGGGCACGAGGTCGCCGAGCAGCGAGCCGAGCACCCGCTCGCTCTCGCCCTCGCCGTAGATGTCGGCCGTGTCCACCAGGGTGCCGCCGGCGTCGACGAAGGCGACCAGCTGGCTGGCCGCCTCCTCCGCGTCGGTGTCGCCACCCCAGGTCATGGTGCCGAGCGCCATCCGCGAGACGCGCAGTCCCGAACGGCCGAGCTGTCGCTTTTCCACGACCGCCGAGCCTAGTGTGCTGCCCCGTCCGGAGGAGACCAAGGTGAGTCGTGTCGCCCACAAGGGGCCCCGTTAGGGTTCGGCCCCGTGCGACTCGGACTCAATCTCGGCTACTGGGGAGCGGGGAACGACCCCGCGAACCTGGCGCTGGCCAAGCAGGCGGACGACCTCGGGTACGCGGTGGTGTGGGCGGCGGAGGCCTACGGCTCGGACGCGGTCACGGTGCTGACCTGGATCGCGGCGCAGACGGCGCGGATCGACGTCGGCGCCGCCGTGCTCCAGATCCCGGCCCGTACCCCGGCGATGACCGCGATGACCGCCGCGACGCTGGACACGCTCTCGGGCGGGCGGTTCCGGCTCGGCCTCGGCGTGTCGGGCCCGCAGGTGTCCGAGGGCTGGCACGGCGTCCGGTTCACCTCGCCGGTGGGCCGCACCCGGGAGTACGCGCAGATCGTGCGGTCGGCGCTGCGCCGGGAGCGGCTGAAGTTCGAAGGTGAGCACTTCACGCTGCCGCTTCCGGACGGGCCCGGCAAGGCGCTGCGGCTGACCGTCCGGCCCGCCCGGAAGCACATCCCGCTGTACCTGGCGGCGATCGGCCCGAAGAACCTGGAGCTGGCCGGCGAGATCGCCGACGGCTGGCTGCCGGTGTTCTTCTCGCCGTCGCACGCGGCGGAGCAGCTGGCCCACGTCCGCGCGGGTGCCGGGCGGGCAGGCCGCACGCTGGACGGCTTCGACGTCGTCCCGACCGTGCCGCTGGTGCCGGGGGAGGACTGGCGGGTGTGCGCGGACGCCGTGCGCGGCTACGCGGCCCTCTACCTCGGCGGGATGGGGAGCAGGGAGAAGAACTTCTACAACCGGCTGGCGTGCCGGATGGGTTTCGCGGCCGAGGCCGCCGAAGTACAGGAAAAGTACCTGGCGGGCGACCGGGCGGGGGCGATGGCGGCGGTGCCGGCGGAGTTCCTCGACGCGACGTCGCTGCTGGGTCCCAAGGAACGGATCGCGGAGAAGATGACCGAATACGCCGAAGCCGGCGTGACGACCCTGTCGGTGTCGCCCTACACCCCGGACGCGGCGGCCGCGCTGCGCACCGCCGTCGAGGCGTTCGAGCTGGCGGGGGTGGCCTGACGTGGGCTGGTTCGAAGCACTGGTGCTGGGCCTGGTCCAGGGCCTGACGGAGTTCCTGCCGATCTCCTCGAGCGCGCACCTGCGGATCGTCGCGGCGCTCGCCGGATGGGACGACCCGGGCGCGGCGTTCACCGCGGTCACCCAGATCGGCACCGAGCTGGCGGTGATCATCTACTTCGGGCCGAAGATCGGCAAGATCCTGCAGGGCTGGTTCTTCTCGCTGTACAAGCCGGAGTGGCGCCGCCACCCGGACGCCCGGCTGGGGTGGCTGATCATCGTCGGCTCGCTGCCGATCGTGGTGCTCGGACTGTGGCTGCAGGACGAGATCGACAGCGCGTTCCGCGACCTGCGGATCACCGCGACGGTGCTCATCGTGTTCGGCCTGATCCTGCTGCTCGCCGACCGGATCGGCCGTCAGGAGCGCACGCTGGACGACCTGACGGTCCCGCACGGCCTCGGCTTCGGGTTCGCGCAGGCGATGGCCCTGATCCCGGGCGTGTCCCGGTCGGGCGGCACGACCAGCGCGGGCCTGCTGCTGGGCTACACGCGGGCGGAAGCTGCGGAGTACTCGTTCCTGCTGGCGCTGCCTGCGGTGTTCGGCTCGGGTGTGTACAAGCTGAAGGACATCGGCGCGGGCGGCGTGCCGGCGCAGTGGGGCCCGACGATCCTGGCAACGCTGGTCGCGTTCGGGGTCGGGTACGCGGTCATCGCGTGGCTGATGGCCTACATCAAGAAGCGCAGCTTCGTGCCGTTCGTGGTGTACCGGCTGGTGCTCGGCGTGCTGCTGTTCGTGCTGATCTTCACGGGCGTGCTGGACCCCAACGCGGGCCCGGTCGGCCACTGACCCGCTCCGGGCCGGTGCCCCGCGTGGGGACCGCATGATCGGTCCCCACGTAGGGTGGGTCCCGTGAGTACGGTCATTCTGCTCCGCCACGGCAAGTCGACGGCCAACGGTTCCGGCGTGCTGGCCGGGCGGTCGCCCAAGGTGCACCTCGACGACACCGGCCGGGCACAGGCGGAGAAGCTTGTCGGGCGGCTCGACGGTGTGCCGCTCGCGGAGCTGGTCGTGTCGCCGATGCTGCGGTGCAAGCAGACCGTCGCGCCGCTGGCCGCCGCGCGGAACCTGGCGAAGGTCGTCGAGCCCGGGGTGTCCGAAGTGGACTACGGGGACTGGACCGGCAAGGAGCTCAAGCACCTGGCGAAGGAGCCGCTCTGGCGGGTCGTGCAGGCGCACGCGTCGGCCGCGGTGTTTCCCGGTGGCGAAGGGCTGGCCGCGATGCAGGCCCGGTCGGTCGCCGCCGTCCGGGCGCACGACCGGCGGATCGCCGCCGAACACGGTGACCACGCCGTCTGGCTGCTGTGCAGTCACGGCGACGTCATCAAGTCCATTCTCGCCGACGCGCTGGGCCAGCACCTGGACGCCTTCCAGCGGATCGTGGTCGACCCGGCGTCGATCTCGGTGGTCCGCTACACCGAGACGCGGCCGTTCGTGCTGCGGGTCAACGACCACGGCGGGGACCTGCGGGGCATCGTGCCGCCGGAGCCGAAGCCGAAACGCGGGAAGAAGGCGGCGGGCGGCAGCGACGCCGTGGTGGGCGGTACCACCGGCGGCTGACGCCGTCCACCTCCGGAAAGCGCTGACGTTCGCCCCGGCGGACCCCGTAGGGTGGCGGGACCGAGTGTTTCCCCGACCAGGAGCCTGCCCGATGATTTCGCCGGACAATCCGTTCGCCGCACCCAGCGAGCTGCCCTACGCCCTCCCGCCCTTCGACCGGATCGCCGACGAGCACTACCGGCCGGCGTTCGAGGCCGGGCTGGCCGAGCACGCCGCGGAGATCGAGCAGATCGCGGCCCAGGACGCCGAGCCGACGTTCGAGAACACCATCGTGGCCCTCGAACGCGCCGGTGAGCTGCTCGGCCGCGTGGCCAGTGTCTTCTACAACCTGGCCGGCTCCAACAGCACCGAGGAGATCCAGGCCATCCAGGCGGAGTTCGCGCCGAAGCTGGCTGCCCACCACGACGCGATCCACCTCAACCCGCGGCTGTTCGCCCGCATCGACGCGCTGCACGCGCGCCGCGGCGAGCTGGGCCTTGACGAGGAGTCGCTGCGGCTGCTGGAGCGGCGCCACACCGACTTCAGCCGTGCCGGCGCCGGGCTCGGCGAGGCCGAGCAGGCCCGCCTGCGCGAGCTGAACGAGCAGCTGTCCACCCTGCAGACGAAGTTCCAGCAGAACCTGCTCAAGGACACCAACGACCTCGCCGTCGTCATCGACGACCGCGCGGAGCTGGACGGCTTCGGCGAAGGCGCGATCGCGACCGCGGCCGAAGCGGCGGCCGCCCGGGGCGAGGACGGCAAGTACGTGCTCACCCTGACCCTGCCGACCAGCCAGGCGTCGCCGCTGGAGACCCTGCGCAACCGCGAGGTCCGCGAGCGCATCCACACCGCGTCGATGGCGCGGGGCAACCGCGGCAACGAGTTCGACAACAACGCCGTCGTCGCCGAGATCGTGCGGCTGCGCGCCGAACGGGCCGCGCTGCTCGGCTACCCGAACCACGCGGCGTACGTCATCGCCGACGAGACGGCCAAGACCGCCGAAGCCGCCGCCGGGCTGCTGGAGCGGCTGGCGCCGGCCGCGGTCGCCAACGCCCGCGCCGAAGCCGCGGAACTGCAGCAGCTGCTGGAAGCCGACGTGCCGGGCGCGACGCTGCGGCCGTCGGACTGGCCGTACTACGCCGCGCAGGTCCGCCGGGAACGCTTCGACGTCGACACCGAGGCGCTGCGCCCGTACTTCGAGGCCGACCGGGTGTACCGCGACGGTGTCTTCTTCGCCGCCACCAAGCTGTACGGCCTGACCTTCACCGAGCGGGACGACCTGCCGAAGTACCACCCGGAGGTCCGGACCTTCGAGGTCTTCGACGCCGACGGCAGCCCGCTCGGCCTGTTCCTGCTCGACCTCTACACCCGCGACTCCAAGCGCGGCGGCGCCTGGATGAACACCTTCGTCGACCAGTCCGAGCTGCTCGGCCGCAAGACGGTCGTGGTGAACGTCCTCAACGTGGGCAAGCCGCCTGCGGGCGAGCCGACCCTGCTGACCTTCGACGAGGTCGTCACCGCGTTCCACGAGTTCGGCCACGCCCTGCACGCGCTGGTTTCGGCCGTCCGCTACCCGACGTTCTCCGGCACCAACGTGCCGCGGGACTTCGTCGAGTACCCCTCGCAGGTCAACGAGATGTGGATGCTGTGGCCGGAGGTACTGGCCAACTACGCCAAGCACCACGAGACGGGGGAGGCGCTGCCCGCCGAGCAGGTCGAGAAGCTCCTCGCCGCCCAGCAGTACGGCGAAGGCTTCGCCACCACCGAGTACCTGGCGGCGTCCCTGCTCGACCAGGCGTGGCACACCCTCGGCGTCGACGACCGGGTGGGGGAGGTGCAGCGGTTCGAGACCGACGCGCTGGTGAAGGCGGGCGTGGCCCTCGACGCGATCCCGCCGCGCTACCGCACGACGTACTTCGCGCACATCTTCAGCGGCGGATACAGCGCCGGGTACTACTCCTACATCTGGAGCGAGGTCCTCGATGCCGACACCGTCCAGTGGTTCCGGGAGAGCGGGGGACTGACCCGCGAGAACGGCGACCACTTCCGGCGCACCCTGCTGGGCCGCGGCGGAAGCATCGACCCGATGGACGCGTTCCGCGCCTTCCGCGGCCGCGACCCGGAGATCGAACCCCTGCTCAAGCGCCGCGGACTCTAACTGTATAACGCCCTATACGGTGGGCCAAGCTTCAGAAAATCGCTCCACCAGCAAGGAAAAGCACTCACGGCGGGGAGAGTTCCCGGGTTGTCGTGAGTGAGAAACAGTGTTCTAACCCTGTTTCTCACTCACGACACGCGCGTCAGGGGGCGACGATGTGGTCGACGAGGCCGTAGGCGAGGGCTTCTTCCGCGTCGAACCAGCGGTCGCGGTCGGCGTCGGCGGTGATGCGCTCGACCGTCTGGCCGGTCTGGCGGGCGGTGATCTCGGCGATGCGGCGTTTCATCTTGCCGAAGACCTCGGCCTGGATGGCGATGTCGGTGGCGGCGCCGCTGATGCCTGCCGACGGCTGGTGCATGACGATCCGGGTGTTGGGCAGCAGGTGGCGTTTGCCGGGGGTGCCGGAGGACAGCAGGAACTGGCCCATGGAGGCGACGAAGCCGAGGCCCCAGGTGGTGACGTCGGGCTTGATGAGCTGCATGGTGTCGTAGATGGCCATGCCCGCGGTGACCGAGCCGCCGGGGGAGTTGATGTAGAACGTGATGTCCTTGGCGGGGTCGTCGGCGGCGAGCAGGAGCAGCTGGGCGACGAGGCGGTTGGCGACTTCGTCGGTGACTTCGGAGCCGAGGAAGACGATGCGGTCGCGCAGGAGCTGTTCGTAGACCGTGTCGGGGGACGGCTGCACCTGCATGTCGGGTACGGCGAGTTGGGTCATGGGTCGACCGTAGGGGCGGTGATCCGTTCCGGGTGGCGGTTTCGCTGTGAGCGTTCGGTGTTCGCTGCGGGCGAGAAACCGCCAAGTGAGGGAAATCCCGACACCTTTGCGCCGTATGCCCCGTATGTCCGTATTTGTGTAGGGTTGATCATGTGTGGGACATCGCGGTGATCGGGGCCGGCTTCGCCGGGTTGCACGTGCTGGACCAGTTGCGGCGGCGGGGGTTTTCCTGCCACGCCTACGAAACGGCCGCCGGGGTCGGTGGCACGTGGTACTGGAACAGATATCCGGGCGCGCGGTGTGATGTGGAGAGCCTGGACTACTCGTATCTGCACGACCGGGAGCTGTACGAGTCGTGGCAGTGGTCGGAGCGGTTCGCGGGGCAGCCGGAGATCCTGCGGTATGCCGAGCACTTCGCCGATCGGCGGGGGTTGTGGCCGCACATCACGTTCGGGACGACGATCACGGGTGGGGTGTTCGAGGACGGCGGCTGGACGCTGACCGCGGACACCGGGGAGCGGGTGCGGGCGCGGTTCGTGGTGACGGCGGTGGGGTGCATGTCGGCGGTGCACACTCCGGCGTTTCCAGGGCTGGATTCCTTTGGTGGCACGGTGTTGCGGACGTCGCGGTGGCCGGCGGAGCCGGTGGAGCTGGCCGGGCGCCGGGTGGGGGTGATCGGGACCGGTTCGTCGGGGATCCAGGTGGTGCCGGAGCTGGCGAAGGAGGCCGGGGAGCTGGTGGTGTTCCAGCGGACGGCGAACTTCAGCGTGCCGGCGCGCAACCGGGCGTTGACGCAGGCGGAGCGGGACGCGGCGGTGGCCGGGTACGAGGGGAAGCTGGTGGCTGCGCGGACGACGCGGTTCGGGCATCCGGTGACGGGGACGGGGCGGGCGGCGCTGGAGACCGATCCGGTGGAGCGGGTGGCGGAGCTGGATCGGGCGTGGGCGCGGGGTGGGACGCACATCGTGGCGACGTTCACCGACACCGGGCGGGATCCGGCGGCGAACGCGGTGCTGGCGGAGTACTTCCGGGACCGGGTGCGGGCGGTGGTGCGGGATCCGGCGGTGGCGCGGGCGCTGGTGCCGTCGGGGTATCCGATCGGGACGAAGCGGTTGTGTGTGGACGACGGGTATTACGAGACGTTCAATCTGCCGCACGTGCGGTTGGTGGATCTGCGGGAGGACCCGATCGAGGAGGTGACGGCGAAGGGGGTCCGGACGGCGCGGGGTGAGCATGTGCTGGATGTGCTGGTGCTGGCGACGGGGTTCGACGCGTTCACGGGGGCGTTGACGCGGCTGGGGTTGCGGGGGCGGGACGGGCGGTCGCTGGAGGAGGTCTGGCGGGAGGGGCCGCGGAGTTATCTGGGGCTGGCGGTGGCGGGGTTTCCGAACTTGTTCACGCTGACCGGTCCGGGCAGCACGATGGTGCTGTCGAACGTGCTGCGGGCGATCGAGCACCACGTGGAGTGGGTGTGCGAGCTGCTGACGCTGGCGCGGGCGCGGGGCGTCACCGAGGTCGAGGCGCTGCCCGCGGCGCAGGAGGAGTGGGTGGCGCGGGTGGCGGAGCTGGCGGGCCGGACGTTGTATCCGCGGACCGATTCCTATTACGTGGGCGCGAATGTCGAGGGGAAGGCGCGGGTGTTCGCGCCGTTCGCGGGTGGGTTGGATGCGTACCGGGCGATCTGTGACGGTGTCGCGGCGGAGGGGTATCGGGGGTTCCGGTTCGCATGACGACGGTGGAGCAGGCGAAGCTGGGGCGGGCGGGGCTGGCGGTGGTGCTGCTGGCGGCGTTGCTGCCGATGACGGATGCGTTCATCGTGAACGTGGCGTTGCCGACGATCGGGGACGAGCTGGGGGCGTCGGGGGCGGAGCTGGAGCTGGTGGTGGCCGGGTACGGGCTGGCGTTCACCGTGTTCCTGGTGCTGGGTGGCCGGCTGGGGGACGCGTTCGGGCGGCGGCGGGTGCTGGTGGCCGGGCTGGTGGGGTTCACGGCCGCGTCGTTGTGGTGTGCGGTGGCGGGTTCGGGTGGGTGGCTGGTGGCGGCGCGGGTGGCGCAGGGTGCGGCGGCGGCGTTGATTCCGCCGCAGGTGCTGGGGACGATCCAGGCGGCGGTGGTGCCGCAGCGGCGGGCGCGGGCGATGAGTTTCTACGCGGCGGTGGCGGGGTTCGCGGCGATTCTGGGGCTGGTGCTGGGCGGGGTGCTGGTGGCGGCGGATCTGTGGGGGATGTCGTGGCGGCTGGTGTTCCTGGTGAATCTGCCGCTGGGGGTGGTCGCGGTGGTGCTGGCGGTGGTGCTGGTGCCGGAGACGCGGTCGCCGCGGCCGATGGGGGTGGATCTGCGCGGGACGGCGTTGCTGGCGCTGATGATCGTGTTGCTGCTGGCAGGCCTGAACCGGGGGCCGGTGCTGGGGTGGCCGTGGTGGACGGCCGGGGTGCTGGTGCTGGTTCCGGTGGTGGCGGTGGTGTTGTGGCGCACGGAGGTGCGGGTGGTGGCGCGGGGGCGGGTGCCGTTGCTGCCGCCGTCGGTGCTGGCGACGCCGCCGGTGCGGCGGGGGTTGCTGGTGGTGGCGCCGTTCCTCGCGGCGTGGGCGGGGTATCTGTTCGCGTTGCCGTTGACGGTGCAGGACGGGTTCGGGCTGGGTCCGGCGGCGGCGGGGCTGGCGGTGGTGCCGATGTCGGCGGCGTTCCTGGCGGGTTCGTTCGCGGTGCCGTGGTTGCGGGCCCGGCGTGGGGACGGCGTGCTGGGGCTGGGGGCGCTGGTGCAGGCGGCGGGGGTGGCGTGGCTGCTGGGGGTGCTGGCGTCCGGTGCGGTGGTGTGGTGGCTGCTGCCGGGTCTGGTGCTGGTCGGGCTGGGGCAGGCGCTGGTGGTGGGGTCGTCGCAGATTTCGGTGCTGGGTGCGGTGCCGCCGGAGTTCGCGGGGGCCGGTGGGGGTGTGCTGGTGACGACGCAGCAGGGGGCGATGGCGGTGGGGGTGGCCGGGCTGGGGTCGGTCTACACGGGACTGTCCGGTGCCGGGTTCGCCACCGCGTTCGCCGTGGTGCTGGGGGTGCAGCTGGTGGTGGCGAGCGCGGTGGCGGTGGTGGGTCAGAGGGCGGCCATGTCGAGTTCGGCGATCTGAGCCAGTGACATGTCCATCTGCTCGTGGAGGAAGCGGGGCATGGTCCAGTGGGGGAGTGCGCCGGCGTCGAAGGGGCCGAAGGCGTCCTGGTAGAGCGGGATCCATTGGAGGGCTTCGGTGGCGGTGCGTTCGCGGGGTGCTTCGTCGGCGTAGGCGGTGTAGCTGATGCTGCGGTGTTCGATGAAGAAGCCGCCGGGGAGGCGGGTGCAGAGTTCGCGGTATTCGCGGGTTTGCAGGATGAGGTAGTGCCAGACTTCGTCGATTTCCTGTTCGACCGGGAGGAAGGTGCCGGCGAGGCGGTCCTGGTGTGCGGAGACGAGGTAGAGGTAGCGCAGGCATTCGAGGACCTGGCGTTCGACGAAGCCGGTGGGGTGGCCGGTTTTGGTGGTGAAGTAGTCGACCACTTCGGCGTGGAGGTCTTCGCCCAGGAGGGCGCGCAGGTCGGCGGGGGTGACGGGCACGGCGGGCTCCTTGTCCGGGTGGTCAGCGGGTGCGGGATGCGGGGTGCAGCCAGGCGTATTTGCCGGACTTGCCGATGGGGATGTGTTGGCGGTGGACCGGGTGGACGGTGAGTTCGAGGTGGTCGGCGAGGGCGGCGGTGAGTGCGGTGGTGTCGGCGGGCTGCCGGTCGAAGGTGGTGTATTCGAGTTCGGCGGTGGTGTCCTGGCCGACGCGGAGGCGGTAGAGGAACACTTCGGGTGCGGTTTCGCCGATCCAGCGGTCGAGGTCGCCGTGGCAGAGCAGGGTGGTGCCGACGCGGACGAGTTCCTTTTCGCGGCCGCAGAAGCGGGTGATGCGGGTGGGGTCGGGGGTGTCGTCGGCGGTGCGGGCGAGGTCGCCGGAGCGGTAGCGGATGAGGGGCATCCAGGGGTTGCGGATGCTGGAGACGATGAGGGCGTAGAGGGTGCTGCCGGGTTCGACGGGCAGGAGTTCGACGGCCATGCGGTCGAGGTGGGGGTGGTAGGTGCCGTCGTTGCCGCTGTAGTAGAGGTAGCCGAGTTCGGTGCTGCCGAACAGGTCGACGATGGGGCAGCCGAGGCGGGCGCGCAGGTAGCGGGCGATGTTGTCCGGTGTGTATTCGTAGGCGTGCACGACGCTGGCGGGTGCGGGGAGGTCGAGGCCGAATTCGCGGGTTTTGTCCAGCAGGTGTGCGAGGTGGTAGCTGGAGCAGTCGAGGTGGTAGTCGCCGCCGTCGCGGATCTGGTCGATTTCGGTGAGCATGCGTTCGACGTCGGCGCGGGTCCACTGTGCCGGGTCGAGGTGCTGGTTGACGTAGACGGTGCGGTCGTCGAGGCGGCGGTCGGCCAGTGGTGGGTGGTCGAGCGGGGGTTCGCCGCGTTTGCGGGCGTTGACGCGGGCGACGTGTTCGGTGGCGAGCACGGTGGTGACGGACACGCGGGGGCAGCCGGCGTGCCAGGTGTGGCGGATGGCGGGGTGTTCGGACCAGAGCCGGTAGTAGGACTCGAGCAGGAAGTAGGGCGGGCGGATCAGCTGCATGCGGGCGTGGTTGGTGCCGGTGGACAGCACGAATTCGGCGGCGCCGGTGTCGAGGGCGGCGGCGAGGTCCGGGGTCATGAAGTTGTCGGGGAAGCCGCGGCTGATGGTGTCCTTTTCGAGGACGGGGAAGGTGCCGGTGGCGAGGGATTCGCGGTAGAGCGGGATGTCGCGGATGTGGTCGAGCATCTCGGCGGTCGGCTGCACGCGGGGTCCAATCGGCGGTGGGGCGGGCGGCGCCGGGGGGGGGGGGGGGGGGGGGCCCCCCCCCCCCCGGGGGGGGGGGGGGGGGCGCGGGGGGGGGGGGGGGGGGGGGGGGGGGGGGGGGGGGGGGGCCCCCCCCGCCCCCCGGGGGGGGGGGGGCGGTCAGCCTGCCTGGGAGATGCAGCCTTCCTTGCGGGAGATGCAGCCTTCCTTGGCGGACGGCTGGGAGTTCGCCTCGACCCACTTGGCCCACACGTCGTCGCGGGCGATCTTCTCGGCCAGCTTCTGCATGGTTGCTCCTCCGATCACTGGGGGAAGATTCCCGTCCGTACCGCGGGTGCGGTCTTTTCGGACGGGTTCGACAGCGAAGTTACCAGAGGATGCCCGTTATGTCCGGTATGCGAGGATTTTCACGCGGATTGCGGAATGTCCTCGACGATTTCCTCGAACCCGGCGTGCTCGTCAGATCGGTGGATGTGGTGCGGGGGCGGCAAAGCTAGCGTCCGGAGCGATCAACCGGTCACCCGAGACGAGGACGAGGATGAACAGGATCGAGAAGGCCGCCGGGCTTCAGGACGGCAGCATCGAGCGGTTGCAGGTCGAGCTTCCCATGACCCCGGTCAGCTGCGCCGCGGCGGCGGCGAACGTCGCGACGCACGTCGGTGCGGCGGCGTTCGGGCGGGCGGCCGGGTGGGCCGTCGGGTTCATCGCGGCGACGGCCGCGGCGTACGGCGCCGGGGTTGCGGCCGGGTACGTCGAGACGGGGTTCCCGGACATCTCGCGGAATATCCAACGGAATAGCCCCTGAACAGTGCAAATGTGGTTTGTCAGGAGCGTTCGCGTCGGCGCCGGGCGGCGCGGATCTCGTCGTCGGCGACTTTGTCGGCG